>NZ_JBCDMT010000003.1:0-524461 GCF_038439875.1 Pseudoflavonifractor phocaeensis
CGCTTCTCGGACTGCTTCCTCCACCCGGACATAGACGGCGGGTTCCAAGGCGTAGCGCTTTTGGTAGCGCAGGCGGGTCACCTGCTTGTCGTCCAGGTAGGCCAGGCCGTTGAGGGCGTCCAGGACGAGCTTCAGGACATTGTCCGCGTCAGGCTTGGTAAGGGGCACCAGGTCCCCGGAGAGCATGGCCTGCTGTTTATACTTGGGGGCGCTCCTGGGGATGGGGTGGTAGGCCTTGATGGTGACGGACACCGGCCCCTCCAGGGGAACAATGGGGCCGTGGACGGCACGGCGGAAGTGCCACTGGACCTTGGCCTCAAAATCCTCGGTGGCTTTCGGGGTGTAGACATGACCTCCCCTGGTCATCCGCGGCCGGTCCTTCCCGTGAATGCCGGGGACGGTAAACTCAACCATGAGCCTCCTCCAGCGCCCGCGTCCCCCGGTCCAAGGCTTCCATGATCTCCCGGCAGGCCGATGCCAGTTCCGTGTGTCCCTGGCGCTCATCAAGCCTCGCCAACATCGACCATCGGTAATGCTCAGATTGAAGGATCTCAGCCGCTTCTTGGTTTGTCATGTATATCACTCCTCAAACGGAACCGGGGCGCCGCCCAGGTCCACTAAAGTCGTTTGTTCCGCCATTCGCTCCCAGCCGTAGGCCTTGGACGGCCCTTTCCCGGGTGGGTAAAACCGGCATGAATCTGAATCAAACTCCAACCCGACCTTACCCCGCTTCCCCCGGTTGCGGACCTTCATCACGTAGACCAGAGAGGAACATCCCTCGTTCTCGGCCTCCTCGTCGGAGAGCCGCCGCACAGAAAACACGTTATCCGCAAGATTGGCGATATCCCCGGAGCCGGATATGTCGTCCCCGTCCGTCACCGGTTTGCCCTGTTGGGTCTTCCGGGGATGGGCCACCAAGTGGACATGTACCCCCTGGGCTTTGGCAAATCGGGTCAACCGCTGGGTAAACATGGACTGAGCCCGGTAGAAATCCCGGTCCCCCGAGAGGCGGGTGGTCATGATGTTGTCCACCAGGAACACGTCGCAGCCAAGGACACGATTTGCGTAAGTAAACTCATCCAGGATACGGTCCTCATCGTGGGCGGAGCCGTCCCGGATGTCGTTGAGGTAATACCGCCCGGCCCACCACTCATCCACCCGCCGGGCGGCCATGGGCTGGGCGCAGCTTATCTGCTCCCCCACCTCCGGGTCCTGGAACAGATCCAGGTGTCCGGGCCCAACCGCTTGGACCAGGGCCCAGGCCTTGAACTGTCCGGCGGGCAGCTCCCCGGAGTAGGCGCAGACCTTGTGCCCTTGGTCAATGGCCTCCAGAAGGATCTGACTCAGGAGGGTGGACTTTCCCTCCCCCCGCTTGCCTGTCCAGACGGACAGTTCCCCGGAACGGAAACCACCGGTGAGCTTGTCCAGCACCGGCAGGCCGGAGAGCGTGCGGGGGACCTCCCGCTCATCCAGGACCGAGACCCGGGCCAGCTCTAGAAGCCCATAAGAGGGCTCCATCACCGCCCCGTACAAGAGGCCATTGATCTCACTTGGCAGATGGGCTTCCAGGAAAGCCGTGATGGAGGGATACCCCCCAAAGGCCCCCTCCCGTGGGGAGAGCACCGGCAGGCCTCGAACATGGCGCCGCACCTGCTCCACCAGCTCCCGGTCCGGGGAAGCCACGAACACGAAGGGGAACTGAGACAGCCAATCCCCGCAGTCCTTCACGTCCTCCCACCGCCCCGTCACTGAGAGACAGACGGCGTTGACACCGACGGCCTGCACATCCTCCGGAGACTGACACCACCAAAGGCCGGTGCTCATGCTCGGGTCGATCATCCGGGGCTCGCAGAGAAGGACGCCCTCAAAGCAGAGTGGGCCCATAGCCGTCATCCTCCTCTCCGGCAGATGGTCCGGGAACCTCCGGCAGCTTATCCTCCCATCGCTCCTGGTTCAGCCAGGTGGCGGGGTTTGGTATGTACTGACCCCCGTCCCTACTCCATTGGCTGCTGCACTTCTGCCGCTCCACGGCGGTCAGGAGTGATCCAAGCGTCGTCTTCTCCAAAGCGAGCTCGAATGCTTTCCTAGCAGGCTCTTTGCCAACTTTCTTCGGGTACTTGGACCAAAACTCCTCGAACTCCGCCCCCCGCTGGGGGGTATGGGGGGTATTCTTCTTCTCCTTCTTCTTTTTCTTCTCTTTGGCATCGTCGGCATTGCCGGATATGCCACGGCATCCCGGGGCATTCCATCGTTTTTTTGCCTTCTCCGCCTGTGCCGCGGCATATCCCTCGTACTTCTTGGCGTCCCTGTCAATCTGAGCGGCAATAAAATCAAAGGCATACGCCTCATTCCCGGGCTGGTCAGGCGTCAAGCCGGTTTCACTGTATCTCAGAAGGGCCCGGAACAGCCGCCCGGCCTCCTCATCGGTGAGGCGGGCCATGGCCTGTAAATAGCTGTGGTATGCGCAGAAATACTCCCTCGCCATTGGACCTCACCGCCCATCAAAACGAGAGGTCGCCGTCGTCGCCTTCCAGATCGGCGAAATTGTCACCAGAGACGTCCACGCCGCCAGCCGGTCTCTGGTACGCCGGAGAGGTGTTGGCGCTGTCGCCGCCGGGTTTGCCGTCCCCAAAGTATACGTTGTCAGCCACCACCTCGGCGGCGGTGCGCTTGTTGCCGTCCCGGTCCGTATAGGGGCGGATCTGGAGGCGGCCCTCCACCACGGCCATCCGGCCCTTGGTGAAGTAGCGGCTCACAAACTCCGCGGTCTGGCGCCAGGCGACCACACTGATGAAGTCGGTCTCCTTCTCGCCGGTCTGCTTGTTCTTGAAGTCACGGTCACAGGCCAGACGAAGGGTGGTGACGGGGACGCCGCTGGGGGTGGTGCGCATTTCTGGGTCCGCCACGAGGCGGCCCTGCAAAATGATCCTATTGAGACTCAACTTACCTTCCTCCTGTTCTGGCGCTCTGTCATATGAAGCGCCGCATGGGCTTGGAATGTCATCAGGGCCAGATTTTCCAGCCGATTGTCATCCCGTATATGGTTGATGTGATGAACTACATAGCCTGCTGGAATATACATGCCAAGCGCACGCTCCATTACCAGGCGGTGTTTCATCACGTAGCCTTCTCGACTTGCGTTAGGATGCTGGGGACAGTAGACTGCGATATAACCATCGTCCCGCTTTTTTTCGTGGCCACCGAACTCGTAATCATCTCGCTTCCTCCTCCCGGTAGCCTTTTGTGAAAGAAGCGACTTTTGTTCATCGGTCAATTTTCGTCCCTTTGCGGCTTGACCAATTTTTCGCCATGCTTCATGTACCTTTTCGCTCGTCTCGTAGTCATGGGTACTCCTGCTCTCGATTCCACAACGGCGAAGTTGTCCAAGTACAGCGGATGCGGAACAGCCCAGTTCATCGGCTATTTGATACATGGTTTTCCCATCGTCACAGTATGCTTTTTTCAAGTAGCTATCAAAGCCAGGAATGTCTTTGAACATTTTCTTTCTGCTCACGCTATGCCCCCCTCCCTTCCGGGGTCATGTTTGTTCTCAAAGTGCTCACAGGTGTCATAGTCCCTCCGCAGTTTCAACCTCGGGAAGCAACAATGCCCTGAATTAAACGGCCACCCGTCTTTACGGTAATGCTGATAAAAATGCTTGCAGTTGATACAAAATGGTGTTTCTTGGGTCAGGTTGTGGCAATAAATTACTAGGCGTTCATGTACGTTCATGTTTAACCCTCCTTATATTACGTGCGTTTTGCACGTTGTCCTTGCTCATATAATAACGTACAATGTGCACGTAGTCAAGAGCATTTTTAGGAGGATCATTATGTTTGGAAAAAGATTGCGCTCAGTCAGAATGGCAAGGAAAATTACACAACAAGGATTGGCTGATATGGTGGGGTTGGCATTAAGGAGTTATCAGTGTTACGAACAGGGCGTCCGAGAACCGTCGCTTGATATGCTAGTAAAGCTTGCTGATGTATTAGAAGTGCCTACTGACTATCTTCTCTGTCGGGATTTGTCTCTCTTAAAATCCTTTGATGGATTTCAGTAAAATCTTCTAGCGAATCCCATATCTCAAAATCGCCTGTCCGGTCACCAGCTTCGATTTGTTGGTAGTAACGCAAGCTAATACCAAGCTTGTCCGCCATGGCTTGCTGTGTCATACCTTTCGCTTTACGAGCGTTTTTAAGGTTTTCACGCATCCTTTTTCCTCGCTTTCAGCTTCCAGATGCGGCAGAGGGTCTTGTCCAGCACGATCCCACCTGGCAGGTGGTACCGCTTGAAAAAGTCGGCGTCCGCCATCGTGTGGGCCTCCTGGTGGTGGCCCCGGCAGACCGGAAGCGCCTCCAAACCCTCGTGGCAGATGTCGTGCCGGTCCCGGCCCATCCCTACCCGGTCCACATGGTGCAGGTCGGCCGGGCCGCCGCAAACACAGCATTTTTTAGTCATCAGGCAATAGTAGATGTAGTCCCCCACGTCGTCCACGTAGTCCAGCAGAGAGAACCGGCAGGGGATGTCCCAATCCAGAATGAAATGGATCAGGAACCGTTGAAAGGCGCATACCAGGGACACGGGGGCATTGGACAGAGAGAAGATCTTGTCTGCCGTCTCCCCCAGGTCCTCCGCCAGGAATTTGAGTTTCATGTACTCTTTGGTGGAGTCCGCCCCCATGCCGGTGTAGTCGCTGATCTCCCGGAGCAGGGCGTAGCACATGTTCCTCTGCTTGCCGGACAGCGTTCGGGCGTCCACGAGCTGGACAAGGCACTCCCGGTATTGCCGCTTGGTGAGGGTGAACCAATCGTCATAGTGGGCCTGGATGGTCACCGTGCCTGTACGCTCGTCGATGTCTGTGATAACGCCCTTCACCGTGTCGATGGGCGTTTTCATGCCCCCTCACCTTCCGCCGCTTTCCTGGCTGCCTTAGCACACTTGGCGCACAGAACCCTGCCGGTTCTCTCCTTGCTTCTCTTGGCCAAGATAGCCGCCTTGATAAGCTGTTTCCCGTCGAAGTAGTCAGCAAATCTGGCCCCGCACTCCTCGCAGTACACAGGCTCGTCCTCTTCCGGGGGAATCCTGTTCCCGGGCTTTTTCTCCTCCTCGTCCAGCTCCGCGCTGGAGATCTTGTCCGGGTCATCTCCAGTGGGAAGGGCAAACGTGCGCAACCACATGTACTTGAAGGCGTAGGTCATGGCCTTCCCGCTCCCCTTATCCTGGCTGTCCGCGCCGTCACCGCAGGAGACGATCTCGATGTACTCCTCCGGGTTCTCCACGTTCACCAGCCGGTACACCACGTCCACGTGGGTGATTTGCCCCGTACGAGAGGCGGTCTGAGAGATTGGGAACACCACCAGCCTGTGCTTAAGCAGCTCCGCCCGCATGATGGATGTGACCTTCTCTTCCGACAGGGCCTTGTACTTTGTGGAACCGAACTCCACCTTGTCATCCTTGGCGAGGTATTGCACATCCGCCATGATGGCGGCCATTTTTTCATAGAGATTCATGCTTGTTCCTCCAAATGAAATTGTTTCAGCCCGGCCCACCGAAGGGACTCCCGAAATGTCCTGGGCACATCCCTTCGTTTGGCAAGCTCGCCGTCCACCCAATCAAGGACTTCCATCTGGGCCTCGGCCAGATCATCTTCCCTGGCCTTTTCCGCCTTGCAGCTATGGCACAGGGCGCCGGGATCGTAGTCATCCAGGGAACAGATTTCTCCCAGCTCCTTGCCGCAGCGGGCACAGCGCTGATATCGGATCGTGCCGGGGATAATGGTCTCACGGATGGGCATTGACTTTTTGCCTCCGTTCTGTTATCTTGTGGGTGGAATCTTTTTCTTTGCTGCCGTCCTCGGTGTCGTTACCACCGGGGGCGGCTCTTTTTATCTCTTCAGGCGGAATGGCTTCCCACAGCGTCACCCGTTTCCCCTGTCGGTTCCTGACCTTTCCGATGGGTCTGACCTTCCCCTTTTTCTTCAACTCCGTAAGCCTGGGCATGACTTTGCCGTTATCCATAAAGCCCATGGCGGCCATGAGCGTCTCCGCCATCATGGGGCCGTCGTTCAAGAGCCTTTGGTAGATTTTCTCCCGTCTGGATTTGGCCTCTTTCCGGCTCTCGTAGTACGCCTCCCGCCGGGTCTCCTCCGGGATGCTCACAGCACCCACCTCCCCAGGCCAATGCCGGCGCAGACACAGACCGCAACGAGCGTCAGGCCGGTGGCGATGCCCCAAAGTCTCTGACGGAAGCGTTTGATCTCCGTCGTCGAGCGGTGTTTCACCCGCTTGCCTTTGTAGTTCATTGAGTTTTCCCCCTTTCCTGAAAGCCTCCGATGGCAAGCCATTCATCAGCGGACAGCTTGCATTCATGGGCCAGTCTCCGCGCCGTTGCCAAGGTCATTTTGCCGGGGTCCTCTTTCCATCGCCAGATACTTGTCCTCCCAACGCCAAGCTTTTTCGCCAGCTCATTATCGGGCACATTCGTATCCACACGGTGACGCCTCAGCGCCCTGGCGAGAACTTCGTTGCTTTTTTTGTCCCGCTCCTGCTGACGGAGCTCGGGGGTATAGGGTCTCACTCTAGGCATGGTTTGTCTCCTTTCTTATTTGCTGGAGTTGTTGGTAGGCTTGTCCCCCTTTGCCGAAAGTAGTAGAATGTGGGCAAAGGGAGGTGGATACTATAAATATTCCTGAATTTGATATGATGGTTTTAGCTGATATAGTCGATTGTAAGAGTGGGTGGTCTCGGGAAGAATTTGTTGCCAAGCATGGGTCCGAAATATTGAAAACCGTGGACTTCCTGCTTGAAAACCAGTTAATTAAAGAGCACTCTCACAACCTTGCTCCGTTCCTTCCACCCGGATCAGACTACACAGACCCACCTTTGGGAAACCTCACAGCGACAGATACAGGTCGAATAGAAGTTAAGCGGTGGAGGGCCAAAACATCGCTGACCGCAAAAGAACGGTGGAAAGAGCGGCTCATAGGTGCTGGGGTTACTGTCCTTGTCTGGCTTCTGCAAGAACTTATAAAACGTGCATTATAAGTTTCGCCAGAACGATCAGTGCAAAGGCAAACCCCGCCCCCTCCAAGTAATAACGCATAAGGTTCCCTCCCCTACTTTCACGCACTGTCCCGGCCTGAATAGAATTTTTCGCTTCCGTTTACCTCCACTCTGGCTTATGGTAGAATGACAGTCGAATGGGGGTAATTTCATGTCAGAACACAATGATCTTGATATGGATATTCTTGAATTTATTAAGGAGCATGAACCGGTTAGCCTGAGTGCTATCGTTTAGGCCTACCAGGAATCTCCGAAGTGGAGTTTCGAGTAAAGGAAATGTGTCCCGGCAGGTGTTATTTGGCTCCACGCACTCAGCATACTCAGCATACAAACGACCGCGCTCTGATCCGGCAAGATGTCCGAACATACCTTGATGGTGCATTGACAAAAGAGGAATATCTGGACTCCTACCGTTTGACCGATATGGGACACAAGGTATTACAGGATTACAGACACACTGCAAAAAATAAACGCAGAGAACTCTGGATTAAAAATGCATGGATACCGATTCTCGTTTCGCTGGCTACAAACTTAGTAATAGACGGGACAAAATGGTTACTGCCACAGATAATAGAATGGTTGTCCCATATTCATTGAAAATTTTTCTCACTGATCTATTCCCTTCCTTTGATAAATTCCTCTGCGCTCACCTGTTTTTTCCTCCTTTCTGTTTTTAGTGGAACGACACAATAAGTGCCGCCAGAGCCAGGGCTAAAACACCCCATTGAATCACCTCATACAAATTGGGGTGATTCTTTTTTAACCAGGACCACATTTTTACGCCTCCTTTTTATGTGGGACGGTTACGTGAATTTAAATCACGCTTTGATCAAAAAAAATATAATTTACATCTGCCATAGAAAGATTGAGAAGGCTGGCCAAATTCTTAATTTCACTGTTTTTAAATTCAGTTTCACCTTGAATCTTATTGTAAAGCGCCTGCTCTGAAAGGCCAAGAATTTCTGCAACCTTACGGTTGGTAATACCTGCTCGTGCTATTGAGGCTCGAAGCTCCGGATAGTTCATATTTACCACCCCCTTAGTGAATTTAATTCACACCAAGATAGTACCACCGTTGTGAATCTATGTCAACACTATTTTGGAATCTTTTAAATTTTTGTTGACACAAATTCACGCACGTGATATTGTCTTTATAAAGCTGGAGGTATTAAAATGGAAACGCACGAAATGATTAAAGTACTAAGAGAAAACCTTGGCCTATCTCAAGAATCTTTGGCTGAAAAGGTTGGATACAAGGACCGCTCTTCCATTGCAAAAGTAGAAGCCGGACTAGTTGATCTGAGCCAAAGCAAAATTGCCGCCTTTGCAAACGCTCTGGGCGTCTCCCCTGCACAGCTTATGGGAATTGATGAAAAAAATCCTCCCGCCCAAGTGAACGAGAGGATTTGGAAGAAAATATGCTCTGACCCCGCAAAGCTTATTCTTGCGACATGGATAGCCGAACTTGATGGAGATGATCTTGCAAAGGTTTCCTCAGTTCTAGCCGCAATACTTGAGAAAAGAACTCCTCAAGCTCCTCGGGACTGAGTTGTTGCAAGTTCTCAATTACCCACTTTCTTTTCCATT
The DNA here is from genome assembly GCF_038439875.1 of Pseudoflavonifractor phocaeensis. Classification (NCBI taxonomy): domain Bacteria; kingdom Bacillati; phylum Bacillota; class Clostridia; order Eubacteriales; family Oscillospiraceae; genus Pseudoflavonifractor; species Pseudoflavonifractor phocaeensis. Next base: position 8,649 of record NZ_JBCDMT010000003.1, read on the forward strand.
CATCACTATGTACTTCTCCTTGGGGCGCCCCTCCCTTCTCGTTACTTGGCCGTTCAGACTGCTTCATCTTGAGTGCCCCCTTTCCCTGACCAGATTTCTCCCCTCGATGGACACATTGTAGTACATTTGTTCCATCCAGTCAAGATAAAATGTTTCCATCTTTGGGGTACAACTATCGTACCAAATAAGGTGTCCCATAAACAGGTCTCAGAGCAGTTTCCAGACATTAACATGTCCCCCTTCCATTTGCTTAGTAGACACCGTAGCATCGACAGCGCAACTAGATTTTCGACAGTTTTCGCCCGTTATCGTTATGTCGATAATTGTTGATTGATTTGCAACGGTTTGCGGGGATAAGTTTTTTGATTTACCCGACCCGCTCTCCCAAAAACAGATTTACAAAGTACCCCTGGCCCTTCCCTGTCACCTTGGGTGTCTTGTTTACCCGGATACTGCCATCAGGATTGGTAATGGAGGTCTCTTTGATCTCAAACAGGCCTTGTTCCATAGAACGCTGGGTGGGCATGTTATAGTCGGTGCCGTTGCGACGGATCAGATAGCCGTTTTCTCGCAGCCAAGCAAAAAGTCGGTTCTGACCAATGTCGACACCATTTTGCTTGATGAGCTTTGCCAGCTCTCCCACCAGGATCGAGGTTTTGGCGGTAGCCACGGCGTCGGCAAAGAGCACCTTAGGCTTGTCCGCCTCCGCCTGGGCCTCCAGAGCCTTTCTCTTGGCTCGTTCCTCCTTCAGAGTAGTAGCGAGCTGGATGATGGTGTCTGGGTCTGTCAGGGCCTTCTCGATGATTTCAGGGGTCATGTAAGCGCCATGACGGCGAATGGTGGGGAGAACTTCGTCGAAGATCCAGCTCTCAAAGCGGCCAGCACCAGGAAGCTCCGAGCTGGCGGCGAGACGGTAGATGTCGCCCTCGGGGATAAAGTTGGTGAGCTGCTTGCCTCCGCCGGTAAGGAGGTGGCGTTTTACCACCCCCTTGCAATGGAGCTTAATAGCGTTGGTTGGGTCTTTGTAGCCGAGTGATATTGCCACGTCTTTGGCGCAAAAAAGAATTTTTTCTTTCTCCTCCACCGTGCGGATCTGTCCAAACTCGGCGCTGTTAAAAATTCGAAGTTCGCTCATAAAGTCTCCTTCCTATCATTCTTTTTCGTTGTTGCATTTTTGGGACGACCTGGTTAAAAAAATTTTTGCGGGATCTGCGATTTTTAAAATTTCACATATTCTATCCGCTTCACTGATTGTAAACTCACGTCTGCCCTGAATTTTTCTACTCATTGAATTTTCAGATATTCCGATGCTATAAGCTAATTTCCCTTGTGTCATCCCGTGTTCAGCGAGTGCTGCCCTCAAAAGTCTAGCATTCATATATTTCACCCCACATCGTTGCGTATTTGGGACGACCATATATTAACCCCAAATGGTTATGGCTGTCAACCCATTTGCGCAACTTTTTTAAAATATAGTTGCATAAATGGGCCAAACGGGTTATACTTACCACATGGAGGCGGTTATATGCCAATAATACCAGAGGAAAACATGATTGATATTGCCAATCGAATCAGGGGCCTCCGAGAGAAACTCGGATATAGTTATCAACAATTAGCCGATGCGACCGGTATGAGCAAATCTACCTTGCAGCGATATGAAACTGGTGGAATCAAGAATGTACCGATAAGCAAACTAAACATTTTAGCCAATGCACTTCATTCTACCCCAAGTTACTTAATGGGATGGGAAACCAACGAAGACGAGTTAATTGGAATTGCAGATGCCATGGAGGCTGCGCAGAAAAGCTCTTTCTCTAATGATGAATTTACTCGGGTTAAACGCAGTGGGCACAAACAAGATGGCTCCCAATTATGGTGTATCTCCGATTGCACCGCAAGGGAACTTCAACTCTTAGCCCAATACTGGCGTCTCAACAGCATTGGCAAAGCCGAAGCTGAAAAGCGCATCAAGGAGTTAGGCGCCTTGACTGAATATGTATCTGCGGAGGCTGTTGATGCGGACCAAGAATTTTCCGATTTACAGGACTATATCAAACCTAAAATAAACGACAACTAAAAAACCGCCCCCGGTGCTGTCACACCGAGAGCGGAAAGGGGCAGAAAGCTTTGTGGGCCTATCTGCCCTTTTATTCTACCAAGAATAGGAGGAAAAAGCAATGAAAACAAAACTGCCAACGCCGCAACTGCTCCCGTCTGGCCAGTACCGATGCCAGGTCATGGTGGCCGGCAAGCGGGTAAGTGTGGTAGAGCCAGATCCGGATATGTGCCAGGCAAAGGCTATCGCATTAAAGACTGGTATGATCGACAAGCAGGAGGAGCGCCGCAAGTCATTATCCTTGCAGGATGCTATCGATCAGTATATTGAGCTGAAAGAGCCTGTTCTCTCCCCTTCTACTGTCCGAGGTTACTCCACCATTAAAAAACATCGCTTTCAAACAATCATGAACCAGAATATCTATACCCTGGAAAAAAGTGATATTCAAAGAGCCGTGAACCTTGAGGCGAAGAAAGTCTCCGCAAAAACCGTATCCAACGCTTATGGTCTGATTCGACCTGTTCTAAAAGAATATGGAGTCGATGCATTTGGTGTTAAGCTGCCCCAACGGATAAAGCCAATAAAACGTTACCTCCAGCCAGATGATTTGGGGAAATTGATCCAGGCCTCTGAAGGTGATAGCTGTGAGGTTCCTATCCTCATTGCCGCCTGGTTAGGGATGCGCCGATCTGAGATTATCGGTCTCTGGTGGGATTGTGTTGACTTCGATCGAGGCGCCATTACAGTGCGCCGCACAGTCGTACCAAACAAAGAGAACAAGTGGATTCTCAAGGATGGGGCTAAAAATGAAAGCAGCCAAAGGACCATTTCATGCCCAGATTACATTATGAAGAAACTAAAAGAGCTTTACACCCCGGAAGCAAGCGGGCAGATCTTTAAGATCCACCCCGACACGCTCCGCAGGCACATCCATAAAGTCTGTCAGCGAGCAGGTATAACTGATACCACAGTTCATGGACTAAGGCATACCAACGCCGCTGTGATGAAGTCTTTGGGGATCGATGACGGGCACGCCATGGAGCGCGGTGGATGGACAAACGAGACAACCTACAAGAAAACGTACTCGTACGTTTTTGACCAAGCCGCCCAAGAGGGCGATGCCAAAATCAACGATTATCTTGAAAAACTGCACACGAATTTACACACGCAATAACAGATCGCTTAGAGCCACAATGGATATAACGGTTTTTCGCCAAAGTTCAAATCCCTCCTTCTCCGCCAAAGTCCGAAGCATTGAGTTTCAATGCTTCGGACTTTTTTATACCCCTCCCTCCCGGCCGGACCCGTGACCACGCGCCCTCGTCCGGCATATCCTGGGGTACACCGATAGGAGGTGTCCCGCATGATTATGCAAGCCGTCGTGATCGAGGTGCAGTGGGAGCGCCTGCTCGTGCTGGATCTCGATACTCGGCAAAATGTCATTGTAAATACCCCAAACGCGGGTTGGTTCCGCCCCGGCACCCTCATCCGCATCTGGTATAACGGCGTGATGACGAACAGCATTCCGCCGCAGATCTCCGCGCTGAACATCATCGCCGTCCCCCAAGACTCTTTTCCGCCGTTCCAACCCCCCGTGGGCTGTCCCCCCGCAGGCTGTCTGCCCGTGATGCGTCCACCGGTGGTCCTGCCTCCGATCCTGCTCCCGCCGGTGTTCCGGCCTCCCATGCGTCCTCCGGCCCGCCCGCCCCATAACCGCCCCGGCAGACCCAGATGATCCAGAGCCGCCCCTTCCAGGGGCGGCTTTTTCATTGTCCGGAAAATATTGCATTTGCAAAATAGTTACAAAACAGTTACAATCCAAACAGCCTTGCAAGGGAAATAAATCAACGACAGAGAGGTGTTTCCAATGAAGAAAATTTGTACCTACCTTGTCGCCGCTGCTTTGACCGGCACTGTGCTTACCGTTTCCGCCGCCGCCGCCCCCATCACTATGACCGTGTACCAGGGGAATGCCGCACAGATGCCGTCCGGATATCAGATCCAGGCGGGCTCCTGCCAGCTCGACCTGTCGGATCTTTTCAACAACGGCCTGAACGGGCTTCTGTCCAACTGCCCGGATCTCACTCCGCCGGGTCAGCTGCCTGATTTCCCCGGCGGAGAGACGCTCTGGCCGGAGCAGACGCCGGACGCCCCCGGCGGAGAGAATACGCCCCCCGCTGACGAAGGCTCCCTCTCCAGCTACGAGTCCGAAGTGGTCCGGCTGGTCAACGACGCCCGCCAGGAAAATGGTCTCCAGCCCTTGGCGGCCAGTGGGGAGCTCTCCCGCGTGGCCCGGATCAAATCTCAGGACATGGTGGATCAGAATTACTTCTCCCACACCAGCCCCACCTACGGCACCCCCTTCCAGATGTTGACCTCCTTCGGCGTGTCTTACCGCACCGCGGGGGAAAACATCGCCTACGGCCAGCGGACGCCCCGGGAGGTGGTGGCCGCCTGGATGAACTCTCCCGGCCACCGCGCCAACATCCTCAACGCCTCATACACCCAGCTCGGCGTAGGCTATGTGGCCAGCGGGAACTATTGGACCCAGCTGTTTACTGGCTGAATCAGCGCACCGGAGGACAAAACGTCCTCCGGTGCTTTTTTATGGCCGCATCCTCCGCCGCGGGTATAAAATCCTCCGGTCCGCAGAACATAGGGAAAACCACTTGGCTGAAAAAGCCAGGACAGGAGGAACTTATGGACAGGAAAAAGTGGTACTGGATCATCGGCACCGCCGCCGCCATTGTGATCGCCGCATTGATCTGGGGCGCCAGCACCTATAAAAAAGCCCCCGGCACCAGCCCGAAACCCACCGCCACAGACGGCGGCCGGATGGATCACGCCGGCATGGACCATAGCTCCGAAGGACAAGAGCCCTCCGGCCAGCCGGAGGACTTCAATCTGCGCGGTTACCTGGAGGACCAGGACGCCATCATGGCGGCCATGATGACGGACATGGAAAACATCGAGCACTCGGGCAGCGCCTCCATCGACTTTCTGACCGGGATGATCCCCCACCATGACGCCGCCATCAATATGGCCCAGAGCTATCTGAAATACGGCGGCGCCCACGAGGTCCTGGCCCCTCTCGCCCAGGATATCATTACGGCCCAGACCGCGGAGATCGAACAGATGCAGGACATGATCGAAACGCTGCGGGAAACAGGCGCCTACGATGAGGCACAGGCCAAGGCCTATCTGGAGGCCTATGACGGGCTGATGGACCATTCCATGTCCCACGCCGCCGCCAAGAGCCTGGACGAGGCCTTTGCCGACGGGATGATCATGCACCACCAGATGGCTGTGGACATGGCCAACGCCATCCTGAGCCACACCGGCGAGGAAGAGGTCAAGGTACTGGCCCAGACGATCGTGGAAGCCCAGGAGAAGGAAATTTCCGAAATGCGGGACGTCCTCAATAATCTGAAGGTCTCCTGAACAAGAGCGCCGCCCTCCGGGGCGGCGCTCTTGTTCCCAAACGGCGGAAAGGGTGATATAATCAATCAGAAAAATTCGCAGGAAAAGGAGAGATTTGAAATGAAGGTCCTGTTTCACATCGACGAGAGCGCCCGCTGGAAAATGGCCCTGGGAAATATTCTGAACATGCTCCAGTATGGGAGGGAAAACACCGAGGCCTTTACCGTCGAGCTGGTGGCGAACGGGCCGGCAGTCCAAGAGCTTCAGCCGGAGGCAGCGGAGCGAGCCAGCCTCTCCGCCCTCTTCGGCGCCCTTGGACCCCAGGTCCGCGTCTGCGCCTGCCGCAACGCCCTCCAGGCCAACGGCATCCCGGCCGGCACCCTCTTCCCTTTTGTCCAGGTGGTGCCCGCCGGCGTCGTGGAGATCGCCGCCCGCCAGCAGGAGGGTTGCGCATACATCAAGCCCTGATCCGCCCCGTGTAATTCCCCGCGGCTCGGGAAAACTATCCCCGAGGTGAGTGATATGCCAAAGGACAGCCAGCCGGACAACAAGCGTGCCCGGCAAAAGAAATGCAAAGGCCAAACGCCCATCACCCGGGAAAACCAGAACCAGAGCCGAAACGCGAAAAAGCACTCCGTTCAAAATAACGACGTGTAAGGGAGACGACATGGCAAAACAGGGAATGAAGCGGCCAGAGCGCACCCACACCAAGCCCCGCAACGAGGTACCCCCGGTGCCCGAACTCCAGGGCAAGGCCAAAACCACCAAACAGAAGGCAAAGCCCATCACAGAGCCATAAACAGCAGCCGCCCCTGTGGCCAAACGGCCACAGGGGCGGTCTCTTTTGAGCGGCATTATTTTGCAAGGATGAATACAAAATGATTGGGACCGGAGCGGCCCTGGTCATACCGGTAGCCCAAGTCGGAAAAAGCCCTGATCTCCCCGGCCCGCGTCACCTGCCGCTCCGCCAGCCAGCGCACCATCTGCCCCCGGGCCATCTTGCACACGGTCCCCTTTTCCACCACCCGGCCCGCCTTCTCCTCCCCGAAGGTACAGGTGAGCAGGCGCACCGACGGCGGCAGGTATGGAACCACGGCCCGGCTGTACTCCTTGGAGGCCAGGTTCAGGACAAAGTCCGTCTCCTCCGCCAGCCGCCGGGCCAGCTTGTCTCCCCAGAACCCGTACAGGTCCCTGTGGCCCCCCACTGCCAGCCTGGCCTGCATCTCCAGGCGGTAGGGTGTCACGCCGTCAAAGGGCCGCAGCAGGCCATAGAAGCCGGAGAGGATGCGCAGATGCTCCTGGAGGAAGGAAAACTGCTCCCGCTCAAAGACCCCGGGGGCCATGTACTGGTACTGGATGCCCACATAGGCCAGGATGGCTGGGGTCAGGTTCCGCTCCAAATCCATTTCCCGCAGCCGGTCCACGTTGAGCTTGGCGATAGAGCTGTTGCATTTCCAGAGAGCTTGCAGGGCATGCTCCGGCATCCCCCGCAGCGCCGTCCGGAGGGTCCGGGCCTCCTCCAGGAATTCCGGCAGGCCGGTACAGGGGAGGCTGTCCACATCCACCCGCATTTTTTTGGCGGGAGAAATGATGATCCTCACTGCCCTTCCCTCCTCTCTAGGCAACACAGAAACCGCTCCTCCGCCCTTCCAAGGCCGTCAAAGCCCGCGCAGCGAACCAACCGCCGGTTCACCGCCCGGTCCAGCATCGGCTGGCTCCGGGCGGCGGTGTCCAGGGTGTAGTCCAGCGCCGTCACATCCTCCCACGCCCGGTTGAGGAAGGCCACCTCCCTCCGGCCGTGGGTCCTGGTATACCCCGCCTGCCCCGCCCGGCGCAGATAGCCTTCCACCTTCTCCGAAGAGATACCGGCGGCCACAAGGCTTCCCCGCAGCCCCTCCTGAAACAGGGCGGGCAGGTCCGCCCAGACGGAGGGGGCCAGGTCATAGAGGACAAAGGTGTACCGGCTCTCGCAGTGGACCGCCAGCAGGCTGGGCCGCCCACCCAGCGGGATGACGTGCAGGTCCCAGCAGTACCGCCGGTCCGGAGAAACGCCGTACGGAAGCATCCCCAGCCCCAGGCGGCGCTGGAGGGGGATGGTCAGCCCCAGCTCCATCCCCTTACCGCCCTCCGTCCGCGCTGTCCCGGGGAATCAGGACCTTTTCGACGCGGTACTTCCCCTGATCCGCCTCCATGACGCACATGGTGAGCTCCAGATCAAAGCGCCGCCTGCCGCAGCTTCCCGGGTTGAGCCACAGCACACCGTTCACGGTCTCCTCCCGGTACCGGTGGGAGTGGCCGTAGACCACCACGTCAACGTCCTTTAAATCCTGGGGCACATCCTTTTTCTTGTGGACCAGGAAGAACCGCACCCCCTCTATGGTGACGGAAAGGTCCTGGGGCAGGTCCCCGGCCCACTCCTTATCGTTGTTGCCCCGCACCACGTAGGTCTCCCCCAGTTCCCGCATGGCTTCAATGATGCCGGGGGTATCCACATCTCCTCCGTGCAGGATCACATCTGCCCCGGCCAGCCGTTCCCTGACCTCATCCCGCAGCAGGCCGTGGGTATCCGACAAAATGGCGATCCGCTTCATCCTGTGTCCTCCTTCCTACCGCGAAAGGCTGTTATCCCGCGTTTCTCTTCTTGTGCCAAAGCCGTGAGACGGCACAAAAAAGGAAGCGCCGGCAAAAGCCAGCGCTTCCTTTTTTGGTGCCGGTGGTGGGACTCGAACCCACACCCTGTCGCCAGGAACGGATTTTGAGTCCGTCACGTCTACCAATTCCATCACACCGGCATATTTTCCTGACGAATTTGTATTATACAGGTTTTTGTTCCCCTTGGCAAGATGTCTTTTGGATTTTTTCTCCCCACCCCAACACTTTCCCTTGACAAGCCACTGGAAATATTGTATGATATTTTATGTTGTAAAGCTATCTGACTTTACATTTTATCTTGAGAGGAGGCACAGCGTGAAAAATCAAGCCTATCGTATGGCCCTGCTGTACGACTTCTACGGCGACATCCTCACGGACCGCCAAAAGGAATTTTACGACCTCTATTATAATGAGGACCTGTCCCTCTCTGAGATCGCGGAAAACTACGGCATCTCCCGCCAGGGGGTCCGGGACGTGATCGTCCGGGCCGAGGGCACCCTCAATGAACTGGAGGACAAGACCGGCATCATCCGCCGGTTCCACGTCATGCAGGACCAGCTCAAGGAGGTCCAGGCGGCGGTGGACGCCATTGCCAAGCGAAACGCGGAGTACCATCAGGACGATGAGGTGGAGGCCCTGACAGGCCGGATCACCGCCATCCTGGACAAGCTGAAGCAGGAGTGAACCCATGGCTTTTGAGGGACTGACCGAAAAACTATCCAACGCCTTCAAAAAGCTCCGGGGCAAGGGCCGCCTGACCGAGGCCGACGTCAAGGAGGCGATGCGGGAGATCCGCATGGCCCTTTTGGAGGCCGACGTCAGCTACAAGGTGGTCAAGGACTTCGTGTCCAAGGTCTCGGAGCGGGCCGTGGGCAGCGACGTGCTGGAGAGCCTCACCCCCGCCCAGATGATCGTCAAGATCGTCAACGAGGAACTCACCGCCCTCATGGGCGGCGAGGACGCCAAGCTGACCATCTCCTCCAAGCCCCCCACGGTGGTCATGCTGGTGGGCCTCCAGGGCGCCGGCAAGACCACCAACGGCGCCAAGCTGGCGGGGCTGATGAAAAAGCAGGGCAAGCGGCCCTTGCTGGCCGCCTGCGACATCTACCGCCCCGCCGCCATCGAGCAGCTGGAGGTGGTGGGTTCCCAGCTTGACATCCCCGTGTTCCAGATGGGCCAGATCAGCCCCGTGGACATCGCCAGGGCCGCCGTGGAGCACGCCCAGAAGCACGGCAGCGACATGGTGTTCCTGGACACCGCCGGACGGCTCCACGTGGACGAGGAACTGATGATGGAGCTCCAGGACATCAAGAACGCCGTGGAGCCCGACGAGATCCTCCTGGTGGTGGACGCCATGATTGGCCAGGACGCCGTAAACGCCGCCAAGGCCTTCGACGACGCGCTGGACCTCACCGGCGTGATGCTCACCAAGCTGGACGGCGACGCCCGGGGCGGCGCGGCCCTCTCCATCCGGGCGGTCACCGGCAAGCCCATCAAATTTGTGGGCATGGGAGAAAAGCTGGACCAGGTGGAGGTCTTTCACCCCGACCGCATGGCCTCCCGCATCCTGGGCATGGGCGACGTGCTCTCCCTCATCGAGAAGGCCCAGGAGAGCTTCGACCTTAAAAAGGCCCAGGAATTGGAGCAGAGGCTCCGCAAAAACAAGTTCACCCTGACCGACTTTTACGATCAGTTGACCCAGGTGAAAAATATGGGATCCCTCAGCGACATCGCCGGGATGCTCCCGGGGGTGGACGCCAAGGCCCTGGAGGGGGCAAGCGTGGACGAGTCGGCCCTGGGCCGCACCGAGGCCATCATCCTCTCCATGACCCCCGCGGAGCGGGAGGAGCCCTCCATCCTCAACAACAGCCGGAAAAAGCGCATCGCCGCCGGCGCCGGGGTCCAGGTCGTGGATGTGAACCGCCTTTTGAAACAGTTCGACGCCATGCGCCAGATGACCAAACAGATGACCAGCCCCCGAATGAAAAAGCTGGCCAAGAAGGGCCGCTTCGGCGGTATGGGCGGCGGCATGGGCATGGGGAGAGGCTTCCCCTTCTGATTTTGTTGGCAAGCGTCTTTCGACGTTTCCAGATATACCAATGACATTTCTTGTGGAGGTGAAAATAACATGGTTAAAATCCGTCTGCGCCGTATGGGCGCTAAGAAGGCCCCCTTCTACCGCATCGTGGTGGCTGATTCCCGCTATCCCCGGGATGGCCGTTTCATCGAGGAGATCGGCACTTACGATCCCACCGCCGAGCCCGTGGCCCTGAAGGTGGACGCCGAGCGCGCCCAGGCCTGGATCAAGACCGGCGCCCAGCCCACCGAGACGGTGAAGGCCCTGCTGAAAAAAGCCGGCGCCATCTAAGGGAGGACAGCCGAATGAAAGAGCTCCTCACTTACATCGCCCAAAATCTCGTCGACCACCCCGAACAGGTGGAGGTCACCGAGCACGCGGGGGATGGAGAGACCACGCTGGAACTGCGGGTGGCATCCGAGGACATGGGCAAGGTGATCGGCCGTCAGGGCCGCATCGCCAAGTGGATCCGTGTCCTCATGCGCTCCGTGGGACAGCGGAAGGGCAACCGGGTCTCTGTGGAAATCACCGACTGAAAAGCGGCGGGTCTTGGCCCGCCGTTTTTTCTTCGTTATAAGGAGAAGCACTGATGAAAGACCGATTTTTGGAAGTTGGCGAGATCGTCAACACCCACGGGGTAAAGGGCGAGGTAAAGATCATGCCCTGGGCGGACTCTCCCGAGTTCCTCTGCCAGTTCGACACCCTCTATCTGGACGGCAAGCCCGTCAGGCTCCGCTCCGTCCGGACCAACAAGACCTTAGTGCTGGCCTCCCTGGAGGGGGTGGACACCGTAGAGGCCGCCATGCGGCTCAAGGGTAAGGTCCTCTCCATTGACCGCACCGGGGTGGTTCTGCCTGAGGGACGGCACTTCCTGGCCGACCTGATGGGCCTCACCGTGCTGGACGCCTCCACCGGCGAGGCGCTGGGCGTCATCCAGGACATCCTCACCCCTCCCGCCCATGAGGTCTACGTGGTGGGCGGCAAGGGGAAGGAGTACATGATCCCCGCTGTGGACGCCTTCCTGGCCGAGACCAACGTGGAGGAGGGCTATGTCAGGGTCAACCTTATCGAAGGGATGGAAAGCTGATGTACCGCATCGACATTCTCACGCTGTTTGACGAGACGGTGGGCGACGTCCTCTCCGAATCCATCCTGGGCCGGGCCCAGGAGCGGGACTTCCTCCGGATCGAGACCCATCAGATCCGGGACTACACCCTCAACAAGCAAAAGCAGGTGGACGACTACCCCTACGGCGGCGGCCGGGGGGCGGTGATGCAGGCCGACCCCCTCTACCAGTGCTGGAAGCACGTGGTGGACACCTACGGTCCCGGCCGCACCATCTACTTCTCCCCTGCCGGCGCCACCTTCCGGCAGGCCGACGCCAAGCGGCTGGCCGCTGACTACGACCACCTTATTTTGGTCTGCGGCCACTACGAGGGCATCGACGAACGGTTCATCGAGGAGTGCGTGGACGAGGAGATCTCCCTGGGGGACTTTGTCCTCACCGGCGGCGAGATCCCCGCCATGGCTGTGGCCGACGCGGTGAGCCGTCTGGTCCCCGGCGTCCTGCCCGACCCGGAGTGCTTCGAAAACGAGAGCCACTGGAACGGCCTGCTGGAATACCCCCAGTACTCCCGCCCCGAGGAGTGGCACGGGAAAAAGGTCCCCCCCATCCTCTTGTCGGGCAATCACGCCCTGATCGCCCGGTGGCGGCGCAAGCAGGCCATCCTGCGCACCAAGCGGAGAAGACCGGATATGTACGAAAAGCTGGACCTATTCTCCACCAAGGCAGACAGCAAGCTGATGGCGGAGCTGAAAGAGGAGTACCCCCAGGACTTTTAGGCCTTTTCCTTCTCACACTTGGCCCAGTAGTCTCTCAGCAGTTCCCGAAAGCCCGGCTCACCCTGGAGGAAATCATACTGCCCGTCGTCCAGCTCCCTCAGGAGACCGGGCAACACCTGAAGGCCGAAGTTCGGCGGCAGCCCCTCTCCCTTTTTCCTGGATATATGGTGGTACAGAGGGCTCTTTTCCTGCTCCCAGGGTGTCAGAAGGGCCGCCAGCATGGGCCGGAGCACCGCCAGAGTCCCGGGGCCGTCCTTCCGGGCCACCGCCGCCTGAAAGGGCGCCACAAAGCTGCCGTAATCCCACATTCCAAAGAGCGCTACCGCCTCCCGGGTCACCTCCGCCAACTGGTCCGCCCGGGACGTATCCCCCTCTTTACAGGCCAGGCTGACCAGGCTGTACAGAATGGTTTGGACCTCGTTGGCCGCCAGAAGGAACTTGCGCTCCAACAGTTCCCCCGCCTCCTCCAGCTTCCCCTCCTGAATGAGCAAGTTGGCCTGGAGCTGCTTTTTGTCCAGGGCGGGGCGGTCCGGAAGCCGGGCCAAATATCCTCTGGCCTTCTCATACTCCTCCCGGACGATGTATTTGGAGGCCAACAGAAAAACGGCGTGGTCCCTGGGCTGTTCCTCCTCCCCTTCCGCCACCCGCTCCAAAAGGGTGACGATCTGCTCTTCGTATGGCTTTCGTTCCTCGGCGCTCAGCCCCGACATGCGCAGGGAGCCGTCCAGCGTCAGGGCCAGCGTGTGGAAAAGCACCGGGCATCCGGGGTATTCCCTGGTCTTTTCCATCGCCATTTCAAAGCCCGCCGGAAAGCCGGATCCCTTGACAGCGGCCAGCACCTCTTTCACAAAGAGGCCCACCTCCTGGGGCGTCAGCTCCTTTTGAAAGCAAAACAGCGTGTTGGGGTCCACCCCCAGCAACCGGGCCAGCGGGGCGATCAGAGACAGGTCCGGCCAGGTGGTCCCCTTCTCCCACTTATTGACGGCGGGGGCCGTCACACCCAGGGCGGCGGCCACCTTCTCCTGGGTCAAGCCCAGCTCCTTCCGCCGCTGACGGATGATCTCGTTCATCGGCATGTTTGTCATCTCCAGACTTCAAATTGGATGAAACGCGTTTCTCAACACATATTGTATCAAGGGGATCTTTCCCCCGCAATGGAACAGCCGTTAACTTTTCATTTATGATATAAACCATTGGTTATATTTTTTCCCTTGAGATCCCTTTTCCGCTTTCTCTTTACTTTTTCCACCGCCCATGCTACAATGGATGAGCAAAGTAATCTTTAAAATGACATTTGGAGATATGCCCTATGAGTTTTAAAATCATTGTAGACAGCTGCTGCGACCTGACGGCCGCCCAATTCCATCAGGGTCCTTTCCTGCGTGCGCCCCTGACCATCTCGCTGGGCGGCGAGGATATCGTGGACGACGAGACCTTCGATCAGACCCACCTGCTGTGGCTCATGCGGGAGAACAGTGAGCCGCCCAAGACGGCCTGCCCCTCCCCCGCCCAATATCTGGACGCCTTTGCGGAGGCCGGGGCCGACGATCTCTACGTGGTCACCCTCTCCGCCCTGCTGTCCGGCTCCCACAACTCGGCCGCCCAGGCCAGGGCCCTGTGGCTGGAAGAGCACCCCGCCGCCCACGTCCATATCTTCAACTCCTGCTCCGCCGCCGCGGGCGAGGTGTGCGTGGCACTGAAGATTTTGGAGCTGGCGGGGGCGGGCCGGGACTTCAACACGGTGGTGAGCGAGACCTCCCGCTTTCTCACCTCCATGACCACCTACTTCGTGCTGGAGGACCTGGATCACCTGCGGAAGAACGGGCGGCTCACCGGCGCCCTCTCCCTGGTCACCGAGGCCCTGCGCATCAAGCTTCTGATGGGGGCCACCCACGAGGGGGAGATCAAAAAGGTGAGCCAGGCCCTATCCATCAAGCAGGCCTTGTCCAAGATGGTCTCCCTCATGGCCGCCGACATCAGCCACGTGGGCAAGACCCTCTCCATCGTCCACTGCAACAACCCGGACCGGGCCTTCTACGTCAAGGAGCTGGTGCTGAAATCCTGCCAGTTCAAGGACATCCTCATCTCCGACGCCCGGGGCGTCACCACGGTATACGCCAACGACGGCGGCGTGGTGGTGGCCTTCTGAAAAACCGATTGATACAAAAAAGTCCCGGCATCCAAATGGATGCCGGGACTTTTCCTTTGGAGATGTTACTCCGCCTTGGGAGCCTCCTCCGCCGAAGCGGCGGCAGGCTCGGCCTTGGGGGCCTCCGCCGCCACGGGGGCGGGCTCGGCTTTGGGAGCCTCGGCGGCGGGCGCCGCCTTAGGAGCGGCAGCCGCGGGGGCCGCCTTGGGGGCGGCGGGCTTGATCTCGGGCACCACGCCGTCCACAGTGATCAGATGGCGGGGGCACTTCTGGGCGCAGATCCCGCAGCCGATGCACTTGTCGTAGTCGATCTTGGCCAGGAAGTTCTCGATGACGATGGCCTCCTTGGGGCAGGCCTTGGCGCACAGAGAACAGCCGATACAGCCGTTGGAGCACACCTTGGTGACCACGGGGCCCTTGGCCTTGGAGGAGCAAGGGATGGCCACATGCTTCTTGGTCTTGTAGGGCTCCAGGGCAATGAGGTGGCGGGGACAGGCGTCCACGCACTTGGAGCAGGCCTTGCACTTCTCCTCGTCCACCACGGCCACGCCGTTACTGACATGGATGGCGTCGAAGGGGCAGACCTTCTCACAGGTGCCCATGCCCAGGCAGCCGAAGTCACAGCCCAGGGGGCCGCCGCCGGGCAGCCGGGAGGCGGCCAGGCAGTCGTTGACGCCCTGGTAGTTGTACTTGGTATGGTCCGCGCCGCAGCCGGTGCAGCGCACGGCGGCGATCTGCTTCACCGTCTCACCGGCGGCCACGCCCATGATCTCGCCGATCTGGGCCGCCACGGCCTCGCCGCCGGCGGCGCAGGCGTTGACGGGCGCGGTGCCGGCCACCACGGCAGCGGCGTAACCGGCACAGCCGGGGAAGCCGCAGCCGCCGCAGTTGGCGCCGGGCAGGCACTCGGAGATGGCCTCCTCACGGGGGTCTTTCTCCACGGCGAAAACCTTGGCCGCGAAGGCCAGGATGGCGCCGAAGATGGCGCCCATGATGGCCAGGATGGCCACACAGAAAATTACTTTATCCATTATTTTCTTCTCCCCCTTACCCGAAAAGCTTCAGGCCGGAGAAGCCCATGAAGCACAGGGCCAGCAGACCGGCGGTGACCAGTGCCACAGGGAAGCCCTCGAAGGACTTGGGCACCTCGGCGAACTCCAGCTTCTCCCGCACGGCGGCGAAGAGGTAGATGGCCAGCAGGAAGCCCACGCCGCCGGTGACGCCGTAGACCACGCTCAGAACGAAGCCGTAGCTGTTCTGGGTGTTCTGGAGCACCACGCCCAGCACCGCGCAGTTGGTGGTAATGAGGGGCAGGTACACGCCCAGGGCGCTGTACAGGGAGGGCATGGCCTTCTGGAGGAACATCTCGATGAACTGCACCAGGGAGGCGATGACCAGGATGTAGACGATGGTCTGCATGAACACCAGGCCGTTGGGCTCCAGGATGAAGTGGTTGATGGGCCAGCACACGGCGGAGGCCAGGCCCATGACGAAGATAACGGCCATGCCCATGCCGGAGGCAGTGTCGGTGGATTTGGACACGCCCATGAAGGGGCAGATGCCAAGGAACTGGGCGAAGATAAAGTTATTGATCAGGATAGCGCCCATGGCAACCGTGATTAAAGTCTGCCAATCCATTATTTCGCCACCTCCTCTTTCTTCTCCGCCTTCTTAGGCTTATTCAGGAAATACTGCATGACGGCGATGATCACCGCCAGGGTCAAAAAGCCGCCAACGGGCAGCGCCATGCCCAGAGCCGCGAAGTGGCTGGGCAGGATCCGCACCCCGTCGGGGCCCAGGACGCCGGTACCGAAGGTGCCGCCGCCCAGGAACTCGCGGATGACGCACATGACGATGAGCACCACCGTGTAGCCAAGGCCCTGGAAAACGCCGTCCACCGCGGAGGCGGCCACGCCGTTCTTATAGCAGAAGCCCTCAGCCCGGCCCAGGATGATGCAGTTGACCACGATCAGCGGGATGAACAGGCCCAGGCTCTCAGCCAGGTCCGGCAGATAGGCCTGAAGGGCCAGGTCCACCACCGTGACGAAGGTGGCGATGACCACGATGAAGCAGGCGATGCGGATCTTGTTGGGAATGACCTTGCGCAGCGCGGAGATGAAGATGTTGGACAGGGTCAGGATCACCAGCACGGACAGGCCCATGCCGATGCCGTTGAACAGCGTGGTGGTGATGGCCAGCACCGAGCACATGCCCAGGAGCTGGACCGTGACGGGATTCTGATGGATCAGGCCGTCCATGAATTGCTTCTTTACGTTCATGTTCCGTCCCCTCCTTAACCCACGCTCGCGGCGGCGGCCACGGCGGAGTTGACGCCGGCACAGACCGCGCGGGAGGTGATGGTAGCGCCGGTGATGGCGTTGATGGTGCCGCCGTCCTTGGTCACGGCTGCGGTGCCGGTCAAGCCGGCAAACTGGTCCTTGAACTGGGGCTTGCCGGCGTTGGCGCCCAGACCGGAGGTCTCGGCGGTCTTGGTGATTTCCACGCCGGTGACGGTGCCGTCATTGGCCACGCCCACCATGATGGTGAGGGTGCCGCTGAAGGAGCCGGGAGGCGCCACTTCCACCACGTAGCCGGCGTCGCCGGCCTTGTTGATGCTCTTGATGGTGGCGTCGTCCCCGGTGTACTCCACCGGGTCATAGCTGTCGGCGGGAAGCACGGCGGCCATGGCGGCGTCGGTCTTGGCTTTCTGGTTGGCGGCGATGGCGGGGCCGGTCAGCATATTGGCCAGGCCCAGCACCAGGGCGCACGCGGCGCAGATGGCGAACAAGGTGATGGTCAGCTTCGCCATGCCGGAATCGTTCTTTTTCACAGCGGTGGTCTCGCTCATGCCTCAGCGCCCCCTTTCTTAGCGGCCTTGGCAGCTTCCTTGGCGGCCTTCAGGTCCTCCTTGGAAACGCCGAAACGGCTGGGATGAGTGTACTTCTCGATGATGGGCGTACAGACGTTCATCAGCAGGATGGCATAACTCACGCCCTCGGGATAGCCGCCGAAGTAGCGGATGAAGACGGTAAGCAGGCCGCAGCCCACGCCGAAAATGATCTCGCCCTTGGGGGTGCACGGGCTGGTGACATAGTCGGTGGCCATGAAGAAGGCGCCCAGCATGAGGCCGCCGCCGAAGAGCTGGGAGAGCATCCACATGAAGTTGTTGTCGCCCTTGGCGAAGATCAGGGTCAGGACAGCCACGGTGCCGATGTAGGCGCCGGGGATGCGGATGTTGATGACGCCCCGGAAGATCAGGTAGGCGCCGCCGATGATAAGGGCCAGGGCGGACACCTCGCCGATACAGCCGCCCACGTTGCCGATGAACAAATCCTGGAGGGTGGAACCGGCCTCACCCAGCCAGGGCAGGGTGGCGGCGGCCACGGTGGAACCGTGCATGGTGCCCATGGGGGTGGCGGCGGTGACGGCGTCACCCACAGCGGCGGTGATGCCGAACCAGTTATTGATGCCCGGCTTCACCCAGGTGGTCATGAACACCGGGTAAGAGAGCATCAGGAAGGCGCGGCCCGCCAGGGCGGGGTTCAGGAAGTTCTTGCCCAGGCCGCCGAAGAGCTGCTTGACCACCATCATGGCGAAGAAGTCACCGATGAGGATGGTCCAGTAGGGCAGCGCCACGGGGCAGACAAAGGCCAGCAGCACGCCGGTGACGGCGGCGGACAGGTCCCCCGCGGTGCCGGGTTTCTTCAGGAGCTTGCGGTAGAGCATCTCAAAGGCCTCGCACCCGGCCACGGAGACCAGGGTGAGGACCAGGGCCCGGGGCCCGAAGAAGTAGACGCCCATGCACAAAGCGGGGATCAGGGCGATGAGCACGTCCAGCATCAGAGAGCGGGTGGACACCGGGGAGTTGACGTGGGGGGAGGAGGAGACTGTCAGCTTCAATTCCTTATTCTCATTCATGCTTTCGCCGCCTCCTTTGCCTCTCTGGCCGCCTTTTCCTTGGCGGCCAGCTCGCGGATCTCGAATTTCGCGGTGCGGAAGGACTGCACCAGGGGCAGACGGGCCGGGCAGATGTAGTTGCAGGAGCCGCACTCGATGCAGTCCATCACCCGCAGGGCCTCCACCTCAGACCAGCGGCGCTTGTTGGTGTTCATTCGCATGAACAGGGGCGTCAGGTGCATGGGGCAGGCCTCCACGCACTTGCCGCAGCGGATGCAGGTCTGGGCCGGGTCCTGGTCGGCGGCCTCCTCGGTGGTCATGCACAGGATGCAGTTGGTGGACTTCATCATGGGCACGTCCAGATTGAAGATGGGGTTGCCCATCATGGGGCCACCGTAGAGCACCCGGTCGGGGTCGGTCTTGAAGCCGCCGGCCAGCTTGATCAGGTGGCTGACGGGGGTGCCCACGGGAGCCATGACGTTCATGGGCTCGGCCAGGGCGCCGCCGGTGAGGGTGACGCCACGCTGGGTCAGGGGCTTGCCCTCCATCACCGCGTCGTAGACGGCGGCAGCGGTGGCCACGTTGCACACGCAGCACTTCACGTCGGCGGGCAGCTTGCCGGGAGGCACCTGACGGCCGGTGCACATCTGGATGAGCTGCTTCTCAGCGCCCTGGGGGTAGCGGGTCTTCAGCCCCTCGATATGTACGTCGCCGGCGGACCCCACCAGGGTCTTCAGGTGCTCGATGGCGTCGGGCTTGTTGAGCTCGATGCCGATGGTGGCCTCCTTGAGGCCGACGGCCTTGGCCATGAGCCGGGCGCCGCCGATGACGGCGTCTCCCCGCTCCAGCATCAGCCGGTGGTCGGAAGTGATGTAGGGCTCACACTCCGCGCCGTTGAGGATCAGGGTGTCAACTTTGCCGACCGCGCCGGAGAGCTTGACGTGGGTGGGGAAGCCCGCGCCGCCCATACCGGTGATGCCGGCGTTCTTGACGATCTCGATGATCTCCGCTCCGGTCAACGCTTCCACGTTGGCCCGGCGCTGGATGGAGGGATCGGGGGTGTCCTGGAAATCGTTCTCGATCACCACGGACATCATCATCCCGCCGCCGCCGTGGATCCGGGGCTCCACGGCAACGACCTTACCGGAGACACTGGCGTGGATGGGCGCACCCAAACCGGCGGTCTCGCCGATGAGCTGGCCCACCTTCACCTCGTCCCCGACGGCAACCACGGGCTTACAGGGGGCTCCCACATGCATGGACATGGGGATCACCACCTGGGCCGGTGCTTCCGCCAGGGGCGCTGTGGCCTTGTGCTCGGTCAGGTCCTTGTGCTCAGCGGGATGGACCCCGCCGAAAAACTGATGCAACATAGCCTCACCTCAATTTTCGCTTTCTCGTTCCCCAAAAGTCTTGCGCTTCAAACTCTTATATCATAGTTCATAATTTCACAAAAGTCCAGTCTCTCTCGGGAAAAAACAGTGAAATCAGTGCAATTCAGACCCTCAGTTTACTTTCTTTTACCCAGCAGCGGTAGGTTTTCCCTTCCCTCCCTGGACCTTCCGTCCATTGGCCCTGCCGCTTTACTTATTTAAATCAGTAAAATTCACCAAATGTATATTTCTCCGATTGACAAATCGGCCCGGCGGCATTATGATAATGCCTAACAACTAAAACTGACGGTCAGTTTAGTTGCGGTCCCCCCAACATGGGGGCATCCCAGCAACCATTATTGTAAAAACGCATTGACCGGGCCAGTAAGCCCGCCCCGCAAGCGCAGAGAGGAAGCGGCAGGTGCAAGCTTCCGTGAGGGGCGTAAGCTGAACATCACCCGAGAGCGGCTTCGTTGAACGGCGCGGCCCAGTAGGCGAAGACGGATACCCCCGTTACGGGTCCAGAGTGTGCGGGGGCAACCCTGCAAATTTAGGTGGTACCACGGAGTTGACAGGCTTCGTCCTATGATGGGACGAAGCCTGTTTGTTTTTCGATCCAGACCAACAGACCACAAGGAGGCCATTGACATGCGGATGACATGCGCGCAGATCATCATGGAGTGCCTGCTGGAACAGGGTGTCGACACGGTGTTCGGCTATCCCGGCGGCACCATTCTCAACGTCTATGACGAGTTTGAGCTCCACGGCTATAAGGACAAGATCCGCCATATCCTCACCGCCCACGAGCAGGGGGCGTCCCACGCCGCCGACGGCTACGCCCGCTCCACCGGCAAGGTGGGGGTGTGTTTCTCCACGTCGGGGCCGGGGGCCACCAACCTGACCACCGGCATCGCCACCGCCTATTACGACTCCTCCCCCGTGGTATTCATCACCGTCAACGTGGCAGAGCCTCTGGTGGGCAAGGATACCTTCCAGGAGGTGGACATCACCGGCATCACCATGCCCATTACCAAGTGCAACTATCTGGTGCGCCGGGCAGAGGACGTGGCGGATGTGATGCGGGAGGCCTTCGCCATTGCCCGTTCGGGCCGCCCCGGGCCGGTCCTCATCGATATTTTAAAGAATGTGACCTACGACAGCGCCGACTACGAGTATTTACCGGTTTCGGAGCACAGCAAGCACGGCCGTCTGGCGGCGATGCTCCGTCGGGCCTCCCACGATCTCAAGACCCCGGAGCCAGACCACGGCGATATATCCAAGCTGCTGGCCATGATTGAGGAGGCGGAACGGCCTTTGGTCCTGGTGGGCGGCGGTGTCATCCGCTCCAAGGGGGCCGTGCCCGAATTCCGAAAATTCATCGAACGGTTGAACGCCCCCGTGGCCTCCACCATCATGGGCGGCGGCGCCTGCCCCGGAAACCACCCCCTTTTTACCGGCATGATCGGCATGCACGGCTCCCACGCCTCCAATCATGCGGTGTCAGCGTGCGACCTGCTCCTCGTCATCGGCTGCCGCTTTTCCGACCGGGTCGCCACCGACCCCAAGAGCTTCGGGGCGCAGGCTAAAATCGTACAGATCGACATCGACCGGGCGGAGATCGACAAAAACGTAAAGACGGACCACCACATCATCGGCGACGCGCGCAGGGTCCTGGAGCTTCTCAACTCCGAGCTCCCCGCCCACGACTATCCCCAGTGGAAGGAGTGGGTCTTCTCCCACAAGGAGGTCCCTCTCAAAAAGGACGGCATCCTCCATCCCCACGAAATCTTGGAAACCATCCAGGCAGTCTCCCCCGGCGCCATTGTGGCGACGGATGTGGGGCAGCACCAGATGTGGTCGGCCCAGTATTACCATTTTGACCGCCCCGGCCAGCTTATCACCTCCGGCGGCTTCGGCACGATGGGCTTTGGTCTGGGGGCCGCTATGGGCGCTCAGGTCGGCAATCCCGACCAGAGAGTCTTCCTCTGCACCGGCGACGGCTGCTTCCGCATGAACTGCCATGAGCTCTGTACGCTGGAGCATTACCACATCCCCGTCATCATCCTGATTTTCGATAACCGCACCCTGGGCATGGTCCGACAGTGGCAGCACCTCATCTATGGCGAACGCTATTCTCAGACCGACCTGGACCGCGGTCCCGACTTCGTGAAGCTGGCCCAGGCATACGGCATCAAAGGCGCGCGGTGCCAGACCCAACAGGAGCTGGCGGCTATCCTGCAAGAGGCCGTCTCCTCCAATGAACCCTGGGTCGTGGACTGTGCCATTGACAAGGACGCCATGGTCCATCCCATGGTATCCGGCGGCGCTCCCGCCACCGACTTCTTGCTGGATTAAAGGACGGAGGGGCAGATATGAAAGAATTCAATTCGCGCCGGACCTTGTCCGTCCTGGTGGAGAACGCTCCCGGCGTCCTCTCCCAGGTGTCCCGCCTTTTTTCCCGGAAGGGCTACAACATCGAATCCCTGGCCGTGGGCACTACGGATGACCCGGAGGTCTCCCGCATCACCATTGAGGTCATCAGCGACGATTCCATGACGGAACAGATCATGAACCAGCTTCGGAAGCTCTTCCCCGTCTACTCGGTCCAGGAGTTGCTGCCCGAGCGGTCCATCCGCCGGGAGCTGGTGATGTTCAAGGTGACGGCCGAGACCGCCGACACCCGCAACGAGGTCATCCAGATCGCCAACATCTTCCGGGCTTCCATCATCGACGTCTCCATCAAGTCCCTTACCCTGGCCCTCATCGGCGACGAGTCCAAAGCCGAGGCCATGCAGAAGCTGCTGGAGACCTTCGGCATCCTGGAGCTGGTGCGCACCGGCATGGTGGCCCTGGAGCGGGGCGCCTACACCATCAGCGACGAGAATAAGGAGAAGGCGGAGTTCAGCCTGGGCAAAAACCTGCTGTGACCCCGCCCCCCTATTTGTATCACATGTTACATTCTTTTCTCACCACCTGTGCGATACTGGAAGTAACCACCTATATTAAAAGGAGTGTTTTATCATGGCAAAGATGTACTACGAGAAGGACTGCGACCTGAGTTACCTGAACGGCAAGAAAATCGCCATCATCGGCTACGGCTCCCAGGGCCACGCCCACGCCCTCAACCTGAAGGACTCCGGCTGCGACGTTTGCGTGGGTCTGCGCCAGGGCTCCAAAAACTGGGCCGAGGCTGAGAGCCACGGGCTCAAGGTCATGACCGTGGCCGACGCCGCCAAATGGGGCGACATCGTGATGATGCTCATCAACGACGAGGTCCAGGCCGACGTCTACAAGAAGGACATTGCCCCCAATCTGGTGGAGGGCAACGCCCTGGCCTTTGCCCATGGTTTCAACATCCGCTACCAGCAGATCGTCCCTCCCGCGGGTGTGGACGTCTTCATGGCCGCCCCCAAGGGCCCCGGCCACACCGTCCGCTCCACCTACGTCGCCGGCAAGGGCGTGCCCTGCCTGGTGGCCGTGGAGCAGAACGCCACCGGCAACGCCTATAAGATCGCCCTGGCCTACATCGCCGGCATCGGCGGCGCCCGGGCCGGCGTGATGGAGACCACCTTCCACGACGAGACCGAGACCGACCTCTTCGGCGAGCAGACCGTCCTGTGCGGCGGCGTGGTGGATCTGATGCAGTGCGGCTTCGAGACCCTGGTGGAGGCCGGCTACGAGCCTGAGAACGCCTACTTCGAGTGCATCCACGAGATGAAGCTCATCATCGACCTCATCAACAAGGGCGGCGTGGGCATGATGAACTTCTCCATCTCCGACACCGCCGAGTACGGCGAGTATGTCTCCGGCCCCCGGGTCCTCCCCCACGAGGAGATCAAGAAGAACATGCGGGCCGTCCTCTCCGACATCCAGGACGGCACCTTTGCCGGCAAGTGGATCGCCGAGAACAAGAACGGCCGCACCTTCTTCAACTCCATGCGGGCCAATCTGGCCAAGCACCAGATGGAGGTCGTGGGCGGCGAGCTGCGGAAGAACATGATCTGGGGCGACGATCAGGATATGGACACCGCCTCCAAATAAGGCTGTTTTCCTTGACAGAAAAAGGCGCGAACGGTACAATCAGGGTACCTTTCGCGCCTTTTTATTTTCTGTGTTCAGGAGGAATTCTCATGAAAAAGCGTATCCTGCCGGCGCTGCTGGCCCTCATCCTGGCGCTGGGGGCGTTGTCCCCGGCCCTCGCCAAGGGAATGGTTCCGGACGGAGCCTATTGGAAGGAGCTGACCTGGGACGAGGGGGCCGCGCTCGTGGAGCAGCTGAAAACCGACTCGAACGCGTCGGCCATCCTTTTTCTCTACTCCCACAACTGCACATACTCCCAGACCTGGATCCCCCAGTTCAGGGAATACGCCGAAGCCCACCAAATTCCCCTGTTCGGCCTGGACGACACCCTGTACTCCGGGGAGACTTCCGAACACAACAGCATTGAATTCGGGACCACCATCTCCGGGGGATACCCCGTCGCCCTGCTCTATCACGGCGACGGCCGGGAGGCCGTCAGCAGCGTCCGCTCCATGGAGGCCTTCGAGGCGGTCCTCAACAGGACGGCTCAAACCAGCGGGGACTTTGTGCTCAACCAGGAAAACCGGCTGCTGCGGTATCTGGGGGTTGGGGGCGACGTGGTGATCCCCGACGGGGTCCTTTCCATCGATCCCTCCGCCTTTGAGGGCTGCGATACCGTGCGCAGCCTGGTGGTGCCCGAGGGCGTGACCGAGCTGGAGGACCGGGTGTTTCGAGGCTGCGGCAATCTGGAGGAGATCACCCTGCCCAGCACCGTCACCAAACTGGGGGCCGGCGTCTTCTCGGCCAACCAAACCCTGCGGCGGGTGAACATGGGCGCCTCCGGGATCACGGAACTGCCGCCCCGATGCCTGAGCAACAACTACGCTCTGAAGGAGCTGATCCTCCCCCACGGCCTGGTGAGCATCGGAGACTGGGCCATCAACAATACGGCCCTGCCCGAGCTGGTCATCCCGGCCAGCGTCACCACGCTGGGCAAGAACGCGCTGGGTCAGAATTTCAAGCTTCAAACCCTGCGTTTTCTCGGCCACAAGCCCCAAATGGCCACGGGAGAGGACGACAGCCTCGCCCGCTCCAGGGGCGCGGCCATCTATCCGGCGGACGACCCCACCTGGGGGAGCGTAGAGACCCTGCTGGCGGAGCATCCCTCTCTGAACTGGGGCGGGCTGCCGGGGCAGATCACCCCCCTCCCTGCCCGGAGCGAGCTTGACGACGGCACCCTGGCCGATTGGGCGGCGGACGAGGTGGCCCTGGCCGCCTCCTACGAGCTGACCGCGCCGGCCGACCGGCAGAGCTACAGCCAGCCCATCACCAGAGTAAACTTCTCCCAGCTGATGATGCGGGTGGTGGAAAAGGTCACCATGCAGACCGTCCGGGAGATCTGGAACAGCGACAAGGGGGACGTGCCCCCCTTCTCCGACGTCAGCAACATCTACACCTTCGCCGCCGCGAAGCTGGGCCTGGTGAGCGGCCGGGGCGACGGATGCTTCGACCCGGAGGGGGCCATCATCCGCCAGGAGGCGGCGGTGATGCTGGCCCGGACGGCCCAATACCTGGGCGCGGCCGGCGCAGGCGCCCAACAAGACTTTGCCGACCGCGGGGACGTTGCCTCCTGGGCGCTGGAGAGCGTCGATCTGGTCTCCGGACTTACCACCCCGGAGGGGCGGGCGGTCATGGGAAGCACCGGCTCCGGCTTTTCCCCCTTGGCCACATACAGCAATCAGGAGGCCCAGTGCTCTTTTCTGCGCCTCTATCAGGCGGTCACCGTCCTCGACTCCTAAGCCGTAATAAAAGTGCCTGTCCCGGACGGGACAGGCACTTTTTTCGTCCTTTCAGCAGGCGAAGAGGCACCAGCGCACGCCGAAGCGGTCGGTAAGGTCCGCCATCAGGGGGCTGTAATCGCAGGGCCCCAGCGGAAAGTGGACCTGGGCTCCCTCTTTCAGCGCATCGTAGATCTTCCGCACCAGGGCCTCGTCCCTCTCCTCAAAGTGGAGGCAGAACTGCATCACGCTCCCCGTCTCGGCTGCCGTCCCCGGCATAGCCTCGGATACCGCCAGGATTTGGCCGTAGACGTCCAGCTCGGAGTGGTAGTACGTCCCGTCAGAATTGAGATAGCTGTCCAGAAGCGGGGCGTCAAAAGCCTTCTGGTAGAAGGGAACGGCCCCGTTGCTCCCCCGCACATAGACCTGGAACATGGATCGCTTCATGAAAAACATCTCCCTTTTCGATTTTCCCCATGTTACCATCCATTCTTCCCGCGGGATTGTAAAAACCGGACCTTTCGCCTCAGCGCGGGGAGGGCTCCTCCAGCCCCATCACGTCCATGGCGTGGTGCATGTGGATGGCCATAGCGTGTTCCGCGCCGCTCTCGTCCCGCTTTTGAAAAAAGTCCATCAGCAGGGCATGGTCCCGGCTGGTGTCCTCCGCCAGCTCCTGGGCGTGGCCGCCGGAGACGATGGCGGCGGTCACCGCCTCGCCGATGATGGGCATGAGCCGGGCCATAAACTCATTGTGGGCGGCCCGGACAATGGCGGCGTGGAAATCTCGGTCGGCCTGGGTGCGGTCCCGGCCGGAGCAGATGCACCGCTCCACTTCCCCGCCCCTAGCTAGGATCTCCTCCATTTCCCCCTCCGTGGCCCGGCGGCAGGCCAGGCGGGCCACCTGGGGCTCAAAGAGGAGGCGCAGCTCAAACAGGTCCTTGAGCTGCGCCCGCCCCCTGTCCAGGGCGGCGAAGCCGAAGTCGTCCAGCTCCCCCGCCCCCTCGGCCACGAAGGTCCCCTTTCCCCGGCGGACCTCCAGCACCCCCTGGGCCGCCAGGGTGCGGATGGCCTCCCGCAGAGTGGCCCGGCTCACCCCCAGCTCGGCGGACAGCTCCACCTCTCCGGGCAGCTTTTCCCCCGGCGCCAGCCGCCTCTCCACCGCCACCATGGCGTAGAGCCGCTCCGCCGTCTGCTGGGACAGATTCTTTTTCTCCATCTCCGCCACCTCGTTTTCCTTGACATCCTTTTCCCTATCATATAATATATTGTCATACAACGCAAGTGTAGTCAGACAACTTTTTTACATAAGGAGGAACCTCCCATGCGCAGTGACAACGTGACCAAGGGCGCCGAGCGCGCCCCCAACCGCTCCCTCTTCTATGCCCTGGGCTATACCAAGGAGGAGCTGGAGCGCCCCCTCATCGGCGTGGTCTGCTCCCAGAACGAAATCGTCCCCGGTCACATGAACCTGGATAAGATCGCCGAGGCGGTGAAGGCCGGCATCCGTCTGGCGGGAGGCACCCCCATCGAGTTCCCCGCCATCGCCGTGTGCGACGGCATCGCCATGGGCCACGTGGGCATGAAATACTCCCTGGTCTCCCGGGAGCTCATTGCCGACTCCACCGAGGCCATGGCCCTGGCCCACCAGTTCGACGGCCTCGTCATGATCCCCAACTGCGACAAGAACGTCCCGGGCCTCCTGATGGCCGCCGCCCGGCTGAACATCCCCGCCATCTTCTGTTCCGGCGGGCCCATGCTGGCGGGCACCATGACCGACGGCCGCCGCACCTGCCTGTCCCACATGTTCGAGGCGGTGGGCGCCTACAAGGCGGGCAAGCTGGATGAGGCCGGGCTGGAGGAGTACGAGAACAACGCCTGCCCCTCCTGCGGCTCCTGCTCGGGGATGTACACCGCCAACTCCATGAACTGCCTCACCGAGGGCATCGGCATGGCCCTGCGGGGCAACGGCACCATCCCCGCCGTCCTCTCCGCCCGGCTGCGGCTGGCCAAGCACACCGGCATGCAGATCATGGAGCTGGTCAAGAAGGACATCCGACCCCGGGATATCATGACCGAGGCCGCCTTCCACAACGCCGAGACCCTGGACATGGCCCTGGGCTGCTCCACCAACTCCATGCTCCACCTGCCCGCCATCGCCCACGAGTGCGGCATTGAGCTCTCCTTCGACTACGCCAACCAAATCTCCCAGCGCACCCCCAACCTCTGCCACCTGGCCCCCGCCGGGGACACCTATATCGAGGACCTGGACCGGGCCGGCGGCGTCTACGCCGTCATGAAGGAGCTCACCAAGAAAAACCTGCTGGACACCTCCGGGATGACCGTTACCGGAAAAACCGTGGCGGAAAACCTGGAGGGGGTGGAAAACCTGAACCCCGACATCATCCGGCCCATCGACAACCCCTACTCCCCCTACGGCGGCATCGCCGTTTTAAAGGGCTCCCTGGCCCCCGACGGCTGCGTGGTGAAGCAGTCCGCCGTAGCCCAGGAGATGATGACCCATACCGGCCCCGCCCGGGTCTTCGACTCTGAGGAGGAGGCCATCGAGGCCATCTACGCCGGGAAGATCGTCTCCGGCGACGTGGTGGTCATCCGCTATGAGGGCCCTAAGGGCGGCCCCGGCATGCGGGAGATGCTCAACCCCACCTCCGCCATCGCGGGCATGGGCCTGGACAAGGAGGTGGCCCTCATCACCGACGGACGCTTCTCCGGCGCCACCCGGGGGGCCTCCATCGGCCACGTCTCCCCCGAGGCGGCCCTGGGCGGACCCATCGCCTTCGTGGAGGAGGGGGACACAATCTCTATTGACATCCCCAACCACTCCATCGAGCTGAAAGTGGACGAGGCTACCCTGGCCGCCCGGAAGGCCAAGTGGGCCTGCCCCACCCCCAAGATCACCACCGGCTACCTGGCCAGATATGCCAAGCAGGTCACCTCCGCCGCCCGCGGGGCGGTGCTGGAATAACAAAAAAGCGGCTCCCTCCGTATGGAAGGAGCCGCTTTTTTACTCTTCGGCCCAGAGGGGCAGAAAATCCGGCGTCCAATCGCCCGGAACACTCTGGAGCTCCGGTACATTGGCCCGGCTGGCGGAGGTGACTGATATAACGCAAAGAAAACGGACGGCGGGTCCTTTCGACCCGCGGCCTGTTTTTTTAATTATTAGAGGTCCTCCAGCGGCACTGTGTAGAAATAACGGGTGTTATTCAGGTTGGCGTACCACATGACCTGGTCGCCCACCACCTGGGGCTGGCAGGTGGAGATGTTGTACCCCTCCAGGGTCCCGGTCTTATCAGAGGGGGAACCATCCTTGTTCAGCACCACGTACTTCACGTCCAGGGGCTTGTCGCTGTAGACATAGCCGTTGCGGTCGTATCTCTGGTACTCCTGCCACAGGACGATGGCGCGGCCGTCGGGGAGGGAACAGACAGTGGGCATGAAGCCGAACTTCTCGCTGTCGTGCCAGTAGTCGCCCACCACGTACTCCTTGGCCCCGGTGGTGGAGACATTGTTCATGGGCACTGCGGCGACCACGATACGGAACATGGACTCGGCGGGCTCGTCGATCCAGTATTTCGGGTCCCGCTCCCCCGCAGTGGCGACATAGTGGGTGGCGGTGGCGGCGGCGTCACCGTAGGTGAGGCCGGGGATGCCGGTGCCGGGCTGGGGGAACATATAGCCGGCCTGGCTCTCGTCGGGGTAGGAGAAGGGGGCGGTGTCCGCCCGGTAGAAGGTGAGGGCCCGGTGCATATCGGCGTCCGCCACGTCGATGGTGACGAAACTGTCCTTACCGGCCACAATGTCGGTGCCCAGGGAGTGGCTGGTGCCCCAGCCGCGGGTGCCCTTCTCCTGGGTGTAGTTCTTCATATTGAATCCCAGTGTGGCGCTCCCCTGGTGGCTCTCGCCGGTGTAGTCCACATAGTAGGTTTTGGAATAGTGGAGGATGACGGTGTCCCCCAGCTCCACCATGGCCGCGCCGCCGCCGTAGAAGGGCGTTTGCAGTTGGTTCTCGTTTCTGCCGTCGCCCCGGACGGAGACAGCCCCCAGGCGGTTCCAGTCCGCGTCGTACTTGACGATGCGCAAGACCTCCAGGCTGTCGTCCTCGCCCAGGTTCTCCTGACCGTAGCAAATGTAGTTATAGGTCTCGCCGTGAAGGAAGGCGCCGAACATGGGCAGCTCCTCCGGCAGGGTCTTGGTGCTGATGCGGCTGAAGTCAGAGGTGTCGTAGACCGAGACCTCCACGCTGCCGTAGTTTAGAAAATCGTTGTCATAGCCCGGGCGTGCGCTGGCGTCCACCACCGTGACGGTGCCGTTGCCGCTGTCGTAGAGGGAGCAGGTCTTGGGATACTCATAGTTGGGTGTGCTGCCGAGGCGGGCGTTCTGGTATTTTTGATAGTCGTCCTCGGCCCCGCCGTTGACGGTGACCCGGTGGACACCCTCTATCGACGCGCCGGACCAAAGGCCCACTACACCGGTCTCCTGGTCCCAGGTGACGGTGAAGCCGGCCAGGTCGGCGATGTCCCGCAGGCGCAGATAATTGTGGCCCTCGATGGCATAGGCCTTGACTTGGCGCTCCACGCCGTCCACGAAAATCGGGTTTGCCGAAGGCACGGCCTTGGAGTCGTAGAGGTCCCGGGAGGCAAGGAAATTGGGGATCGCCTTCTCGGCGGTATACTCCACACCGGGGATAACCTCCACGGAATTGGTCTCGGCGTTGTACTGCACGTCAAACGGGGTCGTGCTGTAATTCATGGCCAGGGCCACATGGCGGAGCTGGACATAGTGCTCGTCTCCGATAAGATAGCTGGCGAACATGTTGTTTTCGTACTCGTAGGGCAGATTTCTGCTGTGCATCTTTCCGTCGATGCGGAAGTACATGGCGACCCCCTTCGCCTGTATGGCCTCCTCCGCCGCCAGCGCGGGCGAGGCCACGGTCAGCGCCAAAACCACCGCCAGGAAAAAGGAACAAAATCGTTTCATATACGTCGCTCTCCTTCTCTTTATGTAACTTGCTCCAATATACTACGCATATGAAATTTCGTCAAGAAAACAATTCCTATTGACACATATCGAATATTGATATACTATAATGATAGCGATAATCGATATAGTCCAAAGGAGGTGAGACCTTGGCCCGAAAAAAGCTGGAAACTTTGACCGAGCAGATGTATTACGTCCTCCTCTCCCTCACCAGGGAGCCCCGGCACGGCTACGGCATCATGCAGGATGTGGCCGGCCTCACCGACGGGCGGGTGACCATCGGGGCGGGCACCCTGTACGCCCTCCTCTCCCGATTTGAGGCCGAGGGGCTCATCGCCCTCACCGACATGGAGGAGGGACGGAAATACTACCTGCTCACCGCCGAGGGAAAACGGGTGCTGACCGAAGAATACGACCGGCTCCGCCGCCAGGTCTCCGACGGGGCTGCCATCCTGGAAGGAGGGAAAACGCTGTGAAGATCCGCTGGTTCCCCTATCAGCTGGCCGACGCCAAGGCCATGGAGGCCGAGCTCAACCGCTTGGCCGCGGAGGGCTGGAAGCTGAAGTGGCTCCGGCTGGACCTGGCCTGCTTCCGCCGCTCCGGCCGCCGGGACCTGCGCTACGCGGTGGAACCCCGGCCCATATGCTATTCCGACCAGGACCAGGCGGCCTGGGATCAGGCCGACCGGGACTACATACAGCTCTGCGCCGACGCCGGCTGGGAGGCGGCCCTGACCACCCGCCTTTTCCGTATCTTCACCTCCATCCCGGGCCGCTCTCCCGCCCCGCTCCAGACCGACGACGCCCTCTACTTTGAGTCCAAGTGGGACCGCCAGCTCCGGGCCACGGCCATATCCTCCCTGTGGGACCCCTTCGCCCGGCTCCTCCCCCTCCTGGTCATCGGCTGGCTGGACCAGATGCACCTGTGGATGTTCCTGTCGAGCCCCGGCGCCATCCTCTTATCGGTCACCCTTCTCTTCTTCCTTCTCCTGAATCTCTTCCGTTCCCTCTCCCTCTTCCACACCTGGCGGCAATTCCGCCAGTGCGTGGAGCAGGGAGAGGAGCTCCCGGTCTCCAGCCCGGCGGCGGTCAGGCTCCGGGGGGTGGCCGGGTCGGCGGTCTGGCTCCTCATTCTGCTCTTTCTGTTTTTGAGCCTGTCCCTGGGCAGCGGACAGCGCACCTGGCAGTACGGGGATCCCGGCGCCGCCCAGCAGATGGCGGCCCAGCCCGTCCTCCGGCCGGAGGATCTGGGGCTGGTGTCCTCCTCTGCCCAGTCCCTCTCCCTGGAGCGCTCCCCCTTCCTCTTCAAGGTCTCCGCCCTCACCTTCGCCCAGGACGGACCGGACATCGACACACTGCGTTATGAGGCCCGGTGGCCCTGGCTGGCGGAAATCATCGCCCGAGACCTTATGAAAGACATTACCCGCAACCGCAGCCACCGAAGCGGCCTCTACACCGCCCAGGTCGGCTTCGTCCCCCTCGCGGCCCCCGGCCTCGACGCCGCCTGGACCGCCCCGGCGGAGCGGGGACACCAAATCCTGGTATTCCAGGCCGGGACCGTGGCCGCCCGAATCACCGCCCCTCTGGACCTCACCGAACCGGAAATGCTGGCGGTCATCCAAGCCAGGCTTCTGGGGATGGACGCCATGCGCTGAAAGGAGTGACACGCCGTGAAAACCACCTGCTGGAAACTTTTCCGCTATCTGGTCATCGACCACAAGGCCGCCCAGGACTGGCTCAATGAAATGGCCGCGGAGGGCTGGGAGCTGGAGCATATCTACCTGGGCCTCTTCGCCCGGTTCCGCCGGACGGAACGGAGGGATCTGACCTACTTTTTGGATTGGACCTCCGCTCTGGAGGACGCGGAATACCTCCAGCTCTGTTCCGACGCCGGGTGGGACTTTGTGCAAAGCGTGGGCTATCTCAATTTCTACGCCGCCAAGCCGGGCGCCCGCCCCCTCCCCATCCAGACCGACCCGGAGCTGGAATACCAGCGGTTTCAGAAAAAAACGGCCCGGAATGTCCTGTTCAGCGCGGCCTATCTGGCCGTCCTGCTGGCCGTATGCGTTTGGATCATGCTGACCAGGACCACCCCCTCCCAGTTGCTGGCCGACCTGCTGACCTCATACAGCACCCTTGTTTTTCTGGGGCTTACCGCTCTTCCCGTGTCCCTGTTCCTGGCCCTGTACCTGTTCCTCGTCCTCCGGTGGAGCCTGGCGTGCCGGCGGGCCCTCCGCCAGGGGGAGCCCCTCCCTGTGGTGGGACAAGCCCAGGCCCGGAAAAGGGGCCTGCTGCGGGTGGCGGGGCGGGGGTATCTGTTCCTGTGCGCGCTCTTTTTCCTGGCGGACGTGCTGATCAATCAGGTCTTTTCTATCTCCTTCGCCCTGACCCTGCTGGTCCTCCAGGGCATCGTTTTCCTGGGCAGCAGGAAGGACGACCCCTCCAGGCACCGGCAGGCAAAGTCCCACATCCTGAGCTTTCTCCTGCCCATACTGATCTGCTCCTTCCTCTCCTTCCCCCTCCAGGCCATCCTCCCCCACCGCGCCCCGTCCTTTCCCCTCCCCCATGGGGAAGAGGGCTACCGCCAGCGGGACAGCCTTATCGGCAGCCGCCTCCGTTGGAGCTGGTACTCCGACCCCGCCGATGAGGACCACTTCCGCTGGACGGCAAATCTCTATATCTGGGCCTCCCCCGCCCTGATGGAGCGGTTTTCCCCCTACTCCACCGACGGCCTGGAGCCGGTGGCTGACCATCCGGGGCTCTGGCGGATCGCGGACGACCGCTACCTCTTCTGTCAGGGGACCTCCCAGATGGAATTGACCAGCATCACCCGGGAGGATTTTTCCGACGAGCTCTTGTACCTAGTGACGGGTATTCAGCGAGGTGGATGACGATGGATGAAAAAACCTGCTGGGCCCCCTTCTCCTTCCTGACCGTCGACCACAAGGAAGCTCAGGCGTTTTTGGACCGGAGAGCGGCCCAGGGCTGGGAGCTGGTCAAGGTCCGGGGGCCCTTCGCCAAGTTCCGGCGGACGGAGCGGAAGGATCTGACCTATTTTCTGGACTGGAGCGATCCCAAGTTCCATGAGGACCCGGACTATCTTCAGCTCTGCGCAGACGCCGGGTGGGAGCTGGTGCAGACGGTGGGCTACCTGAACCTCTACGCCTCCAAGCCCGGAACCCACCCCCTTCCCATCCAGACCGACCCGGCGCTGGAATTCCAGCGCTGCCGGAAAAAAGTCCTGCACCGGATGTTCTGGGGGAGCTTTCCCCTCCTCCTGCTCATGGCCATCCTGGTCCTGGCCTTCCTATTTCTCCCCCACAGGGATCCGGGGGCCCTCCTCTGGGAGATGATGTCCGAGAGCAATCTATTTGCCCTCCTGTTTCTCCTCTCGCCGCTGTACCTGCCCGGGGGAGCGGCTTACCTCGTCTATCTGGCCCGGAGGCTTCTCCGCTGGCGGCGGGCGGCCCAGGCCGGGGAGCCGCTTCCGGGTCCCGATCCCCGGTGGGCAAGGGTCTGGAGCCGCCTCAACCTGGCCCGGTGGGCCCTCTCCGCGCCCCTTCTCCTGTGCACCCTGGCGGACGGCCTGCTCAATCAGCTGTTTTCCGCCGCCTACTGCGTCGCGCTGTTTTTCGGCACCGCCCTGATCTCGGCCCGGGAATCCGAACAGCCCAACGCCCGCTCCAGCGCCCCGGTGCTCCTCGGCGTGACGGGCCTCCTGCTCCTGTGCGTCCTCCTCCGCGGCCCCGCACGGGCCGCCTTTCCCGGCCGGTTCCCCACCCCGCCCATCCAGGCCCAGGCGGTTCTGGATACCTCATTGAGCTATGCCCCCTCCCGCCACGACACCTTTCTGGGCAGCCGGGCGGAGTGGACGGAGCTCCTGCCCGGTTCCAGCCCGGAGCTCCACACCACCGGCGTTACCTCCAGCCTCAGCGTTCAGGCCGAGGCCTGGGCCTCCCCCTGGCTGGCCAGCCGGGCCTTTTCTCCGATCCCGGAGGGCATGGAGCCCCTGGAGGGCCGGGAGGGAGTCTGGTGGTCGGCGGACCCCGACGGGCATTGGGCCACCTATCTGATCCGGGAGGGCCGTGTCCAGGTCCGGCTCCTCTATTACGGCCTCCCCCAAGACGATCCTCTGGACACTGTCCTGGCGTGGGTCCACTGTCTCTAAATAAAAACCCCTCCGGCGGAAGTTTCCGCCGGAGGGGTTTTTCATTTTCTCAGAAGGGCTGGGGGCCACTGCCGGGATCGGAGTCGTACACCGGCCCGATATAGCCGCCGCTGGGACGGTTGGCGCTGGTGACGAAGTCGTAGAAATTGGCCTCCGTAGCCCCCATGTAAGGGTTGAGCCACAGGTACAGGATCCCCAGGGTAAACATCCCCAGAATGATCCAGCCCAGGAAGGACATGTCCAGCACGAAGAGCTCACCCTTCCATCCTCTCATGGCCGCCTTGCTGCGGCGGATGGACTCCCGGGCCGTACAGGCCGGATCGTCCAGAAGGAAGTAAGCCGCCAGGCGGTAACGGTAGGACATCACAAGGCCCACGATCATACCGGCCATGTAGAGGAGCCAGCCCAGTATCAGCAGGCCGGAGCTCTCGTTCACAGCCCCGATAACCATGACGATGCCTCCCGGCACCAGGCCGATCATCATCCAAAGGCCGGTAAAGACGGCTGCCAGGATATTCATCCACAGCACCCGGCCCACCCTGGCAAACCCGTCGAAGAGGTTGCGGTAGCCGGGCAGCTCGTTCCGGGCCAGCCGGAGGGAATAGGAGGTGTAGCCGAAGCCCATCACCGTCGTATAGAGATTCAGCAGCAGCTCCAGGACAAAAAAGATCCCGATCCGGCCCGTCCCCCGGAGGAACACGTAGCGGAACACCTCTTCCGGATCATAGCCTCGCGTAATGTAACCCATGGCCTCGCTCCAGGGATTGTTCACCAGATTCAGCACGATATTGGTGAGGACCCCGGTCAGCAGGACGAAAACCAGCGCCACCAGCATGGGGTGTGGGTGGGCCTGACGCATGCTGTTTTTGGCGGCCATCTTGGCCTCAAAACGATTAAAACCCATTTGAATTCCTCTTTTCTCTCTGTTCCGGGCTCCGGCCCGTCAACGGCCCGCGCCGCCGCCCCGGGAGCCTCCGCCCCCGAAACCGCCGCCGGAGAAGCCTCCCCCTCCGAAACCGCCGCCGCCAAAGCCACCGCCGCCGAAACCGCCCCCGAAGGAGCCGCCGCCACGGCCCGCGCCGCCGCCGCGGGAGCTGCCGCCCCCAAAGCCGCCGCCGGAGAAACCGCCTCCGCCGAAGCCGCCGCCGCGGGGCGGACGGGGGCCGCCCCGGTGGTCGTCCCAGTGGTCATAGTGATGATGGTGATGGGGCCGCCCGAAGAAGATGGGGTAATAGATGGGCGGAGGGGGCATCCCCGGCCCCATGTACCGCCGGCGGTAGCGGCTGTACCGGGCCCCGTCCAGGGCCACCAGAACGACCACGATCATGATGATGACGAAGAGCACCCCAAACATGCCGATGCCGGGATTATAATAGCCGCCGCCGTACTCCGGCTGGGGCCCGTAATTCCCCCCCGGCACGGGGGCGGGCTCCGCCAGGGTGCCCGCCTCCAGCGCGGCGTCGATGCCGCCGTAATAGCTGTCGAACCAGTCGTAGGCGGCGTCAAAGAATGCCTTGGTGGCGCTGTCATATTCCCCGTTGTCGTAGCCGTCGTAGAAATAGCTCTCCAGCATGTTTTCCAGCGTGCCGGAGGTGAGGGAGTTTTCGATACCGCTGCCCTGGAGGGCCCGGACCTTGTTCTCCCCCACGGCGTAGACCAGCAGGAGGCCATTGTTGCGCTCCGCGTCACCGATGCCCCAGGCGTTGAAGCACTCGTAGGCGTAGTCGGCGGAGCTCATGCCGTCCATAAAGTCCACCGTCACCACCACGATGGCGGCCCCGGTGGCCCGGCTGAGCTTATCGTTCTGGTCGATGATATGCTGCTCGGTCTCGTCGGAGAGCACATTGGCGTAGTCCCCCACGTAGGTGTTGGCGGGGGCGTCCACAATGGCCAGGGCAGGCACGGCCAGCAGGGCGGTCATAGCCAGGGCCATCAGGCCGGAAAGCAATTTTTTCATGGTTTTCTCCTCACTGGTAGACGGGCAGCTCCCGGATGCCGGTCAAGGGCCCCAACACACTGGCGGGAAAGCTCCCCAGGGTCGTTTCGTTGAACTCCTTTGCCGCCGCGGTGTAGGGGTCCCGGGAGAGCGTATTTTCAATCGACTTGAGCTGCGCCCGAAAATTGGATATATACTTACTGTGCTCCTCCCTCATTCCATCCAGACCCTCCGTAAGGGAAAGAACCTGGTCGATTGCCTGTACCAAATCCTCTTGCGCGGCTTTGTCCGTTGAATCAACCAGGCAGGCCCCTACCGCGTCTTGGAGCGTCGCCATAGCCGGATCATCTGGACTCAAATAATTCCAGTCGTTGAGTAAATTGTAGAGATTGCTCCCCACCGCCCTGCGGGTCTCCAGGTCCCCCTTCACGCCATGGCCGGAACCATTGCCCTCACCCTCGAAAATGGTCCAAACATCGCTTCGGACCGCATCCAGGGACCGATGGGACCCAAAAAAGACACCAAACAGGACGGCGGCCGCCAAAACGACGGCCCCGGCCTTCCGCGTTTGAAAAAAGCCCATTTAGACCTCCTTGCTTACCCTCTCAGCTCCAGCAGCTTCTTTTTCAGTTCACCCTCGATGCGGCCCAGCTCCACCTCGGCCTCCTTGCGCTTCTGGGCGCCCTCGTCCTGAATGCGCATCATCTCGTCCAGGGTGGAAATGAGCTGCTGGTTGGTGTGCTGGAGGGTCTCGATGCTCACCACGCTCTTCTCCGCCTCCTTGGCGGTCTCGATGGTGCCCATCTTGAGCATGTCGGCGTTCTTTTGCAGCAGCTCGTTGGTCATGTTGGTGACCGCCGCCTGGGCGGCGGTGGCCTGCCGGGAGTTCTCCAGGCCCAGGGCCAACACCATCTGGCTCTTCCAGAGGGGAATGGTGTTGACGAGGGAGGACTGGAGCTTCTCCAGCATCAGTGCGTCGTTATTCTGGATGAGCCGGACCTGGGGTCCCATCTGGATGGACACCATCCGGGTCAGCTCCAGGTCGTGGAGCTTCTTCTCGAAGCGGTTGCACATGTTGGCAAGGTCGTTGTACGCCTGGGCGTCCTCCTGGCTGCCGGAGGTAGTGGCCTTCTTGCGCAGCTCCTCCAGCTCCCCGGAGCGGGTGGCCGCCAGCTTCTTCTTGCCCGCCAGGATATACATGGTGAGCTCCTTATAGTATTTGGTATTGAGCTCATACATCTGGTCCAGCATGGCCACGTCCTTCATCAGGGTGACCTGATGGCCCTCCAGGACCTCCACGATCTTGTTGACGTTGGTCTCCGCCTTGGCGTACTGGGCTTTCAAAGCCTGGATATCGTTTTTCTTCTTCTGGAAGAAGCCGAAAATCCCGCCCTTGTCCTCCTGCTGGCCGAAGTTCTGCAGCTCCCCCACCAGTCCGGCCAGGGCGTCGCCCACCTCGCCCAGGTCCTTGGTACGCACTTTGCCCAGGGCGCTCTCCGAGAAGCCGGCGATATTTTTCTGGGCCGCGGCGCCGTACTGGAGCACCACGTTGGAATCTTTGATGTCGATCTTCTCGGCGAAGTCGGCCACCATCTTCCGCTCCGGCTCGGAGAGCATGGACTCGTCCAGGTGGACGGCGTTGGCGTCCCGGGCGGCCTGGTCGGCCTGCTTGACGGCCGCGTCGGCCGTGGAGGGGTCCAGCGTCAGGTTGGGGGCCTCGGGGGCCCTGGCCTCCGCGGTGGCGGCGGCGGTATTCAAATCGGGGGTAAGAGTCAGCTCCGGGGTGAAATCAGTATTGTCGGCCATGTTGTCTCATCCTTTCCCGCGGCGCTTAT
Organism: Pseudoflavonifractor phocaeensis; assembly: GCF_038439875.1. Classification (NCBI taxonomy): domain Bacteria; kingdom Bacillati; phylum Bacillota; class Clostridia; order Eubacteriales; family Oscillospiraceae; genus Pseudoflavonifractor; species Pseudoflavonifractor phocaeensis. The sequence goes on from NZ_JBCDMT010000003.1 coordinate 46,846, forward strand.
GGGGCCGCATCCATTGTTCTGTTTCGGTCAGCCGCCCGCGGCGAAGGGCTTCTCGTCGGCCAGCCCCTCCTGCTTGAGCAGATTTTCCATGACGGTGATATCGGTGGAGATGTCCAGCGCCTCGTCGGCGAATAGGGCGTCCAGCTGTTTATCAAAGGCGGAGACAATGGTCTCCATCATGGTCTCGATCCTGCCCATGGCGCCGCCGATGTTGGCCCCCGCCACCCCGGCGTCGTCCATCCGGTCGTAGGCGTTGAGGAGCTTCAGGGTGGTGGGCAGGTAGTAATTCATGAATTTGCGGATCTGGGGCAGCTTCTCCGGGTGGGCCACCACATGGGAGATGATCTTCTTGGTGTCCTCCTCCAGGTGGTCGATCTGGGCGGAGATCTTCTCCCCGGGGATGTTGTCGTTCAGGCGGCGCATCTCGGCCACCGCCCGGTCCCGCTCGGCGATGAGGGCGTCCAGCTGGGCGTCCCCCGTGGTCTCCGGCTCCACCGGGTCAGGGACCTCAAAGACCTTGTCCGGGAAGAGCTTCTTCCCCACCAGACCCCCTGCTGTGGACAGGCAGATGAGGATGATAAAATGGGTGAGCTTATAAAGGGGGAAAAACAATCCCCAGATAAGCCACACCGCCGCCGCCAGGTAGAGCGGCGCCGGAGAACGTTTGACCACTTTTGCCATGGCGTCTCCTCCTATTGCGGGGAAACACTTCCCCATTTAAAGTCATTCTACCTTTTCACCCCTCCCATGTCAAGAAATGTGATAGGAATTCACATTTCCTTCATGTCTTCCCCCGGTCTGCCGCCCTTCCCTTTTTCCCTTCCAGGCGTTGACTTTCCCCCTGAAAAATTATATGATAATGAGAAATTCCTACGGAAAGAAGATGGTCTCCCCATGATGACTCTGGAAGATTTCAAGGCCGCCCGGAAAGTGCTGGACGGCGTGATCGCGCCCACCCATCTGATCCCCAGCCCCGCCTTTTCCAAGGCCACGGGCAACCACGTATACCTGAAACCGGAGAACATGCAGATCACGGGCGCTTATAAGATCCGGGGAGCCTATTTCAAGATCAGCACCCTCACCGACGAGCAGAAGGCCAAGGGCCTCATCACCGCCTCCGCGGGCAACCACGCCCAGGGAGTGGCCTACGCCGCCCAGCGCGCGGGGGTGGCCGCCACTATCGTCATGCCCACCACCACCCCCCTGGTGAAGGTGAACAACACCAAGGACTACGGCGCCGCAGTGGTCCTCCACGGGGAAACCTTCGACGACGCCGCCGCCAAGGCCCAGGAGCTGGTGGAAAAGCAGGGCTACACCTACATCCCCCCCTTCAACGACCTGACCGTGGCCACCGGCCAGGGTACCATCTCCTACGAGATCTTCTCCGACCTGCCCGACGTGGACATGATCCTGGTCCCCATCGGGGGCGGCGGCCTGGCCGCCGGCGTGTCCACCCTGGCCAAGCTCCTCAACCCTAAGGTGAAGGTCATCGGCGTGGAGCCCACCGGCGCCGCCTGCATGAAGGCCAGCCGGAAGGCCGGCAAGGTGGTCACCCTTCCCAAGGTGGACACCATCGCCGACGGCGTGGCCGTCAAGACTCCCGGCGACCTGGTCTTCCCCTACATCCAGGAGAACGTGGACGAGATCATCACCATCGACGACTCTGAGCTGGTGGACGCCTTCCTGGACATGATGGAGAAGCACAAGATGATCGTGGAGAACGCCGGGCTTCTCACCGTGGCCGCCCTCAAGCATCTGAAGGCCGAGGGCAAAAACGTGGTCCCCGTCCTCTCCGGCGGCAACATGGACGTCATCACCGTCTCCTCTCTGGTCCAGCACGGGCTGATGGGCCGGGGCCGCATCTTCACCTTCTCGGTGATGCTCCCCGACCGGCCCGGCGAGCTGCTGCGGGTGGCCGGCGTGGTGGCCGGCGAGAACGGCAACATCATCAAGCTGGAGCACAACCAGTTCGTCAATCTGAACCGCCAGGCGGGGGTGGAGCTGAAGGTCACATTGGAGGCCTTCGGTCAGGAGCACAAGGCCCAGATCATGGCCGCCCTCAAGAAGGCGGGCTATACCGCCCGGGAGACCAGCACCACCGAGGTCTACTGAGCCCGGACAGCATTTGCCCCCGGCCGGGCGAAGCCGGCCGGGGGCTATATGATGCGGCGCCGACAAGCCGCGGCCGCCGTGGCCGGAGCCGTGGGTCTGGCTGTCTGGGGAAGACCGGCGGGGGCAGGTCGGGCATCCGCTTAGTGTATCCTATGACCGGGCCAGGCCCCCGGTTCTCGCCGGAAGGGGCCCGCTCCATTTTGCTTCCGGCGCGGGTGCGCCGAAAGCTCTATATCCGCAGGCTCCTTCCTCCTCTCCCCACAAAATGGTTCCATTTTGTGGGGCCCCATTTTGATTCGAAAGGACGATCCCTATGGTGAAGATCGCGCCCTCCATCCTCTCCGCCGACTTCTGCAACCTGGAGCGGGACATCCAAAGGGTTTCCACCGCCGACTGGCTCCATGTGGACGTGATGGACGGCATGTTCGTCCCCAACATCTCCATCGGCGTACCGGTGGTCCAGTCTATCCGCGCCCACACCGACATGTTCCTGGACACCCACCTGATGGTGGAAAAGCCGGGGCGGTACGTGGATGCCTTCGCCAAGGCGGGGGCCGACCTTCTCTCCATCCACCTGGAGGCGGATATGCCCCCCGCCATTCACGCCGCCCTGGACCGGATGGAGGCCCTGGGGGTCAAGAAGGGCATCGTCCTGCGGCCCATCACCGCCGCCGAGGCGGTGGTCCCCTACCTGGAGCGGGGGCTTGACCTCATTCTGGTCATGACGGTGGAACCCGGCTTCGGGGGCCAGTCCTTCCTAGCCGACCAGCTCCCCAAGATTTCCGCCATCCGGGCCCTCATCGACCGGTACTGCCCCGGCTGCCGCCTGGAGGTGGACGGCGGGGTCAACGCCAAGACCGCCAAGGACTGCATCGCCGCCGGAGCCGACGTGCTGGTGGCGGGCTCCGCCATCTACGGCGCCACTGATATCCCCGCCGCCATCGCCGCCCTGCGCGGATAACCACTCCCTATCTCACAATGGAGGTCCTTCCCATGGAATATTTTCCCCCCGCCCTGGAAGCCCTGGTAGAACAGTTCGCCCGCCTCCCCGGCGTGGGCAAAAAGTCCGCCCAGCGGTTGGCCTTCTTCGTCCTGGGCCTCCCCACCGAGGAGACCCAGGCCTTTGCCGACGCCATCGTGGCCGCCAAATCCTCCATCGCCCTGTGTCCGGTATGCCGCAACTTCACCGAGGGGGAAGGATTGTGCCCCATCTGCCGCAGCTCCAAACGGGACGAGGCCACCGTCTGCGTGGTGGCCGACCCCAAGGACGTGGTGGCCCTGGAGCGCTCCCGGGAATACGCCGGCCGCTACCACGTGCTCCACGGGGTCATCTCCCCCATGAACCACGTGGGGCCCGACGACCTGCACATCAAGGAACTGCTGGACCGGGTGGCCGGGGGAGATATCCGGGAGGTCATCATGGCCACCAACCCCACCACCGAGGGGGAGGCCACGGCCATGTACCTGTCCCGGCTGCTGAAGCCCTTCGGGGTCAAGGTCACCCGCCTGGCCTACGGCGTCCCCGTGGGCGGGCAGCTGGAATTTGCCGACGACGCCACCCTGGGCCGGGCTCTGGAAGGCCGCCGGGAAATGTAAGTGAATCAAGGAACGCGGGCGGATATTATCCGCCCCTACATGGGACGCAGTGTCCGATTCGTAGGGGCGGATAGCATCCGCCCGCTTGTCAAAGGAAGGGGGAAAAACCTATGTCCCAGGGCAGACTGTTCGAGCTGGTCTACCTCCTGCTGGAGCGTGGGCAAATGACCGCCAAGGAGCTCTCGGAGCGGTTCGAGGTGTCCATCCGCACCATCTACCGGGACGTGGACGCCCTCTCCGCCGCCGGGGTGCCGGTGTACGCCACCCCCGGCCGGAACGGCGGCGTGGCCCTTATGGACCACTACGTTTTAAGCAAAGCCGCCCTCACCGACGACGAGCAGTCCCAGCTCCTCACCGCCCTGCGCTCCCTGGCCGGGGACGACGCCCTGGGCTCGTCGGAGACCCTCTCCAAGCTCTCCGCCCTCTTCCGCCGGGACCAGCCCGACTGGCTCCAGGTGGACATGTCCCGCTGGGGGAATTCCCCCGACGGGAAAGCCAAGTTTGCCGCCCTGAAAGACGCCATCCTGACCCGCAAGGTCATTTCCTTTACCTATGTCAGCTCCTACGGCCAGACCACCACCCGTCAAGCCCTCCCCGCCAGGCTGGTCTTCAAGGGGCAGGCCTGGTACCTGCAAGGTTTTTGCCTTGACAAGCAAGCTTACCGCACCTTCAAGGTTTCCCGGATGCTGGAGCTGTCCGTCACCGGCCAGACCTTCTCCACCCCTCTGTCGCCGCCCCCCATCGACGACCCGGAGGCCGCCGCCCCCTGCTCGGTAGACCTGCGGCTGCGGTTCTCCCCCACCCAGGCCTTCCGGGTCTACGACGAATTCGGGGAATCCAGCGTCAAGGCCCTGCCCGACGGGTCTTTGGAGGTCTACGTCTCCTTCCCGGAGGACAACTGGGTCTACGGCTACCTTCTCTCCTTCGGCCTGGGGGTGGAGGTGCTGGAGCCGGAGCGGGTGCGCCTGGGGCTGGGCGTTCTGGCGCACAAAATTTCGGCCCACTGCAAAAACCCTGACACAGGGTGTCAGGGTTTCGGTGCTACCATGGGGACATCACAAACAAAGGAGGACGTTTTCATGAACGCCGACCAAACCTTCTGCCAATCCTGCGGCATGCCCCTGACTGATCCCACCCAGAGAGGTGCCGAGAAGGACGGGACCCCCAGTCCCCACTACTGCAAATACTGCTACCAGGACGGCGCCTTTACCGGAGAGATGACCATGGAGGAGATGATCGCCTTCTGCGCCCCCATGATGGCCCAATCCAACCCCGATATGACCGAGGAACAGGCCAAGGAGCAGATGCGCAAGTTCTTCCCCCTGCTTCTGCGCTGGAAAGAGGCGGATAAATGAGTTATTCTCTCTCCTCTGTGACCCTCCGCGCCAACAACAGCGCGGAGGGTCTGGCCGCTGTCGGCGCTCTCTGGGGGGACGTCACCTCCGGCAAGCTCCCCCTGCTTTTCGACAGCGAGGGACAGTTTCAGCCCGGCGTCTCCCCTGTCTCCCTCTACCACAATTACGCCGGAGATGAGCGCGGGGACTACGACCTGACCATTCTGGCGGCTTCCTCCGGCTTCTTCGCCGCTCTGGAGGAAAAAGCCGCCCAGGGGACCTACCGGAAGTATGAGGCGGAGGGCGAGGATCTGTCCGCCTGCGCCCGGAACGCCTGGGCTCTGGTTTGGGCCGACCAGCAGTCGGGGGTCCTCTGCCGGGCCTTTACCGAGGACTTCGAGAGCACCGTCCCCGGAGCCTATACCAAGGACGGGAAGGACCGCTGCTTCCTCTATATCGCGGTCAAGCCCTGACCGGCTCCGCCGTAAAACGGGGCCCGGCCTCTTCCGGCGGCCTTTACAGGTGCGCCCGCATGTACGCCCGGATAAATTTCTCCGACGGGGAGTAGAGCTTCTCCGGCAAATCGTGAAAGCTGAACCATCTCCACTCGTCCTGCTTGTCCGGCTCCATCACCCGGGCCTCCCCGCCGTGGCCGTTGGCGATCACCTGGACGGTCACAAAATGCTTGTCCGGCTGGATATCATCCACGGCGCTGAAAATTTGAAGATCCCAAACCTCCAGGCCGGTCTCCTCCCGCACTTCCCGTTTGGCCCCTTCCAGGATCGTCTCGCGGTACTCCTGCTTCCCTCCGGGCAGGCACCAGGTGCCGGGCTCGTAGATTCCGCCCGTATCCTTTCCCTTCCTGACCCGGTGTCCCAGCAGGACCCTATTTCCCCTGACGATCAATACTCCGATGCCGACTTGAATGATATGTTCCATCCCGACTCCTTTTCATTCTCCTGTAATTTCCATTTTATCAAATGCGCCTTCTCCGTTCCGTGTGATTTGCAATCTTTTTATATACTATCATATCGGCCTGTTCTCCTCAAGGTCGTTTGGCGAAACGGCAAAGCTTTTACCATACACATTTATCCGCAAATGAGAACCAAAAAGGCCCCCTCTTGACAAATTCCCACAAATCATTAAAATAGTACTGTTCATCGGAGGACGCGCGCCCCAGGGCATCAAGAGGCGCGTTGGCCGGATAAGATGGAGGACCGAGAGGTCCCCCTCTTATCCGGCTTTTTTGAGTTTTTTGTTGGGAGGCCTTCTTATGCAGCAAGACACCGCCGACTTTACCCGGGGGAGGATCTTTCTGCCCCTGCTGAAATTTTCCCTGCCTATCCTCATGGCCCTGGCCCTGCAGACGGCCTACGGGGCCGTGGACCTCTGGATGGTGGGCAAATTCGCAACCTCCGCCGACGTGTCGGCGGTGTCCACCGGCAGCCAGCTGATGCAGTCCATCACCTCCATCATCGCGGGCCTCACCATGGGGGCCACCGTCCTGCTTGGCCAGACGTTGGGGGAGGGGCGGAAGGAGGAGGCCGGTCCGGTCATCGGAAGCGGCATCTGCCTCTTCGCCGCCATGGCCGCCCTGCTCACCGGCCTGACCCTCCTTGGGGCCGGGGGACTGGCCACCGTCACCCAGGCCCCGGCGGCCGCCTTTTCCCAGACTGTGTCCTACATCCGAATCTGCGCCGGCGGGCTGGTGTTCATCACGGCCTATAACGTTTTCGGCAGCATCTTCCGGGGGCTGGGGGACTCCAAAACCCCGCTGTTGACCGTCTTTATCGCCTGTATCGTAAACATTATCGGGGACTACATCCTGGTGCGGGTCTTCGGCCTGGGGGCCCTGGGGGCCGCCATCGCCACGGTGGCCGCCCAGGGGGTGAGCGTGGCGGTCTCCCTGCTGGTGGTCAGGCGGCGGGGCCTGCCCTTCCCTTTCTCCCGGAAGCACTTGCGCTTCCGGGGCGGCCACGTGGGCCGCATCTTCCGGCTGGGGGCCCCCATCGCCCTCCAGGACGGGCTGGTGTCTGTCTCCTTCCTGGTCATCCTGGCCATCGTCAACTCCCTGGGCCTCACCGCCTCCGCCGGGATGGGCGTGGCGGAGAAGCTCTGCGGCTTCATTATGCTGGTGCCCTCCGCCTTCATGCAGTCCATGTCCGCCTTCGTGGCCCAGAACGTGGGGGCCGGGCGGCTGGACCGGGCGGGCAAGGCCCTGGGCCGGGGCATCCTCGCCTCCCTCTCCTTCGGCCTGGTCATCGGCTGCTTCGCCTTTTTCCGCGGCATCCTCCTCACCGGCTTTTTCACCCCGGACGCCGCCGTGGCGGCGGCGGGGGCGGATTATCTGCGGGCCTACGCCGTGGACTGCCTTCTCACCTCCTTCCTCTTCCCCTTCATCGGCTACTTCAACGGCCGGGGCCGCACCGCCTTCGTCATGCTCCAGGGCATCGTCGGGGCCTTCGGCGTCCGTATCCCCGTCTCTTTCCTTATGAGCCGGATCACCCCCGTCTCCCTCTTCCTGGTGGGCCTGGCCACCCCCTGCTCCTCCCTGGTGCAGATCGCCCTGTGCGGGGCATACTTCTTCTATCTCCACCGCCGGAGCAAACAGGAGACGGCCTGATTTGCCTTTTCCCCGCGGGGATGCTATACTGTACCCAAATTTCTCATTGTGAGGTAACGATATGGAATTGACCCTCCGCCCGGAGACCCCCGCCGATTTCCGCGCCTGCGAGGCCTTGACCCGAGCGGCCTTCTGGGACGTGTACCAGCCCGGCTGCATGGAGCACCACTTCCTCCACCAGCTGCGCCAAAGCCCGGCCTATCTCCCCCCCCTGGCCCGGCTGGCCTTTGACGGGGACACTCTGGTGGGCGCCATCTACTACGCCCGGAGCCAGGTGGTTCGCCCTGACGGCTCCGCCGTCGATACCGTCACCTTCGGCCCCCTGGGCGTCCTGCCCGAATACCAGGGCAGGGGGGTGGGCGGCGCCCTGATACGGGACACCCTGGCCCGGGCGGCGGACGAGGGCCATGCCGCCGCCGTCATCCTGGGGGACCCCCGGTATTACGGCCGTTTCGGCTTCCACGGCTGTGAGCGCTTCGATCTCAAGCTGGAAAACGGGATGTACCTGCCCGGCCTGCTGGCTCTGGAGCTGCGCCGGGGCGCCCTGGCCGGAGGCGGACGGTTCCGCGAGGGCTTCCGTTACGATCCGGAGGGGCTGGATGCCTTTGACGGGAATTTTCCCGTCCGGGAAAAGACCGTCCGGCCTTCTCAGGCGGTCTTTCAAGTCATGTGTGATCTGGGGTATGAGGTGAGCGGCGATGGATCTTTGTAATATCGAGGAGATCAAGGCACTGCTGGGCCGCCACGGCTTCCGCTTTTCCAAATCCATGGGCCAGAACTTTCTCATCGAAAGCTGGGTGCCCCAGGACATCGCCGACGCTTCCGGCGCGGGGGCGGGCACCGGGGTGCTGGAGATCGGCCCCGGGATCGGCCCCCTCACCGTCCAACTGGCCCGGCGGGCCGACAAGGTGGCGGCGGTGGAGCTGGACAGGGCCCTCCTCCCCATTCTCTCCGAGACCTTGGCCGGCTGCCCCAACGTCACCGTGGTCCCCGGGGACGTGATGAAGCTGGACCTGCCCGCCCTGGTGGCCCAGCAGTTTGCCGGCCTCACCCCCCTGGTGTGCGCCAACCTGCCCTACAACATCACCACCCCCGTCCTCACCCTTCTCCTGGAGAGCGGGCTCTTCGCCTCCATCACCGTGATGATCCAGCGGGAGGTGGCCCAGCGCATCTGCGCCGCACCCGGCACCGGGGACTACGGAGCCTTCTCCGTCTTCTGCCAGTACCACGCCGGGACGGAGCTCCTCTTCGAGGTGCCCCCCGAGTGCTTCCTTCCCGCCCCCAAGGTGACCTCCGCCGTCCTGCGCCTCACCCCCAAGTCCGCCCCGGCCTGCGTCCACGACGAAAAGCGGTTCTTCCGGGTGGTCCGGGGGGCCTTCGGCCAGCGGCGCAAGACCCTTTTGAACGCCCTGACCTCCGCCTTTCCCCTCTCCAAGGACGACCTGCGGGCCTGCATCGAGGCCGCCGGCCTCCCCGCCGACGTCCGGGGGGAGCGGCTGGGCATCGAGGAATTTGCCCGGCTGGCGGATGAGATCGGCGGCAGAGGATAAGATAGTCCCAGTTCCAAAAGATGCGGAGGGACTTGTCTTGAATAAAAAGGAATACCGCTTTCGGGCTGTCATCCAAAAAGTGCCCGGCATAGACGGCGCCTATGTGGAGTTCCCCTACGATGTCCAGTCGGAGTTCGGCAAGGGCCGGGTCAAGGTGGACGCCGCCTTTGACGGAGTGCCCTATCGGGGGAGCCTGGTCCGCATGGGGACGTCGGGCCACATTTTGGGCCTTCGAAAGGACATCCGTTCCGCCATCGGCAAACAGCCCGGCGACACGGTGTTGGTCACCCTCCGGGAGCGGGCATGAACGGCAAAAAAGCCCCGGTGTTACCAATGTAACGCCGGGGCTTTTTTACAAACTTTTTCGGATCTGTTCCAGCGCGCTCTTCTCCAGCCGTGACACCTGGGCCTGGGAGATGCCCACCTCGGCGGAAACCTCCATCTGGGTCTTGCCCTGGAAAAACCGCAGGCTCAAAATCCGTTTCTCCCGCTCGGGCAGCTTGTCCACCGCGTCTTTCAGGGCGATATGCTCCAGCCAGCTTTCGTCGGTGTTCTTGCTGTCCTTCACCTGGTCCATGACACACACCGCGTCCCCGCTGTCGGAGTAGACCGGCTCGTAAAGGCTCACCGGGTCGGTGATGGCCTCCAGGGCAAAGACCACATCCTCCCGTTTCGTCTCCAGCATCTTGGCGATTTCCTCGATGGTGGGCTCCCGCTGGTGCTCGGACATGAATTTCTCCTTGGCCTGGAGAACCTTGTAGGCCGTGTCCCGCATGGACCGGGACACCCGCATGGCGCTGTTGTCCCGGAGGTAGCGGCGGATCTCCCCCACGATCATGGGCACCCCGTAGGTGGAAAAGCGCACGTCCAGGTCAATGTTGAAGTTATCGATGGCCTTGATGAGGCCGATACAGCCCACTTGGAACAGATCGTCGGCGTTCTCCCCCCGACGGTCAAATTTTTGAATCACCGACAGCACCAGACGAAGGTTCCCGGCGATAAGCTGTTCCCGGGCGTCCATGTCCCCCTCCTTGGTGCGGCGGAGCAGTGCCATGGTCTCCTCGTTCTTGAGGACCTTTAATTTGGAGGTTTTGACCCCGCAGATCTCCACCTTGCCCTGCACACACGATCCCTCCCGCCTTCAAAATACTGGTTTCAGTATTTCCCCGGCAGGGGCTTTCATACGGCGCGGGACCGGGCTATATTTTTTATCGTGGGACCGCTTTCGATGGATTTTTCCCCAGGCAGGAAAAGAGCGCCGGGACCAACGTCCCGGCGCTCTCTTTGCCTTATTTTAGGCCTGCGCGGCCTGCTTCACCCGCCAGCCGATGTACTCCGGCACCTCTTCCAGCGGAAGTTCCAAAGCCGCGGCCAGCTCTCCGAAGAGGAGCTCCTCGCCCCACTTCATGAACCGCTCGTCCACGGCGCCGAACTTGCGTTTCTGCCCCTGGGCCGTCTTTTTCTTGGCGTAAAGGGACATGGTCATCTCGATCAAATCCTGGCACTCGTGGGTGTCGATGGACGCCTGATAGTGCTCCGTCAGCTCCCGCATCGCCCGGTTCTCATAGGCCTCCACTTCCAGAGAGGGGATCAGGTCCACCAACCGCTGGGCCTCCTCCCTGGAGATGATGGGCCGCATAAAAACCTTGACGCTGTCCACCGGGGCAAAGATATCACAGGACTGGTACAGGGGCTTCAGCGCGTAAAAATCCTGTCCGTCCCGGTGTTCGATCCGCTCCACCCGGCACACGCCGGTGCGCCCGTACAGGACCAAGTCTCCCGCTTGATACACTCAATCACCTCATTATTTAATATAGTATACCACATTTTAGCCCTTCCATGTAAGCAAAACTTTTCTTTTCTCCTGGACAGCCATTCGCCCGGATGGTACACTGGAGGGCAAGAGGTGATGAAAATGAACCGTTATCCCTGGCTGGAGGCCTATCTGCTGGGCAAGTCCGGCGCGGAGCACGAGTATAAGCTGGAGTGGCAGTGGGACCGCTATCTGGTCCGGGGCAGGCAGTTTGCCGCCATCTGCACCCCCGACCCCAAGTACGCCGAGCACGCCGGGCGGACCATGGTCCTTCTGAAGTGCGAGCCCCGGCTGGCCGAGCTCTACCGGGCGGAATACCCCGACGTGGTGCCCGGCTTTTACTCCGACAAGCGCACCTGGAACACCGTCTATCTGGACGGGGCCGTGCCGGAGGACGTCCTGCGGGAGATGTGCGACCAGTCCTACGCCCTGGTGACGGCGAAGCTGACCAAGGCGGCCCAGCGGGAACTGGGGCTGATTTGAGACAGGCGGGCGGGTCAATGACCCGCCCGCCCTCCTTTTCACATCATTTTCAGGATCTCCCGCTTGAGCCGCTGGATGATGCGCTTTTCCAGCCGGGAGATATAGGATTGGGAGATGCCCAGCAGGTCGGCCACCTCCTTCTGGGTCCGCTCCGTCCGCCCGTCCAGGCCGAAGCGCATGGTGATGATGACCTTCTCCCGCTCCTCCAGCCGGTCCATGGCCTGGGAGAGGAGCTGGCGGTCGACGTCCTCCTCCAGGGGCTTCATCACCACGTCCCCCTCGGTGCCCAGGATGTCGGACAGCAGCAGCTCATTGCCGTCCCAGTCGGTGTTCAGCGGCTCGTCGAAGGAGACTTCCCCCCGCTGGTTGGAGGTCTTTCTCAGGTGCATCAGGATCTCGTTTTCAATGCACCGGGAGGCGTAGGTGGCCAGCTTGATGTTTTTCTCCGCCTTGTAGGTGCTCACCGCCTTGATGAGGCCGATGGTGCCGATGGAGATGAGGTCCTCGATGCCCACGCCGGTGTTCTCGAACCGCTTGGCAATATAGACCACAAGCCGGAGATTGCGCTCGATGAGGGTGCTCTTGGCGTCCTCGTCCCCCTCCCCCAGCCGGGCGATGAGGGCGGCCTCCTCCTCCCGTTTCAGCGGCGGTGGCAGCGTGTCGCTCCCCCCGATGTACATGATCTTTCCCGGCAGGGCCACCCCCCAGCGGGTCAGGATGGCCCGGAAGGCCCACCACATACGCCTGAGCTTTTCCCCCATGTTTCTCTTCCTCCTCTTTCTGATAGGCCCCCTCCGGCGGGAAGGCTCTTTTACTAGGCTCCAATCAGCGCGTGATAACCGCCCCCGTCGGACAGGGGGGTGGGCGAGAGGGCCACCAGGATGGGGCCGTAGTCCTCGCCCCCCACCATGGCCCGGTCCACCCGGACCGCCAGCAGCAGGCCGTGGTCCACCCCCACCGCCCGGTAGGGCAGCAGCCGCCAGCGGCGGCCGTCCTTCTCCCGGCGGGCCAGGGCCGCCACCGGGTCGCTGAGTTCCTCGGGCCCGGGGGCCTCTCCCGCGGGAAAGAGAGGCGTGGCCCGCTCCCCCTCCGCCACCATCACCGGCCGCCCCGTGGCGGGGTCTGTCAGGGTGTTGCCCGTGTCCACCAGGGCGGTGAGGCGGCACCGCTTCCCCCCCAGCGTCAGCTCGGCGCTGGCCAGCTCCCCCCCGGTGTGCCTGGCCGTCCGCCGGAAGATCAGGGTGATAAAGAGGTAGCACCCCGCCGCCGACAGCAGCACCGTCTTCAGATCCAGGACGGCCGGGGCCCCCCAGAAGAGCTGGAGGGCCAGCACCCCGCCGCCGAAGGCGGCGGACACCCCCAAAAACACCAGGCTCACCCGCAGCAGCCGCCGGGAGGAACCGAAGGCCAGCAGGCACATCCCCACGGCGGCGGCGGCCTTGCAGGCCGGATGGCTCAAAAAACCGAGTCCGGGCAGGAACACCCCGGCGGCGTACAGCCCACCCAGGACGGCCCCCAGGGCCATCCGCCCCCGGTACAGCGGCTCCCCCGCCAGCTTGGCGGCGGAGAGCAGCAGCAGATAGTCGATGACGGCGTTCAGCAGGAACACCTCATCTATGTATACCACCGTCACGCCCGTCCCCTCCCCTTTCCTGCCTGCCCATTATAAAAGAGACGACCTTCAAAAAACGTCTTAAAGAGCGGGAAGATTTTCGAAAAATTCCCTTGACTTGTCCCTGGGGCCGTGATAGAATACCATCACCTATGAAAAGGGCTCTTTTTTTATGTCCGTTTTTACGGTGTGACGGGACGTGAAACCCTTTTCCTCTCTGAGGTCATAGGGAGGCAGATCATGCCGGATCCACACCGCCATGTCCAAGGGCCCATTGCGGCTCTTTTGGCTGGATCCGGCGAACAGACCGGACCCGGCTTTTTTTATGCCGGAAACGGTCAAGAATTAAGGAGGTGCCGACGTTATGGCAAAGGCAGGCAACCGGGTGAAGATCACCCTGCGCTGCAACGAGTGCAAGCAGCGTAATTACAATACCAAGAAGAACAAGAAAAACGATCCCGACCGTCTGGAGATGAACAAATTCTGCCCCTTCTGCAGAAAGCACACGGTCCATACCGAGACCAAGTAATGAGCCCCTCCTACAAAAACGGCTCACAAGAAAGAAGGGTATCACTGAATGGCTGAAAACGAGAACGTGGAAAAAGCGGAAGTGACCGCTGCCGCCTCTGAGACCCCCGCGGCTCCCGCCAAGAAGGAAAAGGCCGAGAAGAAGACGGAAAAGAAGTCCAAGCCCGGCATCTTCGCGCGGATGGGTCATTGGTTCAAAGAGATGAAGGCCGAACTGAAGAAGGTCCAGTGGCCCACTTGGAAGCAGACCTTGAACAACACCCTCATCGTCATCGCCTTCTGCGTGGTGATCGGCGTTTGTATCTGGCTGTTCGATCTGGTCGCCACCCATCTCTTCAGCGCCCTCATTTCCTTCTTCCACCAAGTCTAAGGGGCGCGGCATGGAAGAGGCGAAATGGTACGTGGTCCACACCTACTCCGGCTACGAAAACACCGTCGCGGCCAGTATTGAGAAGGCTGTGGAAAACCGCGGCATGCGCGACCTCATCCAAGAGGTCAACATCCCCATGGAGACCGTCACCGAGATCACGGACAACGGTCCCAAAACGGTGGAGCGCAAGGTCTTCCCCGGCTATGTGCTGGTGAAGATGGTGCTCACCGACGACACCTGGCACCTGGTGCGCAACATCCGCGGCTCCACCGGCTTCGTGGGTTCCGGCAACAAGGCCATTCCCCTCTCTGAAGAGGAGATAGCGGCCCTGGGCGTGGAGAAGCACGAGGTAGTGGTCAATTACGCCCTGGGTGACAGCGTCAAGATCACCGACGGCGCCCTGGAGTCCTTCATCGGCACGGTGGAAGAGATCGACATGGACCACAGCAAGGTCCGGGTCGTGGTGTCCATGTTCGGCCGGGAAACTCCCGTGGAGCTGGAGCTGGACCAGGTGGAACCTGTCAGCGATTGACATCCGGCCGCTTTCGGGCGGCTCATCCCCCGCGACGTGGGAGGGACCGCATTGGGTCCCGTCCATACCACATTTATGTAGGAGGTGCTGTTTCAAATGGCACAGAAAATTACCGGTTACGTGAAACTGCAGATCCCCGCCGGCAAGGCGACTCCGGCCCCCCCTGTGGGCCCGGCCCTCGGCCAGCACGGCATCAATATCGCCGCTTTTACCAAAGAGTTCAATGAGCGGACCAAGAACGACGGCGGCCTGCTGATCCCCGTGGTCATCACCGTCTACGCCGACCGCTCCTTCTCCTTCATCACCAAGACCCCTCCCGCCGCCGTCCTCATCAAGAAGGCCTGCGGTCTGGACAAGGCCTCCGGTGTGCCCAACAAGGACAAGGTTGCCACCATCAGCAAGGAAGACATCCGCAAGATCGCTGAGACCAAGATGCCCGACCTCAACGCTTCCAGCATCGAGGCCGCCATGAGCATGATCGCCGGTACTGCCCGCTCCATGGGCGTCCTGGTGGGCGACTAAGGCAAGGAGGAATCAGAGATGTTTAGAGGTAAGAAATATCAGAACGGCGCCAAGCTCATCGACAAGAACGCCGCTTACGACGTCACCGAGGCCATGGACCTGGTGGTCAAGACCGCTCCCGCCAAGTTCGACGAGACCGTGGAGCTCCACGTGAAGCTGGGCGTCGACTCCCGCCACGCCGACCAGCAGGTCCGCGGCGCCATCGTCCTCCCCCACGGCACCGGCAAGACCCAGCGGGTGCTGGTCTTCGCCAAGGGCGACAAGGCTGAGGCCGCCAAGGCCGCCGGCGCCGACTACGTGGGCGAGATGGACCTCGTCGAGAAGATCCAGAAGGAAAACTGGTTCGACTTCGACGTGGTGGTCGCCAGCCCCGACATGATGGGCGTGGTGGGCCGTCTGGGTAAGGTCCTGGGACCCAAGGGCCTGATGCCCTCCCCCAAGGCCGGCACCGTGACTCCCGACGTGGCCAAGGCCGTCCAGGAAGTCAAGGCCGGTAAGGTGGAGTATCGTCTGGACAAGACCAACATCATCCACTGCCCCATCGGCAAGGTCTCCTTTGGCCCCGAGAAGCTGACCGAGAACCTGAACGCCCTCATGGGCGCCATCGTCAAGGCCAAGCCCTCCGCCGCCAAGGGCACTTACGTCAAGAGCTGTGTCGCCGCCTCCACCATGGGCCCCGGCGTGAAGCTCAACGCCGCCAAGTTCGTGTAAAAAGAAGTGCGGAGGGTAGGCGCATAGGGCGGGTAAGACCCGCAGCGGAGCAAACGGACGGGCAGCCCAAAGGGCTGAACGACGGCTTGCGCAGTCGGAGGGGCTTAGACGCCCGGCCATGCGCCCAACCCGCAGCATGACAGCTTTCCCTTTGTAATATCCATTTCGGGCGGGTTTTGCTTGACAGAACCCGCCCGGGATGATATTATACTTTTCGTGTTCAGAGACAGCGGGGAGCCTTCGGCTCTAACGACATTCGTCCCCCGCCGAGAATGCAGCCAACAAGAATGTCTTTTTGTGCTGTTTTCGTGCCGAACACGAAAGCGGCATTTTTTTGTCGCTACCAAAAACTCTGGAGGTGAATTCCCAATATGCCTAACGCAAAGGTTCTGAGCGAGAAGCAGGCCATCGTGGCCGAGCTGGTCGAAACCCTGAAGTCTTCTGCCAGCGGCGTGCTGGTGAATTACGAGGGTATCACCGTGTCCGAGGACACCACCCTTCGTAATGAGCTGCGCAAGGCCGGCGTGGAGTACTCCGTGGTGAAGAACACCCTGGTGCGCCGCGCTCTGGACGACGCCGGGCTCTCCGAGCTGGACGGCGTGCTCCACGGCACCACTTCCCTGGCTGTCAGCAAGGAGGACCCCATCGCCCCCATGCGTGTCATCCACAAGTTTGCCAAGGGGCTCAACGGCGACCGGTTCGTCATCAAGGCCGGCTTCATGGAGGGCAAGGTCCTTCCCATGGACGACATCGCCGCTCTGGCCGAGCTGCCCTCTAAGGAGGCGCTGGTGGGCCAGGTGCTCGGCATGATGCTCTCCCCCATCACCAGCCTGGCCATCGTCATCAAGGCCATCGCCGAGAAGGGCGGCGTCCCCGCCGACAAGCCCGCCGAGGAGGCCGTTGCCCCCGCTGAGGAGGCTCCCGCCGCCGAGGCCGCTCCCGCCGAGGAGGCCCCTGTCGAGGCTGCCGCCGAGGCCCCCGCTGAGTAATCAAAAACAAAACGTTTAAACCAAATTTAGGAGGTATACTATTATGGCTAGCGAGAAGATCACTGCTCTGATCGAAGAAGTGAAGTCCCTGACCGTCCTGGAGCTCAACGACCTGGTGAAGGCTCTGGAGGAGGAGTTCGGCGTTTCCGCCGCCGCCATGGCCGCTCCCGCCGCCGGTGGCGCCGCCGCCCCCGCCGCCGAGGAGAAGACCGAGTTCGACGTGGTTCTGGCCGAGATCGGCGCCGAGAAGATCAAGGTCATCAAGGTCGTCCGCGAGATCACCGGCCTGGGCCTGGCCGAGGCCAAGGCCGCTGTCGAGGCCGCTCCCAAGGCCATCAAGGAGGCCGTGGGCAAGGACGAGGCCGAGGAGCTCAAGAAGAAGCTGGAAGAGGTCGGCGCCAAGGTCGAGCTGAAGTAAGCTTCCTTCCCTTTGTCAAAAAAGAGGTGTCCCGACAATCGTTGGGGCACCTCTTTTTTCATTTTCTCTGTAACCTTTTTCTCCATTCTCCGTATTTACTGTCAGAACCGGTTCTGGAAAGGAAGTGACGCCGTGGACGAGGGCAAGCTGACCCAAAAGCTGCGCAGGGGCGACCGTCTGGCCCTCGACCGCGCCATCGAAGCCTACACCCCCTATCTCTCCACCGTGGCGTGGCGGGCCCTGGGGGCCTCCGCTTCCCGGGAGGACGTGGAGGAGGTGGTCTCCGACGCCTTCCTGGCCCTGTGGGAGCACCGGGCCGCGCTGGACCCGGCCCAAGGGGTCAAGTCCTACCTGTCGGCCATCGCCCGGAACAAGGCCACCGACCGCCTCCGCGCCGCCCGGCCCGCTCCCCTCCCCCTCGCCGACTGGGAGGCGGAGCCCAGGCCCGGGCCGGAGGAGCTGGTGGAGCGGCACATGTTCGCCGAACGCCTCCGGCTGGCGGTGGAGGCCCTGGACGATCCCGACCGCACGCTGGTCATCGGCTACTACTACGAGGGCGAAAAGCTCAAGGATATCGGAAAGCGCCTGGGCCTCAGCGCCCCGGCGGCCAAGACCCGGCTGTGCCGGGCCCGCAGGGATTTGAAAGAGCGATTGACGAAAGGAGGGTCGGCACTTGAACCGGATGGATGAGCTTTGGAAGGACATGGGCAGAACGGATACGCCGCCGGCGGCGGACGCCCGGGCGGTGAAGGCAAGGGTCCACGCCGCGCTGGACGCCGACCCCGCAGAGAGGAAGGTTTATATGAGACAGAAAACAAGGTTCGCCCTGGCGGCGGCGGCGCTGGCCGTGGCCGTTACCGGCAGCGCCCTGGCAGTGAGCGCCAACCTGGACGTACTCCAGGCGTTTTTCCAGGGGGACACCTCCCCCGCCCAGGAATATATGGACAGCACCGTGCGGTCCGTCAGCGACGAAAACTACACCCTCACCGTGGAGAGCTCGGTGGCGGACGAAAACACCGCCTATCTGGTGGTGACGGTGAAGGCCCTCAACGAAGAGAGCCGCCAGTTCCTTTTCTCCAAGGAGTTTACCGGGATGGACACCTTCCACGTGGGGACCCTGAACGCCGACGGCACCCGGGCGGAGCACGGCATCAGCAGCTTCGGCATGGGCGAGCTCAAGGAGGCCCGGACGGAAAATTCCATCAGCTGGTACGCCGACGCCGACCTCACCGGCCCCGCCGCCTTTATCCGCATCCGGCTGGACTACATGGGCGAGGATAAGGAGGTCAGGGTGCCGCTGAACCCCGCCCCCTCCGTCACCGTGGAAGTAAACGCCTCCGGGGTGGGTGTTCTGGACTTTGAGACCACCACAGCCGGCACCCTCACCGTGGAGCGGGTGATCCTCACCCCCCTCACCTGCAAGATCCTGACGGCGGATGAGCCCCGGAGCCGCGGCTACGAGACCAACCCCCGCATCTTCTTCCGCATGGCGGACGGCTCCATCCGCACCCAGAGCCAGATGATGGAGAGCACCAGCGGAAGCACGGTGGAAAACTCTGAGCACTTAGGACAGGATGACATCACCCTGTCCAGCGTGGAGCACGACTACCGCTTCAAGGCTGTGCAGGACCTGGCGGACATTCGGTCTGTCATCGTCTTTGACCAGGAGTATCCCCTGGACGGCTCGGCCTCCACCCCCGTGGCCCACGATTCGGCCCTGGACCCCGTCACCGTCCCCGCCGGGACGCCTCTGACCGAGGACGCCGGCTACCCCCTTCTCGTCCGGGCCCTGACGGAGACTCTGGGCGGCACCTGTAACTGGGACGCCGCCACCGGGAACGTCACCTGCGTCTACCGTGGCGTCACCGTCGTCCTCACCGCCGGCAGCACCACCGCCCTGGTGGACGGCCAGCCGGTGACCCTGCTCCAGGCCCCGGCCTATCAAAACGGCGTGATGGCCGCCGACTGGTCGGTGTTCGAGGATGCCTGGGGCCTGGACGGCTTCGTCCGTCGGACCAGGGACGGAAACGACACGATCTGGGGCGACTGGTATATCATCCCCTGATCCTTTCTCCCCGCGACAAAACAGCGGCCATACCCGAATCGGGTATGGCCGCTGTTTCAAATGCTTTGAAATCAACTCTGGGCGATGGCCCGGAGGATCATGTGGAAGCCATCCTCCAGAAATTCCTCCCGGCTGCGGCCCACCTGCCGCTCCAGGCTGTCGGCGTTTCGGTCGGCCATGTGGATCATGCCGGATACGCTGGCCCAGAAAAGCATCACCGTCTCCATGGGAGCCATGGCGCAGCGGATGGTCCCGGCGGTCATTCCCCGCTCCAGGAAATCCGCCAGCTCCCGGCAGAACTCTCCGGCCACCCGCTTGATGTCCTGGTCGCTCTTGCTCCCCTCCGCCCCAGTGAGGGAGCCGCCCATCACCGCCTCGTAGGCGGTGGGGTTCTCCTCATAGAAGCCGGTGATGGCCAGGCAGACGGCATCATAGGCCTCGAGCCAGTCGGTGTGGCCCTCGATGGCCTGGTGGACCCGCTTTTTCAGCATGGCCATGCCGTTGAGGAGGATGGCGCCCACGATCTCCTCCTTGCTCTGAAAATAGACGTAAAGAGTGGCCTTGCTGTACTCAGCCTCCCGCGCGATATCGTCCATGGTGGTGCGGTCGGTGCCCTTTTCCGAGAACAGCCGCTCCGCCGCGGCCAGGATGGATCCCCGGTGGTACTCCGCCAGCGCCTGCCGTTTGCCCATGTCCTTCGCCCTCTTTTCCTCAAATTATGGTATGATCATACCACATTTTCTCCGCAAAGGCAATGTTAAGGTATCGCAAAGATGTCCTCACAGGCCCAAAAGCCGCTGGGCCAGCGTGAAGTAGACCACCAGGGACACGGCGTCCACGATGGTGGTGATCAGGGGGGCGGCCATGATGGTGGGGTCCACGTGGAGGCGCTTGGCCAGGATGGGGAGCATGGAGCCAATGGTCTTGGCCATCACCACCGTCACCAGCATGGCCCCGGCCACGGTGAAAGAGACCATCGTGTTGCCCGGATACTGGATCTGAAGGCGGACAAAGTTCACCGCGCTCAGGATCACCCCCACCAGGATACTGACTCGCAGCTCCTTCCAGAGGACCCGCAGGAAGTCCCCCATCTCGATCTCCCCCACCGCCATGCCGCGGATGATCATGGTGGAGCTCTGGCTGCCGGCGTTTCCGCCGGTGTCGGTGAGCATGGGGATAAAGGTGACGAGAAGGGGCACGGCGGCGAAGGCCGCCTCGTACTTGCCCAAAATGCCGCCGGTGACCATGCTGGAGACCATCAGCACCAGCAGCCACACGATCCGGTTTTTGGCCAGGGAAAAGACGCTGGTCTTGAGGTAGGGCTTCTCCGAGGGGGCCATGGCCGCCATCTTCTCGAAGTCCTCGGTGGCCTCCTCCTCCATGACATCCATCACGTCGTCTACGGTGACGATGCCCACCAGCCGGTGCTCCTGGTCCACCACGGGCAGGGAGATGAAGTCGTACTTCATCATCCTGTTGACGGCCTCCTCCTGGTCCTCGGTGGTGAGGGCGGTGATGAGGTCGGTCTCCATCAGCTCCTCCACGATGGTGTCGTCCTCGGCCACCAGCAGCTCCCGGAGGGTCACCACCCCCTCCAGGACGCGACGGGAGTCGATGACGTAGCAGGTGTAGATACTCTCGCTCTCGTCGCCGCTGCGGCGGATGCGGGTGATGGCCTCGCTGACCGTCATGGACTTGCGCAGGTCGATGAACTCGGCGGTCATGATGCTGCCCACCGAGCTGTCGGGGTAGTTCAAAAACTGATTGATGAGCTTGCGGGTGTCGGGCCGGGCGGTCTTAAGCACCCGCTTGACCACGCTGGCGGGCAGCTCCTCCAGCATGTCCACCGCGTCGTCCACGTTCAGATCCTCCACCAGCTCGGAGACCTCCCGGTCTGTAGCGGAGGAGATGATGAGCTGCTGGTCCTCCGGCTCCAGGTTGGCGAACACGTCGGAGGCCATCTCCTTGGGCAGCATGCGGAAAACCAGCACCGTTTTGTCCGGCGGCAGTTCCGCCATGAATTCGGCCACGTCCACCTCGTTGGCGTCGGCCAGCTGGGTCTTTAAGGTCCGGTAGTCCCGCTCGGTCAGCATGGTCTCCCACACCAGGAGCAGGTCCCTGCGCTCCATTTCTTCCATACTTCTTTCCTCCTGTCTTTTGATACAGCGAGGAAGTACGTAAGGACAGCAAACCGCGCTGGTAAAGCAGTTGCTTTACCAGCGCGGCGACATTCCGATCATGGGCACGGGAAATCTAGCCCCGCGCCTGCCTCAGGAGGAACGGGGGGCGATTTACCGCCCATAAGGGAACATCGCTGTCCTGTCTGGTACTTCGGCCGCAGATGTCCACTGACTGTTCCTCCTTTAATCTCTATTTTAGACGGATCTTCCGCCTCTTTTTCAAGAATACCACGTCAGGCTCATTTTTTCAAGTCTTTTTGTCCCTCTTCCATGGCCCGCATCTTCCTCAGGAAGCTCACCGACAAGGGGACGGTGAGCACCGTCGCCAGCAGGTCGGCGATGGGCTGGGCCAGCATGACCCCCGTAAAATCAAAGAGAGGGGGCAGGATCAGGATCAGGGGGATGAAGAATAGCCCCTGCCGGGCCAGGGCCAGCACCGACGCCCGAAAGTTCTCCCCCACGGTCTGGAGCATCATATTGTTTAAGATCACGTAGCTCATCACCAGAAGGGTGACCAGCTGGCAGCGCATGGCGGCGGTGCCCAGCTCCACCACCAGAGGGGCGTTGGGCTGGAAGAAATGGACGATCTGCGGGGCAAACCAGATCCCCAGCGCCGCGATCACCGTCAAAACCGCGGTGCCCACCTTTACACAAAACCAGTAAGCCTGGCGCACCCGGCCATAGAGCCCGGCGCCGTAGTTGAAGCCGCACACCGGCTGGAAGCCCTGGCCGAAGCCGATGAGGGCGGAGCCGGAAAACATGCCGAAGCGGTTGACGATGCCCATGGCGGCGATGGCCGCGTCCCCAAAGGGGCCAGCCGCCCGGTTGAGGAGGATAGAGGCCACGCTGGCCAAGCCCTGCCGGTAGAAGGAGGGCAGGCCACCCCGGATGATGTTGCCCAGGATGCCGCCCTTGAGGGTGAACCGCTTCCAGCGGATGGGGAGGGTCCCGCCGCGGCCGGTGTTGAACAGGAGGATGCAGAAACTCACCAGCTGGCTGAGGATAGTGGCCAGGGCCGCCCCGCCGATGCCCATATTCAGGCCGAAGATAAAGATGGGGTCCAGGATCATGTTGAGGATGCCGCCGGTGGTGATGCCCATCATGGCGTAGGTGGCGCTCCCCTCAAAACGCAGCAGGTTGTTGAGCACCAGGGAACCCACCATGTAGGGGGCGCCCAGGAGGATGTACCGGGCGTAGTCACGGGCATAGGGCAGGATGGTGGGCGTGGCCCCCAGGGCGCTGACCAGGGGGTCCAGAAACAAAAGCCCCAGCACCGCCACGGCAAGGCCCCCGAAGATGCCGGAGAAAAAGCCTGTGGCGGCCACCCGCTCGGCTTCCTCCTGGTTTTTTTGGCCCAGCAGCCGGGAGACATAGTTGCCCGAGCCGTTCCCAAAGGTAAAGCCAAGGGCCTGGATAATGGCCATGAGGGAGAACACCACCCCCACCGCCCCCTGGGCGCTCTCTCCCAGGCCGCCCACAAAATAGGTATCCGCCATGTTGTAGATGGAAGTGATGAGCATGGAGATGATGGTGGGCACCGCCAGCTGTCCCACCAATCCGGGGATGGGCGCTGTGGTGATCCACTGGAATTTTTCGTCCGGGTTGGTGAATTTCCGCATGTCTGATTCGCTTCCTCCGCGTTCACATTCTATTTTAGTTAGTATACCACCTTTTCCCACCCGGCGCAAACCCCATTCTCAACATGCCCTTTCCCGTTTCTCTCATTGACTGCCTTTCCCGCCGGTGATATAATATTATAACTTTGTGTATTTGCTTGTAAGAGGTGCAATATGTGGATTTCCGAGCGTTGGAAAGACTATGAGCTCATTGACTGCGGCGGCGGGGAAAAGCTGGAGCGGTGGGGAAAATACATCCTGGTGCGGCCCGACCCCCAGGCCATCTGGAACACCCCCCGCACCGACCCCCGCTGGCGCAGGCCGGACGCCCGGTACGCCCGCTCGGCCACCGGCGGCGGCCAGTGGGCCAAGAAGGACGTGCCCGAACGGTGGACGGTGGACTACGGCGAATTGACCTTCAACATCAAGCCCATGAACTTCAAGCACACCGGTCTCTTCCCCGAGCAGGCGGCCAACTGGGACTTCTGCCAGAAGGCCATCCGCTCCGCCGGACGGCCCATCAACGTGCTGAACCTCTTCGCCTACACCGGTGGGGCCACCGTGGCCTGCGCCGCCGCGGGGGCCTCCGTGTGCCACGTGGACGCCGCCAAGGGCATGGTGGCCTGGGCCAAGGAGAACGCCAGGTCCTCCGGCCTTGAGGAGCGGCCCATCCGCTGGATCGTGGACGACTGCGGCAAGTTCGCCGAGCGGGAGATCCGCCGGGGCAGGACCTATGACGGCATCATCATGGACCCCCCCTCCTACGGCCGGGGTCCCTCCGGAGAGATCTGGAAGCTGGAGGAGAACCTCTGGCCCTTCGTGGAGATGGTCTCCAAGCTCCTCTCCGACGAGCCCCTTTTCTTCCTCATCAACTCCTACACCACGGGCCTTGCTCCCTCGGTGCTGACCTATATCCTGGAGACCCTGGTCACCAAGCGCTACGGCGGCCATACCGAGAGCCAGGAATTGGGGCTGGCAGTGTCCTCCAACGGTTTGGCACTCCCCTGCGGCGCCACGGGGCGCTGGCTGGCCGACTGATCCGCCCAAGAAAGGAGCCGCAGCCATGGAGATCGTCGTCTTTCTGCTGATCCCCATGCTCACGGGCGCCGCGGCGGCGGCCCTGCTGTGCTTCCTTCGGGGGCTGCGGCCCACCGTGCTCCCCTGGCCCACCCTCTTTTTCCTGGCCGCACTGGGCACGGCAGCCAACAACGTCTCCGCCGTCTGGTTCACCGGGACCTGGGCCTTTCTCCCCTCTTCCGGCGGCTTCTTCGGCGGGGACAACTTCACCGCAGCCATCGGCGGGCTGTCCCTGCTCCTCTGCGCCCTGCCAGGCCTCGTCGTGTGCCTCTTCCTCTCCCGCAGGAAGGAGGGCGCGCCCAATCCCGCCGCGGGCTGGGCGTGGGGCTGGGTCACCACTCAGGCCATATTGTCCATGCTGATTTTCCTGGTGGGCTTCGCCTTCGCGTTTCGCTCCCGTTCCGATGGCAGGGGCCTGCCCCTCTGGGCCTATCTGATTTTGGCCGCCCTCCTCTGCCTGGGACTGGGCCTGTTCTTCGGCGCCCGCTGGGGCAGATTCGGAAGCGCGGCCATCCCCTTGATTGGCCTTGCCGCCCTCTGCGCCCTCTCCGGGGCACTTGTCTGGGGGATGCTGGCTCAGGCCAGCGACGTCACCTGGGGCCTCAGCCTTATCCAGACCCCCGCCGGGATGTGGTACGCCCGGCTGGACCTCCCCGCCGCCCTTCTGCTGGGCGACTATCAGTACGCCTGGGACGTGAGCGCGCCCGGTATCTGGCTCTCCGCCCTGGCGCCCCACCTGCTCTTCACCGGGGGCTATCTGGCCCCCAGGCTGTTTAAACGAGGGAATGAAAATGTCTGACGCCATCATCAAAACAGAAGACCTCCGCTTTTCCTACTCCGGAGAGGAGACCCCCAAGGTGGTCCTGGACGGGGTGAGCCTGGAGATCGAGGCCGGGTCCTTCGTGGCCGTGCTGGGCCACAACGGCTCTGGCAAGTCCACCCTGGCCAAGCACCTGAACGCCATTCTCCTCCCCTCCGGGGGCAAGGTGTACGTCTCCGGCATGGACACCGCCGACGAGGCCCTGCTTTTGGATATCCGCCGCACAGTGGGCATGGTCTTTCAGAACCCGGACAACCAGATCGTGGCCAACGTGGTGGAAGAGGACGCCGCCTTCGGGCCGGAAAACCTGGGCATTCCCCCCGACGAGATCCGCCGGCGGGTGGACGAGGCCCTCAAGGCCGTAGGCATGTACGAATACCGGGAACACGCCCCCCACCTCCTCTCCGGCGGGCAGAAGCAGCGGGTGGCCATTGCCGGCATCTTGGCCATGAAGCCCCGGTGCGTGGTGCTGGACGAGCCCACCGCCATGCTGGACCCCATCGGACGCAAAGAAGTACTGGAAACCATTCGGAAGCTCAACGAGACCCAGGGGGTCACCGTGGTCCTCATCACCCACCACATGGACGAGGCCGCCCAGGCCGGGCGGCTGGTGGTGATGGCCAAGGGAAGAGTCATCGCCGACGGCCCCCCGAAGGAGGTCTTTCAAAAGGTGGAGGAACTCCGGGCCGTGGGCCTCACCGTCCCCGAGACCGTCTCCCTCCTCTGGGAGCTGAAGCAGGAAGGGCTGGACGTGCCCCTGGACGCCCTCTCCGACGAGGCCTGCGCCCAGGTATTGAATACGCTGTTGTCTCAGTAGCGGAAAGGAGCAAAGGCCATGAAAAAGGATAACCCCTACCTCCCCTGTACGGGTGTAGGATTTGCCGCCTTCTTGTGCGGCTGGTTTGTCATCGGCCCTCTGTGCCGCTTGTTGGGGTTCTATCTGGAACCCGGCCCCCTCATGCTCTTCAGCCTGGCCGCCGGCGTGACGGGCGGCGTTCTGTTCCGCCTGCGCCAACGGCTGAATGTGCTGGAAGATAAAACCGCCTATTTGCAGGAGCGGCTTGACCGGCTCAGCGCGGAGTGAGCCGCTCTCCCCTCCGATTGGAACTTTTCCGGACGCGACCCCCAGGGGCGTGTACCACTTAACGTTAGGACTGACGCCATTTGGAACCGATCATTCAAACGGAAAAATTGTGCCACATCTATTCCGCGGGCACCCCCTTCGAGCACGGGGCCCTCATCGACGTGGACTTCACCGCCTACCGGGGGGAATACCTGGGGGTCATCGGCCACACCGGCTCGGGGAAATCCACCCTGATCCAGCACTTGAACGGCCTTTTGAAGCCCACTTCGGGGCGGGTGCTGGTAGAGGGGCGGGACATCTGGGAGAGCAAGGCGGCCACCCGGGCCACCCGCTTCCAGGTGGGCCTGGTGTTCCAGTATCCCGAGTATCAGCTCTTCGAGGAGACGGTCTACAAGGACATCGCCTTCGGCCCCAAAAACATGGGACTGGACGAGAGGGAGATCGACCACCGGGTGCGGGAGGCCGCCGCCTTCGTGGGGTTGTCCGACGCCATTTTGGACGCTTCCCCCTTTGAGCTCTCCGGTGGGCAGAAGCGGCGGGTGGCCATCGCCGGGGTCATCGCCATGGAGCCCGCCGTCCTCATCCTGGACGAGCCCACCGCCGGGCTGGACCCGGTGGGGGTGGAGCAGATTTTGAGCAACATCCGGGACTATCATGAGGCCAAAAACGCCACCATCATCATCGTCTCCCACTCCATGGAGGAGATGGCCCGGACGGTGGACCGGCTGGTGGTCATCAACGACGGCCGCATCCCCTTCCAGGGCACGCCCCGGGAGGTCTTTGCCCACGGGGAGGAGCTGGAGGCCATGGGCCTGGGCGTGCCCCAGATCACCCGGGTGTTCCACCGGCTGAAGGCCATGGGGGCCGACGTGGACCCCTCGGTCTACACCATCCCCCAGGCCAAAGAGGCCGTCCTGGCGGCCCTGAAGCGGAAGGGGGCGGTATAAATGGCACTGAAAGACATTACCCTGGGCCAGTACTTCCCCGGGGACACCGTGCTCCACAGGCTGGACCCTCGGTGCAAGCTGCTGCTCACCGTCCTCTATATCGTGGCCCTCTTCCTGGCCAAAAACGCCTTGGGCTATGGCCTGCTGGCCGTGACCCTCATCGCCGCCATCCTCATCTCCAAGGTGGGCTTCAAGGCGGTATTCCGGGGGATGAAGCCGGTTTTCTTCATCGTGCTCTTCACCGCCGTTTTGAACCTTCTCTACACCGCCGGTAAGGGGGCGCCCCTGGTCTCCTTCTGGATCATCAACATCTACAAGGAGGGCGTGCGCTCCGCCATCTTCATGGTGCTTCGGATCATGCTGCTCATCTCCTGCACCTTCCTGCTGACCTACACCACCTCCCCCATCCTGCTCACCGACGGGCTGGAAAATCTGCTGGGGCCCCTGAAGAAGATCAAGGTCCCCGTCCACGAGCTGGCCATGATGATGTCCATCGCCCTGCGGTTCATCCCCACCCTTATCGAGGAGACCGACAAGATCATGTCCGCCCAGAAGGCCCGGGGGGCCGACTTCGATACCGGCAACCTGATCCAGAAGGCCAAGGCCCTCATTCCCCTGCTGGTGCCCCTCTTCATCTCCGCCTTCCGCCGGGCCGATGAGCTGGCGGTGGCTATGGAGTGCCGGTGCTATCACGGCGGGGACGGCCGGACCCGGATGCGGGTGCTCAGGTACGCCGGGCGGGACTACGCCGCCCTGCTGTTGGGGCTGGCCCTCTGCTTCGGCGTCTGGGGCCTCAATTTCCTGGGCGTGTTCTAAAACACAGCGGACGGGCGGATGCTATCCGCCCCTACGGGGGGCTTCTTTTGTAGGGGCGGACAGCATCCGCCCGCGGCTCTTGCAAGTTTAAGAAAATCTTTAGACGGGTTTCATGATTTATGAGAAATATTGCGCTAAAGTTAATGTACGTCGGCACCGCCTACCACGGCTGGCAGATCCAGAAGAACGCCGTTACTGTGGAGGAGGTTCTGGAAAAGTCCCTGGAGAAGGTGGTGGGCCACCCGGTGAAGTGCACCGGGGCGGGCCGCACAGACGCCGGGGTCCACGCCAAGGTCTACGTGGCCAACTTCCGCACCACCTCCTCCATCCCCTGCGACCGGCTGCCTCTGGCGGTGAACACCCGCTTGCCCGACGATATCGTGGTCACCGGGGCGGTGGAGGTGTCCGAGGGCTTCAACGCCATCAGCTCCTGCTTGAAGAAGGAGTACACCTACCGCATCTACAACTCCCGCATCCGCAACGCCTTTTTCGTGGACCGGGCCTGGTTCTACCCCAAATACCTGGACGAAACCGTCATGCAGGCTGCCGCGGACCGTTTTGTGGGCACCCATGACTTTGCCGCCGTGAAGAGCGTGGGCACCGATGTAAAGACCACCGTGCGGACGGTCCACTACTTCGACATCCGGCGCTCCGGCATCGTCATCGACTGCAAGGTGTGCGCCAACGGCTTCCTCTACAACATGGTGCGGGCCATGGTGGGCACCGTCATCTACGCCGCCGAGGGGAAATTCCCCCCAGAGGCGGTCACCGATATCCTGGAGGGCCGCTGCCGCACCGACGCCGGCCCCACCGCCCCGCCGGGAGGGCTGTACATGTCCAGGCTTTGGTACAACGAACCCGGTCTCACCGAGGAGGAGCTGACATAGGATGGAAGAGGAAAAGAAGGAAAAGCGAAACCCGTTCCTCCGGTTTCTGGCCTTCCTCGTCACCCTGGCCCTGGTGCTGGGGGCGGTCTTTTTGGTGGCCAACTGGCAGAAATTGAACTTTGACGCGGTGAAGCGCTACTTTACTTACCGCTCCCTGGTGAAAAACGAAAGCGGACAGGCTGAGTCCTATTCCTATGACGGGGGCATCTCCAGCTCCTTTGCCCGTCTGGGGGACGACCTGTTGGTCTGCTCGGCCAGCGGCATCCGGCTCTATTCCGCCAGCGGGGCGGCCTACGTGGACCAGACCTGCCATCTGGACCACCCGGTGGTGTCGGTGGGCGGAAACGCCGCTTTGGTTTACGACGCCGGGGGCACCGACCTCTATGTCTACGCCAACCGGGAGCTGGTCTTTTCCCTCACCGTGGAAAAGGATTACTCCATCCTCTCAGCCAGCCTCAGCGCCCAGGGCCAGCTTACCGTGGTGACCCAGGCCAGCGGGCTCAAGGGCGCCGTCACGGTTTACGACGCCGCCTATCAGCCGGTGCTGGGGGTCAACCTCTCCTCCCGCTTCATCACCGACGCCATCCTCTCCCCCGACGGGAAAACCCTGGCCCTGGCCACCGCCGGACAGACGGGCGGGGTCTATGACAGCCAGATCGCCTTTTATTCTCTCAGCCGGACCACCGACGACAGGGAGCCGGACAAGATCTGCTCCCTGGGCAACAACGCCGTTTTGAAGCTGAGCTGGCCCTCCCAGCCCCTCCGGGTGCTGGGGGAAAACGCCCTGTGCTACGTCTCCGCCGACGGGACCCTGACCGGCTCCTATTCCTACGGCGGCCGGTATCTCAAGGGCTACTCCCTGGACGCCGACGGCTTCGCCGCTCTCCTGCTGGGCAAGTACCGGGCGGGCAGCTCCGCCGATCTTGTGACGGTGGACCTCACCGGGCAGGAGGCCGCCGCCCGCTCCTTCGACTATCAGATCCTCTCCCTCTCCGCCGCGGGGCGCTATCTCTCCGTGCTCACCGCCGACGGCCTGACCATCTACACCCAGGACTTGACCCCCTACCACACTCTGGAGGGGGGCCAGGGGGCCCGGAAGGTGCTCCAGCGGCCCGACGGCTCGGTGATGCTCATCGCCGGAGAAACCGCCCGGCTGTACCTGCCCGATTAAATCAAAGGTATCTCTCCCACGAAAAGAAGGTAAACTATGACTGTGCCCGTGATCATCGATATCATCATCCTGGCCGTTCTGGTCCTCTTCCTGGGCCTGGGGGCCCACCGGGGGTTCATCCTCACCCTGTGCTCCCTGGCGGCGGTCCTCGTGGCCCTAGTGGGGGCGAACTTTGCCGCCGACGCCTTGGCCCCCAAGCTGGCGGACACCCTGGAGCCCCGGATGGCCCAGACCATCCAGGAGAGCCTGGAGCAGCGGGCCCTGGAGGCGGGCACCACCGGCGACGGCCTGGCCGTCACCGAGGTGCTGGCCGCCCTCAAGGAAAAGGGGGGGCTCTACGAGTGGGCCGCCGACAAGCTGGAGGACACTTTGGGAGCCGGCATCGCCCAGACGGCGGCTCAGACCGCCGCCGCCGCGGCCGCGGCCATCGCGGAGCAGATCGCCCACAGCCTCCTTTTCCTCCTGGCCTTCTTCGTGGTGCTGCTGGCCTGGACCCTTCTGAGCCACGCACTGGACCTGGTGGCCAAGCTGCCGGGCCTCAGCGGCCTCAACAAGCTGGCCGGGGGCCTGCTGGGTCTGGTCAAGGGACTGGTGATTGTCTATCTGGCCGCCTGGGTCCTGTGCGGCCTCACCGGCTTCATCCCGCCGGCCACCATCCAGGAGACCCATCTGCTGCGGTTCCTCACCGAGCACAGCCCCTTCGATATGCTGATGCTGGTATGAGCGGGCCCTTTACGAAAGAGTGGTGAAGTCCATGAATGTCCCAAATATGCTCTCCCTGATCCGGCTTTGCCTGGTCCCGGTGTTTGCGGTGGTCTTTTTTCTCCCCGATCCCTCGGCCCACCAATGGGCCGCCCTCATCTACGCCGTGGCCTTCGCCACCGATATTGCCGACGGCTATATCGCCCGGCGCTTCGACATGATCACCAAGCTGGGCCGGGTACTGGACCCCCTGGCGGATAAGCTGATGACCTTCACCGTCATCATCTGCGTCACCGCCGACGGCATCATCCCCGTGTGGGCGGTGGTCATCTTCTTCTGCAAGGAGCTGGCCATGGGCGTGGGCGGCTTCCTCATGCTCCGCCGCACCAAGGACGTGATCCCCTCCAACTGGCTGGGCAAAACCTCCACCGGGGTCTTTTTCGTGGTGCTGGCCGCCCTGGTGCTCTTCCCCGTTCCCCGGCCCTGGGCTACCGGCCTCATCGCCTTCGCCCTGGCCCTCACCGTGGCGGCGCTCGTGAGTTACGCCATGAATTTCCGTAAAATGATGCAAAATAATTTGTAATTTTCACACGCAGTTCATAATTTCGGGTTAGAATGAAACGCTCAGAGGGGTATGTATGCCCTCTGGCGGCCTGGGCGGACGGTCTGTGGCCGAAAAGGAGTGACCAAATATGCAGCCTACACTTTGTTCCAAATGTCATAAGAATGTGGCGGTTGTCTTCATCCAGCGCATCGAGAACGGGGAGACCAAGACTGAGGGCCTCTGTCTCAACTGCGCCCGGGAGATGGGCATCAAGCCCGTAGACGATATGATCCAGAAGATGGGCCTCTCTGACGACGACGTGGCCAATCTCACCAATGAGATGATGTCCGCCTTCGGCGGCGCCGAGGGCATGGAAGGTATCACCGAGCAGGATCAGAGCGGCGACGAGGACGACGAGGACGAGGGCAAGACCGCCACCTTCCCCTTCCTCAACAAGCTCTTCGGCGGCTCAGGCGCCGCCGCTTCCGCCGCCACGCCCCCCGACCCCGCCGCCCCCGAGAAGGGGGACGGCGCCCGCACCGGCGGCAAGGAGGAAAAGAACGGTAAGGGTAAAGAGGGCAAGCGGAAGTTCCTGGAGAACTACTGCATCTCCCTGACCCAGAAGGCCGCCGACGGCAAGCTGGACAAGATCGTGGGCCGGGATGAGGAGATTGCCCGGACCATCCAGATCTTGAACCGCCGCCAGAAGAACAATCCCTGCCTCATCGGCGAGCCCGGCGTAGGCAAGACCGCCATCGCCGAGGGGCTTGCCCTGCGTATCCAGACCGGGGATGTGCCCTATAAGCTCCAGGGGAAGGAAGTCTACCTTCTGGACCTGACCGCCCTGGTGGCGGGCACCCAGTTCCGGGGCCAGTTCGAGAGCCGGATGAAGGGCCTCATCGACGAGGTCAAGAAATTGGGCAACATCATCCTGGTCATCGACGAGGTCCACAACATCGTGGGCGCCGGCGACGCCGAGGGAAGCATGAACGCCGCCAATATCCTCAAGCCCGCCCTCTCCCGGGGCGAGATCCAGGTCATCGGCGCCACCACCCTCACCGAGTACCGCAAGTACATCGAGAAGGATTCCGCCCTGGAGCGGCGCTTCCAGCCCGTGATGGTGGACGAACCCTCCATCGAGGACAGCGTGAAGATTTTGGAGGGCATCGCCCCCTACTATGAGAAATTCCACTTTGTCTCCATCTCCCCCGTCATGTGCCGGGCGGCGGTGACCATGTCCGAGCGGTACATCACCGACCGCTACCTCCCCGATAAGGCCATCGACCTCATCGACGAGGCCTGCTCCGACGTGAACCTCCACAACAAGGCCCTGGCCCGGGAGAGCCAGGTCAAAAAGGAGCTGGAGGAGTTGGCCGCCAAGCGGGAGGCCATGGTTAACGAGAGCAACAACCGGGACTATAAGCGCCAGAACGACCTGAAGGCCAACGAGGCCCGCCAGGCCGAGATCCGCCGGAAGCTCTCCACCCTGGCCGGGGAGCACGCCGCCCTGTCCCTGGACCCCGCCCAGGCCCCCGGCCTCAAGGACAACGAGCGAGAGCAGGCCGGCCTGAACGCCGAGCTGGAGCGTCTGGGCGCCGAGCGCACCCGCCTCCTCTCCGCCCCGCAGGAGCAGAGCTTTGAGCAGCTGGCCGAGATCAAGAGCCAGGAAGCCCGGCTTCAGGAGGAATTGACCAAGCTGGAGGCCCAGTCCGCCCCGCCCCTGACCATGGAGCACCTGGCCCGGGTCATCGAGCTGTGGACTAAAATCCCCGCCAGCCAGATCCAGGAGCAGGAGTATGAGCGCCTGGCCCATCTGGAGGACCGGCTGAAGGAGCACATCGTGGGCCAGGACCAGGCCGTGAAGGAAGTGGCCTCCGCCGTCCGGCGGGGCCGGGTGGGCATTGCCTCCAAGCGCAAGCCCGTCTCCTTCATCTTCGTGGGCTCCACCGGCGTGGGCAAGACCGAGCTGGTCAAGCGGCTGGCCCAGGACATGTTCAACTCCCCCGAGTCCCTCATCCGCCTGGATATGTCCGAGTTCATGGAGAAGTTCTCGGTCTCCCGCATCATCGGCTCCCCCCCGGGCTATGTGGGCTATGACGAGGCCGGCCAGCTCACCGAGAAGGTGCGCCGCAAGCCCTACTGCGTCATCCTCTTTGACGAGATCGAGAAGGCCCACCCCGACGTGCTGAACATCCTCCTTCAGATTTTGGACGACGGCCACATCACCGACGCCCAGGGCCGGAACGTGAACTTCGAGAACACGGTCATCGTCATGACCTCCAACGCCGGCTCCACCACCGGCTCCACCGGGGCCGTGGGCTTCGGCCGGACCGAGGACGAGCAGGGCAAGGCCAAGGCCATGAAGGCTTTGGAGGGCTTCCTCCGTCCCGAGTTCATCAACCGGGTGGATGAGATCGTCTATTTCAACAAGCTCACCGAGGAGAACTTCAAGGCCATCGCCCAGATCATGCTCAAGGAGCTGACCGAGAACCTGAAGGAAAAGGGCATCGTCTTCTCTTACGACAAGGGCCTCATGAATTACCTGGTGAAGAAGTCCTTCTCCAACACCTACGGCGCCCGGAACCTGCGCCGTCAGATCCAGAAGGACCTGGAGGACCCCATTGCCTCCAAGATCATCGACAGCTATATGGAGCCCGTCACCCACATCACCGCCGTCTCCGACGGCGAGACCTTGACGGTGGAGAGCAACTAAAGAAGCAGGAAACTGCCCGGGGCCATCTGGCCCCGGGCGGTTTTATCGTTTCTTAAGGTTTTCTTCTTTTCCTCTTTTCCTTTCTATGGGAAAATAAGGACAGGAAAAAGGAAAGGATGTGCCCCCATGAAACTCACCGCCCGAGCCGCCGCCCTGGCGCTAACCGCCGCCCTCCTGCTCCCCACCGCCACCGACTTGGAGGAGACCGGCAATTTCCCCTTTTCCATGGAGACTCAGTCAACCGCCCCCCTCCTCCCGGACAGCCTGGCCGGGGACCAGCGGTCCTTCCCCATCCCGGCCCTCCCCTTCGACGGGGATTGGTATCTGTCCGCCATCACCTTTTCCCGGGGAGATTTTGTGGGGCGGATCATCACCGCCGGGACCCGGGGTGCCGTCCGCCGGGCCGCGGACCTCTTCCGATGACAAACAAAAAAGAGGCGGGACACGCCCGCCTCTAAGCCTCCACATCCAGGGTCACCACTTCAAGGCCCTGGCGGATGGCATAGGTGATGGTATACATAGTCCCGCCCAGAGTGCCGTCGAAGGCGGCGATGAGCAAGGAGGCGTGGTCCACCATATACCGGTTGCGCCGGAGCATACATCCCTGGTCATAGCCGCGCTGGACCATGGTCTCATAGTCGCACCGGGCCACCAGGTCAAAATACCGGTCCCGGTCCCGCTCCGGCCAGCGGGCGGCCTGAGTTTCACAAGGGATGGCCGCCTCCACCGTGACGCCGGGCCGCTCCTCCCGGAAGGCCAAGGCCGCCTCGCAGAAATAGAAGTCCGCCCCTCTGGCCATGCCGCAGATAAAGTGCCGGTATCCTCTCTCATAGGCCAGGCGGATCTGGGCGGAGATCTCCTCCTTGAGCCGGACGCAGCGCGGGTCCGACTCGTCGCCGTGCCATGGCAGCTTATCGGGGCGGTGCCCCGTAAAACAACAGCTGGTCTCCCGCTTCACGGGCCCCGTCCCCTCTCTCTGTCTGGTGCTTTTATTGTACCCAGTTGTCCCAATGAAGTCAAGAGGAAATAGAACGTTTGTGCGAAATCCAGAAGCAAGATCTCCATCACAAATTTCCTATTGCATTTTGCCCAAAAGCCGCTATAATAGTAAGCGGAACAACTGAATGAAAAATGTCTTCAGGGCAGGGTGAAAATCCCGATCGGCGGTAAAGTCCGCGACTGGCCTAACGGCCACTGACCCGGTGAAACTCCGGGACCGACAGTGACGCGTCTCTATGGGGTGCGAAGTCTGGATGAAAGAAGATGTGTGAAGCAAATGCACGCTCCTTTTTGTTTTACACCTGAAAGACATGGGCCTTTCAGGTGTTACCGACAAAAAAAGGAGTGTTTTATTATGTCTGAACTCACTGCCTCCGACCGCGCCTCTTCCCGCTCCGCCTACTCCACCCGGCAGATCGCCTGTATGGCCATGCTCTGCACCGTGGCCTATCTGGTGATGTACCTGTCCAAGGTCATTTTCGCCCCCATCCAGGTGGCCGGCTTTCTCACCTTCGATTTGAAGGACGTAGTCATCGCCATCGGCGGCTTCCTCTTTGGGCCTGTGTCCGCTTTTGTGGTGTCGGTGGTGGTCTCCCTCATCGAGATGGTGACGGTCAGCGGCACCGGCCCCGTGGGCCTGCTCATGAACGTACTCTCCACCGTGGCCTTTGTCTGCCCCGCCGCCTTCCTCTACCGCCGCCGCCATCAGGTCTCGGGCGCCGTGGCGGGCCTGGTGCTGGGCGGGATCATCATGACCGCCGCCATGCTGCTGTGGAATTACCTCATCACCCCCCTCTATATGAACGTGCCCCGTGGGAAGGTCGTGGAGATGCTCTTCCCCATCTTCCTCCCCTTCAACCTCATCAAGGCGGCCATGAACGGCGCCCTCACCATGGTCCTCTATAAGCCTGTGGTCACAGCCCTGCGGCGGGCCCGGCTGGCTCCCGAGAGCCAGGGGCAGGCGGCCAACACCGCCAAGAAGGGGATTTCCAAAGCCAGCGTATCCATCATCGGCATCATTGTCCTGGCCACCACCATCCTTCTGGCACTGGTGCTGGCGGGCAAAATCTGACCTCCAGATATTACAACCCCCACACTTCCGTGTGGGGGTTGTTTTTATAGAACAGGTGTGCTATATTGAAGAAAAGGAGGCGGGGAGATGGACCGGGTCATCCTGCACTGTGATTTGAACGGATTTTACGCCTCGGTGGAGCTGCTGGACCACCCGGAGCTCCAGAGCCGCCCGGTGGCGGTATGCGGCGACCCTGAGAGCCGGCACGGCGTCATCCTGGCCAAGAATGAGCCCGCCAAGGCCTTCGGCGTCAAGACCGCCGAGACGGTCTGGCAGGCCCGGAAGAAGTGCCCCGACCTGGTTCTCCTCCCCGCCCACCACGAGAAATACCACCTCTATTCCAAGAAGGTCAACGCCATCTATGAGCGGTTTACCGATTTGGTGGAGCCCTTCTCCATCGACGAGAGCTGGCTGGACGTGACGGGCACCCTCCACCTGTTCCGCACCGACGGCCGTGGGCTGGCCGACCAGATCCGCCGGACGGTCCGGGAGGAGCTGGGGCTCACCATCTCCGTGGGGGTATCCTTCAACAAGATCTTCGCCAAAATGGGCAGCGACTACAAAAAGCCGGACGCCACCACCCTCATCACCCGGGAAAACTACCGGGACCTGCTCTGGCCCCTGCCGGTCACCGAGCTGATCTTTGTGGGGCGGGCGGCGGCCAAGACCCTGGGAGAATACGGCATCCAGACCATCGGGGACCTGGCTCGCTTCGATCCCGCCGCCCTCGTCTCTATGCTGGGCAAGCAGGGGGCCACCCTACACGACTACGCCACGGGCGCCGAACACTCCCCCGTCATCCCCGCCCGGGAGCTCCCACCCCCCAAATCGGTGGGCAACGGCCTCACTTTTCCCCGGAACCTGCTGGGCTGGGAGGAGCTCCAGGCCGGTGTCTCCCTCCTGTCCGACGAGGTGGCCGCCCGGCTGCGGCGGCTGAATATGAAATGCGCCACGGTGAACATCGCCGTCCGGGACCCCAGCTTCAAGGACATCTCCCGACAAAAGGCGCTGACGGTGCCCACCTACCTGGCCCGGGAGATCAGCCAGGGGGCCATGGAGCTGCTCTACGGCGCCTGGAACCCGAAAGCACCGGTCCGGGCCCTCACCGTCACCGCCCAAAACCTGATCCCCGCGGAGGAGGCGGGGGAACAGCTGGACCTGCTCACCCCCCAGGCCGCTCCCAGGCGGGAGAAGGTGGAAAAACTGGAGCGGGCCATGGACGGCATCCGGGACAAATTCGGCAAGGAGGCCATCACGCCCGCCCGTCTGAAAAAGAAAACGAAATAAAAAGGCGCTCCCGCCCAAAAGCGGGAGCGCCTTTTTATTGGAAAAGCGCAGACGGGGTGCGGCCAAAAAGCCGCACCCTGTCTGGTTGGAGAGAAAATAAGATCGTTTTTTGGAGCGGGAATCAGCCGATGCCGCCCAGAGCCGCGCCGGCGACAAGGGCCACAATGGCCAGGATGCAGTAGCCATACTTGGCCAGGGGGTAGAACCAGTTGCCGATGGGCTTCGCGGAGCCCTCGTTGACGTTCTTGAGGACATAATCCTTGCCGGCCACCCAGAAGAACATGACACCAGCCAGGAAGGCGCCCAGGGGGCAGATGTAAATGGAGACGATATCCATCCACTGAGAGGTATAGCCCTGAATCAGGAAGGCGACGATGCCGCCGATCACACCGATGATGGCCACAGCGGGAACGCGCTTGACCTTGAAGCGCTCCTGGAGCATGGCCACAGGGGCCTCATACAGGTTGACGATGGAGGACAGGCCCGCAAAGAGGACGGCGATGTAGAAGATCATACCCACGATCCGGCCGCCGGGCATGCCGTTGAGCACGTTGACCAGGTAGACGAACATCAGGCCAGGGCCGCCCTTGGACAGCTCGGCGCCGCCGGCCGCCATGGCGGGGATGATGACCAGCGCGGCCAGCATGGCGGCCAGGGTGTCAAAGAAGGCCACGTTGCGGGCGGAGCTGGGGATGCTCTCGTTCTTGGGCAGGTAAGAGCCGTAAATCACGGAGCCGTTGCCCGCCACGGACAGGGAGAAGAACGCCTGACCGAAGGCGAAGATCCAAACCTTGGGGTTGGCCAGGCCGCCCGGCTGCAGGGTGAAGATGTACTTGTAGCCTTCGCCGGAACCAGGCAGGGTGAAGATGTAAATGCCCAGAGCCACGAACAGGAAGAACAGGACGGGCATCATGATCTTGTTGGCCTTCTCGATGCCGCCGGCCACGCCAAGGGCCATGATGACCAGGCTGACCACCAGGCCGATGACCAGCCAAAGGGCATTGCCCGCGCCGCCCAGGACCACGGAGACGCTCTCGCCGATGCTGGCGGTCTCAGGAGCGGTAGCGCCGAACATGCCGCCGATAGCGCCCATGTCGGTGCCCAGGTTGAACAGCTGGCCGGTGATGGACATAAAGGCATACTTGAAGATCCAGCTCAGAACCACGGTGTAGCCGATGGCCAGGCCCATGGCACCGAGGATGGGAATCCAGCCGATGATCTCGCCGGGCTTTTTATTGCCGGTACGGACTTCGGTACACTTACCGAAGGCACCGATGGGGCCGGCGGACGCGGAACGGCCCAGAGCGAACTCGCCGATCACGCCGGTGGCGCCGATCAGGACCACGAACAGGAAATAGGGGATCAGGAAGGTCAGGCCACCATAGGTGGAGACCATGATGGGGAAACGCCAGATATTGCCCATGCCGACGGCGGAACCGATACACGCGAGAATAAAGCCCCACTTGCTTTGGAAGCCATCGCGTTTTTCCACAGTTGTCTCAGGAGCTGCCATAAAAATCCACCTCTCTCTTAAAAATCGTGCTGTTGACTCTCTCTCCAAACGCCTCTCTTTGCCGTTTCTTTGCCAAAGGGACAAAAAACGGGCGTCCGCGGGAATCGATACATATATCAATTTGCGGACGCCCGTTTCTCTGCTGTACGCTTCTCCGTGGTACAGGTACGTTACAATTTTCGCTGGCCTGTCAGTTCCCTGACAGGGTGTTTCTCACATTCCGGGAGCGTCTTACTTGTTGGGGTAGGGCTCCAGGAAGGCGTGGAAGTGACGCATGGGCAGGTTGTGGCCCCAGACGATGCGGATGTTGGGGATGTTCTCCCGATCCTCGTACAGAGCCTTCACAGCGGCGATGACGTAGTCCAGGTGCTCCTGGGTCAGGCGGCTGCGGTCGATGGCGAAGCGGACCACGTTGGCCAGCTCGGCCTGCTGCTCGGGAGTCTTCAGGTCGTACTCCATGGAGTAGTCGCCCAGCTCGGAGGTACGAATCCCGTAGCGGCGGATCAGCTCAATGCTGAAGCCCTGGCCGGCGAAGGTATCGTGGCCCCGCTTGCCGTCGAAGAACTCGTCCATGTTGATGTACACGGCATGGCCGCCGGCGGGAAGCACGACGCCCTTGACACCGGCCTTGTAGAAGCCCTGGGCCAGGTACTCGCACTGCTTCACGCGCTCGTCCATGTAGTTGAAGTCGCAGCTCTCGTAGAGACCCACGGCCAGAGCCATGATGTCACGGCCGGACATGCCGCCGTAGGAGTCGTTGCCGTAGCAGGAGATCTGCTTAACCTTCAGCAGCACGCCCACGTCGGTCTTGATGGAGCCGTCCTCATTGAAGTCGGAGAACTTCTTCCAGAATCGGCCCTTGTCGCGGAAGGCAACCATGCCGCCCATGTTGGCGTGGCCGTCCTTCTTGGCGGACATGCAGAAGGCGTCGCACAGGGAGAACATCTCGGTGGCGATCTCGGCGATGGACTTGTCGGCGTAACCGTCCTCGTTCATCTTGATGAAGTAGCAGTTCTCCGCCCAGCGGGCCACGTCGAAGACCAGGGGGATGTCGTACTTGGCGGCAACCTTGTGGATCTCCTTCAGGTTGGCCATGGAGACGGGCTGGCCGCAGATGGGGTTGTTGGTGATGCAGGTGAAGATCAGGGGCACGTTCTCAACGCCCACGCCCTGGATCAGCTGCTCCAGCTTCTCAATGTCCATGTTGCCCTTGAAGGGGTTCTTGGCGTAAGTACCGCCCTCGGGGATCTCGTACAGCAGGTCCTTGTTGTACAGGTTGCGGGGGATGGAGCCCATCTGCTTGATGTTGCCCTCGGTGGTGTCGAAGTGGCCGTTGGAGGGGATGGTGAAGACCTTGCCGGGATGACGGGCGGCCAGGATCTTCTTCACGATCTCCATCAGGACGGACTCAGCGGCACGGCCCTGCTGGATGATGAAGGTGTTGGGACGCTCCATCTGAGCGGCGCCGCCGTTGAAGAGGCCGCCCTCGTACTCGCACAGGTACATCTCGTCCATCATCTTCTCCACGTCCCGGCAGTCGGTCCGCACGAGGTCGATGACTTTCTTCCAGTTCTTCTCGCCGCCGCGCTCAAAGATGTCGCGGAAGGTGTCCAGCAGGACATAGTAGCCGGTGTTGCGGCCATAGGCCTCGTCGCCCAGGAACAGAGAGGCCCACTGGTGGTTGGTCATGGCGGTGGTGCCGGAGTCGGACAGCATGTCGACGGTCAGCATGCCGGCGGGGAAGGCGAACTCGTTGTAGTGGGTGGCCTTCAGCGCGCGCTCACGCTGCTCTACGGTGACTTCGGGCAGATCGCGCACCGCAAAGGTGAAATGATGGGGGGTGGGAACACTCAGCGGGTACTTTTCCATGTTTATTACCTCCATTAGACGTTTATCGTCTTTATTTAGAGGATACCCCGGTCGTCGGCGGTCGGCTTTCATTCCCGGACCTTTGCGACTAGCGGACAGTACCTTGCGAGAATTATGCTATCATCATTTTCTTCTCATGTCAAGTTGTTCTTGTGAAATCTTGACCGAAAATCTCTCTCAAATCCTGTGCATTTTATATACTTCTTAACTTATACCACGCTTTTTGAGAAAATTTCTATTGCCTTTACCCATTTTATCTCTTGCTTCTTCTCTTTTACCATGTTATGATGGTTCCACCACGATAAGAATTTTTTCGCCGTTTGTATCAATTTTTATCTTATTTCAATAAGCTAATGGGGTGAAGTAATGAACCGCGCCATGCTGAAACAGTATACAAAGCTCGTGGAATTTCTGGGGTTGACCCTGGGCCCCAGCTATGAGATCACGCTCCATGACGTCAGCGGCAAAAACAGCTCCATCATCGCCATCGTCAATGGCGACATCAGCGGCCGGAACCTGGATTCCCCTCCCACGGACATGGCCCTGCGGGCCATCACGGAAAACGCCGCCGGGCGGGACTACCGGATCAACTACAACGGTCTGGCCGGGGGGAATAAGGTTCTGCGCTCCTCTACTTATTACATCAAGGACAGCGGCGGGAATCTGGTGGGCATGCTGTGCATCAACTTTGACGACAGCAAGTTCCAGGCCCTCTCCAGCCAGCTGTTCCAGCTCATCCACCCGGACAACTACGTGGAGAACAACATCGCCATCCGCAGCGACATCCTGGAGCTGACAGAGGACGCGCCCGAAACGGAGCGCTTCAACGACTCCGTGACCTCGGTGGCCCAGAGCGTCATCCAGGAGGTTTTGAGCGAGGACGGGGTGCCGGTGGACCGGCTGACCCAGGCGGAGAAGATCCGCATCGTCTCCCAGCTGGAACAGCGGGGAGTCTTCCGCCTCCGGGGGGCGGTGGACAACGTGTCCAAGGCTCTGCGCAGCTCCCCCGCCAGCATCTATCGCTATCTGACCCGGATCCGCAGTGAAAAGGAGGAGTCCTTTTGAGCTTCCTCTTCCCTGTTATCTCCCACAACGAGGTATCATGAAATGAGTTATCGAAAGCGTGTATTTTTTCTGATCATCGGCCAGCCCATCTCCTCTCTGGGCGTGGCCGCTTTGGTGCAGGCCAATATCGGACTGGATCCCTGGGGCGCTCTTCACCAGGGGTTGAGCAACGTCACCGGGCTCTCCTTCGGTATCTGCACCATCCTGGTGGGCGCCTTGGCCATCCTCATTTCCGCCCTGCTCAAGGAACCCCTGAGCGTGGGCACCATCGTCAGCGTCATCGCCCCAGGCATCTTCGTGGACCTTTTCCAGGGGATGGGCCTTATCCCCCAGATGCAGGGGCTCTGGAGCGGCGTGGCCTTGATGCTGCTGGGGCAGGTCATGCTGGCCCTGGGCACCTATTTCTACATGGCCGCCGCCATGGGGGCCGGGCCCCGGGACGCCCTCATGGTAGCCGTCTCCCGCCCGCTCCATTTGCAGGTGGGTGTCTGCCGCACCGTCATTGAGATAACGGCGCTGATCCTGGGCTATTTCATGGGCGCCAAGATCGGCGTAGGCACCATCATCGCCGCGCTCACCATCGGCCCCGCCCTCCAGGCGGTTTTCGCCTTGTTCCACTATGACCCGAAAACCGTCCACCACGACAGCTTTTCCGAGCTGTGGACGGTGTTCCG
This sequence comes from Pseudoflavonifractor phocaeensis, assembly GCF_038439875.1. Classification (NCBI taxonomy): domain Bacteria; kingdom Bacillati; phylum Bacillota; class Clostridia; order Eubacteriales; family Oscillospiraceae; genus Pseudoflavonifractor; species Pseudoflavonifractor phocaeensis. The sequence continues at coordinate 89,140 of NZ_JBCDMT010000003.1, forward strand.
CCGCTGGGTCCGCAGAGAGCCCCCGGAGGCCCCCTCCCCGGTGCCCTGCCCATCTGACGACAAAGAAAACGGAGGACCGGCTTAAGCCGGTCCTCCGCTTTTCTATATTCAATCCTACATCAAAATGGCGCCCTCGATCCCAGCGTCCAAGAGGGACACGAACTTCTCCGCGTCCGCCCGGCTTCCCACCACGCTGCCGTAGTGGATGGGGACCGCCGCCTTGGGCCGGATGGCGTTCACCAGTCCCGCCGCCGCCTTGGCGTCCATAGTATAGGTGCCGCCCACGGGCACCAGGGCCACGTCGCACCGGACGGCCCTAGCCTCCGGGGTATCGTCGGTGTCCCCGGCGATATAATAGCGCGCCCCGTCCAGGGTGACGACGTACCCCAGCCACCCATTTTGCTTGAGGTGGAAGGGCTTGCCCTCATTGTAGGCCGCTACGGCCTCCACCGTCACGGCCCCGGCCTTCCCCCGCTCCCCGGGGGACAGGGTGACGACCTTTTCCCGGGAAAAGCCCAGGCCTTCGGCCTTGTCCGCCTCGGACGCGGGCAGGACCAGCACGGTCTCCGGCTTCCGCACCCGCTGGATATCCTCCGGAGACAGGTGGTCGTAGTGGCTGTGGGTCACCAAAATCACGTCGGCGTCGTGGGGGGCCTCCGTCAAGCCATAGGGGTCCGTGTAAACCACGGCCTCCCCTGCCAGCCGCACGCAGGCGTGGAAGGGCACCGAGACACATTCCAGCATCACAGCTTCCCCTCCCCCATCAGGATGGCCATGACGGCCTTTTGGGCGTGGAGGCGGTTCTCCGCCTCGTCAAAGATCTCCTCAGCGTGGGCCTCGAAGGTCTCGGCGGTGATCTCCTCCCCCCGGTGGGCGGGCAGGCAGTGCTGGACCATACAGCCGGGGTGGGCCAGCTTCATGAGATCCTCGTTCACCTGGAATACCCCGGCGAAGGCCTTCTCCCGCTTCTCCTTCTCCCCCTCCTGGCCCATGGAGGCCCAGACGTCGGTAAAGACGGCGTCGGCGTCCGCCGCCGCCTCCTTGGGGTCCCGGCAAAGGGTGAACTTCTGACCCTTGGCGAAGTCCAGCACCTTGGGGTCGGGATCGTAGCCCTCGGGGCAGGCCACCGCCACCTCCATGCCGCACTTCAGCCCGCCCACGATGAGGGAGTTGGCCATGTTGTTGCCGTCGCCGATGAAGGCCAGCTTCAGCCCCTCCAGCCGGGTCATCTTCTCCCGGATGGTCATCAGGTCGGCCAACACCTGGCAGGGGTGGGCAAAATCAGTGAGGCCGTTGATCACGGGGACATCGGCGTACTTGGCCAGCTCCTCCACCTCGTCCTGGCCGAAGGTGCGGATCATGATGCCGTTGCAGTACCGGGAGAGGACCCGGGCGGTGTCCTCAATGGGCTCCCCCCGGCCGATTTGGCTCTCCTTGCCGGAGAGGAAGAGGGCATGACCCCCCAGCTGGTACATGCCCACCTCGAAGGACACCCGGGTGCGGGTGGAGTTCTTCTCGAAGATCATGGCCAGGGTCTTGCCCTCCAGATAGTTGTGGGTCAGGCCGTGCTTCTGGTTGTATTTCATCTGGTCGGCCACGTTGAGGATGTGGTCGATGTCCTTGCCGGTCAGGTCCAGCAGCTTCAACAGATCATTCATCGTCGTTCCTCCTTATTCCCCGAAAACCCGGGCCATGATGGCAAGGCCCTCGTCTATTTCCTCCCTGGTGATGGTCAGCGGCGGCAGCAGCCGCAGTACATTATGCCCCGCCGTCAGCACCAGCAGCCCGGCGTCCATCAGTTTGGCCGCCAACTCCTTATTGGTGTGACCCTCGGCCACCTCCACCCCGATCATCAGTCCCAGCCCCCGGGTCTTGCCCAGGCAGGGCAGCTCCAGGGCCTCGATCCCGCGGCGCAGATATTGCCCTTTTTCCGCCACCTGTTCCAAAGCGGCGTCGTCCAAAATCTCCTGGACCTCCAGCGCCGCGGCGGCGCACACGGGGTTGCCCCCGAAGGTAGAGGCGTGGGTGCCGGGCCCCAGTACCCCCCTGCACCGCTCACTGACCAGGAAGCCGCCCATGGGCAGCCCCCCGGCAATGCCCTTGGCGAAGGTCACCGCGTCGGGCAGGATACCGTACTGCTGGAAGCAAAACAGCGTCCCCGTCCGGCCCACGCCGGTCTGCACCTCGTCCACCAGCAGCAGCCAGTCCCGCTCGGCGCAGAGGACGGCCAGGTCGTGGACGAAGGCCTTGTCCATGGGGAATACGCCCCCCTCCCCTTGCACCAGTTCCAGCATCACGGCGCACACGTCGTGGCCCGCCACCTCCGAGATGCCGTCCATGGTGGGCTCGGCGTAACGGAAGCCGTCGGTGAAGGGGAAAAAGTAGTTGTGGAACACGTCCTGACCCGTGGCGGCCAGGGTGGTCACCGTCCGGCCATGAAAGGAGTTTTTCAGGGTGAGGATGGTCCCCCGCCCCTTGCCGTACTTGTCGAAGGAGTACTTCCGGGCCAGCTTGATGGCCCCCTCGTTGCTCTCGGCCCCGGAGTTGCCGAAGAAGGCCCCCGCCATGCCGGAGCGTTGGCAAAGCGTCTGGGCCAGTCGGGCATAGGGCTGGTTGTAAAAGAGGTTGGAGATGTGCCCCAGCTTCAAGGCCTGGTCGGTGATGGCTTTGGCCCAGCGCTCGTTTCCGTAGCCCACCGAGGCGGTGCCGATGCCGGCGGTGAAGTCGACATACTCCTTCCCCGCCAGGTCCCACAGCCTGGCGCCCTTGCCGTGGTCGATGTCCACGTCGAAACGCCCGTAGGTCTGAAGGGTGTATTGATGGTCCAGCTTGACCAGTTCCTCATGGGTCATATCTGTTCACCTCTCTCAAAGAATCATGGTGCCGATGCCCTTGTCGGAGAGCATCTCGATCAGAATGGAGTGGGGGATGCGGCCGTCCAGGATATGGGTGCGGGGCACCCCCTGGCGCACCGCCTCTACACAGCAGTCCACCTTGGGGATCATCCCACCGGAGATGACCCCGTCCTTCACAAGGCCGGGGATCTCGTGGAGATGGGCCACGTGGATGAGGGTGTACTCATCGTGGGCGTCCCGCAGGAGGCCACGCACGTCGGTGAGGAGGATGAGCTTTTCCGCGTGGAGGGCCACCGCCAGCTTGGCGGCGGCGGTATCGGCGTTGATGTTGTAGGCCGTCTCCGCGTCCACCCCCTGAGCCACGGTGGACACCACCGGGACGTAGCCGTTGCCCAGGCAGTCCTCCACCGGCTGGGGATCCACCTGGACGATCTCCCCCACCAAGCCGTATTTCTCGTCCAGCCGCCTGGCCTGGAAGAGTCCGGCATCCATGCCGCACAGGCCCACGGCCCGGCCCCCCGTGCGGTTCAGGGTGGCCACCAGGTCCTTGTTCACCTTGCCGCAGAGGATCTGCTGGACGATATCCATGGTCTCAGCGTCGGTGTAACGAAGGCCGTCCACGAATCGGGACTCCTTGCCGATCTTTTTCAGCATGGCGGAGATCTCCGGCCCGCCGCCGTGGACCACCACCACCCGGATGCCCACCAGGGACAGCAGGATGATATCGGAGATGACGGCCTTTCGGAGGTCCTCGGAGATCATGGCGTTGCCGCCGTATTTGACCACGATGGTCTTGCCGTAAAACTTCTGGATATACGGAAGGGCCTCCGCCAGCACCTCGGCCCGCTCCACGTGGGTATAGGACATATTCAAAACTCCTTTGGCCGGACCGGGCCCGCCGCTCAGGTCCGGTAATCCCCGTTGATTTTTACGTAGTCGTAGGTCAGGTCGCAGCCCCAGCAGGAGACCGTGTGATCCCCCTCGTGGAGGTCCACCAGGATCTCCACGTCGTCCCGGCTGAGGATGGCCTTGGCCCGCTCCTCGTCGAAGTCCACCCCGGCGCCGTCCTTGCAGACCAGGATATCCCCCAGGTCGGAGGTGAAGCGCACGTCCACGTACTCCGGGCGGAAGGGGGCCTTGGAGTAGCCCATGGCGCACAGGACCCGGCCCCAGTTGGCGTCGGCGCCGAACATGGCCGCCTTGACAAGGGACGAGCCCACCACCGCCTTGGCAAGGCGCTCGGCCACCTCCTCGCTGCGGGCGTCCTTCACGGTGCAGGTCACCAGGCGGGTGGCCCCTTCGCCGTCGGCGGCGATATGCTTGGCCATATACTCGCACACCCCGTGGAGGGCCTGGGCGAAGAGGGTGTAGTTGTCGTCCTTCCACTCGATGAGAGGGTTTTCCGCCATGCCGTTGGCCAGGACCACGCACATGTCGTTGGTGGAGGTGTCCCCATCCACCGTCACCCGGTTGAAGGTGCGGGGGACGATGGCGTGGAGGGCATCCTGGAGCATTTCCTGGGTAATGGCGCAGTCGGTGGTGATGAAGCAGAGCATGGTGCCCATGTTGGGGTGGATCATGCCCGAGCCCTTGGCGATGGCCCCGATGGTCACCGTCCTGCCGCCGATGGTGAGGCTGACGGCGTACTCCTTCTTCTCCGTGTCGGTGGTCATGATGGCGTGGGCCGCGTCGTCGGAGCCGCCCTCCTTTTTGAGCTGCTCCGCCAGCACCGGCACGCCCTTCTCGATGGCGGCGATGTTCAAGGTCTGGCCGATGACCCCGGTGGAGGCCACCACGAAGTCGGAGGGCTTCAATCCGGTGGCCTTGGCCGCCGCCTCGCACATCCTTTTGGCGTTCTCGTGGCCCTCCGGGGCGCAGGCGTTGGCGTTGCCGGAGTTGGCGATGACGCCCCTACACACCCCGTCCTCCAGGTGCTCCATGGTAATGTAAAGGGGAGCCGCTTTCACCCGGTTGAGGGTGTAGGTAGCCGCCGCCACGCACTCCTTTTCCGAGAGGATCATGGCCAGGTCCTTCTTCCCCGACAGATAGTCGGCCATGGAGGAGACCACCGGCTGGTTGCCGTCGGCCAAGCCCTGTTTCACCCCGCAGCGGACGCCGCCGGCGGTAAAGCCCTTTGCGGCGGTGACGCCGCCTGAAACCTGCTTCATTCTTCATCCACCCTTTTATAAAAGTTCTTTGCCCGGCTTTCGTTCAGGAAAGCTGGAGACCCGCCGTCTCGGGGAGGCCCAGCATCAGGTTCATGTTCTGCACCGCCGCGCCGGAGGCCCCCTTGCCCAGGTTGTCGAACCGGGCAGTGATGATGGTCTGGTCGTGGTTGCCCGACACCGTCAGCTCCAGTTTGTCCGTCCCGGCGAAGGTGTTGGCCGCCAAAGTGTCACCCGCCTCGTTGAAGGGGGCCACTGTCACCAGCTTTTCCCCGGCATAGTAGGCGTACAGGATGAGCCGCAGCTCCTCCGCCGTGGGCTGGCCCTTCAGATAGCGGTTATAGAGCATCACCGTGGTGGACATGCCCTTGTAGTAGTCGTCCACCACCGGGCAGAAGATAGGGGGCAATTCCAGCCCGGCCACCACCTTCATTTCCGGCAGATGCTTGTGCTGGAGGGTGGTGCCATACAGCCTAGGACTGTAAAGCTCCTCCCCTTTCTCCCCCTCCTCATACTGGGCAATCATCTTCTTGCCGCCGCCGGAGTATCCGGTGAGGGAAAAGCAGGTCAGAGGGTAGTCGGGAGGCAGGACCCGCATCCGCACCAGGGGGGCCGCCGCCGCCAGAAAGCCGGTGGCGTGACAGCCGGGGTTGGCCACCCGGGAGGCCTGGGCCACAGCCATCCGCTGGCCGTGCAGCTCGGGGAATCCGTAGACCCAGCCGGGGGCCGTGCGGTGGGCGGTGGAGGCGTCGATGATTTTGGTGTGCCCATTGTCCGCCAGCTCCGCGGCCTCTTTGGCGGCGGCGTCGGGAAGGCAGAAAAACACCAGGTCGGCGGCATCCATAATGGCCTTCCGCTCCGTCAAGCCTTTACGCTTGTCAGATGAGATGGTCAACAGCTCGATGTCGTTCCGCTGGGCCAGCCGGTCATGGATCTGAAGGCCGGTGGTCCCCTCCTGGCCGTCAATGAAAACCTTTGGCTTGCTCATTTCCCCCGCTCCTTCAAAAAGTCCTTGATGTGGTCGATCTGGGCCTGGACGGCGTCCGGGGCGGGACCGCCGTAGACCTTCCGGCCGCCCACGCAGGTCTTGAGTTCCAAGGCCTGATAGACGTCGGCGTCGAAGAGGGCGGAGACTGATCGAAAGTCCTTGAGGGGCAGGGTGTCCAGGGTCTCCCCCGTCCTGAGGCACATGTGCACCAGACGGCCCACGATCATGTACGCCTCCCGGAAGGGCAGGCCCTTTTTGACCAGGTAGTCGGCGCAGTCGGTGGCGTTGATGAAGCCGCCGGAGGCCGCCCTGCGCATGTTGTCCCGGCGGACGGTGAGGGTGTCCAGCATGGCGGTGAAGACCGGCAGGCACATCTCCACCGTGTCGATGGCGTCGAAGACCGGCTCCTTGTCCTCCTGCATGTCCTTGTTGTAGGCCAGGGGGAGGCCCTTCATCACCGTCAGAAGGGTGATGAGGGAGCCGTAGACCCGGCCCGTCTTGCCCCGGACCAGCTCGGCCACGTCGGGGTTCTTCTTCTGGGGCATGATGGAGGAGCCGGTGGAGTAGGCGTCGTCCAGCTCCACGAATTTGAACTCCCAGGAGCACCACAAAATCAGCTCCTCGGAGAAGCGGGAGAGGTGCATCATGAGGATGGAGCAGGCGGAGAGGAACTCCAGAGCGAAGTCCCGGTCGGACACCGAGTCCAGGGAGTTTTCCGTGGGCTTGCGAAAGCCCAGGGCCTGGGCGGTCTGGAAGCGGTCCACGGGGTAGGTGGAGGTGGCCAGGGCGCCGGCCCCCAGGGGGCACTCGTCCATCCGCTCCAGGCAGTCCTCCAGGCGGGTCACGTCCCGGCGGAGCATGTTGGCGTAGGCCATCATGTAGTGGGCCAGGGTGGTGGGCTGGGCCCGCTGAAGGTGGGTATAGCCGGGCATGACCGCGTCCAGGGTCTCCTCCGCCTTCTTCACCAGGACCCCTTCCAGGTTCAGGACCATGCCGATGATTTTGGAAATCTCCTTTTTCACGTAGAGGCGGAAATCCACCGCCACCTGGTCGTTGCGGCTGCGGGCGGTGTGGAGGCGCTTGCCCGTGTCCCCGATGCGGGAGGTGAGCTCGGCCTCGATGTTCATGTGGATGTCCTCGTTGTCCAGGGAGAACTCCACCTGCCCGGCCTCCACGTCCGCCAGGATGGCCTGGAGGCCCTCGATAATTTTTTCCGCCTCGTGGGGCTCGATGATGCCCTGTTTGCCCAGCATGGCGGCGTGGGCTATGGAGCCGGCGATGTCCTCCCGGTAGAGCCGGGCGTCGAAGGTGATGGAGGAGTTGAAGTCGTTGACCAGGGTGTCGGTCTCCTTCTGGAATCTGCCTGCCCAGAGTTTCATAGAATCGCTCCTTGATATGGGATACGGGCCGGTCCCAGACCGGCCCGCCCCTTGTATTTGAACTTACAGCTTGCCCTGCTCCCGCAGCGCCTGGACCTTCTCAGGCAGGCCCCAGAGGTTGATGAAGCCCTTGGAGTCGGTCTGGTCGTAGTCGCTCTCCTCGAAGGTGACGAGGTTTTCGGAGTAGAGGCTCTCTGGGGAGGTGACGCCGGCGTTGATGATGTTGCCCTTGTAGAGCTTGAGCTTCACCGTGCCGGTGACGTGCTCCTGGGTGGCGTCGGCAAAGGCGGAGAGGGCCTCCCGCAGGGGGGAGAACCACTTGCCGTTGTAAACGAGGTCCGCGAAGTCCACCGCCAGCTTGGCCTTCATGTGGGCGGTATCCTTGTCCACGGTGATCATCTCCAGCACCTCGTGGGCGTGGTAGAGGATGGTGCCGCCCGGGGTCTCGTAGACGCCCCGGTCCTTCATGCCCACGAGGCGGTTTTCCACGATGTCCAGAAGGCCGATGCCGTTGGCGCCGCCCAAGACGTTGAGCTTGCGCACGATGTCGCTGGCCTTCATCTTCTCCCCGTCCACGGCCACGGGCACGCCCTTGACGAAGTCGATGGTGACGTAGGTGGGCTTGTCGGGGGCGGTGACGGGGCTGACGCCCATCTCCAGGAAGCCCTCCTTCTCGTAGAGGGGCTCGTTGGCGGGATCCTCCAGGTCCAGGCCCTCGTGGGAGAGGTGCCAGAGGTTCTTGTCCTTGGAGTAGTTGGTCTCCCGGGAGATTTTCAGGGGGACGTTGTGGGCCTCGGCGTAGTCGATTTCCTCGTCCCGGCCCTTGATATCCCATTCCCGCCAGGGGGCGATGATGGTCATCTCGGGGGCAAAGCGCTTGATGGCCAGCTCGAAGCGGACCTGGTCGTTGCCCTTGCCGGTGCAGCCATGGCAGATGGCGTCGGCCCCCTCCTTCTTGGCGATCTCGACGAGCCGCTTGGCGATGATGGGCCGGGCGAAGGCGGTGCCCAGAAGGTACTGCTCGTATTTGGCGCCCATTTTCAGGGAGGGGATGATGACCTCGTCCACCATCTCGTCGGTGAGGTCCTCGATGTACAGCTTGGAGGCGCCGGTCTTGATGGCCTTCTCCTCCAGCCCGTCCAGCTCGGTGCCCTGGCCCACATCGCCGGAGACGGCGATGATTTCGGGGTTGTTGTAGTTCTCCTTCAGCCAGGGGATGATGATGGACGTATCCAGCCCGCCGGAATAGGCGAGCACCACTTTTTTGATGTCAGCCATGGAAAAGACCTCCGTTTTTTGATGTTGGAGACAGTTTACCACGGCGAAGCAAAAAAGGCAAGGGGCAATTCGCATAATTATTCTAGGTAAGCCGGATTTTTTTCGGTGTATTTGAATATTATTCAAAATTATATGAATATTTATGATTATATGCAGAAAGGCGGGCGGAGAAGCCTCCGCCCGCCCCAGCCATTTTCACATGTGGAACCTTCTCCGGGCCTCCTCCCGGAGGGAGGGCACCCGCCGGACGATGACCAGGGGGACGATGATGGCGGCGCAGATGGCCAGCACCACCAGGGACCAGGTGGGCGACCAGACCTGGAACAGATAGCGGTCCACGAAGAGCTCGATGAAGAAGCAGAAGGCCCCGATGGCCCCGATGAAGAGGGTGACGGTGGTCAGGATGGACCGGCCCCGGGCAAAGAGGCCCAAAAACAGCTCAATGGCGCCGCCGGAGAGGATGATGGGCAGGGCCAGCCCCACGTACCAGTCCAGGCCGTGGTTGGCCAGGGCGATGAGGAGCACGTAGATGGCGATGGCCGCCATGTCGATGACCAGACGCAGGAGGAGGTGGAGCTTGCGCTCCACCAGTGGGGGCACGAACCACAGCCACAGCATCACGGCGGCCCCGATGATATAGAGCGACCAGACGTGCTCCGCCCGCAGGAAGAGGTTCAGCACCCCACAGGCCACCGAGATGGAGGCCAGGAGCACCGAGATGAGGAGGGCGGCCTCCCACCGGGACACCGGCTTCACCTCGCCCCGGTCCGTGGGGAAGGGCTTTGGGGAGACGGTATCCACCGGCTGGGCCGGGTCGTGGACGGGGGTCTGGCACAGGGGACAGGCCCCGGCGGTGGGGTCCAGCTCCACCCCGCAGTGGACGCAGTAGGACATTTACCTCTCCTCCTTTCGATTCGACGTGACTTTGACCGGGATGCCGGCCTTGACCAGGAAGCGGAAAAAGTCCCGCTCGGTCTCCGCGTCCCTCTGGGTGCCGGCGAAGGTGATCTCCATGGTGTTGCCGTAGCTGATGGAAGCGCAGTGGGGCCGGGGCATGGTGGCCTGGCCCAGGATAACCTCCATATGGTCGATGAGGGGCGTCATCTCGTGGGGGACCTTGAAGGCCCCGGGGTTGGTGTAGGTCCCCGAGTAGGGCCGGACCCCCGCCAGGCGGTAGCTCAGGGACATGACGGGGTTTTTCAGGAACACCGGCATGACGCCCAGGAATTTGTTGGTCTGGAAGTGGACGTTCCCCGTGAAGGTGGCCCGCATCCGGGCCTTGTCCTGTTCCAGGCGCATGAAGTGGTGGGCGTAGTGGAGCACGTCCTCGAAGGGGTAGTCCCCCAGGGAGGGGTCGATGACGGGGCGGATGGTGATGATGAAGTTGCGGAGGGTGGCCGAGGGGAACCAGGGCCGCAGGTTGATGGGGATGGCCAGGGCCACCGGCTTCTCCCGCACCGGCCGCTCCCGGCGCTGCTTGTCGATGAGGACCTTCAGAAGGACGGCGGTGAGATACTCCGTCACCGTCACCCCCCGGCCCTTCGCCACCTGGCGCAGCTTGTCCAGGGGCAGGAAGCCCATGGTGACGTTGAGGGTGTAGAAGGGCTCCGCCGTGCCCTTGTTCTGATAGGCCTTCCCCTTCATGCTCCCACGCAGGACCTTTTTCCCGGCGTAGCGGGCGTAGGCGTCCTCCCGCTCCTCTTTCAGCGGCGGCTCTCTCAAATCCAGCAGGCCGGGGCCGGAGTAGGGCACGTCGTGGCCCACCTCCCGAAAGTAGGCGGCCAGCACCGTGCGGAAGAAAACCAGGGCCCCCGCCCCGTCGGAGAGGGCGTGGAAGACCTCCAGGGAGATGCGCTTTTCATAGTAGTAGAACCGGATGAGCCAGCCGTTGTCCTCCTGGAAGCGCATGGGCTGGCAGGGGTTGGCGATGTCGGGCTGGACGAAGGGGCCGGGGGCGTCGTTGGGCTCGAAGTAGTACCAGAAGGCCCCCTTCTTGATGCGCACGGAAAAGCCGGGGAACCGGGGGACGCACTCGTCCACCGCCCGCTGGAGGGCGGCGGGGTCCACCCCCTCGGTGAGGACGGCGGAGAAGCGGTAGACGGCGGAATACTCCTCCTTTTGGAGGGCAGAGTATAGGATGCCCGCGTTGTCCAGGGTGTACCAGTCGGGCTTTTTCTTCCTGGCCATCTTCTCCCCCCTTCCCCTTGTTGTCTTCACATCACATTGGGTTTATTTTACCACTCCGGCGCGCGGGGCGCAACCCGCTTTACTTTTCCCCGCCCCCGTGATACAATGCAGGAACATCAAACTTAGTTTCACCACACAACAAAAGGAGGCGTCCATGGAAGAGCGGCGGCACATGAATTTGATCCGGCCCACCACCGAGCAGAAGCGCATGGCGGAAAACCGGCGGCTGGAGCCGGTGATGCGGGCCTTGAAGGCCGTCCACTCGGCTACCTCGCCCGAGTCCATGGACCCGGAGGACCTGGACCGCCAGCGGGCGGGTCAAGAACTGCTGGGGCGGCTGGTGGCCCCCCGGCTGGGGGTGGCATGGGAGCCCTTTGACCTCCAGGGGATGCCCGCCGCCTGGACCCGGCCCGGCCGGTGCTGGGAAAAGCGGAAGGTCATCCTCTACTGCCACGGTGGCGGCTACACCAGCGGCAATTTGGGCTACTCCCGGCCTCTGGCCTCCAAGCTGGCGGAGGTCACCGGGTACGAGGTCCTCTGCTTCGAGTACCGCCTGGCCCCCGAGCACCCCTTCCCCGCCGCCCCCGACGACGCCATGAAGGCCTGGGACTACCTGATGTACCTGGGCTACGGGGCCCGGGACGTGGTGGTGGCCGGGGACTCCGCCGGGGGCAACCTGGCGCTGGTGCTCTGCCACCGGCTCAAGGCCGCGGGGCGGCGGCTCCCCGCCCGGCTGGTGCTCATGTCCCCCTGGACCGACATGACCGCCAGCGGCCAGTCCTATGGCCAGCGCCGCGACATCGACCCCATGATCACCATGAACTATATCCAGGCGGTGCGGCAGGTCTACGCCCGGGAGGCCGACCTGACCTCCCCCCTCCTCTCTCCCCTCTTCGGGGATTTGAGCCGCTTTCCCCCCGCCCTCATCCAGGTAGGCACCAACGAGATCTTGTACTCCGACTCCGTCCGCCTGCGGGACCGGCTGGTCCGCGCCGGCGTCCCCTGCCGGCTGGAGGTATGGAAGGACATGTGGCACGTGTTCCAGATGTTCCCCATGAAGACCGCCGACCAGGCCATGGAGAGTGTGGGACGCTTCCTGCTGGAAGAGCTGTAACGAAAAAGCCCCCGGCGGTCTGACGACCGCCGGGGGCTTTTCATCATTCACTCCCGCCAGAACAGGGACAGCACAAGCCCCAGAACGATACCCGCCGCCGCCGGGAGGACCCAGCCCAGGCCCAGATTGGCCATGGGCAGCCCCGACAGGGCATTTTTCAGCTCCGGCAGGTAGTCCGCCGCGGCAAAGACCACGCTGGCCACACCGGTACACAGGATGGCGGTGGGATAGACCGCCATCCACCGACTCAGCCAGCGGTGGAAAAAGGACAGGACGATGAGGACAATGGCCACGGGGTAAATGGCGCTGAGGATGGGGACCGAAACCTTCAGGATCAGGTTGAGCCCGGCGTTGGCGATGGCCATGCTCACCACAGCGAAGATCACCGCCCACACCCGGTAGGAGATCCGGGGGACCAAGCCGTGGAAATACTCGCCGCAGGAGCTGATGAGCCCCACGCAGACGTTGAAGCAGGCGATAACAAAGATGGCGGCCAGGATAATGGCCCCCAGCGGTCCGAAGAGGGCGGAGACCACCCGGGTGAGGACCTGGGCCCCGTTCTCGGCGCCGGGAAAGGCATCCCCCGACAGAGCCCCCACGTGGGCCATCATGGAGTAGACGGCCAGCAGCACCACCCCGGCGATGATTCCGGCCCCCACGGTGCCCCGGACCACCTCCTTCTCGTCCTCCACCCCCCTGGCCTGGATATTCAGGAGGATGACGATGCCGAAGGCCAGGGCGGCCATGGTGTCCATGGTCTGATAACCGTCCAGGAAACCCTGGGTCACGGGGTGGGCGGTGTAGAGCTCCTGGACCGGGCCATAGCCCCCCGGCGGGGAGATGACGCAGCCGACGAACACCACCACGATGAGGACCAGCAGGCAGGGGCACAGGATCTTCCCCAGCCGGTCGCTGAGCTTCTCCGGCCGGAGGGCCAACAGGAGGGCCGCCGCGAAAAAGAGCAGGGAGTAGGCGAATTGCAACACCGGCAGCAGCGCCAGCTGCTCTGCCGCCAGGAAGGGGGTCACCGCCATCTCAAAAGAGGTGCTGGCGGTGCGGGGAATGGCCAGACAGGGGCCGATGGAGAGGTAAATGAGCACGGCGAATCCCGTGGCGAACCGGGGCCCCACCCGCCCCGCCAGAATGGGCAGGCTTCCGGCCCGGGCCACGGCGATGACCCCCAGCACGGGAAAGCCGATGGCCGAGATGAGGAACCCCGCCATGGCGCTCCAGGTGTTCCCCCCCGCCTGGGCCCCCAAAAAGGGCGGAAAAATCAGGTTCCCGGCGCCGAAAAACATGGAAAAGAGGGTCAGCCCCACCAATAAAAGGTCCTTACCCCGCAGTCTCTTCATCTCTCTTCCTCTCCCGTCTGAATGATACTGTCGGTCAGTATACCAAAATGCAGCGTTTCTTGCAAGGCGCCCCCCGGTGTGTCTTTTGCAAAAATAGAATTTTTTTATTGCAAATATGTATTTTTATCTTTATTTATTATATTTTAAATCACTTCTTGACTTTCATTTTTAATTGACTTATCGTGAAAGCATAGGAGGCGATCTTATGGATCCCACAAAAATCGAAGCGTTGGAACAGCACATTCGAAACGATTGCGGCAACATCACGGGCATCGTGGTCCGAAAAAACGGAGAAGTCCGCTACGAGCGCTATTTCAACGGCTGTACGGCCGACAGCCCCACCCACGTGTTCTCCGTCACCAAGAGCGTCCTCTCCCTCCTCATCGGCATCGCCATCGACGAGGGGATGATCCGGGGCGTGGAGCAGAAAGTACTGGATTTCTTCCCGGAGTATATCCCGGGGCCGGGCCAGGAAACCGCCCGCGGCGTCACCCTCCGGGACCTGCTGACTATGACCGCACCGTTTCAATATGAGGAAGAGCCCTACGAGGCGTATTTTTCCAGCGGCGACTGGGTCCGCTCCGCCCTCTCTCTGCTGGGAGGGACAGAACCCCCCGGGGTCTTTCGCTACCGGCCCCTTGTCGGGCCGGATATCCTCTCCGGCATCCTCACAAGGGCCACGGGACGTTCTGTGCTGGACTTCGCGAGGGAACGCCTCTTCTCCCCCCTGGGGATCTCCGTGGCGGACAGTCTGACCTTCCGGGACCAGGCGGAGCAAATGGCCTTTTACCAGAGCACGGGCGTCAGCTGTTGGGTCGCGGATCCCAAGGGCGTCAACACGGCGGGCTGGGGGCTCACCTTGACCGCCGGAGATATGGCCAAAATCGGCCAGCTCTGTCTGGACGGCGGGCGCTGGAACGGGACACAGCTTGTATCCGCCCGGTGGATCCGGGAGAGCACCCGGGAACAGGTCCGCTGGGCGGAACAAAACCTGCCCTACGGCTACCTCTGGTGGGTCATGGAGCACGGGTTTGCCGCCATGGGGGACGGGGGAAACGTGATCTACGCCGACCGGGAGAAGGGGCTGGCCGTCGCCATCACCTCCCTCATGGCCCCGGAGACCGGGGACAGGATCGACCTGATCCAAACCCACATCGAGCCCTTATTCTCTGACGAAGCCTGATGACCGGGGCATTGGTCTTGAACCCTTCTCACCATCGCCCCCGGAACTGAAAAAGAGCGCAAAAATAGCGGCACCGTCGTCAGACGGTGCCGCTATTCATGTACGCCCAAGATCAACCCTGGGAGATAGCCCCGGTGGGGCAGGTGCCGGCGCAGGAGCCGCAGTCGATGCAGGTACCGGCGTCGATCACGTACTGAGTGTCGCCCTGAGAGATCGCGGAAACAGGGCAGGAGTCGGCGCAGGCGCCGCAGCTGACGCAAGCGTCGCTAATCACATAAGCCATTGGTTACACCTCCAAGTCACTGAATGTGACCCTATTATAACATAAGTTTTTCAAATTGCAATGCTAATTTACGCCGACCCTGGGTATATTTTTAGTAGCGCGGCAAACTGTACGGGCACAGGCTTTCGGGCGTTTTCGCAGTTATCCGCCACTAACTTACAACGAGACCGTTTCAGGAGAGGAGCAGATGCAGTATGGCACGACCGTCGGGGCCGTTTCGGATGGAGGCGGCGGGGAGCCTGACCCCTGAGCTGGAGGGGGCGTCCCGCAGCGGGCGCCACCCCCGGCGGGGCGGGGACGCCCAGGCAAAGAAAAAGGGGGAAAAGACCCATGAGCGCCATTGAATTTACCGCGGGGGCGGAGACCGCCCTCCGTCTGGCCCAGGAGAGCGCCGCCGAACTGGGCCACAGCTACGTGGGGACCGAGCACCTTTTGCTGGGCGTGGCCCGGGAGGGGCGGGGGCCGGGGGCCAAGTCCCTAGCCGCCGCGGGCCTCACCGCGGAGGCCCTCCGGGGCGCGCTGGTGCGCCTCATCGGCCTGGGGGCGGCGGGGGGCCTTCCCACCCAGGGGCTCACCCCCCGGTGCCAGGAGTGCCTGGAACTGGCCCTGTCCGAGGCGAGAAGATGCCAGGCCCAGCGGGCGGACACCGGCCACCTGCTCACCGGCCTTCTCCGGCAGAGCGACAGCGCCGCCGGCCGGGTCATCATCGCCGCCGGCAAGGACCCCCGGCGGCTTCTGGGGGATCTGACCGCCTCCTTCGGCGCCTCCGACCCCCGTCCCCTGGAGCGCCGGCGGCCGGAGCGGGAGGACCGGCCCGGCTCTTCCACCAAGCTTCTGGACCAGTTCTCCCGGGACCTGACCGCCCTGGCCGCCGCCGGGGAGCTGGACCCGGTCATCGGCCGGGAAAAGGAGGTCCACCGGGTCATCGAGATCCTGGCCCGCCGCCGGAAAAACAACCCCGCCCTCATCGGGGAGCCCGGCGTGGGCAAGACCGCCGTGGCCGAAGCCCTGGCCCTGGCCATCGCCAACCGGGAGGTCCCCGACGACCTGTGCTCCAAGCGGCTGGTGTCCCTGGACCTGTCCTCCATGGTGGCGGGCACCAAATACCGGGGAGAGTTTGAGGAGCGGGTGAAGAACATCCTCTCCGAGGTCCGCCGGGCGGGAGACGTGATCCTCTTTCTCGACGAGCTCCACACCATCGTGGGGGCGGGCAGCGCCGAGGGAGCCATCGACGCCGCCAATATCCTCAAGCCCGCCCTGGGCCGGGGAGACCTTCAGGTGGTGGGGGCCACCACCACCGAGGAATACCGCAAATATATCGAAAAGGACGCCGCCCTGGAGCGCCGCTTCCAGCCCGTGACGGTGGCCGAGCCTACGGCGGAGGCCACCAGATCCATCCTCACCGGTCTGCGGCCCCGGTATGAGCGGCATCACCGCCTCACCATCACCGACGAGGCCCTCTCCTCCGCCGTGTCCCTGTCGGTGCGCTACCTCCCCGACCGGCGCCTCCCCGACAAGGCGGTGGATCTGATGGACGAGGCGGCCAGCCGGGCCCGGCTGGCGGTGGTGGAGCTCCCCCCCGCCCTCAAGCTCCTGGAGGGCAAGGTGGCCGACGCCCGGAAGCGGAAGGAGGAGGCCATCCGGGACCAGGACTTCGAGACCGCCGCCATGTACCGGGACGCCGAGGGGGACTTCCGCCGGAACCTGGAACACGAAAAGGCGGCCCTCCTCCAGCGGCGGCCCCCCGTCTCGGTCAGCGCCGAGCACGTGGCCGCCGTGGTCTCGGGCTGGACCGGCATCCCCGTCACCTCCCTCACCCAGGCCGAGAGCCAGCGGCTTTTGGCCCTGGAGGACACCCTCCGCGCCCGGGTCATCGGACAGGAAGCGGCGGTAAAGGCGGTGGCCCAGGCGGTCCGCCGGGGCCGGGTGGGGCTGAAGGAGCCGGGCCGCCCGGTGGGCTCCTTCCTTTTCCTGGGTCCCACCGGCGTGGGCAAGACCGAGCTGTGCAAGGCCCTGGCCGCCGCCCTCTTCGGCAGTGAGGACGCCCTCATCCGCTTCGATATGTCGGAGTATATGGAAAAGCACACCGTCTCCCGGCTGCTGGGTTCCCCTCCGGGCTACGTGGGCCACGAGGAGGGAGGCCAGCTCACCGAGGCGGTGCGCCGCCGTCCCTATTCCGTGGTCCTCTTCGACGAGATCGAGAAGGCCCACGAGGACGTGTGGAGCGTCCTTCTCCAAGCCCTGGAGGACGGTCAGATCACGGATGCCCAGGGCCGGAAGGCCGACTTCCGCAACTGCGTGCTTATCCTCACCTCCAACGTGGGGGCCCGGCGCATCACCGCCAAGGGGCGGCTGGGCTTCTCCGCCCAGAGCGAGGAGGGGGGCCTGCGGCCCCGGGACCAGGTGGAGCGGGCGGTGCTGGAGGACGTGCGCCGCACCTTCCGCCCCGAGTTTTTGAACCGGCTGGACGAAACGGTGGTCTTCCGCCAGCTGGGCCGGGAGGAGCTGTCCGCCATCGCCCGGCGGATGCTGGACCAGCTCTCGGGGCGGCTGGAGCCTCTGGGCGTGACCCTGTCGGTGACCGCCCAGGCCGAGGAGGCCCTGGCCAAGGCCGGGTTCGACCCCGACTACGGCGCCCGGCCCCTTCGCCGGGCCATCCGCGCCCAGGTGGAGGACCCCGCGGCGGAGCTCCTCCTTTCCGGCGCCCTCCCCCCCGGCAGTACTCTCACTGTGGAGGAAGCGGATGGCGCCGTCAGTCTCACCCCCTCCCCCGCCCCCCTTCCGGCGGGCTGAATCAACAGGAAAAGGGCGGGCAGGAACGTTCCTGCCCGCCCTTTTCCTGTTCAGCTGATGGCGTCCATGACCGCATCCATCAGGTGGACCGGGTGGAGCTGGTGACGGGTGAACTCCTCGGCCAGGTCCGTGACCAAGGCCCCGTCGCAGGAGATGTCGAACAGCAGCGCAAATTCCCGGCAGCCCGAGTCCGTATAGAGGAACGCGTGGATCCCGTAAGACACATAGGGCCCCAGCTCCGGCGAGGACAGGAATTGTTTAACGGGACGATAGCGGAACCTGGTCATTGATGCCCGCCTCCTTCTCAAATTCCATGGGATCGATCTCCAGCAGGATCAGGAGCCGGAGCAGCACCTTGGCGCTTGGCATATTGCCGCCCCGCTCGATTTCCTGATACCAGCGGACGGAAACGGAGACCATCTCAGCGACTTGGGATTGGGTATATCCCTTTTTCTCCCTCGCACGGCGGACCTTTCGGGAAAAGACTTCATTCAGCGACATAGTTTCACTCTCCTCGACAGAGGAATGTTATCCCAATATTACTAATTAGTACACGATTATATGGTTCGCAATGAAAAAAATTACGACTTTTCGTCGAAAAGTGTCGATTTTGAGTCTCTTTTGCCGCTGTTCAAAAAATAGCGCTCTTCAAAGAGAAGCGCCCTCGCCCCTTTTAAGGGTCGCCCAAAGCCATCTCCTAATTGCCCTTGCCCCCTCTCCTGGAGAGGGGGCCCTTCCGAGACATTCAACGCCAGCCGTTTGTAAGGTATTGCCCCTTTTTCAGCACCAACACTCCTAAAATCCCCCTCTTTTCTCCTGCGAAAGCGTGGGCCAGCAGAAAAGCAAAAAGCCCGGAACCATTGAAAAATCAATGATTCCGGGCTTTTTCACATTGGAGCAGGTGAAGGGAATCGAACCCTCGTGTTCAGCTTGGGAAGCTGACGTTCTGCCATTGAACTACACCTGCGCATGATCTCCCGCCGTTCCGAACGGCTTATATATCTTAGCATATCCTGCAAAAAGATGCAAGAGATTTTTTCGTTTTCTTTCCAAAAGGAGGCGCCCCGGCCCACATGGGCCGGGGCGCCTCCCCCCATTTTGCTTCTCAGTGTCGGAACAACCCGGTGATTGCCTTCCAAAAATCCGTGAACATAGCCTTGATCCGGCTCCAAACAGAGCCCTTTTCTCTCTGCTCCCCGTCCTGCGCCGCCTGGCTGTCCTCTTCCCTCACTTTGATCTCCTGGGTGCGCATAATGTACTGCACGCTGTTGGGCGTCCCGTTCCGGAGGGAGGTCAGGGAGCTAGGCTTCGCTCCGGCGTCCATAAGCAGGAGGTTGTTCTCTCCCCCCGTATGGGTGTCCCACTCATCGTCAATGAGGTCTGTGATGGTGCTTTTGGCGGTTCGGATGGTGTCGGTCCGGTCCAGGCCGTAGGTGGATTTTCGAAGGGAGTCGGCCAGTCCGCCGAGGGTCTGGCGGGTGCCCTCATCCAGGTCCGGGCCGCTCTGATGGGCCAGGGCCTCGGCGGCGGAGAGGGCCGACCTGGTGTCCCGGAGGGTGGACTGAAGAGAGCCGGAGAGGGTCTGGGCATCGGCCAGAGCGGTTTGGACCTGGGGTTCATAGGCGTTGAGGATATCATTGAGGCCGTCCAGCTGGCCCAGGGCGTCCTCCGCGGTCTGAGCCACCTGACCCGCCACGGAGCCCAGGGTGTCCACGTCGGTCAGCAGGGCGCCCCCCTCCCCCTCGTGGGCCTTCATGGTTTTCAGCAGGTCCCGGCACAGCCCGGCCAGGGCGGACAGGTCGTCGGTGACGCCGGTGTCCCCCAGCTCCCCGCACAGGTCGGAGAGCTGGCCAACCACGTCGGCGGTGGGACGGGTGAGATTGGAGATGATATTGTTGGCCTCTTTGATCCGCGTGTTGACGGACCCGACCGCGGAGTTCAGGGCGTCCAGCTTCTTCTGCATCGCCTCAAGCTCCGCCCGGTTCCCGCCGACAAATTGAAGGGCGGACGCCGCCGCGGTGATCTTGGCTGTCAGTTCCGCCGGGTCCGTGATCCCCTTCCCTGTGTAATAGCTCATAAGGAACCCCTGGACCGCCGCCGGATCGGCGGTGGCGATATCGCCCCCCGCGGCCGCGGCGTAGGCTGTGGCGATCTCGGTGGCCAGCGACACCTGCCGGTTGACCTCCGCCACCGTCATCTCCCGTCCCCCAATGGTGACTTTCATATCATCCAAGGGGAGCTCGGATGCCTTTACAGTGGAGATCTTTCCGGGGTTCCGCAGGGCCCCCTCCAGCCGGTCCAGGCTGAAGCGCAGGCCGCCGGTCTCGTCCTCCAGGTCGTCCAGCTCGCTGGCCAGGCTGGCGGCGATGGCGGTGGCCTTCTTGTTATAGCCCTCCACGTCGGTGAGGAGCTCCCGCAGGGCTTTGGTATCCTTCTGGATGGCGGTGATGGTCTGCCGGGTCTTTTCCAGGTCCGGCCGGAGGGATTGGGCCGTGCCGTTGAGCTGGTTGAGAACCGCCGTAGTGTCGGCGGCGGCTTGGGTGGCGGTGTCGAAATACCCGTCCATGCTCCCCAGCGCTCCCGACAGGGCGTCCAGGTCGGCCAGGGCCAGGTCGGCGCCGTCGTAGACGCCCCCCTTTCCCGCCGAAACGGTGCCCCGGGCGCTGTTGAGCTGATCCAGGCCGTTGGCGGTGGCCCGCAGACTGCCGCTCATGCCGTCCAGGCTGTTCAGAATCACGTCAAGACTGTCGTTGATGGCGTCATAGGAGTTCTCCGTCTTCTCCTTGGCCTCCCGCAGGTCCGCGATCTGGTCCAGCTGGGCCAGGGTGGCGGGGACCGCCAGCAGCACCAGGCCGGAGAAGGTAAAGTCCTCACTCCCAACCCGGATGGTGAAATGCCGCTCCTCCCCCGGCATCACCATAAACAGGACGGCCCGCAGGTTGCCCACCAGCTGGACCTCCGCCCCCTCCGCCTCCAGGGAGAGGATATCGTCGGCGTTGAAGGCGGTGGCGGCGGTGAGGACCAGGTTGTTCCGGTTATACTCCGAAGCGCCCGGGTTGGGGTACACGTCCAGCCCGATCTCGATAAGGCCGCTCTTCCCCGCCAGCTCCTCCGCGGGGGTGGGCACCCCGTTGAGCCGGTAGGACAGGGAGAAAGTCCAGGGCAGGTCCTCATAGGGCTGCCGGGTCTTGCCCTCGAAATAGAACCGCTGGGGGGCCTCCTCGCCCAGCTCAAAGGTCACCGCCCCGTCGGAGACGGTGGGGACGATGCCGTCGGTGAGATTCACCACCCGGTCGTAGACGCCGTAGTCGGTGATGGCGGTGCTGCCGTTGAGCCGGTAGCTCTTCACCACGCTGGAGTCCATGAGCTGACCGTAATAGTCCAGGGTGGCGTAGTAGGATTCATCACAGACGGGGGCCTGGGCCTCCCCCGCCGCAAAAGCGGGAAGGGCCAGCCCCGCCGCAAGGGTCAGCGCCAGGGCCAGAGCCCCCAGCCGTTTCCCCAGGTTCCATGTTTGTTTCATCTCAACCCTGCTCCTTTCCTTGTCCACCCGCCGGGGCCGGCACCCTGCCCGCGCCCTTTTCCCGGGGCGGCTTAGCCCTTCTCCACCACAGGGTAGTCCTGTGGATGACCGGCTCGAAAACCACCAGCATGGAGGGGAGGATAAAGATGCTCACCACGGCGGAGATGATGGCCCCCCGGGCCAGCATGATGCACAGGCTGCTGATGATCTCGATCCTGGAGACAAACCCCACCCCCAGAGTGGCGCAGAAGAGCACCAGGGCGCTGGTGAGGATGGAGGTATCCGAGGCGGTGGCCGCCACGTGGATGGCCTCCTTTCGGTCCAGGCCGTTTCTCAGTTCCTCCCGGAACCGGGTGGTCATCAAGATGGCGTAGTCCACCGTGGCCCCCAGCTGGACGCACCCGATAATGGTGGGGGCGATAAAGGGCACCTCGGTGCCGGTGAAATAGGAGATGCCCTGGTTGATGAAGATGGCCAGCTCGATGGCCGCCACCAGCAGGGCCGGGACCGTCAGGGACTTGAACAGCACCGCCACGATGACCAGGATGGCGGCGATGGAGATGTAGTTGGTCACCTTGAAGTCCACGGCGGCGGTGGAGATCAGGTCCTTGGTGAGGGCGGCCTCCCCGGTGATATAGGCCCCCGGGTCACAGGCTTTCACGATGGCATCCACCTGGTCCAGCTGGGCCGCCACCTCGTCGGAGGCGGCGGGATAGGCCGAGTTCACCATCATGAGCTGAAGGCCGTCCTTCTTGCACAGGTCCTTCACCTCCTGGGGCACGAAGAAGTCGGGTACGGCGGGGCTCATGAGCTTATCGTAGGCCACCACGGAGGTGATGCCCTCCACCCCTTCCACCCGTTCCTCCATCTCCTTGAGCTCCACGTGGCTCAGGTCGTCCCGGAATACGATGAAGTGGGTGGAGGCCATGTCGTAGTCCTCCTTGAGCTTATTGGTGGCTACGATGGAGGGCATATCCTGGGGCAGGGCCCGGTCCAGCTTGTAGTAGACCGCGGCGTGGCTCTGGGCGTACACCGCAGGGATGAAGAGCAGGGCGAAGAGGGCCACGAAGGTCTTGCGGTGGCGGACCATAAAATCGTTGACCCGCCCGAAATCCAGGTTCAGGGTGGGGTGGCGGTATTTGGCGATGCCCCGGTCCAGCACCAGCAGGATGGCTGGCAGCACCAGCACCACGGTGGCCACCCCAAGCACCACGCCCTTGGCCATCACAAGGCCGATGTCCCGCCCCAGCAGCAGCCGCATGAAGCACAGCGCCCCAAAGCCGGCGATGGTGGTCAGGGAGCTCCCCGACAGGGAGGTAAAGGCGGCCACGATGGCTTTCGCCATGGCGTCCCGTTTGTCCTCGTAATTGGCCCGCTCCTCCTCATAGCGGTGGTAGAGGAAGATGGAATAGTCCATGGTCACCCCCAGCTGGAGGACGGCGGCGATGGCCTTGGTGATGTAGGAGATCTGGCCGAAAAAGAAATTGGTGCCGAAGTTGTAGAGGATGGCCATGCCGATGCTCAGGAGGAAGGCCACCGGCAGCAGCCAGGATTCCATCGTGAGGGACATGGCCACGAAGGAGAGGGCCACCGCCAGCAGGATGTAGAGGGGCAGCTCCTGGTCCACCAGCTCCTTGGTGTCCTTGATGAGGACGGAGAAGCCGGCCAGGAAGCACCGCTCGTTGCACAGCCTGCGCACCTGGCCGATGGCCTCCATGGTCTGCTCCGAGGCCCCCGGCATATCGTACTGGACGATCATCATGGTGGAGTCCCCGGAGAAGAAGATGTCCCGCAGGTCCTCCGGGATCATCTCGGTGGGAATCTGGATGCCTACCAGGCTGGAGACCCATGTCGCGCTGGACACCCCCGGCACCTGCTCGATCTCCCTGCGCAGTTGGTCGGTGTAGGCGGGGGGCATATCCTCCACGATGAGCATGGTGGTAGCCGCCATGTGGAAGGGCTCCTCCAGCAGTTGTTCCCCCCTGGAGGAATCCAGGTCGGGGGGCAGATAGGTCAGGATATCGTAATTGATGCGGGTGGCCGCGGAGCCCAGGACACTGGGGATGAGCAGCAGCACCGCCGCCAGCACCACCAGCCTCGGCTTCCGGGTCAGCCCCCGGGCGATCTTTTCCAGCAAGGCCGTCACCTTCCAAACGTTTGGTCTTATGGGGTCTTTCCGCCCTTATCTTAGGTTTGAAAACCCTGAAATGTCAACGGTTTGGGGGCAACTCTCATAATTCTTAATAAAGGGGCCGGGCCCTCCGCGGGCTTCATAATTCTTAATCCCACAGACAGGGAGCGGTGGTGTATAATAGGGGCAGACAAAGGAGGGACGGCCCATGGCGGAACGGATCTTACTGGCGGATGACGACGCCTCCATCCTGGCTCTGGTCACAGACCTCCTCACCGAGGAGGGCATGGCCGTTACGGCGGTCCCCTCGGGGGAGGAGGCCGTGCGCCGGGCGGAGGAGGCCCCCTTCGACCTCATCATCCTGGACATCATGATGAACGGCATGAGCGGCCTGGAGGTGTGCCGGGCCATCCGGGACAGGGTGGCCTGCCCCATCCTCTTCCTCTCCGCCCGGGACAGCGTGAAGGACGTGGTGGCGGGGCTCGGCCTGGGGGCGGACGATTACCTCACCAAGCCCTTTGCCCTGGAGGAGCTGGTGGCCCGGGTCCGGGCCCACCTGCGCCGCCAGGCCCGCTCCTCCCCCGCCGCTTCCGCGGAGCGGCCCATCACCATCGGCGGCGTCACCCTGGACCCCGCCGCCCTGTCGGTCACCAAGGACGGGCGGAACATCCCCCTCTCCACCCGGGAGTTTGAACTTCTGGCCTACCTTATGGGCCACGCCGGGCAGACCCTCTCCCGGGAGCGCATCTTCCACGACGTGTGGGGCACCGATTTCGGAGACGTGGGCACCGTGGCCATCAACGTCAAGAACCTGCGGGCCAAGCTGGACCCGGACTGGCGCTACATCAAGACGGTCTGGGGCTCCGGGTACCGCTTTGTCACCCAGAGCGGGTTTACGGAGGAGGGCTGACATGGAGGAAAAACAGCGGTTCTCCGGCGTGGGCTGGCTCTCCAGCCGCCTGAGCCGGAAGCTCATCGCCCTCATCCTGGTCCTGGCCGTGGCCAGCTGGCTGGCCATGTGCGCCTATTTCCTAGCCTACCTGGGCCGGTACACCGGACAGGCCTACGACGGGATGGTGGAGAGCGCCCAGGACACCGCCCTTCGGGCGGCCGCCTATTTGGAGGGCTGCGGCGGGGACTATGAGCTTTTCGGCACCTGGCTTTCCGGCGAGGGCTTCGGCGCCTCGGTCCAGACCAAGGAAGGGGAACGCCTCTTTGACCAGGCCCCCGCGGGCCTCTCCCACGGCCTTACCGCCGGGGCCTGGGCCCCCGCCTCCCTGCCGGGGGGCACGGTGCGGGTGGCCGTCCAGGTCCCCGCCATGGCCCGCCAGGAGTTGACACGGTCCGTCACCCACTCCGCCTTCCTGGGGCTGCTCCTCTTGAACCTGTGTGTCTTTGCCGGGGCGGCTCTCCTGATCTTCTCCCTGATGGTGGCTCCCATCGTCCGGCTTCGGAAGACCATGCGCCGCTATTACGAATCCGGAACCCGGCCGGAGCGCACCGACCGGGCCGACGAGATCGGACGCCTTCAAAACACCTTCGCCGACCTGGCCGGCATCGTGGACCGGAAGGAGAAGGCGGAGCGGCAGCTCATCGCCTCCATCTCCCACGACATCAAGACCCCCCTCACCTCGGTGCTGGGGTACTCCGAGCGCCTCCTCTCCCCCGGACTGCCCCCGGAAAAGGAACGCAGCTATCTCCAGAGCGTCCATGAAAAGGCCGTGGCCATCCAGTCCATCGTGGATGAGTTCGACGACTACATCGACGTGGGGCTCCGGGATACCGCCCCCATGGGGCTCATGACGGCGGAAGAGCTGTGCGCCCGGCTCCTCCAGGAGTACGAGGGGGAGCTCGCCGACACCGGGGTGGGCTTCCGGGTGGAATGCCAGTGTCCCGGGGACAGGCTCTTATGCAACTGGGAGCACATGCGCCGCTTCTTCGGAAACCTCATCGGCAACAGCATCCAACACGCCGGGGCGGAGCGGCTCTCCCTCTCCCTCACCTGCCGGCGGGAGGGCGGACAGGTGGTCTTTCTCTTCTCCGACAATGGAAAAGGGGTGCCGGAGGAGCTGCTGGACCAGATCTTCGAGCCGCTGTACACCTCCGACCGAGGCCGCAAGGTCTCCGGCCTGGGGCTGTCCATCTGCAAGAGCATCATCACCGCCCACGGCGGCGCCGTCTCGGCCTTCGATCTTCCCGGCGGCGGCCTTTCCATCCGCGCCGCCCTCCCCGCGCTTGATCGGTAAACAGCAAAAGGAAGCCCCCGGCCCAATGGGCCGGGGGCTTCCTTTTGCTGTTCTTTTTTCCCAGGTCAGGCACACATCCAGTGTTCCATGTGTATATTCACGCTCGACACTTTTCGACTTTTCGGACTTTATTCCCTTATAATCTTTTATTTCACCGCGATTTCATCATAATATAAAACAAAGAAACATTTTTTGCAAATGCGCACGATCATTCGGGGACATTGATGCGTAATTGCTATAACCTTCCAGCAGAGGGAGGGAAAACGATGAAACGAAAACGCCATCCTACCGCTTACCAGGAGAAGCGAAAAGAGGCCAATCTGATCCAGGAGGCAGCGGCGGAAAAGCTGGGGATTTCCACCCGGAACCTGCAGTACATCGAGGCGGGGCTCCGGGAGCCCAAGATCAGCATGGCTTACCGAATGGCGCGGCTGTATCAATGCAGCATCATGGACTTCATACCGGAAGAAGCTCCGCTGGATGACGCCGGGGAGCGGGAGGGATAAATGATTTTCCCAACGGACGCAAACCCGCCCGTTTTTTTAAGCACGGCCACCGCTCCAATCTTCTGGCGGGCGGCGATCTGGAAACCGCAGGGAAACGCCCCCGCAAAGTCTGAATGAGGAGCGAAAAAAGAGCGCCGCCCCGGAGGGCGGCGCTCTTTGAACAGTAGCAGCGTCTTACAGCGGCAGCCCGCTCAGGCTTTGGGCCGCAAGGAACAGCACAAAGGCGCTGAGGGCCGGGGCGGCCTTCCCCGCCGGGCCGGAGGCCATGCGGCGGGCCATGGAGCCGTACAGGAAGGCGGACACGCCGAAAACCACCATCCCCAGCAGGAACAGCAGGCCCATCTCCTCCGCCCCCGCCAGTCCGGCGCACCAGGGCAGCAGGGCGAAGGAGGCCCCCGCCAGCAGAAGGTTGGGCACCCAGGCCCGCTGAGCCTTGGGCGAGAGGTAATTCTCCACCGCCAGGGCCGCCAGGGAGAAGAAGGCCAGCATGGCCACATCCAGCTTGGGGAGCACGGCCGCCGGGGAAAAGACCTTCACCAGCACCGTGATCAGGCAGGACAGCCCCAGCAGGGCGGCCAGAACGGCATTCACCAAAACGCTCTTCTTCATGTTCAGCCCCCCCATTCCGTGGCGCTGGAGGACACGTCGGCCCCCGTGACAAACGCGGCGGCGGAGTTGACCCCCTTGGCGATGGCCTTGGAGGTGACGGTGGCCCCGGTGAGGGCGTCCACGTCCTCCCCCACGGCCGCCTCCCCGGCGGTGCCCAAGAACTGGCTCAAAAAGGCCGTATCGGTGAGGGCCTCATGGCCCAGCCCGAAGGTCTCGGTCAGCGCCCGGACCACCACACCGGTGACGGTCCCCTCGTTGTCCACGCCCACCAGGAGCCGGATGCCCCCGGCGTAGCCGTCGGTGAGGGTCTCCACCACGTAGCCCGTGTCCCCCTTGTAGACGGCGGTGATGTTCTCGTCCTCCCCGTCGTATTCCTCCGGGACAAAGGCGGCGCTCCCGGGCAGGAGAATGGACATCATCTCATTTTGCTCCGCCTCGGCGTTGGCCGCCGCGGTGCCCGCCAGCCCGAACCGGGCCCCGCCCACCAGGGCGGCGACCACAGCCAGGACGGCAATGGGCTTGATCAGGTCTTTCATCATGCCGCCCCTCCTTTCAGGACGCCGAAGCGCCGGGGCGCGGTGTACCGGTCGATGGCCCACACGGCGGCGTTCATCAGCAGGATGGCGTAAGTCACCCCGCCGGGGAAGAGGCCGGTGTAGCGGAAAACCACAGTCAGAACGCCGCAGCCCAGGCCGTAGAGCAGCTGGCCTTTGGGATTTGTGGGAGAGGTGGCGTAATCGGTGGCCATGAAGATGGCCCCCAGCATCACGCCGCCGCCGAAGATGCTGTAAAGCATCCACTGAATGGGGTCCTGCCCCTTGGAAAAGAGCAGGGACAGCACCGCCACGGAGCCCAGGTAGGCCGCCGGGATCCGCAGGGAGATGACCTTGCGGACCACCAGGTAGGCCCCGCCCAGGAGCAGGGCCAGGGCCGAGGCCTCCCCGATGCACCCGGCCACGTTGCCCAGGAACATGTCCAGCAGGGACGCCTCAGGCAGGGCGGGCATCTGCATATGGTGCAGGGGGGTGGCGGCGGTCACCGCGTCGGCGGCGGAGCCCAAGAGGGGCAGGTCCTGCCCCAGGGCGGCAAACCGGGTCATGGCCGCGGGCCAGAAGAGGACCAGCAGGGCCCGGCCGGCCAGGGCGGGGTTGAAAATGTTCTGGCCGATGCCGCCGCAGAGGGCTTTCACCACCACGATGGCAAAGACGCCGCCCACCGCCGCCAGCCAATAGGGCACGGTGGCGGGCAGGGTCATAGCCAGCAGGACGCCGGTGACGGCGGCGGAGCCGTCGGGCAGGGTGTTGTGCTGATGGGTCAGCGCCCGGTAGAGCCCCTCGGCGGCCAGACAGGCCGCCACGCATACCGCCGTCACCAGCAGGGCCCGGGGGCCGTAGACCACGGTCCCGGCCACCAGGGCGGGGATCAGGGCGATGAGCACGTCCCGCATGATGGTGCCCGTGCTCTCCTTCCCCCGGATATGGGGAGAGGATGTCACTGTCAGTTTCATGCCTGCTTCCCCTCCTTCAAAGTTCGTTTTCCCACCCGGAACCGCTCCACCAAAGGAAGCTTGCCGGGGCAGACATAGGCACAGCAGCCGCACTCGATGCAGTCGGCCAGATGGAGCCGCTCCAGCTCGGCCAGATCCCCCGCCTGCTCATAGCGGTAGAGGTACAAGGGCTGGAGGAGCATGGGGCAGGCCTCGGTGCATTTCCCGCAGCGGATGCAGTGGGGGTGGCCGCTCTCCCCGTTCTGGGCATTGGACAGGCACAGGACGGCGTTGACGCCCTTTACCAGGGGAGCGCTCAGGTCGGTCTGGGCCACGCCCATCATGGGACCGCCCGAGACCACCTTCCACACGTCGTCGGTCAGGCCGCCGGCGGCGGCCACGGCCTCCTCAAAGGAAGCGCCGATGCGGACGATCAGGTTCTTGGGCTCCTTGACGGCCTCGCCGGTGACGGTGACGATGCGCTTCACCACCGGCTCCCCCTCGTAGACCGCCTTGTAGACCGAGGCGAAGGTGGCGGCGTTGAACACGGCGCACCCCACGTCCTTGGGCAGGCCGCCGGGGGGCACCTCCCGGCCGGTGACCGACTGAATGAGCTGTTTCTCCGCCCCCTGGGGATAGCGGGTGGGCAGCACCTTCAGCTCGATGCCGGGGAAGTCCTTCAGCTGTCCCTCCAGCACGGCGATGGCCTCGGTCTTGTTGTCCTCAACGGCCAGTACCGCCCGTTTGGACTCCAGCACCCGCATCAGCACCCCCATCCCCCGCAGGACTTGCTCGGGATAGGTGCACAGCAGGCTGTCGTCGGCGGTGATGTAAGGCTCGCACTCGCAGGCGTTGGCGATCACGGTATCCACCTTGCCCATGCCGGTGATGGTCTTCACATCGGTGGGGAAGGTGGCGCCGCCCATGCCTACGATGCCCGCCTCCCGGATGATGGACACCAGCTCCTCGGCGGAGAGGCCCTCCGGATCCAGGTGGGGCGTCAGCGCGGAGGCCGGGGTATCCTGGTAGTCGTTTTCAATGACCACCGCCATGCACGTCCCGCCGCCGGGATGGGGCCGGGGCTCCACGGCCAGCACCCTGCCGGAGACCGAGGCGTGGACCGGCACGCACATGCCGGGGCCGTCGCCGATCTTCTGGCCCAGGCCCACCAGATCCCCCGGCTTCACCAGGGGCTCGCAGGGGGCGCCGATATGCTGGCGCAGGGGGATGACCACCTCACGGGGGATGGGGGCCGGGACGGGGTCGTTCCGGCCGGTCAGTTCTTTGCGGCCCGCCGGATGGACGCCGCCAAAAAACAGGTGTCTCATTTTCTCACCTCAACAAATCATGTCCGAAGCAGTTTGGAGAAACCGGGGCTGTAAAACTCGTTCCCGTCCCCGTCTACCCACAGGGCCTCTGCCCCACAGCGGTCCAGCAACGCCTGCCCCGCCTCCCGGGGCAGGGTGTAAAGGGCCGTAGACAGGGCATCGGCCAGACCGGAGTCGCCGCACAGGATGGTCACCGCCCGCCAGTACCCGGCGGGAAACAGGGTGTCCGGGTCAATGATGTGGTGGTAGCGGACTCCGTCCACCGTGTAGTATCGCTGGTAGTCGCCGCTGGTGACCACCGAGCCGTCGGTGACGTAGACGGTGTGGAGGTAGTCCTCCCGTCCGCCGTCCGGGTCCTGGACCCCCACCACCCAGGGGGCGTCCCCCTGGGGCTTGGACCCGGTGGCCCGGACATTGCCTCCTACGCTGACCAGCAGTCCGGAGGGCAGGCCCTCGCAGACCCGCTCCACGGCGTAGCCCTTGGCCACCGCCCCCACGTCCAGCCGGAGGTCCGGGTCGGTGATCTCAACGGTGGCGGCCGCCTCATCGATAACGACGCGGTCGAAGCCGGTGTGCTCCGCCGCGGCCCGGAGGGCCTGGATATCGGGGAGAGCGGCCTGTTCCGGGTCCTCCACCCCCTCCTCCCGGGCCTCGTGCCACAGGGAAAGCACGCTCCCCATGGTCACATCCACCCGGCCGCCGGTACTCTCATAGAGCTCCCGGCAGAAGAGCAGCAGGTCGACGATCCGTCCGTCCACCGCCACGGCCCCGCCTCCGGCGCTGTCGTTGAGGGCCTTCAGGTTCACAATGCCCTCGTAGTCGTTGTAGATGTCAAAGAGCTGGTGGTATTCCAGCAGTTCGTCGTGGAAGCGCTGGGTGACGGCCCGGAAGTCCTCCTCGCGCTCGGCGTAGCCCACCACGGTGGTCACCGTGTCAAATAGGGTGAGGAAGCTGGCCTCGTACCGTTTGGGTGTCCGCTCCTCCGCCGCCCGGGCCCCGCAGCCCGCGAGGGTAAGGAGGACCGCCAGGGACAGGGACAGCCATCGCTTTTTGTTCATGCCGGTCCTCCTTTCCCGCATCACGGATCAAAACCAGTCCTTAGACGGCCTTCTCGATCAACTCCTGGAACTCGGTGATCCCGATGGTCACGGAGGAGGCCAGGTCGGCGTCGGTGGCGCTGCCGTGGTCGTCCACGGCGATGCCGGTGATCTCGCTGACGGTCTTGCCGGTGACATACTCACAGAAGGCGGCGGCCTGCTCGTTCCACTCCTTGCCGATGGAGGAGGCCTTCCGCATGTCGTAGGCGTCGCCCAGCTCGTTCTTGCTGGCCTGGGGCGCGGCCAGGTCGGTGGTGATGGCGCCGGAGGCGTCAAAGTTCACGTTGGCCTGGACCGCGTCGATGGAGCAGCTGGTGACGGTGTCCCCATTCAGGGTGACGGCGGCCACGGTGGTATAGGCCTGGGCCAGGCCGTCGGCCTCGGCGGTGGCGTCCTTGCTCTTGCTCATATTGGTGACGGTGGTGAGGGCCAGCTTATCCCCGGCCTGGGCGCCCAGATGGGCGGCGTTGGCCACGGCGGCCTCGATGCCCTCCAGGAAGCCGCCCACGGTGACGGTGACGGAGGAGGCCAGGTCGGCGTCGGCGGCCTTGCCGCTGTCGTCGATGGCGATGCCCTTCAGCTCTTCCACCGTCTTGCCCACGGCGTACTCGGCGAAGGCGGCGGCCTGCTCATCCCACTCCTTGCCGATGGCGCTGGCCTTGCGCATACCGTAGTCATCGCCCCGCTCGTTCTTGCTGGCGAACTCGGTGTCCAGGGGAGTGACCAGCTTGCCCTCGGCGTCGAAGTTGATCTTGGCCTGGACGGCGTCGATGACGCAGGAGTCGATGACCCCGTCGTCGGTGACGGTGACCGCCACCAGGGCGATGTCGGCCTGGGCCAGGCCCTCGCCCTCAGCGGAGGCGTCCTTGCTGCTCTTCACGCCGGTGATCACGGACAGGCCTGTCTTTACGGCCCCCTCAGTGACGGCGGCGGAAGGGGCGGCGGATTCCACGGGGGCCTCGGAGGGAGCGGGCGTGCTGGCGGCGGGCTTCCCGGCGCAGCCGGCCAGCAGGCCGGCGGTCAGGCTCAGGGACAGGGCGGCGAGAGAGAGTTTCTTCATGTTCATCTTGATGTACCTCCATTTTTTCATTCGGCTGTGTGTTCGTTCTGCTTCATTTCGAAGTGGATCAGGAAGGACAGAAGCGCGCGCAGGGCGATGACGGCGCCCAGGACGGTCAGCTCCTTGAGATCCCGGACCAGTACGGTCTTGAGGATCTCGGCCGCCATTTTGAACTCCAAGCTCAGCGCCAGGCCGTTGGCCAGGCGGAACTTGATGTCGCTGGGCTTCCCTGTGACAAGGCCCTTCAGATACCGCCCGAAGGCGGCCGCTGAGGAGACCCCCACCACGAAAATGCCCATCATCTCACAAAGGGGGATGAGAAAGGAGAGGACCCATTCAATCACGTTCTCCAGCATGGGATACCTCCTGTGAGAGTGTGGGGACGTTCCTCCGCCCCCGCATGACCTTGAGCGCCACGAACTGGCTGAGCAGCTCCACCGTTCCCTCCACGCCCAGAGGGCCGCAGTCCACCGTCAGGTCATAGCGGGCCAGGTCGGCCCACTTGCCCCCGGTGCACACGCCGTAGCGGCGGGACCGCTCCCTGTCCTGGCGCAGGGCCTCCCGCCGGGCCTCCCCCTCGGGAAGCCCGTACTGGCGGACGATCCGCTCCACCCGGTGGTCCATGTCGCTGTGGAGAAAGACCCGGATGAGCCCCTCGGTGCCGGAGAGCACATGGTCGGCGCAGAACCCCAGGATGACGCAGGGCCCCGCCTGGGCCATGGCCCGGATGGCGGCGAAGCGCTGGCGGTCGTCCCCATCCACGTCCAAATCGGCGTCGTGGCACGCGATGCCCAGCCGCCGGGCCAACCGCTGGCCGATCTCCTTGCCGCCGCTTCCGTATTTGCGCCCGATGGTGATGACCACCCCGCTCCCCCCTTTGTGAAATTTCTCACAATCGCAGTGTAACTGTAAAACCTTAATGCCAGATAGATGGTGCCTTAATATTCATTTAGGTTGTGTAAAAAGCGAAAAAGAATGTCGTGAAACATGGTGTTTCACGACATTCCTGGAAACTTTTATTCAATCTTCCTCTCCCGCCCTGTCCCGCAGGGGGAACGTGACGGTAAACGCCGCGCCCCCGCCGGGGGCGGTGCCCAGCTCGATGGACCCCTGGTGCTCCTCCACCACCTGCCGGACGATGGCCAGGCCCAGTCCGGTGCCCCGGCCCGCCTCCTTTGTTGTATAAAAGGGCTCAAAGATATGCTCCCGGGCCTCCTCCGGGATGCCCGGCCCGGTGTCGGACACCCGCAGCCGAATATGGGCGCCGTCCGCCCAGGTGGACACCGTCACCGTCCCGCCCCGCTCCTCCATGGCCTGGAAAGCGTTGAGCATCAGGTTGAGGAGCATCTGGGACAGCTGGGTCTCATTTCCGTAGAGCCACAGGTGGCGGCAGTTCAGTTCGGTCTCCACCGTCACACCGGGGGGCTGGGCGGGCGCCACCACCCCCAGCACCTTTTGGACCAGCTCGTCCGGGGAGACAAACTGGAAGGTGAGGGCGTTGTTTTTTCTCGACAGGTCGGAGAGCCGGGAGATAATTTCCTTGGCCTTCCGGGAGGAGTTGTAGATTTCCAGAACGTTGTCGTAGAGCTCCGTCTCCTCCGCGGGCAGCTTTTCCAGCGTAAGGATGCTGTACCCCATGATGGGGGTCAGCAGGTTGTTGAACTCGTGGGCGATGGAGGAGGTGAGTGTGCCGATGGTTTCCAGCCGTTGGTGGTGGGCCAGCTCCTGGGTCTTGCGGTTGAGCTCTTCCATGGCCTCGTTTTTCCTGCGCAGGACCTCCAGCTCCCGGAACTCCCGCTCGCTGCGCCGCCGGGTCCGCAGGGTCAGGACCACCAGAAGCACCACGCCCGCCACCACCATCCCGCCATAGGCCAGCAGGCGGATGGCCGCCGTATGGAGAGGCCTGATGACCCCGTCGTAGTCCACCGACACCCCTACGGCAAAAAATCCGTTGTTCCCCTCCCCGGCGGGGAGGACCGCTATCCGGGCGGTATAGCGCTTCCCCTCCAGGCAGTCGGCGGTGTCATAAAAGGCAGTCCCCTCCTCCCCCGCCCGCTGGCGCTCCAGCAGGAAGGTCAGGCCCCCGTAATCGCAGCTCGTCCCGTCCAGCGCCTCCACCAGGTCCACCCGGGTCCCCTCCCGGACGCGGTGGAGCAAAGTCTGCCCCCCGGCGTCCAGCAGAAGGATACGGTCCTGGGTGCCTGAGGTCAGATCCCCCGCCACCCGCTGATAAAAGCCGGGCAGATCCATGAGGGCGGCGTAGCTCAGGCCGCCCCCCACCTCCCGGACAAAGGCCAGATAGATGTTCCCCGCCCCGTCCAGGCAGGGGCGGACGGCGCCCTTGCCCACCTCCCGCCCGGCATTGGGCGGGATCACGTAATCCGTCGTGCCGCTGGTGGAGAGAAGGACCTGCCCGTCCTGAATGGCCAGCATGGCCGTAATGAGTTCATCCTGGGCCAGAACGTTCTCCCTCATATGGTTCAGCAAAGTCTCCGGGTCTCCCTCGGTCCGCCAGCGGATCTCCGCCGACCGGAAGCCCCAGCGCTCCACGGTGTCGTCCAGGCTCTCCCCATACCGGCTCAGATAGCTGGCCACGCTCCGGTCCACGGACCGGGCCAGGCTGAAGAGCTTCTCGTCCTCACTGGCGAGGATGATGTCCTCATATTTGGTAAAGACCCGCCCCACCATGACGATGCCGGTGATGATAAGGGCCAGGATCGGCCCCAGAGCCGCAAAAAACCGCCTTCTTCTTTTCTGGATCGACTCCACAGCCCCGCCCCCTTGTCAAACCGCCGGTTTTTGTCTATACTAACCATACACGATTGTTTTCAGCCTGTAAAGGGGGAGAATCATGGCCGACACCGTACTCATCGTAGACGACGACCAGTCCGTCCTCACCATGTTGTATAAGGTAGTCAAAAGCAACGGCATCGACGCCCACACCGCCTCCAGCGGCGAAGAGGCCCTGGAGCTGCTGGCCCACGAGGCTTACGACTGTATCCTCCTGGACGTGAACATGCACGGCATGGACGGCTTCGCCGTTGTCCAATCCATCCGCCGCCGCGGGCTGAAGACCCCCATCATCATCGTCAGCGGCCGGAAAGAGGATTACGACACCCTGTACGGCCTGGATATCGGGGCTGACGACTACGTCACAAAGCCCTTCAACCCCATTACTCTGGGGGCCAAGGTCAAGGCCCTCATCCGCCGCAGCCGGGACAATCTTCCCGGGGCGAACGCCCTCATTACCGCCGGCCCCTTCCAATACAATACCAGCACCCTGCGGTTCTATAAAAACGGCGTGGAGATCCCCCTCTCCTCCAAGGAAAACGCCATGATGAAGCTCTTCATCGACAATGTCAACCGCATCTTTTCCAAGGACATGCTCTACGATCTTATCTGGGGGGAGGCCATCATCGACGAAAACGCCATCATGGTGTACGTGAACCGCCTGCGCCAGAAAATTGAGGAGGACCCCTCCAGCCCCAAGTATATCCAGACGGTCCGGGGCCTGGGCTACCGCTTTGTGGTCTGAGGGGCAGCCTCCCGGTGGTCCCATACCCAGGCCAGTTCTTTCACCGGAGAAAACGCTGTACGCGCGATTATGATGTTTTCCCCGCTCCTTCCCCGCTTCAGCAGAACCATTTTTCTGTTCTGCCATCCTGCCGCATCACGGGATTGTCGATACCGTCCCGGTCTTATCAGTTGCGGGGCAAGCACACCCGGCCGCTGCGGCGCAGCCCGCTTTGCCGGACAAAATAACCGCGTCACGCGCGGCCAAAGAGGTATCCTTCATGGTTCACGGTATTATCATCGCCATCCACCGTTACATCGACGACTACGGCTGGTCCTGGAATATGGCCCGCAGGCTCATCAACCGGGCCTTTCACACCCAGTTTACCGAGGCGGAACTGAAAACGCTTTACCGCCAGTGACCGCCTTGCACAGCGGCTTTCCAATCACGTCAAAACCACCGCGGGGTGGAAAATATGAAAGAGAGGCAGTCATTATGAAAAGGCAGTGGAAAGGGTTTATCGCAGGCATCATCGTTACGTTCCTGCTGGGAGGCATCGTTGGGACCTCGCTGGCGTCCGGCTACCAAAAGCAGGCTACCCTGGACTACACCGGGATACAGAT
Source organism: Pseudoflavonifractor phocaeensis (assembly GCF_038439875.1). NCBI lineage: Bacteria > Bacillati > Bacillota > Clostridia > Eubacteriales > Oscillospiraceae > Pseudoflavonifractor > Pseudoflavonifractor phocaeensis. The sequence goes on from NZ_JBCDMT010000003.1 coordinate 124,840, forward strand.
CACCCTGGACGGACAGCCGGTCACGCCTACGGATGCCAACGGCAGCGCCGTGGAGCCCTTCGCCATTAAGGGCACCACATATCTCCCCGTCCGCGGCATCGCCAACGCCCTCGGTCTGGGTGTGGAGTGGGACGGCACAACGCAGACCGTAAAGCTGACCACAGCCGCCCAAACTCCCGCAAATCAGACGGGCAATCCCAGCACCCCGCCCGCTTCCGGTGAAACCATTGGGCAAAAAAACGCGCTTAAATCCGCAAACAGCTACTTGAGCATCATGCCCTTTTCCCGTGAGGGGCTGATTGAGCAGCTGGAGTTTGAGCAGTACTCCCACGAGGACGCCGTCTACGCGGCGGACCACTGCGGCGCCGACTGGTATGAGCAGGCGGCAAAATCCGCCAAGAGCTATTTGGACATCATGTCCTTCTCCCGTGACGGCCTCATCGATCAGCTGGAATTTGAGGGCTATACCCACGACCAAGCGGTCTACGGCGCTCAGGCAAACGGATATTGAACATATAGCCGCCCCCCGGCGTCTCAAACGCCGGGGGGCGGCTGTCCGAACTTCTTAATCCACATTTGCGGCCAGGATGTCCAAAAACTGTGAGACCGTGGGTCTGTCAGGCAGCGGGCGGCCGTTCAGTTCCCTCAAAAAATCAGGATTGCTGTCCCACGCCCGCTTCACCGTCCTGCGCAAGCCGATCTCCACGGCCTTCCATGTAATGCCGTACCGTTCCGCCACAGCAGGATAGAGCCGTTTGGTCACCTGCATCAGGGCCTCCGGCTCCCTGTTGATCACTTCCAGCGCGGCAAGGCAATGGTGAAACCCTTCGTAATTTGCCGTGATGCCAAGGTTTCGCAAAAGTTTCCGGCGGTCCATCAGCGGCCCTCCAGCGCGTCGGACAGCCTGCGCAGGACTTCCGCCGATTCCTGGATCCAATCGGCCAGCATGTTCCGGTCAGCCTCGGGCAGCGTGACAAACCAGCCCAAGCCCTGGAGCACCTTCTCCTCACGGTCCGGCTTGGTTTGCGCCAAATCTTCCGAGAGTAAAGCCGAAGCCGGTATCCCCAGCTTTTGAGATATCAGTTCAAGGGTGTCCAACCGGGCCGCGGATGCCTGCTTCTCTATCGCCTGCAGCGTGGATTTGGTGATCCCAATTTCTTTCGAGAATTCCACCTGCGACCGCCCGCCGCGGATAGCCCTCAAATTGTTTGACAGGTTTTGTGTCAAGTCCATGACATTCCCCTCCTTACATAGTAAGGATAAAGGAAATCCCCGTCGAAAGCAGATTGATTTCCCGGCATTTTGGCCGTTTTACCGGCCAACCAGGAATAAAAGGACCAGCCTCTGATGCCGTGGCATCAGAGGCTGGTCCTTTTATGCTTATAAGAATCATCGAATCGATATACACCTTCTGTAACAAGTTTCTCCTCTGAGGCAGAGGCGCTTTGACCCCCAACTGTTTTGCTTTCAAGATACGTCGCCAAATCGGTTTGATTTCAAAATTTATAATGATTTCCATTCCCCCAAGCAAACAAGTCAACAAACAAAGACTTCCAAAGTTATTTACAAGACTTCCTTTTGCTAGTATAATACCATATAATACAAAGAATTTTGTCGAGTGAAAGGGTGCTGAATATGAACAGTGCTGCGTTTCTTTTTCCTGCGGTCAAAGGGGTCCAGGCCAAGAGGGATTATTTTGCCGCTATGGTGCCTCTTGAAATTATTCCGCGCATCTTTCAATTCGAGGATGAGGAGCTGCCGCTGGAAATCCGTGCCCAACGGGTTTTGAATAAAGCTAGAATCCCTGATATATGCAATTACATATTAAACAACCCAGACAACTATGTTTTTTCTTCTTTGACAGTTTCGGTAGATGGTGATATGGAGTTCCAGCCTTTTAATGAGAATAATCCTTATGTAGGATATATTGCTATCTCTATGAGTTCACAATTTTTGATCAATGACGGTCAACACCGGCGTGCGGCGATTGCGGAGGCCATTAAGCAGAATCCAGCGCTTAAATCGGAACATATTTCTGTGGTTTTTTATCGTGATGAAGGGTTGCTGCGTGCACAGCAGATGTTTTCGGACCTCAATCGTTATGCCATTCGTCCCACAAAATCCATCAATATTTTATTTAATTCTCGTGAGGAATCCTCCATCATTGCCAAACGCGTGATCGAAAGCGTCCCTACTTTCAACGGTTTAGTTGAAAAGGAGAAAACCACTATTTCCAACCGTTCCAAGGCTCTTTTTACACTCAGCGCAGTTTGTTCGGCCACAGAAGAACTGTTGAAAAACGTAGATTCTAGTATTGAAGACAAGATAAGCCTGGCGATCCAATTTTGGTCTCAGGTGTCCGCTCACATCACCGAGTGGAGTGCCGTCAAATGCGGTGCGATGAAGTCCTCCGATGTACGCAAAGAATACATATGTTCTCTCAGCGTTACTTTGGCAGCATTGGGTTATGGCGGCAACGCTTTGATTGCAGCATATCCCAGAGATTGGATCAAGCACCTTAAGGCGCTTGATCGTATTGATTGGAAAAAAGATAATCCCCAGTGGGAGAAATTAGTTTTTATCAACGGAAAAGTGGCCGCAAACCGAAGCGCGCAGCGGGCCATGTCCGAATATATCAAATCTGTTTTGATGGGAAATACAGGTGATCAAATATGAGTAGTCTGACCAAGGCCGATATTCGAGCCGTTATTGAAACAATTAAGGGGCTTTATCTTGAGGATAAAATCCCCTGGATATGTGGATACAGCGGCGGCAAGGACTCCACCGCCGTCGTCCAGCTTGTTTGGACCGCCATATCAGAGCTTCCAAAGGATAAGCTGATCAAGCCTGTCCATGTAATCAATACCGATACTTTGGTTGAATCTCCTGTAGTGGCGCTCTGGGCTTCGCAGTCGCTGCGAAAAATGGAGGAGACGGCAAAACGAGAGGCTCTGCCTATTATCCCCCACCGGCTCACTCCTGTCACAGAAAACACTTTCTGGGTCAGCTTGATCGGCCGCGGTTACCCCTTTCCCAAAAAAAATTTTCGTTGGTGCACCAGCCGGTTGAAGATTGACCCCTCCAACCGATTTATTAAAGAGATCCTCGACGCGGAAAGCGAGGCCATTTTGGTTTTGGGGACCAGGAAGGCGGAAAGTGCCTCCCGTAAAGCAGTAATGGAGGGCTACGAAAAAAAGCAGTACAGAGCCCATTTAAGCCCCAATGGGTCTTTTCCCAACTCTTATGTTTTCTCCCCCATTGAAAACTGGAGCAACGACAACGTATGGCAGTATATTGTCCAGTATCCAAATCCTTGGGGGCACTCCAACAAGGATTTGCTAGCCATGTATAGTGGAGCCAGCGCAGATGGCGAGTGTCCCTTGGTGCTGGACACATCTACGCCCAGCTGCGGAAACAGCCGTTTTGGCTGCTGGGTCTGCACTATGGTGGCTCAGGACAAGTCCATGGCGGCCATGATCAAAAATGATGAAGAAAAATCTTGGATGCTGCCAATGCTGAATTTTCGGGACAATGTGATCGTGGCTAAATGGGAGGACGACCGAAGGCGCCGGGACTTCCGCCGGATCGACGGACATCTGACCTATCGCAACGAAAGATTAGTCCATGGTCCCTACAATCAGGAAACTAGGGAAAAATTTTTGCGGGAGCTCTTGCGAACAGAAAAGCTGGTCCATGCGCTTGGGCCTGAGGAGATCAAAGATACTCCCTTAATTACTATGGACGAACTGCGAGTCATTCGGCGGATCTGGCTGGATGAAAAACATGAATTTGAGGATCTGCTTCCTAAAATATACGAGGAAGAGACTGGGAAAAAATATGACGACGGCGTCATCAGTAAGAACAAATATTTTGGTAAAAAAGAGGCCACGCTTTTGAAAGAAGTCTGTACCGAGTATGACGAGGGTGAAACGCTTTTGTTTGATATGCAGCGGGCCCTGCTGGATGTAGAAGCCAAAGCCAATGCCATGTCCAACAAACGAAACGTCATTGTCAACCTTGAAGCGGAAATCAAGAAAGCATTTTACCGGGATGAAGATGATGCCATCCAGCTGATCACACGGCAGGAACACAAAATAACCGAAATGGTCGATGCGCTTGCCGGCGATTCCCCAGAAGTGTGAGGTGTATAGGGTGTATTTTACAAAAATAGAGCTTCACAATTTTGGGATCTATAAAGGCAGCCACGAGATGTCTCTCTCCAACCAAAACGGCGAACGCAACATTACATTGATCGGTGGATTGAACGGGCGGGGTAAGACCACTTTCCACGATTCCATCCTGATTGCGCTGTATGGCAAGCAAGCTCTCAAGTACATCCAGGAGGGTGCCCGCTCTTATGAAAAACTGCTCCTGGACCACATCAATAAGCACGCTGCCGATGATGAAACCTATGTTGCAGTCTCCCTCACCTTAGATGACGGAATCTCCCTGCGGGTTGAGCGGAAGTGGCGGCAGAAAGACGGGAAGCTGAATCAAGTATTGACCGTGGAAAAAAACGGTGTAGCAGACGAATACCTGGGGGAAAACTGGAATTTTTATATTGAGGAGATCCTCCCTTTTGGTATCGCCAAGTTCTTTTTCTTCAACAATGAAAAAATCACCCAGCTGGCTGAGGACGCATCCTTTGAACAAATCAAGGGCTCCATAAAGTCGGCCATTGGAATCTCTACGATTGAAAAGACTATCTTTCACCTGGACGAGGTAATCCGGCGTAAGAAAAAAGCTATTCTGGAGTTTGAAAACAGCGAAGAGAACCAGGGTTATCGCGAAGTAGAAGAGCAGATAGCTGAGTTAGATAAAAAGCTGGCGGAGGCTATCGCACGAGAGAAGGAATTAGAGCGCAACCGGGAACGTGCCGAGGCCGACTACGAGGCCGCGGACAAAAAGTTTTGGTCTGCCGGCGGGGATTTGTTAAAGCACCGGGACGCCATTAAAGCGGAGATGAAAAGAATCACCGCAGAAGTTGAAGATATCAACTCCGAGATGCTGAAAATAGCCGCCGATCCAGCCACCCCGTTGTATATGTGCCGCTATTTGGTGGGTCAGGTATATGAGTCCGAGCTGGCCCTGCGCAACGATGATGCCGAGCGCTATTCAAACAAAGTGCGGGCAGAGCTTTACCGACGCATCATCGCAAGGTTGGACAACAGTGAGATACCCGCCGAGGTTTATGGCATGGTGAAAAAAATTGTCACAGATGAGTTGATCAGTCAAATAGGCAGCGAAAACAATCTGCCCATTGAGCCGCTTTCCCGTACCAGCTTGCAGCTGTTGGAGCGTCTCACCGCCGAAGTATTCCAAGTTCTAGACGCCCAAATTAACAATCTAACCAAATACATGGAGGAACAGGAAAACCGTCACATGAACCTGGACACTCATTTAGATGAATTTGATGAGAAAACGGTGGCCATGCAACTCTATGATGCACTACAAGACGTAGACAATAAGAAAAAGGCCGCTGAGAACGAGCACGATCATCAAAAGGAAGCCATCAAGAACATGGAGCAGTATAGGAATACACTGGATAAAAGGCGCATCAATTTGATCCGAAAAATTGCAGAAAAGCAGAATGATAACAGTAATAACGGTCGAATCGTCAAGTACGCGGCTATGTCGATGGAGGTCCTATCTCGATTTAAAGGCAAACTCCAAAGCGAGAAAGTAGCAGCTCTGTCCGAAGCCGTCACCCAGTGCTTTCGCGCTTTGGTGGAAAAGGATACATTTATCCAGCGAATTGACATCCATCCAGAGACACTGGACGTCACCATTATCGGCAGCGATGGAAAAGAGCTGTTGAAAAGTCAGCTTTCTGCCGGGGAGCAGCAGATGTTCGCCATTTCCATTGTATGGGCCCTGGCCTTGACCTCAGGATACAAGGCGCCGGTCATCATCGATACACCCATGGCACGTCTCGACTCTTCCCATCGGGCTAATTTTGTGACAAAGTACCTCCCCGCTGCCAGCTCGCAGGTCCTAGTATTATCTACTGACGAGGAAATCAACGGACAATACCTTAGTTTGATCCGAGACAACGTGGTCGACTCCTATACCCTGCTCTACCAGGAAGAAGAGCAGTGCACATCCATCATCCACGGTTACTTTGGGGAGGCGTTATCCGGTGATTGTAAAGCACTTTAAACTATCTCAGCCCGAAAAAGAGCGGTTGATTCGAATCAAATCTAAGACTGGTATCCAAAACTGGAACATTCTCTGCCGCTGGGCTCTATGTTGGTCACTTGCCGAGCCTACTGTTCCCGGGGGACTCGACCCCTTATCGGATAGTAATGTGGAGATGGACTGGTCCACTTTTGCCGGAGAGTATGCCGAAATATACGAGGCAATTATCCGTCAGCGCTGCATCAATGACGAGCTGGGAGACGATGAGAAAACATGCGCCAAATATTTTCGGCTTCATCTCAATCGTGGCATAAACCATTATAGTGCCCGGGATGTATTACAAAGCTGCCAGGATCTGCTGAGATCCGCAGTGCCAAAGGAGGAGATTTGATGGCTGTCTACCTTGACTACAACGCTTCCGCCCCGGTAGACCAACGAGTGTTGGAATGCATGATGGAGGTATACCGCGCACATTATGGTAATGCGGACAGCCGCACCCACACGTTTGGCACCGATGCCAAAGCTATCGTGGCCAGTGCCAGGGAGCAGATTTCGGAAATTCTCCGGATTGACAGCACCGATCTCGTTTTTACCAGTGGCTCTACCGAAAGCAACAATATGGCTATATTGGGACTGTTGGAGTACGCTGTGAAGAGTGGGCAAAATCATTTTATCACCACCGCCATAGAACACAAATCTGTTCTTGAGGCCATGAGGTATCTCCAAACAAAGGGCTGCAAAGTGGACATCATATCGCCGGACGAAAGCGGTCGGATCAAACCGGAGCAGATTCTCTCATTAGTGACAGAGCAGACCCTCCTTGTCTCAATGATGCACGTGAATAGTGAGACCGGTGTTATCCAGCCTATTGAGGAAGTAGGAGAGGCGCTTTCCAAAACGCCGGCCTACTTCCACATCGACGCCACCCAGGGCTTTGGTAAACTGAATGATACACTCCGAAAGACGAAATACGATATGTTAAGTGTGACCGCCCACAAGCTGGGTGGACCACAGGGTGTTGGTGCTCTTGTGATAAAGCGCGGTCCGAATTACCAGCGGCCTCCCGTCAGGCCCCTCATGTATGGTGGACAGCAAGAGCGGGGTTTTCGGCCCGGAACCACACCGGTAGCTTTGGTAGCCGGATTTGCTTTAGCTTCACAATTATGCGACAAAGAAGCGGAAAAGCATATGATGGCTTGCAAAAAGATCAAAGATCAATTTTTTACGTCTATAGCTGGCTTAGGTTACTCTCTGAACGGTGATCCCCAATATTGTATCCCATCAACGGTAAACATCAGCTTCCACGGAATCGATGCGGAAGGCATTTTTCTGGCAGTCAAAGAAAACTATGCCTTTTCAAATGGTTCCGCCTGCAATTCTGGCAGTCATGCGCCCAGCTACGTCCTCACCGCCATGGGACTCCCAGAGGACAGGATCAACCAGGCAGTTCGGATTTCATGGAGCCATGATACCCAGGTAGATTTCCAGGCGTTGGCTGGCTATGTAAAAAACATGATCTGAACAAGCCCAATAAAGTGAACCTTGAAACAGCGCCGGAAGAAAGCCGCCCGTCCATAAAAACTATACACATAGTTACCTGTACAATTAACAGCACCTAATGCAGTGCAAGAGAAGGTTCACTCATACAGCTCATATCCGGCAGGTGTACATCGACATACGCTTACCTCCTGCCGCGGCACCCTTTTTCCTCCCGGTCATACAATGGGATTGGAAGGCCCAGTCTTTCCCCATTTTCATTCGGGAGGTAACCAACATGCCTGAAAAGGTCATGCCCGGCCCTGTTCAGGATGCCGCGTGCATCCGAGAGGCCGTCTGTGTACACACCAAGAAGATCATCGACTCATGCCGTGATAAGGACTGCGTCGAAGACCTTCGCGTCTATCCCACCCAGAGTTCCCAGTGCGCCATTGACCGCGCCATCTGCGTCAAGGCGGGCAAGGCGGAGCTCATCTATGTATCCACCGATGTGGAGCCCATCAGCTTCAACCGGGGCTTCTACACGGTAGATGTGCGCTACTTCTACCGCATCACCGCCGACGCCTTCGTGGGCGCCGCCCGGCCCGTGGAGGTCTGCGGCCTGGCTGTCTTTGACAAGCGGGTCATCCTCTTCGGCAGCGAAGGCAGCTCCAAGACCTTCTCCTCCGAGACCGTCCTGGACGGCCTGGATATCCAGAACCTGCCCAAGGTCAACCAGCCCACTGCGGTTGTGGAGGCTGTGGATCCTCTGGTCCTGGGCCTCAAGCTGGTGGATCCCTGCGAGTGCCGTCCCTGCGACTGCGAGCTCACCGACGTCCCGCCCTGCATCTGCGCCTGCTTCGGCAGCGACCTGTGCTTCGGCGGCGAGGGCAAGCGGCTCTATGTCTCTCTGGGCCAGTTCTCCCTCATCCGTCTGGAGCGGGACACCCAGCTGCTCATTCCGGTCTACGACTACTGTATGCCCGAGAAGGAGTGCACCTGCGACAGCGGCCACTGTGAGGATGACCCCTGCGAGATCTTCCGCCACGTCAAGTTCCCCGTCGACGAGTTCTTCCCGCCCGATGTCCCCGGACAGGGCGGCTGCGGCTGCTGCGGGTAACACGCAAAAAAGGGAGCGCCCAAAGGCGCTCCCTTTTTCCATTTTACAGCAGTTCCATGACCCGTTCCAGCACGGCCAGCCCCAGATCGGTGAGGGCCATGCTGCCCTTTTCCAGAGCCGCGGTGTCGAATAGGAAGCCGGGCCGCCCCGCCCCTTCAGCCACCGCCTGCCGAAACTGGGCAAAGATGGGGGAGGCCTCGTACTCGGCGTAATCATAATTGGAGAGGGGGATATCATAATCCAGGGTGATGAGCCCCATCCCGGCCAGCTGCTCCAATAGAGTTCCCGTGGCTTTGGCGGCCTCCAGATCCTCGCCGCCGGTCAGATGGACCGCGGCCAGACCCACCGATTCCAGCTCATCCTCCTGGGAGGAGAGGTACAAAAAGCGGGCCAGGGGCAGAAACGGGGTCTGGTCAAAACGGGCCAGAAAAACGGCCTGGGGCCGGGTCAGGGTAATCTCGGCGGGGGAACAGCCCCCGCACCCTCCGCAGCCGTGGTCATGACAGTCGTGATCGTGGCAGCAGTGCTCGTATTCCATAATGGTGGGTTCCTTTCTTCGATTCAAATGGGTCGTTCCAGCTGTTTCAGCGCCCGGTCCACATAGGCCCCCAGCAGGAAATCCTGCCGCTGGGCATCCTGTCCGCCGGCCTTTTTGCCGGTATAGGCGTAATAGAGGATGCGGAAAAGATCCCCCGCGCTTAGGGGGACGGGCTTTTCCTTGGCCTCCACGCCGGCCAGGGCGGGTTCTGCCTTAGCCTTGGCATAGCGGTCTTTGATCTCTTCGTTTTCCGCCTTGCGTAAGGCACTGTCCAGAGAGACGGCCACCCGCTCCAGATAGTGGCCCATGGCGATCTCCGCCTCCTGGGCCAGGTCGTTTTTTCCGGCGCTTTCCGCCTCGTCCAGCAGTTGGCCGATTTCCCGCTGATATGCGGGCAGACCCTTGGCGTAAGCCTCATCCATCAGGCGGTTAATCTCTATTTTCTCCTCCTTGTGGCTTTGGAAGAATTGAAACATGGCGGTGCCTCCATTCTTTGGATTGAATGGGTCTATCTAACCACATTTCAGCCAAAATTGCAAGGCGTAGGTTATTTTTCCCGAGGAGGGCAAAAAATTTCAAAAAAGGGCTTGCCTTTTCCTGCAAAACATGATAATATAATCAAGCCCTTTGAGGGTGACAACTGCATATCCGGGTGTGGCGAAGTTTGGTATCGCGCTTGAATGGGGTTCAAGAGGCCGCTGGTTCGAATCCAGTCACTCGGACCAAAAAAGTCCTAGAGCTGTAATAGCTCTAGGACTTTTAATTTATTCAATACACACTTTATACATCTTTCCCAGTTCTAGAGGCAACGGTATTTTCTCCCTATTTGGCGGCCACACCAAGTCCTTAGTCTTCTAATGCTCCTCACGCCCTAGATGTCAAAGTCAATGCCAGAGGACTACAATCCCTTTCTTCGGAGAACCATGTCGGAAGTGTAGAGGGCTACGCCACAAATCGCTCTCATAGGTGAAGCCCGGCACCCTTTGGAAATGGGGTTACATCAGGGGGGCAAAGACCCGGAGGATGGAGCGGAAAAGACGGCGCAGCCAGCTCTGGCTGTGTACCTCCTCCAGGGTGATCTCCTGGCTGATGGTCTGGGTGGCCAGGAAATCCCGCTTCACATCCAGCACGGTGGGATCCCCGCACAGCCACACCCCGTCCTCGAAGTGGAGGAACATGCTCCGGTAGTCCAGGTTGATGGAGCCCACCGTGGCATAGAGGTCGTCCACGGCGAAGCTCTTGGCGTGGAGGAAACCCGGCGTGTACTCGAAGATCCGCACCCCCGCCTCCAGGAGGGGACCGTAGTGGGCCCGGGTCAGCTCAAAGACCGTCTTTTTGTCCGGGATGTGGGGGGTCAGGATCCGCACGTCCACCCCGCTCTTGGCGGCGTTGCACAAAGCCGTGTTGACGCTGTCGCTGATGATGAGATAGGGGGTCATGATATAGACGTAATCCTTGGCTTTGGTGATGAGGTTCAGGTATACCGTCTCCCCCACCGGCTCCCCGTCCAGCGGGCTGTCGGCGTAGGGCTGGACCCAGCGGCCCCGGCCCTTTTCCGCCTCGGGCGGCAGGGCTGTGGGACGGTAAGCGGCGTAGTCCTCCGTGACAGAGTTGATATACTCCCACATGGTGAGGAACATGACGGTCATGGACCAGGCCCCCTCCCCCTTCAGGAGGATGGCGCTGTCCTTCCAGTGGCCGTAGTGGACCACCTGGTTGATATACTCGTCGGCCAGGTTGATGCCGCCGGTAAAGGCGGTGTGGCCATCCACGATGCAGAATTTCCGGTGGTCCCGGTTGTTGAGCCGCACCGACAGCACCGGCACGAACCGGTTGAAGGCCCGGCAGGGGATTCCCTTGGCCTCCAGCTCTTTGTCAAAGTTTTTGGGGAGGGTGAAGAGGCTGCCCACATCATCGTAGATGACCCGCACGTCCACCCCCTGGCGGACCTTCTCCTCCAGGATTTCCAGCACACTGTCCCAGAACTTTCCCGGGGCGATGATGAAATACTCCAGAAAGATATACTTTTCCGCCTTGCGCAGCTCCTCCAGCATGGGCTGGAAGGCGTCGTCCCCCAAAGGGTAATATTTGGTGTAGGTGTTGGTGTAGAGGGGGCAGTGGGCGTACGCCTCCAGATAGCGGGACTGGTTCACCGCGTCCCGTCCGAAGGGGGCCAGGGCCTCCGCCTTCCGGTCCTGGTCCAGCACCTCCATCAGGCGGTGGTCCATGCCCTCCATCTTCCGCTGGACCCTGGGGGAGAGCCGGTTGCCGCCGCACAGCAGATATACCAGCCCCCCGAACACGGGCACCAGCAGGATGGGGACGAGCCAGGCGATCTTGTAGCCCGGATCCCCCTTGCTGTTGATGACATGGAGCACCGCCAGGACGGAGATCACAACGCAGAACAGATAAAACTGGACAAAGTAGTCGGAAAAACGCATGACCATGGCCGCCAGAAGCCCTACCTGCACCACCAGAAGAACGGCCACCAGCACCGTGCGGTGGAAGATGACCGAGGCCATTTTTTTCAGCGACATGAGGCCGCCTCCTTTCTGCTTGGCTTAGCTTATGACAGCTCCCGTACCATAGAGTATTCCTTCAGCATGGTCCCGTCCTTCCGCCGGACGGCGTTGGGCTTTTCCCCCACCACGTGAAATCCCATCTTCTCATAGAGCCCCCTGGCCCGTCCATTCCCCTCGAACACGTCCAGCTCCAGCTGGAGGACCTGGCGCTCCCGGGCCAGCTCTATCATGAGGTTGAACATGGCGGTGCCGATCCCCAGGCCCCAGCACTTTTCTAGGACGGCGACGGCCACCGAGGCCCGGTGCCTTATCTTCATCTGCCGCTGGAACGAGATCTGGCAGTTCCCCACGATCTCCCCATCCAGCACACAGGAGATCATCACCGTGTCCGGGTCGGCCAGGATCCCCTCCAGGAAGGCCGCCTCCTGCTCCACACTCTGGGTGAATTCCTCAGGGTAACACAGGAGGAATTCCGTCTCCCCATAGCAGCGCTTCAAAAACGCCAGCATCTCCGCCCCGTCCTCCGGGGCGGGGCTTCGCAACACAGCCTGACGGCCCCCCTTCAGCGGGACCGTCCGCGCGGGAATTTCCATACCTGCTCCTCCTCACTTCACCACGACGTTCTCCGCGCCGAAAATCTCCTTGAGCTCGCCCACCAGGGCCGGATGAAGCTGCCCCGCAGCCCCCAGGCGCTTCTGGGTGTCGGCGCAGTAAAAGATGATCTGCTGACTGCCGGGGAACATATTGAGGACCAGCTTGGTCTTGCGCATCCTCGGGTCCCCCGCACCGGGGATCTTGACATAGACCTTGCTGCCCACGCTGGCCGGGGCCTGGGCGGCCGCCGGAGGCGGAGCCGTCCCGTCGGCCTCCCCCAGGGGACGGGCCCGGTCACACATGAGCTGGGGGGCCTTCTCGTCCCGGACGGAAAGGCGGCCCTCCACCAGCAGGGCCGAGCCCTCCTTCAGGTAGGGCCCGCACTCAGCCAGGGCCCGGGCAAAGACCAGCAGCTCCATGGCGCCGGTGTCGTCCTCCAGGCCCACGTAGGCCATAAGGGTGTTGTTTTTTGTGGTCTTGGTCTTGGAGGAGCTGACGATGCCCGCCAGCAGCACCCGCTGGCCGTCCTGATAGGTCTGGGGGCCCTGGGGCTGGTCAAAGTCGGCCAGGATGGAGCCGATGGGGGCGGCCTTGTGCTTCTTCACCTGCTCCCGGTACTCGTCCATGGGGTGGCCGGTGAGGTAGAGGCCGGTGGTGTCCTTCTCCATTTTCATCAATTCATGACGGGAAAATTCAGGAATCTGCGGCAGGGGCACGTCAGGGGCCTGGCCGGGGCCCTCCTCCCCGCCGCCGAAGAGGTCGTACTGCCCCTCCAGGGTGTTCTTTTTGCTTTTGGCGATGGCGTCCATCACCTGCTCGCTCACGGCCAGGAGCTGCGCACGTCTGGCCCCCAGGCTGTCGAAGGCGCCGCATTTGATGAGGCTCTCCACCACCCGCTTGTTGCAGTCGTTGCCGAACATCCGGGAACAGAAATCCGGGAAGGAGGCGAAGGGGCCGTTTTTCTCCCGCTCGGCCAACATCTGGAGGGCGAAGCCCCGGCCCACCCCCTTGATGGCGGCGATGCCGAACCGGAGGCCCTCCGCCGTAGCGGTGAAGTCTGCCCCGGACTGGTTCACGTCGGGGGGCAGCAGGGCAATGCCGCAGTTCTTGCACTCGCCGATGTACTCGGCCACTTTCTCGCTGAAATCCAGCACCGAGGTGAGGAGGGCCGCCATGTACTCCTTGGTGTGGTGGCACTTGAACCAGGCGGTCTGGTAGGCCACCACGGCGTAGGCCACGGCGTGGGCCTTGTTGAAGGCGTACTCGGCGAAGGCCTCAATCTCGTCGTAGATGGCCTCGGCGGTCTTGACGTCCACCCCGTTGGCCTCGCAGCCCGCGATGCCCCGCTCCGGGTCCCCGTGGACGAAGGAGGCCCGCTCCTTCTCGATTTGGGCCCGCTTCTTCTTGGAGATGGCCCGGCGCACCATGTCAGCCTGTCCCAGAGTATACCCCGCCAGCTTGCGGAAAATCTCGATGACCTGCTCCTGGTAGACGATGCAGCCGTAGGTCACCGCCAGGATGGGCTCCAGGGAGGGGTGCTTGTAGCGGATGAGCTTGGAATCCTGTTTGCAGGCGATGAACCGGGGGATGGACTCCATGGGGCCGGGGCGGTAGAGGGCGATGATGGCGGTGATGTCCTCGATGTCCTTGGGCTTGAGGCCCACGCAGACGCCGGTCATGCCCGCCGACTCCATCTGGAACACGCCGGAGGTGCGCCCCTCGGAGAGCATCCGGAAGACCTCGGGGTCGCCGTCGGGGATGGACTCCAGGGTGAAGGCGGGGTCGGTCTTCCGCGCCAGCTTCACCGCGTCGTCCAGCACCGTCAGGTTCCGAAGGCCCAGGAAGTCCATCTTGAGAAGGCCCAGCTCCTCCAGTACCGTCATCTGGAACTGGGTGACCACCGACTCGTCGTTTTTCGCCAGGGGCACGTAGTCGGCCACCGGCAGGCGGGTGATGACCACGCCGGCGGCGTGGGTGGAGGCGTGGCGGGGCATCCCCTCGATGGCCCGGGCGGTGTCGATGAGGAGCTTCACGTCCTCGTCCTCGCTGTACAGCTCCTTGAGGGGCTTGGAGATTTTCAGGGCGTCGTCCAGGGTGATGTGGAGGGTGGTGGGCACCTGCTTGGCGATCTGGTCCACCCGGTCGTAGGGCATGTTCAGCACCCGGCCCACGTCCCGGATGCCCCCCCGGGCGGCCATGGTGCCGAAGGTGACGATCTGGGCCACGTGGTCGGCGCCGTACTTGTCCTGGACGTACTCGATGACCTCGCCACGGCGGCGGATGCAGAAGTCCACGTCGATATCGGGCATGGTGACCCGCTCCGGGTTCAAAAACCGTTCGAACACCAGGCCGTATTTCATGGGGTCGATCTCGGTGATGGCCATGCAGTAGGCCACCATGGACCCGGCGGCGGAGCCCCGGCCCGGCCCCACGGGGATATCGTGGCTTTTGGCGTAGCCGATGAAGTCGGAGACGATGAGGAAGTAGTCCACGAAGCCCATCTGCCGGATGACGCCCATCTCGTACTCCAGCCGCTCCACGTACTCCCGGGGGCTGTCCGGGTAGCGGCGGGCAAAGCCCTGGCGGCAGAGCTTCTCAAAATAGGCGTCCGGGTCACTCTCCCCCTCCGGCAGGTGGAACTCCGGCAGGTGGTGGACGCCGAACTCGAAGTCCACCTGGCACATGTCGGCAATTTTCTGGGTGTTCTCCAGCGCCTCGGGGTACTGGGGGAAGAGGGCGGCCATCTCCGCCTCGCTCTTGACGTAGAACTCCTCGGTCTCGAAGCGCATCCGGCTGGGGTCGTCCTCCACTTTGCCGGTCTGGATGCACATCAAAATGTCCTGGGTCCGGGCGTCCTTCTTTTCCAGGTAGTGGGCGTCGTTGGTACACACCAGGGGGATGCCGGTCTCCTCGTGGATGCGGGCCAGGCCCGCGATGACGGCGGGGTCGTCCTGGAGGCCGTGGTCCTGGAGCTCCAGGTAGTAATTCCCCCGGCCGAAGAGGGCGTCCATCTCCACCGCGTGGGCCTTGGCCCCCTCGTAGTCCCCGTTTCGGATGCGGCGGGGCAGCTCCCCGGCGAGGCAGGCGGAGAGGCAGACTAACCCCTCGTGGCGCTCCCGCAGGAGGTCCAGGTCGATGCGGGGCTTGATATAGAAGCCCTCGGTGTAGGACTGGCTCACCATGTGGGAGAGGTTGCGGTAGCCCACCTCGTTCTTGCACAGCAGGATGAGGTGGCGGGCCGAGCTGTCCAGCTCGTGGACCCGGTCGAACCGGGTGCGGGGGGCCACGTAGACCTCACAGCCGATGATGGGCTTGACCCCCTCCGCCTTGCAGGCCCGGTAGAAATCGATGACGCCGTACATGTTGCCGTGGTCGGTGATGGCGACGGCGGTCTGGCCCAGTTCCTTGACCCGCTTGGCCAGCTTAGGGATACGGCAGGCCCCGTCCAGAAGGCTGTATTCAGTATGGATATGTAGGTGGGCAAAAGCCATGGTGGGACCTCCTTTTTTCTTTCGTGCGGAGATGGCGGGCGGGTGTTTGTGTACTCACTGATTGCACGTCGGGACGTGCGGCCTTCTGGGGGATGTTTCTTTTCCCGAGGAAAAGAAACATCCCCCAGACCCCCAAAGAAAAGTCTCTGGTGCTGACCTGGTCGCAGTTTCCCTTTTTAGTAGAAGGTCTACTGCTTGTTGATAGGGGTATAAGCACGGGTGCGTCTGTCAACTTGTGGTTTTTCTGGCGCCGCTGCCGCTGGCGTGTGCTTGGCTTTGCCAAGGGCTCCCCCTCCGGGGGAGCTGTCAGCGGAGCTGACTGAGAGGGGGCTGCCGCTGACGTGTGCTTGATTGGGGGTGGGTTCGGGCGGATAATATCCGCCCCTACGGGTACGTGGTACCAATCATGTTGTACCACACATAACTCGGGCTTTCCTTGTAGGGGCGGCTATCAGCCGCCCGCCGCCGCCTCGTGGGCGGGCCTTACTGCTCCGCCAGCTCGGAGAGCTTTTTCAGCCGGTGGCTGAGGGAGGACTTGGTAATCGGCGGCTCGCACAGCGCCGCCAGCTCGGTGAGGGTCAGGTCCGGATTCTCCATCCGGAGCCGGGCCGCCTCCGCCAGCTTGGGGGGGAGCTCGTCCAGCGGCATCCGCGCCTCCAGCCGGCGAATGGCCTCCAGCTGCGCCTGGGCGGCGTCCACCGCCTTGTCCAGGTTGGCCGCGTCGCAGTTCACCCTGCGGTTCACGCCCCCCCGCAGGTCCTTCTCCGCCTTGGCGTTCATCAGCTCCATAGCCCCCAGAGGGGCCCCGATGGCGGTGAGAAAGTCGGCAATGTCCTCACTGCGCTTGAAATAGGCCATATGATTGGCCCCCCGGGCGGCGGATTTGGGGTCGAAGCCCGCCTCTCGGAGAAGGGTCAACAGTTCCCGGTTCACGGAGTAGTGGGAGGTGGCCAGCTCCAGGTGGTAGCCCTTGGCCGGGTCGGTGACCGAGCCCCCCGCCAGAAAGACGCCCCGGAAGAAGGCGGAGCGGCAGTGTTCCTCCTCCAGCACCCCGAAATTGATGTGGTGGGCCACCGAGGAACCGGGATCATAGCCAAAGGCGGCGGAAAGAACGGCCAGCTTGTCCGCCGCTGTGATGGAAAAGACCCGCTTGCCGCTCCCCGGGTCCGGCAGGCGGTCAAAGGCGATATGAAACCCCTTTTTCAAAAGCAGGGGGAGCCGGGCCGCGAAGTCCGCCGACTCGGTGACGATCCGGGCCTCCCCCTGGTCGAAACGGTTGGCGTAGAGCAAAACGCCGTAGCACTCCGCCTGGGCGCAGCACTTGCGGGTGATGGGCAGGCGGCAGAGTTCCCTTTTGGTCTCGCTGGAAAAGGACATGTCCGCCCCCTCCTGTCAGAATATCTTGGTGTGGGCCCGGTCCTCGTAGAGGTCCATCACCGCCTGGGCCAAACGCTCGTAGGAGTGGCGGGCGAAGGGGGATTCCTCCGAGGTGAGAGGCCGCTCCACCACGTCCACCCCCAGCGCGTTCACCCGGTCCACGTCGATCTCCATGGGCACGGCACCCTCCTCCCGGTAACGCTCCAGAAGGCCGGGGCGGACGGGGGCGGAGTTGGCCAGGCACACGTCCAGCAGGCAGGGCCCGCCGTGGTCCAGCAGGGCAGAGACGTGGTCGGAGAGGGTCATGCCCTCGGTCTCCCCGTCCTGGGTCATGATGTTGGCGATATACACCTTGGGGGCGCCGGAGGCGCAGATGGCCCCGGCCACCCCCTCCACCAGCAGGTTTGGAATGACGCTGGTGTAGAGGCTCCCCGGCCCCAGCAGGATGAGGTCGGCCCCGGCGATGGCCTCCAGGGTGGCGGGCAGGGCGGGGGGGCGCCCGGGCAGAAGCTCCACCCGGCGGATGCGGCAGTCCTGGGCCTTCTTGAAGGCGGCGATCTTGGACTCCCCCACCACCGTGGCCCCGTTCTCAAAGGTGGCCTGGAGGGCCACGTTGGCGTTGGTCACGGGCAGGATGCGGCCGGTGATGGCCAAGACCTGGCTCATCTTGGCCACCGCCTCGTCAAAGGAGCCGGAGATGCCGTTGAGGGCCGCCAGGATCAGGTTGCCGAAGGACTGGCCCGCCAGGCTCCCCTCGGTAAAGCGGTAGGACAGCAGCTCCTCCATGAGGGGCTCGGTGTTGGCCAGAGCCTCCATGCAGTTGCGGATATCCCCCGGCGGGGGCATCCCCAGGTCATGGCGGAGCATCCCCGATCCGCCCCCGTCGTCGGCCACGGTGACGATGGCGGTCAGGTTCCGGGTGTGGAGCTTCAGCCCCCGCAGGAGGGTGGACAGCCCGTGCCCCCCGCCGATGGCCACCACCCGGGGGCCCTGCTCCCAGCGGCGGTCGTTCTTCCCCATCTCCATCACTGGGCCCTCGTCATGTCCCGGTGGTTGTCGGAGGCGTTATACCCTTTCTGCCGGATGAAATCCGCCAGGGCCCGGGTCACGGCCACCGAGCGGTGCTGGCCGCCGGTACAGCCCACAGCGATGACCAGGGCGGCCTTTCCCTCCTCCACGTACTGGGGCAGGAGAAAGCCCATCAGGTTTTCCAGGTGGGCCATAAAGTCCGTGGTCTGCTGATTGCCGAATACGAAGTCAAAGACCGGCTTGTCCAGCCCCGTCAAATGCCGCAGCTCCGCGATATAGTAAGGGTTGGGCAGAAAGCGCACGTCAAAGACCAGGTCGGCCTCGATGGGGATGCCGTACTTGAAGCCAAAGGAGATGACGCTGACGCTCATGGCCTGCTGGGGCCCGCCGGAGCCGAAGAGCCGCAGGATCTCCCCCCGCAGCTTGGCGGTGGAGAGGGCGGTGGTGTCCACGATGTACTCGGCCCGCTTGCGCACCGGCTCCAGGATGGTGCGCTCCCGGTGGACCGCCTCGTCCAGGGAGCGGCCGTTCTGGGCCAGGGGGTGGCGGCGGCGAGTCTCCTTGTAGCGCTTGATGATAGTCTCGGAGCCAGCCTCCACGAACAGGATCTTATAGGCGCAGCCCATCTCGGTCAGATCGGAGAGGGCGGAAAACAGCCCGTCGAAGGTCTGTCCGCCCCGGATGTCGCTGACAATGGCCACCCGGTCGTATTTGGCCTGGCCCGCCATGCACAGCTCGGCGAATCTGGGGATGAGGGGGGCGGGCATATTGTCCACCACAAAGTAGCCGATGTCCTCCATAAAGGAGGCCACCTGGCTCTTTCCCGCCCCGGAGAGGCCGGAGATCAAAATGAATTCCATAAAATCCCCCCTCCTATTCCAAAACGCCCAGCGTCTTGACTTCCAGTTCCAGCGTGACCCCTGTCCGCTCCTTCACCCGCCGCCGGACCTCCCCGATGAGGGTGAGGATATCGGCGCAGGAGGCGCCCCCGGTGTTCACTACGAACCCCGCGTGTTTTTCCGAGACCTGGGCCCCCCCCACACGGAACCCCTTCAGGCCGCACTCCTCGATGAGGGCGGCGGCGAAGTGCCCCTCGGGCCGCTTGAAGGTACTGCCCGCCGAGGGAAGATCCAAGGGCTGCTTGGCCTTGCGGCGGCCGGCGAAATCCTCCATCCGGGCACTGATCTCCTCCCGGTCCCCCTCCGTCAGAGCGAATACCGCCTGGCAAATCAGGCTTCCGCCCCCGGAAAAACGGCTGTGGCGGTAGCGCAAATCGCAGTTGGTCCCGGAATAGACCCGCTTGGTGCCATCCCGCTCCAGGCACACCACCCGCAGGAGCACCTGGGCGATCTCACCCCCATAGGCACCGGCGTTCATGGTCACGGCGCCCCCCACGCTGCCGGGGATGCCCTGGGCAAATTCCAGGCCGGTGAGACCGTGCTCCAGGGCGGCCTTGGACAGCCGGGACAGCAGAGCGGCGGCCCCCGCCTCCAGGCGGGCGTTGGCCCCCGGCTTCTCGGGGGGAATATAGCGAATCTCCTCCAGCTCCCCCGCCAGCTTGATCACCAGGCCGTCATACCCGGTGTCGGCCACCAGCAGGTTGGAGCCGTTGCCCAGGAAAAAGGGCTCAATCCCCGCGTCAAAGGCTGCCTTGAGGACCACCGACGCCTTCCCCAGGGTTTTGGGCAGGGCCATCAGGGCGGCCGGCCCCCCCACCCGGAATGAGGTATGCCGGGCCATGGGCTCCCCCCGCCGCGTCTCCAGGCCGGGGCAGGCCTCACGCAGCGCTTGTTCCAACGCATCCCATTTATCCACGGTATCCCTCCTCTGGGTCAGTGTATGCCAAAGCGGCCTTGAACTTACAGACTTTTTTTATATTCCTCCGCCCCGTCCAGCAGCTCTCCGGCGCTGTCCAGGGAGGCCTGGGTCACCTGGTCCCCCGAGGTGAGGCGGGCCAGCTCGGCCTGCCGCCGCCCCCGGTCCAGGGCCTCCACCGCCGTGTAGGTGCGGCCGGCCTTCTCCCCCTTCTCCACCGAGAAGTGGACGTCGGCCATGGCGGCGATCTGGGGCAGGTGGGTGACGCACAGCACCTGCTTGTGCCGGGCCACCTGGGCCAGCTTCTGGGCCACCTTCTGGGCGGCCCGGCCGGAGACGCCGGTGTCCACCTCGTCAAAGACCAGGGTGGCCACGTCGTCGTTCTCCGCCAGCACGTTTTTCAGCGCCAGCATGATGCGGGCCAGCTCGCCCCCCGAGGCGATCTTCTGGATGGGCTTCAGGTCCTCCCCCACGTTGGCCGACATGAGGAAGCGCACCGTGTCCATCCCCTCCCCATTCAGGCCGGTCTCCCCCTCCACCGGGGCGAAGGCCACCTGAAAACGGACCCTGGGCATATCCAGCTGGGCCAGCTCCGACTGGATGCGGGTCTGAAGGGCCTCCCCCGCCGCCTTCCGGGCCTGGGAGAGTGTCTCGGCCCGCTTCCGGGCCTCCTCCAGGGCCTTAGCCCGCTCCCCCTCCAGGCGCAGGAGGGTATCGTCGGCAAACTGGATCTCGTCCAGCTCCTTGCGGCACCGCTCCAGATAGTCCAGCATATCCTCTACGGTGGCCCCGTACTTCTTTTTCAGCCGGTAGAGGAGGTCCAGCCGCCCCTCCAGCTCGTCCAGCTCCCCAAACTCAAAGTCAAAGCTGCCCCGGATGTCCCGGGCGGTCTCGGCGGCGTCCTGGGCCAGACAGCGGCACTCCGAGAGCTGGGTACGCAGGGCATCCAGCTCACCGCTCACCCCCGCCATTCGCTCCAAGGCCTGCTCCGCCTCCATGAGGAGGGCGGCCGCCCCGGCGCTGTCCTCGTCCCCGGAGAGGGCGAAGTGGGCCGCCTCGGCGGCCTCGGCCAGATCCGCGGCGTTGCGGAGGAGGTCCCGACGGGCCTGGAGCTCCTCCTCCTCCCCCGCCGTAAGCTCCGCCCGCTCCAGCTCGCCGATCTGGTACTGGAGGGTATCCACCTTCCGGGCCTTCTCCGACTCGTCCATTTGCAGGGCCCTCATCCGCTCGTCCAGCTCGGCCAGCCGGCCGTAGGCCGCCCGGTAGTCGGCCAGGGGAACCGCCGTGTCCCCAAAGCGGTCCAGGTATTCCAGGTGGCAGCTCTCGTCCAGCAGTTGTTGGCCGTCGTGCTGGCCGTGGACATTCAAAAGCTGCCGGCCCAGGGCCTTGAGCTGGGCCACCGTCACAGGGCGGCCGTTGACCCGGCACAGGTTCTTGCCGTCGGGCAGGATCTCCCGCTGGAGGAGAAGCTCCCCGTTCTCGTCGGGGCCGGTCCCGTTCTCGGCAAACCAGGGCAGGGCCTTTACCTGGGTAAAGGCCCCCGTCACCAGGGCCGACTTGGCCCCCGTGCGGATCAGGTCCCGGCTGGCCCGCTCCCCGGTGACCGCCCCCATGGCGTCCACCACGATGGACTTGCCCGCGCCGGTCTCACCGGTGAGGGCGTTGAAGCCCCCGCCGAAAACGATGTCCGCCGACTCGATGACGGCGATATTCTCGATGTGAAGGACGGAGAGCATCATATCACTCCTTACGCACAGATGGCGGGGCCCATCCGGGCCTCAGCCCAGCATCTCCCGCATCTCCTCGCAGAACTCCTCCGCCGCCTCCCCGTTGCGCATGATGAGGATGACGGTGTCGTCCCCCGACAGGGACCCCACCAGCTCCGGGATATCCATGCCGTCGATGGCCGCCCCCGCCGCGGGGGCCAGGCCGGGCATGGTCTTCAAAACCACGATGTTCTGGGCCACATCGAAGGAGGTGACCCCCTCTTTGAAGATGGTCCGCAGCCGTCCGGCGAAATTGAGGGCGGTCTTGCGCTGGGAGACGGTGTATTTGTAAATGCCCCCGGCGGTGAGCTCCTTTACCAGGTGGAGCTGCTTGATGTCCCGGGAAATGGTGGCCTGGGTGGTGGCCACCCCCCGCTCCTTGAGGGCCTCCAAAAGCTGTTCCTGGGTCTCGATGTCCCTCTGGGCCACGATATCCAGGATCTCCTGCTGCCGTTTGCTCTTCATGGGTCACATCCTCCCCAGTTTTTGGTTCACCACCGTGTAAAAGCTGCGGTTGGTAAGCTTGGCCAGCTTGGCCTTGGTTTTGGACCGGCGCAGCTCCACCTGGTCGCTCCCCCCCAGGCGGAAGGCCTTGCCCCCGTCCACCGACAGGTAGGCCGTCTTGCGGGAGAGCTTGCCCATCTTCACCGCGATGGCCCGGCGGCCGTCCAGCACGAAGGAGCGGGCGTGGAGGGCGTGGGGGCAGATGGGGCTGACGATGATGTTCTCCGCCGTGGGCTCCACGATGGGCCCACCCGCGGACATGGAGTAGGCGGTGGAGCCGGTGGCGGTGGCCACCACCACCCCGTCGCCGGAAAACCGGCCCACCAGGGCCCCGTCCGACTTCACGTCCAGGTCGATGATCCGGGCCACGGCCCCCTTGGTGATGACGGCGTCGTTGAGGGCGGTATCCCGGAAGATGGTCCGCCCCTCCCGCCGGACGGTCACGTCCAGCATCATCCGCTCCTCCAGGGTGTACTTCCCCTCGGTGAGCCGGGAGAGGAGGTTCAGCTCGGACACCTCCAGCTCGGCCATAAAGCCCACGCTGCCCAGATTCACCCCCAGCACGGGTATGTGGTGGCTCTCCGCGTCCTTGGCCGCGTGGAGGATGGTGCCGTCCCCGCCGAAGCACACCAGCAGGTCTGCCCCCTCCATGGCCTCCTCGGCGGAGAGGAACTTCAAATGGGCGGGCAACTCCACGCCGCTCCCCTTTTCCAGGGCAAAGGGAAGGCTCATGCAGGTCTCGGCCCCCGCCTCCCGGAGGACCCGCTCGGCGGTCTGGACGGCCTTCAGGCCCTTGTCCCGGTACGGATTGGGGCTTAAAACGATCTTCATTTACGTTCCCTCCTCCAGCGTGGCGTGGGACGCGTCCACCAGGGCGGCCAGGTCCCCTTCCCATGGCTCCCTCGCCTGGGCGGAGATCCACCCCAGGTACTCGATGTTCCCCTCCGGGCCCCGGATGGGGGAATAAGTCAGCCCCCGGACGGAGAAATCCGCGGCGGCGGCGTGGTCCAAAAAGTGCTCCAGCACCTCCCGGTGGACCTCACGGTCCCGGACGACCCCCTTCTTCCCCACCTTGTCCTTTCCCGCCTCAAACTGGGGCTTGATGAGGCATACCGCCTGTCCGGCGGGCTTCATCAGCCCCCGGAGGGGGGGCAGGATCAGGTTCAGGGAGATGAAGGACACGTCCACGCTGGCAAAGTCCAGCTCGTCGGGGACCTGCTCGTGGGTGAGGTAGCGGGCGTTGGTCCGCTCCATGCAGACCACCCGTGGGTCGCTCCTCAGCTTCCAGGCGAACTGACCGTACCCCACGTCCACGGCGTATACCTTGGCCGCCCCGTTTTGGAGCATGCAGTCGGTGAAGCCGCCGGTGGAGGCGCCGATGTCGGCACAGAGGGCGCCGTCCAGGGTGATGGGCCAGGTCTCCATGGCCTTCTCCAGCTTGAGGCCCCCCCGGCTGACGTACTTCAGCCCGCCGCCCCGCACCTCGATGGAGGCGTCCTCCCCCGTGGGGGCGCCGGCCTTGTCCACCTTCTGGCCGTTCACATAGACCTGGCCGCTCATGATGACAGCCTGGGCCTTCTGCCGGCTCTCCGCCAGTCCCCGCTCAAAAAGCAGGATGTCCAGCCGCTTTTTCCCCATGTCCGCAGACCTCCCACGCCTTCCCGGCGATGCTCGCTCCATCCAGGCCGTAGAGCCTGCGGAGCTGCTGTACGCTGCCCTGGGGCGGGAACCCGCTCCCCAAGTTCTGTAAGGCAATATTCCTTGTCTCAATTCCGGCCTGCGCTAGGGCGGCCGCCAGGCGGATCCCCACGCAGTTGGCGGCGGCGCTCTCCTCCGCTACCAAAAGGGTCCCGGTCTTTTTCACCGAATCCAGGACCGGGGCAGCGTTCAGTGGTGTAATGCTGTTCAGCTTTACAATTTCAGCCGATACGCCCTTCTCCTCCAAAAGCTCCGCCGCCTCCAAAAGGGCGTTGATCTGGGTGCCGTAGCCCACCAGAGTCAGGTCCCGGCCCTCCCGCAGGACAGCGGCCGGCGCGTGGCCGAAGGACATCCGGCAGGTCCCTTCCCCGCCGCGGGGATAGCGGACCGCCACGGGGCCCCTGCACCCTTTGACGGCGTATTCCAGCATGTCGGCCAGCTCGGCGTAGCTGGCCGGACAGAGGACCTGAATGCCGGGGATGGTGTCCAGGAAACCCACGTCGAAAATGCCGTGGTGGGTCTCCCCGTCCTCCCCCACCAGCCCTGCCCGGTCCACGCAGAATACCACGTGAAGACCCTGGATGGCCACGTCGTGGAGGAGCATGTCATAGGCCCTCTGCAGGAAGGAGGAGTAGACGGCAAAGACGGGGACAAGCCCCTGCTTCGCCATCCCGGCGCACATAGTGACGGCGTGGCCCTCGGCGATGCCCACGTCGAAGAACCGCTCCGGGAACCGCTGGGCGAAGCCGTCCAGCCCGGTGCCCGGCTGCATGGCGGCGGTGACGGCACAGATCCTCCGGTCCTTTTCCGCCAGGGCGCATAGGGTCTCCCCGAACACCTGGGAGAAATTCCTCCCGGGCGCGGCCAGGGACAGGCCGGTGGCAGGGTCGAACTTCCCCACCCCGTGGAACCGGCCGGGGTCGGCCTCTGCGGGGGCGTACCCCTTCCCCTTCACCGTCCGCACGTGGAGGAGCACCGGCCCCTCCAGATCCTTGGCGTAGCGGAGCAGGCGGGTCAATCCCCGCACATCGTGGCCGTCCACGGGCCCCAGGTAGGTAAAGCCCATGTCCTCGAAGAGGGAGCAGGGCAGCAGGGTCTCCTTGATTGCGGTCTTGATCTTATGGGTCACCTTATAGATGTGGCGGCCCAGGGAAAAGCCGTTCATCACCCGGCGGTAGCCCTTTTTGAAGCTGAGGTATTGGGGCTTGAGCCGCTGGTGGGCCAAATGCTCCGCCACCCCACCCACGCTCTGGGTGATGGACATGCCGTTGTCGTTCAAAATGACGATCATGGGCTCGCCGCTGTCCCCGGCGTCGGAGAGGCCCTCGTAGGCCAGGCCCCCGGTGAGAGCGCCGTCCCCCAGCAGGGCCACCACGTGGTAGTCCTTTCGGAGGATGGACCGGGCCCGGGCCATCCCCACCGCCACCGACACCGAGGTGGAGGCATGGCCCACGGAGAAGGCGTCGCACACGCTCTCCCCCGGTTTGGGGAACCCGGACAGCCCGCCGAAGGAGCGCAGGGTGTCCATGGCCCCGTCCCGGCCGGTGAGCATCTTATGGCAGTAGCACTGGTGGCCCACGTCAAAGACGATGCGGTCCCGCTCCGGGGCAAAGACCCGGTGGAGGGCCACGGTGAGCTCCACCGCCCCCAGATTGGCCGAGAGGTGCCCCCCCGTCCGGGAGACCACCTCCACCAGCCGGTCCCGCAGGTCGGCGCAGAGAGCCTCGGCCTCCGGATCGGTGATGAGATGGAGATTGTTCGGTACGTTCAGCAAAGGCCCTCGCTCCTTTCTCGAGAAATTCGCGCCTCCCACCCGTGTGGGGATAAACGCAGGAAAAATCGATCCACGGGGGGTATCCCGCTGTCCCCCTCTGGGGAACCATCAGCAGAGCCCCCGGAAGGACATTCTACCGGGTAAAAAACCAGCCGCCGCCCCAGCCCACGGCGATGCCCAGCAGGGCCCCCATAAAGACCTGGAGCGGGGTGTGGCCCAGCAGCTCCTTGAGCTCTTTGCCGAACATGGCCGGCTTCATCTGGGTCCAGTGCTCCATGATGTAGTTCAATATCTTGGCCTGCTCCCCCGCCGCCCGGCGGACGTTGGAGGCGTCGTACATGACCACGATGGCCATGGACGCGGCGATGGCAAAGAGAGGCGACGACCAGCCGTAAAGGTAGGCCACTGACGCCGCGCAGGCGCAGACGAAGGCGGAGTGGGAGCTGGGCATCCCCCCGCTGGAGACGATATGCCGCCAGTCCAGCCGCTTTTCCGTGACAAGCACCACCACGAATTTGATGACCTGGGCGACGGCCCAGGCCAGGATGGCCAGATTCAATATCAGGTTTCCGGTGAGAAAATCCACTACATTCATGGGGGCCTCTCCTCAGTTCGTTCTGTCTACCAGCTCGTGGGCCAGCGCCGTCAGGAATTCCGGGTGCTCAAACCGGGACAGGGCCTCCTCCGCCTCGGCGGTGAGCTTCTCCACCATCTGGGCGCACCCGGTCAGCCCCTTGAGGGTGACGAAGGTGGTCTTTTCCCCCCGGGCGTCCGAGCCGGTGGGCTTGCCCAAGTCCGCCTCGTCCCCGGTCACGTCCAGCATGTCGTCCCGGATCTGGAAGGCCAGCCCCAGCTTCCCGGCGTAGCGCCGGACCGCCTGGCGGTCCTCCTCGTCCCCCCCGGCCACAATGCAGCCCATCTCCGCGGCGGCCGAGATAAGGGCCCCGGTCTTGAACCGCTGGAGCTCCTCCACATCCGACTGGGTCAGGGAGCGGCCCTCCCCCGCCATATCCAGGGCTTGGCCGCCCACCATGCCGCCGGCCCCGGCGGCGTGGGCCAGGCAGTCCAGTGCCTCCACCACCCGCTCCGGGGCCAGGTCTCCCCGGCCCTCCAGGGCGATCTCGAAGGCGGCGGTCAGCAGGCCGTCTCCGGCCAGTACCGCAGTGGCCTCCCCGTACACCTTGTGGTTGGTGGGCCGCCCGCGGCGCAGGTCGTCGTCATCCATGCAGGGCAGGTCGTCATGGATGAGGGAATAGGTGTGGATCATCTCCACGGCGCAGGCGAAGGGCAGGGCGGCGGCGGGGTCCCCGCCGCACATGCGGCAGGTCTCCAGCGTCAGGATGGGCCGCACCCGCTTGCCCCCGGCCAGAAGGCTGTAATTCATGGCGTCATAGATATCGGCCCGGGGCGTCCGCCCCCGGAAGGCCCCCTTCAGGGCCTCTTCGATCAGCGCCTTGTCGGCGGCGAGCCGCGCTTCAAAATTCACGGCTCCATCCCCTCCATGGGGGCCTCCACCGCGCCGCCGTCGGCGCCGGGCAGCAGTTTGGCCACCTTCTGCTCCGCCTTGTCCAGGGCGGAGGAACACTGCTTCATGAGGGCGGTGCCCTCCTCAAAAAGGGCCAGGGCCTCCTCCAGGGGGGCATCCCCCTTCTCCAGCTGGGCCACGATGACCTCCAGCCGGGCCATGGCCTCCTCAAAGGTCAGTTTTTTCTGCGCCATGCCGCGTCTCTCCTTTCTTGGAAACAAGGCCTTTGGGTCCGGCCCTTACAACACTTCACAGGCGATCTCGCCGTCGGCGACCCGGAGGGACACCGGATCCCCCGGCTTCACGTCCTTCGCCGACTTCACCACGCCTTTGGGCCCCTTGGCGATGGCGTAGCCACGGCCCAGCACCTTCAAGGGGCTGAGGGCGTCCAGGGAGGCGGCCAGACGGGCGAAATCGGCTCGGCGGGTGCCCAGGCTCAGGGTGAGGCCGTGGGCCATCCGGTCCCGCTGGCGGTCCAGCAGCATCCGCCGGTCGTCCACCCAGCTCATGGGGTCCCGGAGCATCCGGCTCCGCCCCGCCCGGTCCAGAGCGGCCCGGGAGGTCTGGAGCTGGCGCTCCACCGCCTTGCCCATCCGGCGGCCCAAGTGGGAGAGCAGGGCGTACTGCTCATTCTGATCGGGCACCGCCAGCTCGGCGGCGTTGGAGGGGGTGGCGGCCCGCAGGTCGGCCACGTAATCGGCGATGGTCACGTCGGGCTCGTGGCCCACGGCGGAGATGACGGGGATGCGGGAGGCGTAGATGGCCCGGGCCACCCCCTCGTCGTTGAAGCACCACAGGTCCTCCATGGACCCGCCCCCCCGGCCGGTGATGATGAGGTCCGCGGCCCCCTGGGCGTTGACCCAGGCGATGGCCCCGGCGATCTCGGCGGGGGCCTCCGCCCCCTGGACCCGGCAGGGCACCACGTAGACCTCCGCTATGGGCCAGCGGGCGTTCAGGATGCGGAGCATATCCCGCACGGCGGCCCCCGCCGGGGAGGTCACCAGGGCGATGCGGGCCGGGAACCTGGGCAGGGGCTTCTTATGCCCCTCATCAAAGAGCCCCTCCGCCGCCAGCCTGGCCTTGAGCTGCTCGAAAGCGACATGGAGGTCCCCCACCCCGTCGGGGGTGAGGCTGCTGACATAGAGCTGGTATTGGCCGTCCCGGGGGAAGACCGCCACCCGCCCGAAGGCCACCACCTTCATGCCGTTCTGGGGCCGGAACCGGAGGGCCGAGGCCTCCCGGCGGAACATGACGCACCGGATGGCGCCCCCCTCGTCCTTCATGGAAAAATAGTGGTGACCCGAGGGATAGGTTTTATAGTTGGACAGCTCCCCCCGGATGAAGAGCCCGGAGAGGGCCGGATCGGCGTCCAGCAGGTCTTTGATGTGCCCATTGACCTGGGAGACCGAATAGACGGGATATTCCATTGGCAGGGCCTCCCCTCTAAAAAATCAATGCCGCCGCGCAAGCCGGCCCCTTTGGGCCGGTGCCCCGGCTTTTCGCCCTCTTTATCGCCTCGCCAGCCGGTGGGCCAGGATGGCCGCCCCCATGGCGTTGTCGGCAGAGTATTGGGGCGGGGCGAAAACGGCCTGACAGGCCTCTGTGAGCACGTGCCGCAGGCGGGTATTGGAGGCCACGCCCCCGGAGCAGAGCACCGGCAGGCCGGGATGCTCCTCCATCGCCGCCAGGGTGGCCCGCCGCACCACGTCGGCCACCGTATCCAGGACAAAGCGGGCCACTGTCTCCGGCGCCCCTTCGGCCGCCAAGGCCTTTACCTGGTTCTCCACGCCGGAGAGTGAGAACTCCAGGCCCCGGAGCTTGACCCGGAAGGGCTTGGGGCCGTTCGCCGCCTCCGACGCCAGGGCATCCAGCGCCTTTCCCGCGGGGAAATCCAGCCCCAGCAGCACTCCCGCCCGGTCGATGAGCTGCCCGGCGGAGATGTCCGTGGTGCCGCCCACCTTCTCGGCCCTCACGTTGACCCCCTCCGGCTCCACCCGCAGCAGCTCCGTGGTGCCCCCGGACAGGTGCCAGGCCAGGAACGGGGCGTCCAGCAGGTCCATCCGCCCGGCGCCCCAGGCGGCGGCGGCCAGGTGCCCCTGCTGGTGGGAGACGGCAAAAAAGGGAATGCCCAGTACGGAGGCGAGGGTCCGTCCCTGGCTCTCCCCCGCCAGAAAACAGGGCATATAGGACCCCTCCACCGCCCTGGGGCGGGTGGAGGCGGCCACGGCGGAGATGTCTCGGAGCAGGCCGGAGCGGCCCAGCTCCTCCAGCCGGCCCGGCAGGGCCTTCACATGCTGGAAAAGGGCCTCCGACTGGCGAAGGCCCAACTCCCCGGAGCGTACCTCCAAAAGGCGGCCGGCATTGACGCCGTCCGCCCCATCGAAGACCGCCGCGGAGGTGGTATAGTTGCTGGTGTCCAGGCCCAGGGTAGTCATATCAGCCCTCGTCCCCGCCGGTCTGAGGGGCCTCGTCCTGCCCGGGCTTCCCCACGGGGTCGGGGATGTGCTCGGTCCGGACAAAGGAGCCCAGGATGCCGTTCACGAAGGCCGACAGCTCCGGCTCCTCATAGTGCTTGGTCAGCTCCACCGCCTCGTTGATGGCGGCGGCGTTGGGGATGTCCTGCATGTACAGGATCTCGTACATGCACACCCGCAGGATGGCCACCACCACCCTGGGGATGCGCTGGAAGTTCCAGCCGATGGCGTACTTGGTGATATAGCTGTCCAGCTCGGCGCCGTGGTCAAAGACGCCGCGGACCAGCGTCTCTATGTACTCCCGCTGCCCCACGTTGGGGAACTCGGCATACAGGGGCTCCTCCTGGCCGATCTGCTCAAAGGCGGAGCGGGTCAGGGCCTCGGACAGGAGCTCGTCGGCGCTCTGGTTGGAAAAACCCAGCTCGAAAACAAAGTGGACGGCGATCTCTCGGGCGTTACTTCTGGTCATGCGGTTCCCTCCATAGGGCCTATCGGCCCAGCTTATCCATTATATACAGCTTAGTATACACAATTACGCCGGAAAAATAAACCCCCAATCGACGCCAAAACGGCAAAAAAGCCCGGAGCGAGAAAACTCGCTCCAGGCTGTGGGGGCCGGGTCAGCCCTGCTTGGGCTTTCTGGCATGGTCAAAGGTAACGCCGGCCACGTGGACGTTGACCCCTTCCACGGTGAAGCCGCTGGCGTTCTCGATGGCGCCGAACACCGCGTCCTGGACCGCCTTGGCCACCTCCTGGATGGTGGAGCCGTACTTCACCAGGATGGAGATATCCACGGTGACGGAGTTCTCAGTGACGGTCACCCGCACGCCCTTGCTCAGGTTCTTCCGGCCGGCCAGCATCTCCACGATATCGCTGCCCAGGTTGGCGGCCAGGCTTCCCACGCCCTCCACCTCCAGGGCGGCGGCCGCGGCGGTCACCGCCAGCACGTCCTCCGAAATATGGATGCAGCCCAGCTCATCAGGGCAGGAGATGTATTCTTTTCCGTCGGCCATTGGCTTCACGCTTCCTTTCCTATGGGACAGTTTTCCGGTATGGATACCTAGCCCCGGACACGGCGCTGTTCCAGCCGCGCCCTAAGGGATTGAGTAAGGCTATTGTACCACAAAAAAGGGAAAATACAACCGGAATTTTTCACGGGCGCGGGGAGGAGGGGCGGGGTCAAACCCCGCCCCTCCCGGTATGTACGGCGCTTCCGGCCCGCCGGGCCTTACCCCTCCGCCTCGATGATCTTGATCTGGCTGGCGGGCACACCGGTCTCCCCGGTGACGATCTCGGTGATGCGGGCCACGTCGGTATCCTGGAGGCCGTTCTCGGTGGCGGAGACCACCACGGACACGCCGCCGTCGCTGATGAAGGCCACGCAGTCGGTGTACCCCTTGGCCACCACCAGATTCTCGATCTGGGCCTCGGAGACCGTGGCGGAGGCCAGGGTCTCGATGGCTGTCCCGGCATCCGCCTTCACCGCCTCTTCGGCGGAGTCGCTGGACAGGGTGTCCTGGAGCATGGCCAGGGCGCTGTCCCGGGCCTGCTGGCGGTTGAGCCGGGCGGAGGCGAAATAGCCGGTCTTGGCCGTTTCGCCGGGCTGGGCGCTCTCACCGGGGGCGGGGGTGGCGGAGGCCGCGGCCAGCAGGGGGTCGTTGGTCTTTCCATCCACCAGGGCCGCCTGGCCCAGGGTCTTCCCCACGTCCGTGGTCCCCTCCTTCTGGTAGGACCAGTTCAGATAGACCGCCACACACACGAACAGGACGATGGCGGCCACCACTGCGTTGCGTTTCCAGAGTTTCATACCAATTTCCTCACTTTCCCTTACATATCGAGATTTTATCCATCCCCAGCCCCGTCAGGGCGGAGACCGCCTCACTGAGTGCCAGGCGCACCTGGGGATCGTCTCCCCCCTGGGCCACCACCAGCGCCCCCTGATAACCGGGCCCAAGCTCCTGAAGCGTCACCGGCTCCTGGGCCCCCGAGCCCTTGGAGGCCATAACGGTGGTGGTCTCCCGGCGCTTCTCGCTGTCCCCCTCCTGGGCACTCCCGTCCTGGGCCAACACCTGCCGGGGCCCCTCCCGGAGGGTCAGCACCACCGTCACCTCCCCTGCCCCCTCCACCTGGGAGAGGGCCTTTTCCAGTTTGTCCTCCATCTCGCCGACCTGAAAGAGGTCGCTCCGCCCCTCCGGGACCTGGGCCGCGGGCTGTCCGCCCCCGCCCTCCGGCAGCAGCAGAAGCAGGGCTCCCACCGCCGCCACCAGCAGGACGTATTTGTACTTTCCCAGGGCCTTGAGCAGCTTTTCCGCCCACGCCCTTCCATTCCCGCTCATTCCACGTCCTCCTTAAAGCTCTGGCGGTCCGCCGGGATGTCAAGCTCCTGGGCCAGGGCCTTGGACAGCTGGTTTTTCTGCTCCGCCGTCCAGCTGCCCTGTACCTGGGCGGACCAGGGCACCGGCCAGCCGGCCTCCCCGGTCTCCACCTCTACCGCCGCGGTGCACACGCACCCCAGCTGGGCCGCTTTGTCCACAATATATGCGCCCGCCTTCTGGGCTATGAGGGTTTTCATCACATCTTCCCCGCCCTGGGCCGCCGCCTGGGGGTCCAGGGCGGCATAGGCCGAGGCGGTCACCGCCAGATCCCCCGGATCCAGCTGGAGGATGGGCCGGGCCACCGCCAGCAAGAGGACCAGCCCTCCCACCAGCTTCCCCACCTTTTTGACCGTCCCCTCCGGGGTCAAGGCCTGGGCCAGAGCCACCGCCAGGGCGGCGGCCACCACGCCCAAAAGCCAGGAACGAAACCATTCCACTATCCGCTCACCGCCTTGATGGAGGTAATCAGGGCCACGTACAGGATCAGGGCGCAGCCCCCCGTCATCCCCAGCACCAGGGCAAAGGCCGAACCGATGGCGTCGATGAGGGCTGAAACCGGCCCTGGTGTCACCGTGGCCGTGAGGGCGGCGGCGCACTTATAGACCAGATAGTGGGCCCCCAGCTGCAAAAACGGAGCCAGGCAGATCGCCAGAACTACCAAAAGCCCCACCACGCCCACCGTACCCTTCAGGATGCCCGCCCCGGCCACCACCGTCTCGGCGGCGTCGGAGAGGATGCCTCCCACCACGGGGACCATCCCCGACAGTACCGTCTTAGCCGCCTTCTGGGTCACTGCGTCGGCGTTCCCCGCCACCGCCCCGGAGAGGGTGAGATAGAACACAAAGACCGTGAGGAGGATGGAAAGAAGCCCCGTCACCGCCCACTTGAGGAGGGCGGCCACCCGCTTGAGC
Organism: Pseudoflavonifractor phocaeensis; assembly: GCF_038439875.1. Classification (NCBI taxonomy): domain Bacteria; kingdom Bacillati; phylum Bacillota; class Clostridia; order Eubacteriales; family Oscillospiraceae; genus Pseudoflavonifractor; species Pseudoflavonifractor phocaeensis. The sequence continues at coordinate 157,967 of NZ_JBCDMT010000003.1, forward strand.
CCGTCGTTGTCAATGGCCGCGTGGGCCGCCGAGGCGGCCACGTAGGCGTAGACCAGGGGCATCAGCAGCCGGTCGGCCACTGTCAGCAGGAGGGCGAAAAAGAGGAGGGTGGCCCCCTGCCGGGCCACGGCGGCGGCAGGGGCCCCGGCGGCGGCACAGGCCGCCGTCACGGTAGGCAGCAGCAGCTTGGAAAAGCCGTCCATCTGCTCCATGGCCTGCCGCCCCATGCCCATGAGGGCGTTGACGTCGGCCACGGCGATGGCGGCCACCGCCGCCGCCCCCGCCAGCCGCACCGGGTCCAGCCCGCCGCCCCCCAGCTCTCCCCGCAGGCTCTCGGCCAGACCGCACAGCAGGGCCACCGCCAGCAGCAGTACCCCGCTGCGCCCCGCCCGGCGGAGGGCCCCCGTCAGCTGGCCGTTCCCCGTGTCCAGAATGGCGGCGGCCCCGGCGGCGAAATCGTCCCCCGTCAGGTCCTCCACCTTTAAGTACCCGTCCAAATACTCCTCCGCGGCCCCGGTGAGCTTGTCCGCCCCCACCGCGTCCCGCAGGTCCGCCCCCCGGGCGGCGGGCAGGAGAAGGAGAAGGAGGAGAAACAGGAGCCCGCCCCTTCCCACCGCTCTCATAATAACGCCCCCAGGGTGTCGAAGACGGTCTCCACCAGGGGGAGGGCCGTAAAGAGGGCCAGGGCGGCCCCCGCCGTCTCCAAAAAAGCGGCCACGCCCCCCTCCCCCGCGTCTTTGCACACGGCGGCGGCCAGCCGGGCCACGATGCCGATGCCCACCGTCTTGACCACCGGCTTCCAGATCTCGGGGGAGAGCCCGGCGGTGCGGGCCAGGGAGTCCATCAGCCCCCGCACACCCGCCAGGGCCTCCATGGCCTGGCTCAGGATCAGCACCCCCGCCGCCAGGACCAGGACCACCGCCAGCTCGGGCACCCGCTTGCGCAGCACCAGGGCGCAGAGGGCGGCCGTTACCGCCAAAGCGGCCAGTTTTAAAATATCCATCCGCCGTCACAGCCCAAACAGCCCCTTCACCAGTACGAAGAGGTCGCTGATCTTCTGCACCACCATCATCAGCACCACTACCAGCCCCGCCAGGGTGGTCATCATGGCCTGCTCCTCCCGGCCGGAGCGGGAGAGCACCTGGTTGAGCACCGCCACCAAAATCCCGATGGCCGCGATGCGGAAAATAAAATCCACGTCCATAGTCGTTCCCCCGTCAAATCAGCAGTATGGTAAGGAAGGCCCCCAGGGCCAGTCCCATGGTGCCGTAGGCCCTGCCCTGCCGCCTGCGCTCGGTGCGCACCCGCTGGGCGTTGGCCTCCAGCCGGGCCCTGGCACCCTCCACCGCCCGGCGCTGGTCCTCGGCCCCATAGCGGCCCAGAACGGAGCCCAGCTCCAGCAGGATCTCCCGGTCCTCGGCGGCCAGACCCATGGGGGTCTCCTCCGCCGCCCCGGCCCAGATCTCCTCGAAGGGCCGCTCCCCCAGCGTGTCCATCCCCCGGGCACAGGCGGCAAAAAAGGCTCCGGCGGGCTCCGGGGCCCGCCGGGCCAGGGAGGCAAAGAGCTGGGGCATGGCCGGCAGGCGGAAGGAGAGCTCCCCCTCCAGCAGTCCCAGGGCCGCCGTCAGGGCCGTCAGCCCCTTTGCCCGGGCGTCCAGCGTTCCCACGGCCCCCAGCCCCAGGGCCAGCCCGCCCCCCGTGAGGAGGAGGGCTCCCAGCAGCTTCAGCATGGCAGCTCCTCCACCCGGCAGCGGGGGCCGAACCCCCGCCGGTCCAGGTACACCACCCGCTGGAAGAGCCCCCGGGCCAGGAGGTCCCGGTACACCGGCCGCCCCCGCAGGTCCTCCAGGCTGGCGCCGTGGGCGGTGGCCAGCAGCCTCACCCCGCAGTTGGCGCACTGCTCCAGGGCGGCGCAGTCGGCGGGGGCGGTGATCTCGTCACAGGCCAAAACCTGAGGGTTCATCCCCCGCAGGAGCATCATCAGCCCTTGCGCCTTGGGGCAGCCGTCCAGCACGTCGGTGCGGGCCCCCACGTCGAACTGGGGCACCCCCTCCCAGAGGGCGGCCACCTCCCCCCGCTCGTCGGCCAGGCCCACCCGCAGGGGGGGCGCCCCCTCCCCGTCGGAGATCCGCCGGACCAGGTCCCGGAGGAGGGTGGTTTTTCCCCCGCCCGGCGGGGCCAGCAGGAGGGTGTTGGGCAGGCTCCCCGCCGCCAGCAGATCCGCCAGCACCTCCGCCCCGCAGCCGGGGACGGCGTGGGCCACCCGGATATTCAAAGAAGAGAGGGTCCGCAGGTTGCGGACTTGTCCCCCCTCCGCCGCCACGCTGCCGCACAGCCCCACCCGGTGGCCCCCCCGGACGGTGAAGTAGCCCTGCCGCACCCGCTCCAGGGCGGCGTGAGCGCTGGCCTGGGTGGCGATCTCCACCGTCAGCTCCAGATCCCGCACCGTAACCGGCTCCCCGCCGGGCAGGCCCAGCTCGTCCATCCCCACCGTCACGGTGGGGGGCCGCCCCGCCCGCAGGCGAAACTCCTCCACCTGCCGCTTCACCAGCGCGGGCAGCTCCTCCGCCCGCCGCCGGAGCCTGGGGGGCAGCAGTATGACCGCGTCGTCAAATCCCGCCATCGTCATCCCTCCTCTTTGGTACTGGCCTATCTCTATGAGGGCTTGGACCATTTTATGAATGAAAAAAAGGAGGCGGGTCATAGACCCGCCTCACCAGCGTGCGAAAGGAAGCAATAAAAATATCATAAAACTCAGGGCGAAGAAAGCGAGGAAATAGCCCAGGCTCACCTTCCATAAAACGGAGAGCACCCGGTGCGTCCGTCTCCAGCCATGGGTCCCCGCCATGTAGGAAAAGGAGCCGGCGAAAAAGAGGGTCAGGAGAGCGAGGAGAAAGAGGGGGGCGGCCAGCTCCGTCATATAAAAAAACGCCCACAGGTCCAGCAGACCCCTGCACAGGGAATCGGCAAGCGCCACGCGTCATCCCCCCTTTCACATGGAGACACGCAGAAGAAACAGCCACAGGAAGGTCAGCGCCAGCCACACGGCCCAGATGCCCAGGCATACCTTCCACAAAATGGAGAACACCCGGCTCCACCGGGTCCAGCCGCGGGCCTTCGCCGCCCAGCACAGGACGCCGGAGAGGGCGGACAGGCACACGGAGGGCAGGGCGATAAGGCCCCCCGCGGAGAAAAAGACCATGAACGCCTCAAAGCTCCCCTTCATCGTCCCGTTCCTCCTCCCCCGCCCCCGGGCAGTATTCCAGCAGGTCGCCGGGCTGGCAGTCCAGGGCGGCGCAGAGCTTGGCCAGGGTGGACACCTTTACCGCCTTGGCCTTGCCGGTCTTTAAAATGGACATGTTAGCCAGGGTGATGCCCACCCGCTCGGCCAGCTCCGTGACGCTCATTTTCCGCTTGGCCAGCAGCACGTCGATGCGAAAGACGATAGTTCCTTCCATGCCCCTCACCTCAAATCGTCAGGTCGTTTTCCGCCTTCAGCTCCGCCGCCTGGCGGAAGAGGGCGGACATGACCAGGCACAGAAGGCCCCCGGCGAAGAAGACGGGGACGAAGAGGGCGGCGGCCAGGCTCAACTGGAAGGTGCGGACAAAGATCCCCCACACCACGTAGGCCAGCGCCCCGGCGGACACCAGGAAGCAGCATCCCGCCGCCCGGCGGAGGGCGGCGGCGTTCTCCAGGGATAAGGGCTCCCCCCGGAGGATGGCCCCCAGCACCCGCCGGGCCTGCCAGAGGATGACGGCGGTGCAGCCGCCGGAGAGGAGGAGGGACAGGACGGGGACCAGGGTCTCCGCGTCGCCCCAAAACCAGAACCAGGCCAGAACGCTGCCCGCCACGCCGGCCATGACGATGTCGTCCTCATCGGGGTGGAGCAGGCCGGACAGGTAGCCCCTTGCCCCCTCCAGGAAGCCCCCCTGGCTGAACATCACGGCTGTGGGCACCAGATACAAAAGGGCCACGTTGCAGGCCAGGGCAAACAGGATGAGGACGTTCAGGGCTTTGGCGGCTTTTTGAACGGCGGTAAGGCGCATGGCGGTCTCCTCCTTTTTTCCACATCCTATCACAGTCCTTATTAAAAATCAATTATTATTTATCGAATTACAATAAATCCGTGCTGGTTGACATTTTTTCTGGTCGGGCCTATGATGGACTTACCAAAGGAATACGGGAGGGATTGATATGAAACGGGTCTTGGCCTTTTTGCTGGCGGTATGCCTCGCCGCTCCGGCGGTGTGGGCGGCGGAGGACGGCCCTGCCGAAGCAGGCTCCGGCAGTCCCGCGCCGGAGGTGTTGGCGGGACAGCTCCAGAGCCTAGGGCTGTTTTTGGGCAATGGCACTGGGGACTTCGACCTGGACCGGGCCCCTACCCGGGCGGAGGCGGTGGTGATGCTGGTGCGGGCCTTGGGCAAGGAGGAAGAGGCCAAGACTCTGCCCACCGGCCACCCCTTTACCGACGTGCCCGAGTGGGCCGACGGGTATGTGAGCTACGCCTATGCCCACGGCCTGACCAAGGGCGCGTCGGAGACCTGGCTGAACGCCAGAGGCGACGCGGGGGCGGCCATGTACCTCACGTTCATGCTCCGGGCCCTGGGCTACTCCGACCAGGCGGACGGGCAGTTCACCTGGGACGCCCCTTGGGTGCTGGCCATCGACTGCGGCATTTTGCCCGAGGGCGTTGACTGCGCCCTGTTCACCCGCGCGGACGCGGTGACGGTGACCGCCGCCGCCCTGTTTGCCCCCCTGCGGGGGACGGAAACCACCCTTGCCGGCCGGCTGGCGGAGGAGGGCGTCTTTACCGACGAACAGTTCTCCGCCGCCTTCCCCGCCGACCCCTTTGCGGGCATCCCTCAGATGGACGAGGCCGCCGCCCTCCACCAGGATATGGTGGCGGATTATATTTTCAAAGAAGAAATCGAGTTCCCCCGCATCCTGGAGTCCCCGCTGTGCACGGTCATCCTGGGCATTTACAGCACACCCCACGGCGGGAACCACACCGTGGAGCTGCTCTATCCGGACGGCACAGCCCTCCGGCTGGAGACCCCGCGGACCTCCTATATGGTGCATACCACCATTTCCCCGGATGAGATGGCCCTCAGCGCCGACGGGAAAATCCTCACTTACTCCTACCTCTTTGAGGAGCGCCTCACCAGCAGCGCCCAGAACCCGGACGACCCGGAGGCCCTCGTGTTCCACGAGGCCGGGCAGTATCTCTACACCGCCGACCTGACTACCGGGAAAAACACGCTGGAGATCGTACCCATCCCCTACGACATCGTGCTGGAGCGGACACTCCAGTTGGAGCGCTTCACGCCGGTACAAATTCTGGAGAGCGCCGACGCCACCATCCTGCTGGGCACGAAGTCCTATGGTTCCGGCGAGGAGGATTTCTTCCTCTACCTCGTCTACAAGCCGGGCCGGACCGTACAGGAGGGCCTGCGGAAGGAACTGCCCCTGCCGGCCACGTACAACTACGGCACGGGCAGGGCGCCGGACAGCCTGGAACTGAGCGCCGACGGAGCCACGTTGACCTACGTCTATCGCTTTGACGACCAACTGCTGGTCAACTCGGCGCAGGGGCCCAGTTGGGGCGTATTTCACGAGGCGGGGACGTATACTTACACGGTGGACCTAGCCAGCGGGGCGGTCACCGAGACCATCTCCTCCCCCGCCTACGACGAGGCCGTCGCCGAACTGCAAAACAGTCCCGGCTATCGCAGCAGGCAAACCTATGAAACCGACCAGTGTACGATTTTTGTCTTTGACCGGGGCGGCTTTATGAACGCCCCGCTGGGTATGACCGAGCTCATTTACAAGCCCGGCTCCGCCAAAGGGGTGGGAACGGTCATCGTTCTGCCCTACCCCAAGCCGGGCACCCTGTGGACGTGTACACCCGCCGACACCCGGGAGCTCAGCGAGGACAAACGCACCTTCACTTATACCTACTACTTTGATGAGCCCTTTATCCTTGGGCCCCCCGTTGTGGATGAGCCCATCGTCTGTCATGAGGCGGGTACTTATACCTATACCACAGACCTGATGACCGGGCAGACCACAGAGACCATCACGCCCCCATCCTATGACGGGGCCATGGCCAGCCTGGTCAAAAACCCGGTGTACACTGTGGAACAGCAGCTGGAAGGCCCCGCCTGCACAGCGGTGCTGCGGTGGAAGGACGCCAACTTCGTGGAGCCGGTAAAAGACTACGAGCTCTATCTGGCCTACCGGGCGGACAGCCCCTTGGCCGGTACGGTCCGCCAGCGGATGATTTTGCCCAGCACCTCCACCGTACGGAGCTATTCCACCGTCCCCACGGACCGGGCGCCGGATTCGCTGGGATTTAGTGACGACGGGGCCGCGCTGGTCTATACCTACCACTTTGATGAGGCGCTTTCCGACGGGGATACTATGCTGCATGACGCGGGGACGTACACCTATACGGTGGATTTGGCCACCGGGGAGACTGCTGTGGTACTTACAAAGGATTGACACAAACACGAAAAGCGCCGGACGGTTTTTTACCGTCCGGCGCTTCTTTGCGAGGGTCAGACCCAGCTTTCCTCGCTCTCGTGCTTTTTGTCCCGGGTCATCAGCTCCACGATGACCGCCTTGGGGTCCTTATTCTCGTACAACACCTGGTAGGCCGCCTGGGTGATGGGCATCTCCACCCCCATTTTGTCGGCCAGGGCCTTGGCGTTGGCGGCGGCGTAGTAGCCCTCCACCACCATGCCGATCTGCTCCACCGCCTTGGCGGGGGGCACGCCCTCACCGATGAGGATGCCGCAGCGGCGGTTGCGGGAGTGCATGGAGGTGCAGGTGACGATGAGGTCGCCCAGGCCGGCGAGACCGGCGAAGGTCTCCTTCCGGCCCCCCATGGCCTCCCCCAGGCGGGCGATCTCGGAGAGGCCCCGGGTCATGAGGGCGGCCTTGGTGTTGTCTCCATAGCCCAGGCCGTCACAGGTCCCGGCACAGAGGGCGATGACGTTTTTCAGCGCCGCCCCCAGCTCCACGCCCACCACGTCGTCGGTGGTGTAGACCCGGAAGCGCTTGTTCATGAAGCTGTCCTGCACCAGCTGGGCGGCGGCCTTATCCTGGGAGGCGGCCACCACCACGGTGGGCACGCCCCGGCCCACCTCCTCGGCGTGGGAAGGGCCGGAGAGGGCCACCACCGGGTGGTCCTCACCCACTTCCTGGGCAATGACCTCGGTGAGGGTGAGGGAGGTGTCCTTCTCCACGCCCTTGGACACGCTCACCAGCACCGCGCCCGGGTCCAGCAGGGGTTTGGCCTGGGCGGCGGTGCCCCGGACTGCGAAGGAGGGGGTAGCCAGCAGCACCAGCCCCTTGCCCTTCACGCAGGCCAGGTCCGAGGTGAGCTTCAGCCCCTCGGGCAGAGGCACCCCCTTGAGAACGGGATTTTCCCGGGTTTGGCGCAGATTGGCGCACTCCTCCTCCCGGTAGGACCACAATGTCACGTCATGGCCGTTTTCCAACAGCAGGAGAGCCAGGGCGGTGCCCCAGCCGCCGGAGCCCAAGACAGCGATATTCATGTACTAGAATCCCCCTTCTTTTTATGAAAGGAGAGCTTGCTCTCCTCGCCCTTGAGAAGACGCTGGATGTTCCCCCGGTGCTTCCAGAGGATCAGGCCGCCCAGGAGGACAGACAGGACCATGATGACGGGGTCATGGCCAACGAAGAGCCAGGTGCCCACCGGGAAGAAGGCCGCGGCGTACACCGAGCCCAGGGAGACGTAGCGGGTCAAAACAGTCAGCAGGAGGAACCCGCCCCACACCAGCAGGGCCAGCCGCCAGTCAATCATGATGGCGATGGTGCCGCCGGAGAGGATGCCCTTGCCCCCCTTGAAGCCGAACATGCAGGGGAACATGTGGCCCAGGAGGCAGAAGAGGCCGGCCCAATACTTCGCCAGGACCGGAAGCCACTCCAGATTGCTCCCCAGCACCCCAAAAATCGCCACGCCGATCCACACCGCCAAAACCGCTTTCAGCACGTCGATCAGGATGACCACCAGGGTCAGCGGCCCGCCGAAGGTGCGGAAGAAGTTGGTCAGGCCGGCGTTGCCGCTGCCGTGGGTGCGCACGTCGTCCCGGAGGATATACTTGGAGATGATGACCGCGCCGTTGGAACAGCCCAGGAAATAGGCGGCGAGGGCCGTCGGGACCGCCACCATGGCAAAGACAATCAGCACGCTTTTCAGCCCCAGGGCCGTCAGGCTACACAGGTAGGAGATAATCGGCATGTCACGCGCCCTCCTTGTCGCCCTTCTGCCGGACGGTGAGCTTGATGGGAGTGCCCTCCAGGCCGAAGGTGGCCCGAATCTGGTTCTCGATATACCGCTGGTAGGAGAAGTGGAAGAGCTCCCGGCTGTTGCAGAAGATGACGAAATGGGGCGGGCGGATGCCCACCTGGGTCATGTAGTAGACCTTCAGCCGCTTGCCCTTGTCCGTGGGGGGCTGGACCCGGGCGGTGGCATCGGCCAGCACGTCGTTGAGCATCCCGGTGGTGATGCGCATGGAGGCCTGGTTGGCCACCTGGTTGATGGCGTCGAAGAGCCGGTCCACCCGGGAGCCGGTGAGGGCGGAGATGAAGAGGATGGGGGCGTAATCCATATAGGCCAGGTCCCGGCGGATGTCTTTGCACATGCGGTCCATGGTCTTGTCGTCCTTCTCCACCGCGTCCCACTTGTTGACCACGATGATGGAGGCCTTGCCCGCCTCGTGGGCCAGGCCCGCCACCTTGGTGTCCTGCTCGGTGACACCCTCGTTGGCGTCAATCATGATAAGGCACACGTCGGCCCGCTCCACCGCCAGGGTGGCCCGGAGGACGGAGAATTTCTCCACCCGGTCGTCCACCTTGGACTTTTTCCGAAGCCCGGCGGTGTCGATGAAGAGGTACTTGCCCTTGTCGTTCTCAAAGTAGTTGTCCACCGCGTCCCGGGTGGTGCCCGCCACGTCGGAGACGATGACCCGCTCCTGGCCCAGGATGCGGTTGACCAGGGAGGACTTGCCCGCGTTGGGCTTGCCGATGATGGCGACCTTGATGACGTCGTCGTCCTCCTCCTCGTCGTCGGCCTCGGGGAAATATTTGAAACACTCGTCCAGCAGGTCGCCGGTGCCGTGGCCGTGGATGGAGGAGACGGCCACCGGGTCGCCCAGGCCTAGGTTATAAAACTCGTAGATATCGGGGTTGGTCATGCCGGTCTGGTCCATCTTGTTTACCGCCAGCACCACCGGCTTGCCCGATTTCAGCAGCATGGAGGCCACCTCCTGGTCGGAGGCGGTGAGGCCGGTCTGGATGTCGCAGACAAAGACGATGACCGTGGCGCTCTGGATGGCGATCTCCGCCTGCTGGCGCATGAACTGGAGGATCTCGCTGTCGGTGTCCGGCTCGATGCCGCCGGTGTCCACCAGGTCGAACTTGCGGCCCCGCCACTCACAGGGGGCGTACAGCCGGTCCCGGGTGACGCCGGGGGTGTCCTCCACGATGGACAACCGCTGGCCCACCAGCTTATTGAAGAGCATGGATTTGCCCACGTTGGGCCGGCCTACGATGGCCACCAGAGGTCTCGCCATGGAAACCCCTCCCTTTTTCTCAATTTATACTCATCGGTATTATTACACGTTCCGGAGCAGAAGTCAACGACAGGTGTCCGTCTGGCCGGTCTGCCCGCGCCACTGGTTCCGCTCTCTTGATTACTCTTCCCATTTGGGCAAAAAGAAAGAGGGGAAAAATTCCCCTCTCGCTCTTTTCCGGTTCCGTCTTAGTTGCTGGCGGCGGGCGCCTCGGCCTTGTTGAAGTCGTGACCGTTGTAGGTCAGGCAGGACTTGCACATCCGATGCGGCAGGCGGTAGGCCCCGCACTTGGGGCAGGTGGTGACGCCGGGGGTCTCCAGCTTCCACACCGAAGAACGGCGCTTGTTCCGGCGCTGCTTGGAAACTTTACTCTTAGGGACTGCCATCTATGACACCTCCTTAACGTGACAGGGGCATTTGATTGCTCATGTTTCTTCGTCGGGCCCTTCCGGGTCCTTATCCAAAAGCTTCGCCAAAACGGCAAAGCGAGGATCCAATTCCTTTTTGCAGCCGCAGGGCCCGTCGTTCAGGTCCGCGCCGCAGGTGGGGCACAGCCCCTTGCAGTCTTCGCCGCACAGGTGCTTGCCGTCCAGAGAGAGGATGCAGGCGGTGGAGAATACCTCGTCCAAATCCACCTCGCCGTGCTCTAAAAGAACGATCTCGTCGCTCTCCTCGTCCTCCAGCTCCTCGGCCAGCAGAGTGGTCACGGGGACGGAGAAGGCCTCGGTGAGGGGCTTCAGGCAGCGGTCACAGCGGGTATCGAGGGTGGTTTCCGCCGCGCCCTCCAGCTCCAGGGCGCCCGCCATATTCCGCACCGTGCCGGAGACCTGGATGGGCCGGTCGAAGGGCTTTTCCCCAAACAACTCCACCTGGGACAGGTCCAGCTCGTAGGCGAAATCCCGGCTGGCGCCAGGGGTATGGATGATGTCTCGTAAATCCAAACGCATAATGTTCTCCTCGCAACGGTACAGCGGACATTATATCGAAAATTCGGGGCCGTGTCAAATACTTTTTCATTTTTTTCATTTCTGTGGTAGAATAGTGGTAAATCCGCACAGGAGGGCCTCTCATGAAGGAATTTACCATTGGAAAAAACGACGCTGGACAGCGGTTGGACCGCTGGCTGGGCAAGGCCGTGCCGCTCCTCCCCGCCCCCCTGGCCCAGAAGTACATCCGCCTCAAACGGGTGAAGGTCAACGGCAGGGGTTCCCAGCGGGACGTCCGGCTCCAGACCGGAGACCTGCTGCAATTATACATCAACGACGAGTTTTTTGACACCCCCACCGAGGACAACGCCTTCCTCTCCATCTTCCAGCCCCAGCTGGACATCGTCTACGAGGACGAGCACCTGCTGGTGTGTAACAAGCGCCCCGGCCTCCTGTGCCATGCCGACGAGCACGAGTACGTCTCCACCCTCATCACCCACATCCAGGCTTACCTCTATCAGAAGAAGGAGTGGAGCCCCCGGTGGGAAAACGCCTTCGCCCCCGCCCTGTGCAACCGCATCGACCGGAACACCGGCGGGCTGGTCATCGCCGCCAAGACCGCCGAGGCTCTGCGGATCATGAACGACAAAATCAAGGGCAGGGAGATCTCCAAGTTCTATCTGGCCGCCGTGGTGGGGAAAATGAACCCGCCCCAGGGGGAGCTGCGGGGCTTTCTATTAAAGGATGAGGTCAAAAAGCAGGTGACCGTCTACCGCAAGCCGGTGCCCGGGGGCAAGTCCGCCGCCACCCGGTACCGTACCCTGGCCGTCCAGGGAGGGCTGTCCCTGGTGGAGTGCGAGCTGCTCACCGGCCGCACCCACCAGATCCGGGCCCAGTTTGCCGCCGCTGGGCACCCCCTGGCGGGGGACGGCAAGTACGGCCGCCGCTCCGACAACCAAAGGACCGAGCGTAAGGGCCAGGCCCTATGGTCCTACAAGCTTACCTTCGATTTCCCCACTCCCGCCGGATGCCTGGAGCACCTCCATGGCAGGACCCTGACCGTCCCCCCGGAGCAGATCGATTTTGTCCGGGAGTGGTTCCCCGGAACGGCTGTGTAGGCAGGGCCTTCCGCCGTCCCGGCGCCCCCTGAAATTTTTACTGGAAATCCGTTGACTTTTGGGGGTACAACATATATATTGTAGTTTGCTATCTTTTATAAAAATCACGAAAAGGAATGGGGGAGGATAAATGTCCAAGGAGCTGATCCGCCTGTCGGATTGCGTTGTGAAATTCGACGACGAGGTGATCCTGGATCGCCTGAACCTCTATATCAATGACAAGGAATTCCTCACGCTCCTGGGTCCCAGCGGGTGCGGCAAGACCACCACGCTGCGGATCATCGGCGGGTTTCAAAAGCCCACCTCCGGGGACGTGTTTTTTGACGGCAAACGCATCAACGACGTGCCGCCCCATAAACGGAAGGTGAACACGGTCTTTCAAAAGTACGCCCTGTTCACCCACATGAACATCTTCGAGAACGTGGCCTTCGGCCTGCGCATCGCCAAGGTGCCCGAAGCCGACCTCACCCGCCGGGTGGAGGAGGCGCTGGAGCTGGTGAACCTGCCCGGCTACGGTAAGCGCGGGGTGGACTCCCTCTCCGGTGGGCAGCAGCAGCGGGTGGCCATCGCCCGGGCCATCGTCAACCGCCCCCAGGTGTTGCTGCTGGATGAGCCCCTGGGCGCACTGGATTTGAAGCTGCGGAAGGACATGCAGGTGGAGCTGAAAAACATCCAGCGGGAGGTGGGCATCACCTTCGTCTACGTCACCCACGACCAGGAGGAGGCCCTCACCATGTCCGACACGGTGGTGGTCATGGACAAGGGCAATATCCAGCAGGTGGGCACCCCCGTGGACATCTACAACGAACCCAAGAACGCCTTTGTGGCCGACTTCATCGGGGAGTCCAACATTATCGACGGCACCATGCCCGAGGATAAGGTAGTGCGGATGTACGGCAAGAAGTTCCCCTGCCTGGACGGGGGCTTCGCCCCCAATGAGCCGGTGGACGTGGTCATCCGCCCCGAGGACATCGATATCGTCCCCGTGGAGCAGGGCCAGCTCACCGGCACCGTCACCGAGGTCACCTTCAAGGGGATGCACTACGACATCATCGTGGACTTCCAGGGCTTCAAGTGGCTTATCCAGACCACGGACTACTCCCCCGAGGGGGCCAGGATCGGGGTGAAGATCGACCCCGACGGCTTCCACATCATGAAGAAGAGCCAGTATTCCGGCCGGTTCGGCGATTACAGCTCCTACTCCTCCGAGTACGACGAGCTCAACGAGGATACGGAGGCGGAAGATGAAGAGTAAGGGGATTGCCTACCCCTACGTGGGGTGGATGGGGCTTTTTGTGGTGGCGCCCATCCTCATCATCGCCGTCTACGCCTTTACCTCCGCCGCCGGCGGCTTCACTCTGGACAACTTCAAGGACATGGCCCAGTACGCCTCCGCCTTCGGCCGGTCTTTCCTGCTGGCCGCCGTGGCCACCGTTATCTGCCTGCTCATCGGCTACCCCCTGGCCTACTTCCTGGCCCGGGAGACCGGCTGGGTCCACCGCATGGCCACCATGCTTATTATGCTGCCCATGTGGATGAACTTCCTGCTGCGCACCTATTCCTGGAAGTTCCTTTTGGAGCGCAACGGCCTTATCAACACCCTGCTGGGCTTCCTGGGGGTAGGGCCCTTCCAGATGATCGACACCCAGGGGGCCATCGTGCTGGGGATGGTGTATAACTTCCTTCCTTATATGATCCTGCCCATCTTCTCCGTCATTGAGAAAATCGACCCCAAGGTCATTGAGGCGGCCCAGGATTTGGGGGCCGACAGCCTCACCGTCTTCCGGCGGGTGACCTTTCCCCTGTCCCTCCCCGGGGTCCTCAGCGGCATCACCATGGTGTTCATCCCTTCGGTGTCCACCTTCGCCATCTCCTCCATGCTGGGGGGCGGCAAGATCCTGCTGCTGGGCAACCTCATCGACATGCAGTTCTTGGGCAACGCCTATAACCCCCATTTAGGCAGCGCCATTTCCCTGGTGATGATGGTCATCGTCATGGTGTGTATGGCCCTGATGAACCGCTTTGGCGAGGGCGAAGAGGGGGTGGCGGTACTGTGAAAAAGAACGGCATCCCCAGCCGGCTGTTTCTCGGATTGTGCTTCCTCTTCCTCTACGCCCCCATCCTGGTGCTGGTGGTCTTTTCCTTCAACGCCGCCAAGTCCAGCGCCGTGTGGACCGGTTTCACCCTGAACTGGTACGTCCAGCTCTTCCAGAACAAGACCATTCTGGACGCGCTGTGGGTCACTCTGGCGGTGTCGGTGCTGGCGGCTGTCATCTCCACCGTCATCGGCACGGCGGCGGCCATCGGCTTCCGCAACCTGAAGCGCCGGACCCGCCACGTGTGCATGACGGTGAACAACATCCCCCTCACCAACGCCGACATCATCACGGGCGTATCCATGATGCTCCTCTTTATGCTGGCGGTGGGGATGTGGAACGGCAGCTTCGTCAAGATGTTCGGCTTTCCCAAGCTCAATCTGGGCTTTTGGAGCCTTCTTATCGCCCACATCACCTTCGACGTGCCCTACGTCATCCTGTCGGTGAGCCCCAAGCTGCGGCAGCTGGACCCCAACATCTATGAGGCGGCCCAGGACCTGGGAGACCACGGCTTCCACGCCTTCCGGCGGGTGGTTTTGCCCGAGATCATGCCCGGGGTGGTGAACGGCCTCATCATGGCCTTCACCCTCTCCATCGACGACTTTGTCATCAGCTATTTCACCGCCGGGCCCCGGACCCAGAATCTGTCCATGGTGGTCTACTCCATGGCCAAGAAGCGGGTCAGCCCGGAGATCAACGCCCTGTCCACCATCATGTTTGTCACCGTGGTGGCGCTGATGGTGGTGGTCAACCTGCGGCAGGCCAGCCAGGAGCGGCAGGCCAAGCGGCGGCGGGAGAACCTCACCGCCTCCTGACCCGGCTTTGGGGCCCCCGGGCCTTGAAGGGATATGATAACCGAAAGGAGCAAACTGAATCGAATTGAAAAAGAAGTTGATCTCTCTCGCGCTGGCCGGAGCCAGCCTCCTGAGCCTGGCCGCCTGCGGCGGCGGGACCACCGCCGCCAAGGGTGAGGTGAACGTCTACAACTGGGGCGAGTACATCGACGAGTCCATCTTTGACGAGTTCACCGCCCAGACAGGCATCCAGGTCAACTATCAGACCTACGAGTCCAACGAGGCCCTCTACGGCAAGCTGGCCGGCGGCGCCACCGGCTACGACGTGATCATCCCCTCCGACTACATGATCGGCCAGATGATCGAGGAAGACATGCTGGAACCCTTGAATTTTGACAACATCCCCAATTTCAGCGACGTGGACGGCTCCCTCAAGAACCCGGAATACGACCCGGAGAACCTCTACTCCGTGCCCTACATGTTCGGCATCCTGGGCATCATCTACAACACCACCCTGGTGGACGAGGGAGAGGACATGGAGACCTGGGACGTGCTTTGGAACGAGAAGTATTCCAACGACATCCTCATGTTCAACAATTCCCGGGACACCATCGGCATCGCCCTGAAAAAGCTGGGATATTCCTATAACACCACCGACCCCGCCCAGGTCACCCAGGCCGTGGATGAGCTGGTGGCCCAGAAGCCCCTGGTCCAGGCCTATGTGATGGACGACATCTTCCAAAAGCTGGAGGGCGGCAACGCCGCCATCGGGGTCTACTACTACGGCGACTACCTGACCATGGAGGAGAATAACTCCGACCTGGCCTTCGCCCTGCCCCGGGAGGGCACCAACCGCTATGTGGACGCCATGTGCATCCCCAAGGGCTCGGAGAACAAGGAGAACGCCGAGGCCTTCATCAACTTCATGTGCTCCACCGACGCCGGTGTGAAGAACGTGGAGGCCACCTGGTACTCCTCCCCCCTCCTCTCCGTCCGGGAGGCCCTGGACCCCGAGGTGGTGGACGACCCCTTCGCCTACCCCGACGAGGCCTTTATGGCCCAGCAGTGCGAAACCTTTGCCTGCCTCCCCGCCGACATCCGCGCCCTCTATAACGACCAGTGGGTGCGTCTGATGAACGCGTCCTGAGACTCCAAAATATCTTTTCGCAAAAACGCTGACACAGAGTGTCAGCGTTTTTGTTTTCTGCCGAAAATGAAGCGCAAAATTTTATCCCGTGTTTTCCGCGGCCGGGCGGGGGAAAGCTCCGTCCGGCCCCTTTTTTCGATCCCTTCCTCTTTCATCTTGCAAAAAACCTAAAAATAGACTAAACTAATATTCGATTCCCGACACTTGTACAAAAAGGGGTTTTAACCATGTCATTGACCATCGGTCTCACCGGCCGTGCCGAAACCACCGTCGTCCAGGAGAACACCGCCGCCGCCGTGGGCAGCGGCCTGCTGCCCGTCTTCGCCACCCCCATGATGGTGGCTCTTATGGAAAACGCCGCCGTCAACGCCCTGATCGGCCATCTGGACGAGGGCGAGGGCTCTGTGGGCACCCATATGGATATCTCCCATGACTCCGCCACCCCCATCGGACTGAAGGTCTGGGCCAAGGCCCAGCTCACCGCCGTGGACGGCCGGGCGCTCACCTTTTCCGTCACCGCATATGATGAGGCAGGCCCCATCGGCAAGGGTGTCCACCAGCGTTTTATCATCCAAAATGAAAAATTCATGGGCAAAGCCCTGAAGAAGAAAGAGGGCTGAGCCGCCGTGTCCATCGAGAAAGTCCGCGCCTTCTTCGCCCAGCGGGGCCGGGAGGGCGACATTCTGGAATTCGACGTCTCCTCCGCCACGGTGGAGCTGGCCGCCCAGGCCGTGGGCTGCCCCCCGGAGCGCATCGCCAAGACCCTCTCCTTTGCCGTGGACGGCGGATGTGTATTAGTGGTCTGCGCGGGGGATGCTAAGGTGGACAACGCCAAATTCAAGGCCCAGTTCCACACCAAGGCCAAAATGCTCAGCCTCGACGAGGTGGTGGCTTTTACCGGCCACGCCGTGGGCGGGGTGTGTCCCTTCGCCATTGACAATCCCGCCGTCACCACCTATCTGGATGAATCTCTTCGCCGGTTCGAGACCGTCTATCCCGCCGCGGGCAGCGCCAACTCCGCCATTGAGCTCACCCTGGACGAGCTGGCGGAGTTCTCCGGCTGTGCCGGCTGGGTGGACGTGTGCAAAAACTGGAACGGAAAGGAGCCGCTATGAAAGGGAAAAACAGCCTGCTCACCGCCTCCGTGGTCTACCTGATCCTGGGGCTGGTCCTCATCTTCTTCCCTGGTCTTACCACCGGCATCTTCTGCACCGCCGTGGGGGTCCTTCTCCTGGTCTACGGCGGCATCACCATCGCCAGCTTTTTTGTCCACCAGGGCAGCAGCCGCAGCTTCAGCTTCCAGGCCGAGCTCATCCTGGGGGTCATCTCCGCCATTGTGGGCGTCTTTTTCCTGGCCCGGCCCAGCATCATCCTCTCCATCCTCCCCACCATTCTGGGCCTCTATATCCTCATCGACGGCCTGGTGAATCTGAAGCGGGGGCTGGACATGCGGGCCTTCGGCTACGCCGGCTGGACCGCCACGCTGGTCCTCTCCATCATCTCCCTGGTCCTGGGCGCCGTCATCCTCTGGAACCCCTTCGCCACCCAGCTTCTGCTGGTGCGGGTCATCGGCGCCGCCTTCCTCTATCAGGGCGGCTCCGACCTGTGGGCCATCCTCACGCTGAACAAACTTTCCAAAGACGAATAAAAGAAGTCCCCGGTACGTATCGTACCGGGGACTTCTTTTCAGCCGTCGCCCCGAAGGACGTTGTGGACATAGCCCTCGAGAGCGTCCATGGAGCCCACGTTGTCCCCCCGGCTCATGATCTGGTCCTTGGCGTACTGGGGGATCTGGTCGAAGAGGGCCGACGCCCTGGGATCCTTCGCCAGCAGGGTGTTCAGGTCCCGATATTCTTTTCTTTTTGACATTTCATCTCACCTCGGCTTTAGGTTCCCCCGCCGGAACATGGGATATCCTGTCATATTTTACTTGCCTCCAGCCCCGGAGACGTGTAAAATAAAGTCAGCGTTATTTCGAAATCCGAAAAACAGGAGGCAGAGAAAATGGAATATAAAATCATTGGTGAGCCCATGCCCGTTGTGGAATGCCAGCTCAACCCCGGCGAGAGCATGATCACGGAGCGGGGCTCCATGTGCTGGATGAGCCCCAATATGCAAATGGCCACCGGCGCGGGTGGGATCGGTAAGGCCTTTGGCCGCATGTTCTCCGGGGAGTCCATGTTCCAGAATACATACACCGCCCAGGGCGGCCCCGGCATGATCGCCTTCGCCTCCAGTTTCCCCGGCTCCATCCGGGTCTTTGACATCACCCCCGACAGACCCATCGTGGTGCAGAAGGCCGGGTTCCTGGCCTCTGAGCAGGGCGTGGATCTGTCCATCTTTTTTCAGAAGAAGGCCGGTGCCGGCTTCTTCGGCGGCGAGGGCTTCATCATGCAGAAGCTCTCCGGACAGGGCACCGCTTTCATCGAGATCGACGGCTACGCCGTGGAGTATGAGCTGGCGGCCGGCCAGCAGATGATCGTGGACACCGGCAACCTGGCCATGTGCGACGCCACCTGCTCCATTGATATCCAGACCGTCAAGGGGGTCAAGAACGTCCTCTTCGGCGGCGAGGGGCTCTTCAACACGGTGGTCACCGGGCCGGGCCGGGTGGTGCTCCAGACCATGCCTGTCAGCGGCTTCGCCGCCTCCCTGGCCCCCTTCTTCAACACGGGAAATTAAATCCGGAATTTTTCGGACAAACCTATTGACAATCCGCCGGTATTTGGTATAATAATTCTTGCGTTTGCGGTAGCGAGCGCAAGATAGCGGGTTTGTGTAAGGGTAGCACAGCAGACTCTGACTCTGTATGTGAGGGTTCGAATCCTTCACCCGCTGCCAAAACAAAAGGCAAGTGGATGCTTGGTTACTTTAAGTAGCTAAGCATCCACTTGCTTTTTGTTTCAATCTGGGGAGTCAACATTTTATGGCAGGCAGTAATTCCATCCGCCATCTACGGCACCATAGTTGGATCTCTCCACCCCTTGGTGCTAGGTTTGATACATCCCAGGACACACATGAGTGCGTATATCGTCGCCACCTCATGGTTAACAGGGTTCGTCCGACAATGCTTACAGCCCCGTCCAGCCCCCGCGAAGGACACGGCCCAGTTAAATAATTACAGATATTTTACTATAGTATCGCTTTCCAGGCAAAGCACCAGGTCCTTGCCTGTCTTTCGTCTAAGATTGCCATAGTCTCCAGCAAACCTTCCGCTGGCGGAATCATGGATAAAGGCACACCACATATATTCTAAATACGCCCAAAAAACCGAATTATACTCCCTCTGCCAAAACGAAAGATAAGCGGGTGTCTAACTCTGCCAAGGGGCTAGGCACCACTTATCTTTTCTTCTGATATACGAATTCTTATATTTCGTTTCCAGTTAACGTTCACATGCATAACCGCAAAATATGCAACAAGAAAGGACAGCATCAAAAGATGCTGTCCTTTCTTGTTGCATATGAACTGCCACTGTCATGAGAAAGGCGGAGACCTAAAGTCCCAGGGCTGTTAAAGCAAGGCATTTGCCATAGGCCAGAAGATAAAGAACAAAAGAAGCGTACCGATAACCGCCATGGGAAGGCCCAGCTTAAGGCCGTCTTTAATCTCCAGGTAACCGGAGCCGTAGCAGATGGGAGCGCACATATAGGAGGATGGAAACATAAACGATACATTTACGGCCATGGTCAAAACCATGCCAAAGGCGGCGATACTGAAGTTGGTAACTCCGGCGGCGTTGGTTGCCTGGATCACAGGGACAAAGGCCGCGAAAAACAAAGACTGCACGACCATATTGGATAAAAATTGTGTAAGCACTACGCTGGCCACCAGGATAACCGCTATGAACAGCGCGGGAGGCAGCGAAGAGGCAATGGGGGTGAATACGTTGCCCAGGAAGGTATTCACCCCCGTGGCGTCGCTGGTAATGGTATTGCAGAACACCTGAATACCCATTACAAAAATGAGCGTAGGCATCGAGATCTGGGTAAGGCCCTTTGCGACGTCGAAAACAGGCTTTCCCTTGACATGGACGATCGCCAGGATGGCAATGCCGAGCAGCGGAGCACAGGTGGTACCGATCGAGCTGAAATAGGCCGCTACCCCGGGAAACACGCCGCTGAGCAGGTCGGGAGCGAGCCACATGACGACGACCGCGGCAAATACACCGATGCTGATTTTCGCTTCCGGGGAGAGCGTTTTCATCTGCGCGGCCTTCGCATCGGGATCATATTTTTCAAACTTGGTGAAGTCGGGCTTACAGAGAAGCCGCAGAACAACGATGGTCGCAATGAAAAACAGTACGCCAAACGGAATCCCAATTTTGCAGAAGTCCAGCATCGAAACCGGGGCCCCAGCGGAGGACATTTGGCCCAGCATGACCATGGCGATCGGATGCGAGATCGGAGTGGAGGTGTATCCAATCACGACAAGCCACAGGGTGGCGGCGGTCAGAACTTTTCCGAAGCGGTCGCCCTTCTCATACCCCAGTTCTTTGCAGATGGAATCAACCATAGTCATATAGACCAGTGTGACAGGCGCACAGTCCAGAAACAGGGCGACGATGAACTCCGAGAGAAGAAACATCGTGATAAACACCCAGGGCCGCCCTTTGCATATTTTCCTGCTGATAAACCAGGTGGAGATGTGGTCGATGACGCCGGTCTCAATCAACGCGGTGTTCAGCAGCATTGCGGTAAGGATAAATCCGAAGCTCCAATGGCCATAGGTCACCGCGGCAAGGGAATTGGGATCCGAAATGCCGAACATGATGACCAGAGCGAAGGCCAGCAACGAGGGCCAAACGGTGCTGGCAAAGACCCAAAGCCAGATGGTCGCCGCAAAAATCGCGATAATATTTACGCCTGTGGCAGTTAACCCGTTGATTTCCGGCAAGAACAGCTTGATCGCGAGAAAAATCAGGACCGCTATAAAGACGCGTATGTATTTATTTTTTGTACCTGCGCTCACGATAACCCCTCCTAAAAGTCAGTGGTGGCTCTCTCTCAAAATGACCGATTCAGAAACGATATTTTGATCTCCCAACGCATCGTTCACATATTGCCGTTTGGTCTTATTCTCCAGCCTCATCGCCTCGGTGAGATGCAGGATGATCCCACTGTTTGCCAGCATGTCCTGGAGCGTGCCGACCTCAAGATCGTGAAGCGTCTTCCCACGCTTGACCGCCAGCGCCGCGGCCAGGCCCGCAACCTGGCCGGTGAACGCGCACGCGGGGATAAAGCGCGTAAGCTCCCAGGCCTCTTTACTGCCGCCCACCGTCCTGCCCGCTGCAATCATATTGTCAAACTGACCGCTGAGCAGCGCTTCATAGGGCAGCTCGTACACCGGGGCATGGGGCTTGATGGAATCCACGACGCAGCCCACGGAGTTCGGCTCGTACTTTTCGGGCACAGGTACAAAGGGCACCTTTGAGCGGATGGATCTGGTGGTGCGGAACTGCGGCGTAAACGGCATGGTGAGCATGGCGTAGTCCGCCCTCTTATGCGCTTTCAGATACTCCCGCGCCAGTCTCCTGCTGAGCTTGATGTATTCGTTTCGGCTTTCACTGTCGCAGCCAGTGAACGTAGGCAGCTCGGTGCCGGAATTATCGGAACAGGCATTCTGGCCGATCCACCTGATCCGTACGGCGTCTATCATGCTTCCCCGGGAAATTCCCTTCCGCATGACGTCAAAGTTCAATTCATGGCACCAGAAGGAAACCAGGTTTTCCGCGGTGACGCAATCCGCCCCCGCCCGGGCAAATACATCGCAGTCACCGGATGCGTCAACCACCATTTTAGCCATGTAGGCGGTCCTGCCGGATTTATTTTCCACAATTACGCCCTTGCATTCCCTGCCCTCCAGAATGGGCTCAGAAAACACCGTGTCAAATACGACCTCCACGCCCTCGCGTTCCATCATTTCATCAAAGGCAAAAATGGCGGCGGGCACGTTGAACTGGGTTCGGTATCTCCCGGCGGGGGCCTCCAGGCGGGAAGGGCGGCCGCGCCAGCAGTCAGGAAGGTTATCGTAGCCATACCGAATCGTTTCATGCAGCAGTTCTTCTGCCAGGCCGCCATATACTTTGTTCCCGCAGCCGTCACAAAGCGCCAAGTAGATGCAGACGTTTCCCAAGGTCGCCAGGCCGCCCAGGACGATGCTCTTTTCTATCAAAACCACATGCATGCCGTTTCTCGCCGCGCTTACGGCGGCGGAAATTCCCGCGATCCCGCCTCCTACGACGACCACATCACAGTTCTTTACAACAGGAACCGTTTGCTTTGCAATAACAAATTCATCATGTAGCTCCAAGCCACACCACTCCCCGTTTTATTGACTTTTTATAAATACAATGGTACCATTGCATTACATATTTTATGAGAATTTTACAAGAAAGTAAATTATAGATATGTTTATTGATGCTTAACAGAAAGGTTAAGGGACTGAGTTTTATGAATAAGTTGGCATACGAATACTTTCTCGAAGTGGTAAAACGCGGAACCCTCTCTGAAGCTGCGGAGCATCTTTATGTTTCACAGCCGGCCATCTCCCGGCAGATTTCCAATCTGGAGAGTGAGCTGGGGTTTGCCCTTTTTTACAGGGAGCCTCTCGGGCTTCGTCTGACCCCGGGTGGAAATCTGTTTTTTCAGGAATGCGAAAAGCTGCAGGTCCGGTACGATCAGATATTGTCGGAGGCCCAAAGCGCCAACGCCGGAAAGATCGGCTATGTAAAGATCGGCATACAAGAAGGGCATGACGTGGATGATTCGTTGATTGACATCATACATAACTTCAGAAATGAACATCCGGACATTGCCGTCGAGGTGGTTTCTCTCTCTCACAAAGCGCTTCTTGAGAGCTTGTCGCTTAATAAGCTGGATGTAGGGATCGCAATTTGCTTCAACGAGAAAAATGAATTCAGAAATTTGGGAAGCCGATTCCTGAGACAGCGGCAGAGCTATATCATATTGAACCAGGATCATCGTCTTTCGCGCTCCGGTAAACTTGACTTGGAGGCGTTAAGCGATGAGACGCTAATGATTACCTGCCCGGATGTCGCCACAGATGGAGTCGATTTTGTAAAAAGAACGTGCGGCAAGCTGAACATCCACCCGAAGAGCATCCGCCTGGCTCCCAGCTACTCCACCCTTTATATCTGGCTGTCAATGAACGAAGGCTTTGCCATCTCCGATCAAAACGCATGGTTTGAAAACCGTAAACTCAAGTATTTCCCCCTGCCTTCAGAGGGAGACTCAACACAGGTTGCCTATTGGGCAAAAAACAAGATTTCTCCATGCGCAAAGATGTTCGTAGATTATCTTGACTGCAACATTAACGTTTTTGAGGCTGGCTTGGCAAGATAGCTGGTTTTATTTGCCGCCGCACCATAGCCATGGACCCTCAACCTTGCAAGAATGCATTATTTGTGCTATGGTAAATTTAAACTTATTGCGGGTTAATTGGAACGGGGCAGCGGAAAACCACCTGTTTTGTGCCATCGGCGGCCACGTTTGGATTATTGTTAAGAGGGAGGGAAATGAATGCGTCAGCAATCGATTGGCGGAAATTGTCAGGTCCTTCTTGATCAGCTGCAAAAAGACTTCATGGCCTTGCTGGAAATCGCTTCAGTCGGGATCCTTATTTTGACCCCTGAGCTGCGTATCCGGCAATTCAATCAAGCGGCACTCAAGCTTTTAGGGGTTTCGGATTCTATGGCTCAGCCCCTGGACATCCCACTCTTTGAGCTCATCGACAAAAATCAGCTTTCAGAATCTGAGGTGCGCATGGGTGTTAAGGCACACCTTATCACCACGGGGAAAGAGGGACGAAGGCTCTTTGTCACCTCAAGGGAAAGTAGCTCAAGAAACATCCTCTTGATTATTGAACCGGCCGGGGACGCCTCCCCGAGGGTCAAGAAGCCGATGGCCGGCTCAGTTGCTTATTTTCACTTTGACGATATCATTGGACAATCGGCGGTTTTGCTCCGCACCCTTGAAATGGCTAAGATTGCCTCCCAAAATGACAGCAACATTCTGCTTACCGGCGAGAGCGGCACCGGAAAGGAAATGTTCGCCCAGTCCATCCACAACGACAGCGCCCGCAGCAGTGGGCCCTTTGTCCCAATCAACTGCGGTGCCCTGCCCAAAAGCTTGATTGAAAGCGAACTGTTTGGCTATGACAGCGGCAGTTTCACAGGCGCCAAGCGGGAAGGACACGCGGGAAAATTTGAGCAGGCAAATGGAGGAACGCTCTTTCTGGATGAAATCGGCGAAATGCCGCTTGATATCCAGGCCACTCTTCTTAGGGCCCTTCAAAGCAGGGAGGTTTTTCGGATCGGAGGCAAAAAGAGCATCCAGGTAGATGTGCGCATTATTGCCGCCACAAATACAAAATTGTCCAAACTGGTCGAGCAAAAGCTCTTTCGGAAAGATCTCTTTTACCGGTTAAATATCTTTTGTATCAAGATCCCTTCTTTGAGCGAACGGGAAGAAGATCTCTCCATCCTTATTGACTACTTTTTGGGAAAATACGCCAACAAGCGCACGGACCTTTCAATCAAAGGATTCTGTCCGGAGGCGATCGAACGTCTGACAACATATTCTTGGCCCGGAAACATCAGGGAGCTGCAAAACGCGATTGAACGGGCGGTCTATCTCGCAAAGTCCGAATATATCGAGGCCGAGGCATTGCCCACCGCTATTCTTCAGCACCAGTCGTCCCCGGAATTAGGTGCACAAAAAAACATTGTGGAGCCCGCTTGTCCGAGGGGGTATTCCCTTCTGGATATGGAAAAACAGCAGATCGAAAATGCCCTGTTGACATGCCACGGGCGTGTGGAAAAAGCCGCCGATCTGCTTAAAGTAAACAGACGAACATTATATCGAAAGCTGGAAAAATACAACATTAATCAAAAAGAGTTCAGCAAATGAACGTGTGAGAGATTATTTTTCCTACTGCCGGAGATTGCTTCGCTATGTCCCTTTTTCCCGGTGTTTCCGGGCAAGCTGCTCTTTCGATCAAATATAAGCAGGTTCCGGGGTATGGTTCTCATTTTCAGACAGAAAAGCACGAGGCACTTTAGAACGCATGGTATTCTTTGGGTTTTGTCCACAAAGAATACCATGCGTTCTAAAGTGCCTTTTCAACCGCAATGGCAAGTTTTTGGGAGATGTGGTCGGAGAAACTATTGTAACTGTCCGAATTTAGATGTGGCAGACGATCATGGCCTCCACATTCTCGGGAGTGGCCTCATCTTTGATGCGGCTGTCCACCTTGACACCATTTTCATAGAGGGCAACCGCCGGCATACCCATAATCTTTTGGGAGAAGGCAAGACGCCGGGCCCGGCCGATGTCAATGGCGCAGAACTTGATTCTGTCACCATAAGACGCCTCCAGATTGTGAATATGAGGCATCAAAGCAATACAGGGCGCACAGTCCTCCCCGTAAAAATCCACAAAGACTATGCCGGAGGCCTGCAAGACCTCCGCTTCAAACGTATTCTTGTCCAGCTCTAACATGTGCAAATCTCCTTGTCTATCAATTTGGGATGGGCATAGCGGAATCTCCAAACAAATGCATTTGAAATGGTGAGAGGCGGGCGCAGTGGCAGGAGATCGCTCAACACCGCCAAGATTTTGGATACCGCTGCCGCGGTGCCCTCACCCTGTAAGGTATTTCTCCGCCTGGGTGGCCGCAACGGCGCCGTCGGAAACGGCGGTCACCACCTGCCGCAAGGGCTTGACCCGAATATCCCCTGCGGCGAATACGCCGGGGATGTTGGTGCGCATATAAGCATCGGTAACGACATATCCGTTTTCCGTGTTAACGACACTTTCAAACAATTTGGAATTCGGCTGAAAGCCGATAAAGCCGAAAAGGCCGAAGGTACCGTCTTCCGGATCGGCTTCAACCGTGGTCACTTCTCCAGTCTTGACATTGCGCACCACCATACGTTCCAACAGCTCATCCCCAAAGACCTCGTCTATAACGGTATCCCATAGGAAAGCAAGCTTTGGATTGGAAAATGCCTTTTCCTGGATGGACCTGGCGGCCCGCAGTTCATTGCGCCGGTGGATAATAGTGACCTTCCGGGCAAATTTGGTCAGATATATGGCCTCCTCCACCGCGCTGTCGCCGCCGCCCACCACATAGACTTCAAGATCTTCAAAAAGGGACCCGTCGCAGGTGGCGCAGAAGGAAATACCCCTGCCCACAAACCGGGACTCATTTTTACACCCGATGGGCCTGGGGAAAGCCCCCGTGGCCAGGATCACCGTTTTCGCCAGGTAGGTTCCCCGAGTGCCTGTCAGCTTTTTCACATTTCCCGTCAGCTCCACACACCTGATCGTATCGCTGACGCGCTCCGCGCCAAACCTCTGCATTTGGACCGCCATCCTGGCCGCCAGAGAAGAGCCGCTCTCCGATTCCACCTGCTGGCCGGGATAATTTTCGATCTCACTCGTCGTAGCGATCTGCCCGCCATATTGTCCCTTTTCCAGGACCAGTGTGGACAGACGCGCGCGGCCCGCATACAGGCCGGCCGCAAGGCCGGCTGGTCCCGCGCCCAAGATGATCACATCATAGATTTTACTCATACAGACCGTCTCCCACACTTATTTTTGGCCTCCCGGGAACGAGCTGTCCCTCGTCCTCCGCCCCCGGGAGGCCGCTGTATCGTTATTGCGGAAAAGCAGAAGCCTGCTTCCCGGTCCATGCGGAAGGAGGTTTTGGGCAGCCGGACTCAGCTGTCCAGATAGGCTTTCAGATAATCGTCGATCTCGGTTCCCACGATATTGTTGAAATAGTTGTTTGCCAGAAGCATGCAGCTGTATGTGACCAGCACAACCATGGTTTCCTCATCGTAACGAGACTGCAGGGCCTCATAGATATCATCCGGCACATGGTTGGGATCTTCGTGGAGGGCTTCGGCATAGCTGATCAAATCCTGCTCCTCCTCGGTGAAGCTGAAGGTATCCCAATCGATGCCCATGTCCACGACGGCTTTCTTGAAATAGTTGCCGCAGATCAGGCACTCATTGGCATTGGAGGCAGCGTAGCCGAAAATCTGTACGGCTCGGTCACCGATTTTCGAGATGAGCTCC
Organism: Pseudoflavonifractor phocaeensis; assembly: GCF_038439875.1. Taxonomy (NCBI): domain Bacteria; kingdom Bacillati; phylum Bacillota; class Clostridia; order Eubacteriales; family Oscillospiraceae; genus Pseudoflavonifractor; species Pseudoflavonifractor phocaeensis. Next base: position 184,753 of record NZ_JBCDMT010000003.1, read on the forward strand.
GTCTTAACGGCATAGGTGCCCTCCTCAAGCGCGATGAAAGCGGTGGCATTGTGGCACAGGATCTCCTTCATGTTGGTGATGCGGAACCCCTTTGCCTTATGATCCGCCATGGCCCGCAGGGCCTCATGGGACGCAGAAGCCGGGGTGACACGGGAAATAACATTTTTTCTTTTCATGAAACAAACTCCTTTGTTCAAAAATCATGGATCCATGCTCCGTGTCGCGGCCCGGTCCGGGTGCGCCTCCGGATGAGCCAACAAGGGCAGGACACCTCAGTATTCGTTCTGGCAGCAACTGCATCAACCGCCTATTACTTAAGCAAAAATCATGCCAAAATCGATTCTAACGCAGGGCAAAATTGCAGCAAGAGGCATTTTGGCAGGCCGGTGCAGATTTGCCAGAACCTTATTGCCCAAAGAATTGCAGCGCTCCTTTCAGCAAACTTCTTCAGCGTTGTACCGCTCCGCGTTTTCCACCTGCTCGGCAACAGTTTGCCCAAAAATTTCCAACAAATTTTTGCACATATATGCGTGACGAATTGACACATTTGTGACATAATGACATAAATGTGTCAAAACCGCACAAGGTCTTTACCATTCACGTACATCCAGGAAAAACAGCATTTCACACAAATTCAGGGGAATCCGATCCAGCAGTCAGAAAAGTGTTTTTGGCATGGTTTTTGCACTGAATAATTTGTGTTCGGTGCAACTGACATCAAAAGCAGGAGTCCACACCTTGTCCGGCACCTGAAAGTGCGTCCAGGGCCGGACACAAAATGGCCATGAAGAAGGGGGACTGCAAATTCCAGGCCTATGAAAATAAAAACAGCGATCTAAAAAGCCTGGTTTGAAACCTCCCATCAGTGTGGAAAAACATTTATCTGCGCCAGCTTTACTTAGAGATAAAGCATTAATACTAATTTTGGAATCGCAGGGGGACTACTGTGTCCGTCAAAAGCGGGGTGCTCCTGGACAGCGGTCGGAGCATCTGCAGACGCAAAGTGTTTGTAATATCCCCTGGCCCATTTTCACGAAAAGGCGTAATTGATCTCGGCCTTTGCGGACTACATTTCAGAAAAAGTGTACAAGAAAGGAAGATGACAAAATGAAAAAGAGACTGTTTTCGTTTTTCCTGTGCGCGGCGATGCTTTTGGGCCTGAGCGGGTGCGGCAGCCCCCCCTCCAGCGCAAGCCCAGATGCCAATAATCCTCCCAGTACCGGCGAGCCGTCCAACGCTTCCGAACGCACGGAGCCTCTGGTCCTCCGATTCGGCGCGACCGGTTCCGGCAACGAAGATGACAACCAGTGGCTGACGAACCGGGAGATCATCGCCCAGGTGGAAGAAGAGACCAACGGGATGATCACGTTTGAGTACTACCCCAGCCAGCAGTTGGGCAGTGCTACTTCCATGCTCGATCAGGTCCTGATGGGTACGTTGGACATTGCCGCGCTCCAGCCCAACGTCGCCGCGGCAATTTGGCCGGAATTCAATGTCTTGGTATTTCCCTTTGCCTATCCTGATCTTCAGGTCTATTGGGACAGCATGCTTGATAATACCATGTACGACCTTTTGAACGGCGTCACCGCTGGCAAGGCTGTCTATCTGGGGGTTTGCTCCGCCAGTTACCGCGGCTGCCAGAACAACCAGCATCCTATCCGGAGCGCCAGTGATCTTCAGGGCTTGAAGTTCCGCGTCCAGGCCGGCGAGATCTATGCCGATATTTTTGCCGCCATGGGCGCCAGCACCGCCAGCATCGCCGCCGGAGAGCTTTACGCGGCGCTCCAGCAGGGCGTCGTAAACGCCGAGGAGAATCCCGTCGGTTATTGTTATGACAACGGCATCTATGAGTGCGCCAAGTATGCCACGGAGCTGAATTGCGTCAACTCCAACGCCCAGCTTTTCATGGCCACTGAAACCTGGAACAAGCTGACCGACAGCGAGAAGGAGATCTTCCAGCGTGCGTGCAGAGAACACCCGGTGGTGGCCCAAACTGAATACAACAAGCGTCTTGACGAGTTCTATCAAAAGTTTACGGATGCGGGAATCGAAGTGATCCGCAATAGCGAACTGACCGAGGAGGAGAGACAGTCCTTCCAGGATGCTGTAATGCCGGTTTGGGACAAGTACATCCAAAATATGGACCCTGATTTTTACGCCAAGTGGTGCGAAAGCATGAAAGCCGCTTGGGAGAAAAATGGCTATACCTGGACCATGTCCTGATCATTGTACCATGCGGGGTCTGGATGTTCATTGTGCGTCCAGACCCCGCTTTAAAAGGGAGGGCGTTTTATGGAACATGCTCGCAAGGCGGCGCAGTATATAGGGAAGGCGGTCCGCCTGCTCGAAAATATTGTCGGCATCGGTGGAATGCTGGTTTTTGGGCTCTTCATTATGTATGAGATTATTGCCCGTGCGCTGGGATTCCCCGGTCTTTCCTGGCTGCAGGAATTTAGTCAGTACATGTTTATCATCTCAATTTTTATCTTTTGCAGCCGGGCCGTCTCCTCCGGCGACCATCTGAACATGGACATGCTGTACCGCATCACACCGGCCCAATTTCACAAGCCGCTTCAGTGCTTTGTGGACCTGCTGATGATCGCGGTATCCGGCTTCATGCTTTACTGCACCTGGCAGTACTATTTATTCCTTGCCCGCATGGGAACCAGCACGGAAAGTATGAGCGCCGTCAAGATGACTGTGGTCTGGCTCCCGATCCTAATTTGCATGGGAACAATGACGGTTCGCTTTCTCCTTGTTTTTATCAAGCGGGTGAAGGAGTATATTACCTTTCTGCAGGAGACAAATAATGCGTTGGATGCTGCAAAATGAATGTCCTGCGGCGGCTGTGCGTGTTTCAGAACAAGGACGGCCAGCCCCAACGGTTTCTCTCACAGGGCCCTTTATTTTGGAATAAGGAGGGAGGAAATCCTCAATGACGATCTCTATTGTACTGATCCTCTTCTTTGTCTTGCTGTTTATTGGCATGCCGATCGGCTTCGTCATTCTTGGCGCTTCTGGTGTGGGCATCATGGCCATGGGTACCAACCCCATGATGATGGTACAACAGCTGTTTGGTGGAATGAACAGCTTTACATACCTATCCATTCCATTTTTTATCATGGCGGGTGATATCGCCGCAGAGGGCTTGACCTCATCACGCATTATTGATCTGATCAACGCCTTTTTGGGCCGGCGCAGAGGTGGTCTGGGCATTGCTACCGTGATCGCATGTGTGTTTTTCGGGGCCATTACCGGGTCGGCCATCGCCACTGTGGTCGCCATCGGCGCTTTTATGATGCCGAAGCTCCTGGAAAGCGGATACCCCAAAACCCTGGTGCTGGGTATCATTACGGCCGCCGGAACCTTGGGCGTCATGATCCCGCCCAGCATTCCCATGCTGACCTATTCCCTCGCGATGAACGTCTCCGCAGGGGACATGTTCACAGCCGGATTCGTTCCCGGTATTATGACCGCCGGACTGTTCTGCTTATATGTCTATGTGATCGCCGCCCGCAAGAACATTCCCATCACTGGAGAAGCGCTGACCTTCAAGCAAAAAATGAAAGCTCTTGTACGCAGTATCTGGGCCATCATGTTTCCCGTCATTGTGTTGGGGAGCATTTACGGCGGACTGGCCACACCCACGGAAGCGGCCGTGATCTCCCTGTTCTATGTAATCCTTGTGGAACTCTTTGTTTACAAAAAGGTAAAGCTGAAGGATATTCCCAGGCTTCTGGTCAAGTCCATGATCAGCTCCGCAACGCTGACGCTTACGATTGCCGCCGCACAGGTATTTGTGTGGTATTTGACCACGTCGCAGGTTACCACACAAATTTATAACGCCTTAACAGGCTCCTTTACCTCCGCCACCGTACTGATGATCGTAATGGCGCTGCTGTTCCTGCTCGTGGGCTGCTTTACTAGCGTAATGACCGTCTGCGTCATTCTTGGCCCCCTGATCAAGCCTGTCTTGAGCTTTTTCGGCATCAGCCTGGTCCAGTTTGGCATCAGCGCTATCATGATGTCTCAGATCGGTTTCCTGACGCCGCCCTTTGGCTATTGCCTTTTCGTCACTATGAAGGTTTCGAAGAGCAGTATGGGTGAAGTAGTGAAATCAACCATGCCATTCCTGCTGATCATGTTGGCTGCAGAGCTCCTGCTGCTCCTGTTCCCCCAGCTTTCGCTGGCGTTAGGTACACTGATCGGCTAATCGTGCCGCTGTTTTCATCACAGATGGCGACGATGCTGGACAAATTTGCATCTCCCCAAAAGAACGGCTTGGGCATCCGAACCCCCCAGGGAAATCGAAGTGCTGAAACCATGCCCCTGGCTGACCTAGACAAATTTACCCATGGAGTTATCATCAGCTAAGACAGTCTTGGACTTGAGTCCTGCAACTACTGCCCAAAAGCTCCAAGGTCATTGACCTTGGAGCTTTTCTTTTTCACTTCTTAATATAAGTTTACAATCTGTTCACCCCTTCCTTCCCTCCTTCGGTTGCTAAATAGGCATTTTTAGGCTATAATACCCACAGTTGGCAACGCAAACACGGACGGGCCTTTCCCGTCCGCACAAAGGAGAATGGTCATATTGAGTAACGAAGCGGTCAAACAGGGCCACGGCCCAAAGGGAAAAATGGGAAAGATCCTCATCAATCTGCTGGTCACTTTGGTGGTTGGCGCGGTCTATTTCTACATCTCCCTCCCCGCCCTTAACCTCCAGTCCGAGGAATTCTACGGCTTTGTGCTGCTGTTGTGCGTCGTATACATCCTCTCCGCCTTGGTAACCTCCGGTTTCGATGTGAAGGGTGCCAGCGGACTGAAGGAGTACTTCAAGTTCATCAAATCACAGTGCATGCCCATCGGCATCCTGCTGGCGGGGCTCATCGTGATCGCCATTGTCGGCCAGATAGTGTCCATGCCCATCTTCCGGGCCGGCGCCTACCGGGATCTGCTGGATGTCCAGGAGATGAACGCCGAGGACTTCTCCAAGGACGTCAGCGAGATCTCCTTCAGCGAGATCCCCACCCTGGATCTGGCCTCCGCCCAGTATTTGGGCGACCGGCAGATGGGCACTCTCTCCGACATGGTCAGCCAGTTTGAGGTCTCCGACGCATATACCCAGATCAACTACAACGGCCAGCCCTACCGGGTGGCGGCGCTGGAGTACGCCGACCTCATCAAGTGGTTCACCAACCGCTCCGAGGGCCTGCCCGCCTATGTCATGGTAAACATGGTCACTCAGAAGGCCGACGTCATCCGTCTGCCCGAGGGCCAGGGCGTAAAGTACTCCCCCTCCGAGCCCCTCAACCGCAACATCGCCCGCCACCTGCGCTTCCAGTATCCTACCTTTATGTTCGGCACCCCCGTCTTTGAGGTGGATGACCAGGGCAACCCCTGGTGGATCGCCCCCAAGATCGTCAAGACCATCGGCCTGTTCGGCGGCACCGACATCAACGGGGCCGTCATGGTCAACGCCATCACCGGGGAGAGCCAGTACTACGAAGAGGTCCCCAACTGGGTGGATAACGTCTATAACCCCGCCCTCATCGCCCAGCAGTACGATTATCACGGCACCCTGGTCCATGGCTTTATCAACTCCGTATTCGGCCAGCGGGACGTGAAGGTAACGACCCGGGACTCCAACTATATCGCGTTAAACGACGACGTCTATATGTACACCGGCATCACTTCCGCCACCAGCGACCAGTCCAACCTGGGCTTCCTCCTGTCCAACCAGCGGACCAAGGAGACCAAGTACTACACCGCCCCCGGCGCCACCGAGCAGTCGGCCATGAACTCCGCCATGGGCGTGGTCCAGGACCTTGGCTACACCGCCACCTTCCCCCTGCTGCTGAACATCTCCGGGGAACCCACCTACTTCATCCCCCTAAAAGACAAGACCCAGCTCGTCAAAATGTACGCCATGGTAAACGTTGAGCAGTACCAGATCGTGGCCACCGACACCACGGTCTCCGGTTGCGAGCAGAAGTATATCTCCCTCCTGGCCGAAAAGGGCATCACGCTCCCGGAGGCCCTGCCCCAGACCACCGCCTCCGGCGTCATTGCCGAGCTCCGTTCCGCCGTGCTGGACGGCAACACCTATTACTTTATCCGCCTGGAGAACGAAGAGGTCTTCTACTCCATCTCCGCCGCAAAGAACAACGTGGCCGTCATCCTCAACGTGGGCGACACGGTGACCATTGAGCACGCCCCCGCCGGAGAGGGCGCCCCTTCCTCCATCCTCAGCGGCTACTCCGTGACCCTGAACCAAAAGGGCGACGGCGCCGCAGTTCCCTCTGTGGCCCCCGTCATTCCGCTTCCCGAGGAGAGCCTGTCCTCCGATGACGCCCTCCCCTCCGAGCCTCCCACGGACGCCGTGGGCTGATTGATAAAAAATGGCGGGTGGAACCCAAGAGGTTCCACCCGCCATTTATGTTTTGCTTTGGTATTGCAGCTCAGCAGCCACAGCCGGTGTTACAGCCGCAGCCATTGTTGCAGCCACAGCCGCAGCCACAGCTATTGCCGCCCCAGCCGCCGCCACAGCAGCAGATGATGATGAGGATCAGGATGATCCACAGGCAACCGCCGCCCCAGCCGCCGCCACAACCATTATTGCAGCACCCCATAAGAAGTACCTCCCAAAAAGAGAATTTGAAGTCCGGCAGGTCTTTCCTGTCCGTCTCCATTTCATCTTATGCGGCACTCCCCCGGTGGTGCGTCACTCCCCGCCGGTTTCTTTTTCCGCCGTCTCCGGCGGCAGGGCCTCCATGGTGCCAACACAGCGGTTGATGGGTGTCCCCAGCTGGTAGAATTTCTCCTCATAGTCGGTCATGATCCCCGTAGGGCCGCCGGCGTGGAGATCCCGCGTCACCTCGGACAGCGTGAACCCGGCCTTGGGGAACTGAAACAGAGACCACTCGAAAAGGTCATGGTTATCCGTCTTAAAATGGATCTGCCCCCCTTGAGACAACACCTTGCGGTAGCGCAGCAGAAAGCCCGGATGGGTCAGCCGCCGCTTGGCGTACCGGGCCCCGGGCCACGGGTCACAAAAATTGATATAGATCCGGTCCACCTCGCCGGGGGCAAAATACGCCTCCAGATCGGCGGCGTCGGCGTCCAGGAAAAAGACGTTGTTCAGCTCCAGCTCCCTGGCCCGCTCGGCGGCGATGACCATGGCGTCCGGCACCCGCTCCACGGCGATCAAAAGCGCATCCGGCTCCGCCTGGGCGGTCCCCACCGTAAAACGTCCCTTGCCGCAGCCCAGCTCCACCCGGAGCGCCCCGGTCCCCGGCATCAGCTCCCGCCACCGGCCTCTGTGCTCCTTGGGGTCTGTGATTACCAGTTCTCCACAGGCTTCCAGACGGGGGATCAAATTGGGTTTCTTTCTCATTCGCATGGCAGTTTCCTCATTTCCCAGATATTGTTCTTAGGATACCACACCGAAAGAACTCTTGCAATCCTGGCATTTTTAACGTATAATAAATAGGCGTTTTGAGAGCCCCCCATTGGCGGTGTGTCACACTTGGAAAATGCTGTGCCTGTACCCAAACCACGCTGACATAAAATGTTATTTGGGACACGTAATAGGCCACAGGCAAAATCAAATATCCGGGTATAGCGAAGTTGGTATCGCGCCTGGTTTGGGACCAGGAGACCGTGCGTTCGAGTCGCACTACTCGGACCAGAGGAATCTGGGGCAGGGTGCCTAATAAGGCACCCTGTCCCGATTTATATTGCTGTATAACAACCGACCAACCTTGTGGTGATACAGCGCGGCGAAGTGATCGAAGCATTCAGCGGCAGGGACACCAACACTTATTATTATCAAAACAACCTATGATACCACGAACGGCCATTGCCGGTTGCGCAAGCCTCACAGGCTTGTTCGACCGGCGATGGCCGTTCATTGCTTCTTGGAGCCCAAACCCAATTCACGGGGCATTGCCGCTATGCAGCAGGTCACGCAGTAGGCGGTAGAGGGCATTCACATCCAGCGGCTTTGGGAGGAACCCGTCCATACCGGCGGCCGTCGCCGCGTCCACATCCTCCTGGAAGGTATTGGCGGTCATGGCCACGATGGGGATGGCGGCCGCGTCAGGGCGGGCAAGGGCCCGGATGGTGCGGGCGGCCTCCAGGCCATTCAACTCCGGCATTTGGATATCCATTAAAATCACCTGGAACTCCCCCGGCCGGCTCCCGGCGAACCGCTCCACGGCCTGCCTGCCGTTTACGCTCCGTGTCACATCCGCGCCCTGGATCTCCAAAAGCCGGGCCGCAATCTCCGCGTTGAGATCGTTATCCTCTGCCAGGAGGATATTGACGCCGTCCAGCAGTTTGCCACCCATCAGCTCATCCGGGGCCTTTTTAAGCTCCTCCCCCGGTTCGCCCGGAGGCAGAGCGACGGCAAAGCGGAACTCGCTCCCCCGCCCCGGCCCGCTCCTGACCTCCAGCGTTCCACCCATCATCTTGACGATACTGCTGCTGATGGGCAGGCCCAACCCGGTCCCCTGGCTCTTGGACCGGCTGTTTCCCACCTGCTCAAAGCTTTCAAAAATACGCTTCTGATCCTCCGGCGCAATGCCCACTCCACTGTCGATCACCCGGAAGGTGAAGACAGACGCCCCGCCCATCTCCTCCTCCGTCACCCGCAGGAGGACGCTCCCCCCTGCCGGAGTGAATTTGAACGCGTTGGAGAGCAGGTTGGTAAGCACCTGACGCAGGCGGATGCCGTCACCAGTGACGCTGCTGTGGACGATCTCCTTTTCCAGTGTGTACGCAAGGCCGCGCCGCTGGGCCTCCGGGCCCATCATAGCCTGGATCTCGCCCAGCATACCGTCCAGGGAAAAGGGCTCGCTGGCCAGGGACAGCTTCCCGTTGTCGATCCGGCTCATGTCCAGGATATCGTTGATCAGGTCCAGCATGTAGTGGGCAGAGGCCCGCAGCTTGTCCAGGTTCTCCCGCACATCCTCCGGGACCCCCTCCATCATGCCGGTGAGGTCCGTGAGGCCCACCACGGCGTTCATGGGCGTGCGCAGCTCGTGGCTCATGCGGGAGAGGAACTCCCCTTTGGCCCGGCTCTCCGCCTCCGCCCGTTCCAAATCGCTCTGTATGACGGCCGCGCGCATCCGAGCCCGGTAAATCCCCAGCACAGCCGCCACCACCACCAGGAGAAACAGTGTCAGCACGGCGATAAAGGTCACGGGGTTTGCGTAGATGAGTTCCATCAGCGTGAGATTGCTGGTCCCGATGGAGACCATGTTCCGGTCCAGGATCGTGGAGCGCTCTTTGGCGGAGAGGCTGTTGATGGCCTTGTTGAGAACGGTCAGCAGGTCAGGGTCCGCGGGCCGACTCAGCGCGAAGCTGAGGTCACTGCGGTCGTTGACCGGAGTCACGGGCACCAAATTCGCAAAATGGTAGCGCTGGATATCCAGCTCCAGCCGGCTGGCCAGGCCATAGATAAAGTCGGCCTCCCCCCTGTTCACCGCCATGAGGGCATCGGTGACGGTGGGATAGCTTCGCACCTCGGCCGCCGAAATCCCGGCGGGCATCGCCTGTCCCGCGACGAGGGCGCAGACCAATCCGTCGTCCGGATAGGTGGACGCTTTATTACGCACCACGATGTTGTTCATATCCACATAGGGAGACGTGAGGGGCAGCCCATTCCGAACCGACTCCTCCTCGCTCCCCATATAAAAGCAGAGCAGATCCGCCTCCCCCTCCTGGACCATACGGACCGCGTCGCCATAGCTGTCCGCGGGGATGTAGGCAAAGGAGAGCCCGGTAAATCCGGACACCCCGGCCAGGACATCGGGCACGATCCCGTCGTGAAGATCCTCCTCCGTGTTGAGGCAGAACAGCGGATGGTAGCTCTCTGGCACCGCCACGGTCACAGTGCCCCTGCTCTGGATATAGTCCCGCTCCGCCTTGCTGAGCCGGATATCCACGCTGCTCCCGCTTGGGAAGTTTGCCTCATACCGCTCCGCGCTGAAGTTGGGATTGGAGTCCGCGATCTTTTCCAGGGCCATGTTCAACCCGTCCAGGACCTCCTGGTTCCCCACATTGGTCACGATGTAATATGGCTGTGACTCGAAGGAGGTAACGACGCGGAACTCCGGGGGATCCTCAAACCCGTTTCCCAGCAGCAGATCCACCTCGCCCTCTTCCAGGTAGCGGTAGAGGTTCCCATCCGCAGTGAGCTGGTCGAATCTGTAAGCGCGGATCTCACAATCGAGGTCGTGCATGGACAGGTATTCCCGCAGCCGCCGGATATTCTCCACCGCCCGCTCGTAGACCCCGATGGTCTTGCCGTTCAGGCTTCGCAGGTCATAGCTGTTGATGCTTTCGTCATCCAGGCGGGCCATGAGCACCGCTCTGCTGTACCCGATGTTGTAATCCGGGTAGGCGTAGAACTCCTCAAAGCCGGGGGCGTAGTAGTTGCCCCCCATGAGGTCGTATTTGCCCTCTCTGAACTCCCCGAGCATATGGTCGCCGTCGGTGTCGATGTACTCATACTCCCAGCCGGTGTACTTGGCGATCTCGTTGAGGTAATCCACCACCAGGCCGCGGCGGGTGCCGTCCTCCAACGTCTCGGAGATCCCCGTCACCTCTGGGAAAGGGACCCTGAGCACACGGGCCGGCGCCTCCGCCGCCAGAGCGTCCAATCCCGAGACGGCGGTCAGAAGTGCGGCCAAAAGCACGGCGCTCCCCTGCCTGATCCAATTCTTCAGTCGTTTTCCCATGGCCATCCGTACTCCTCCAAGCGGATCGCGGGCGCCCGCTTATTCGTGACCGTTTCCTCGAATACAATCCGACAGTGTTTTGCAAAGCTGGGCCACATCCAGCGGCTTGCCCACGTGGGCGTTCATCCCGGCCGCCAGGGCGGCGGAGATGTCGTCGCTGAAGGCGTTGGCCGTGGTGGCGATGATGGGGATGGCGCTGGCCTGGGGATGGCCGGAGGAGCGGATACGCCGCGCGGCCTCGTGTCCGTCCATCACCGGCATCTGGACATCCATCAGGATGGCGGCGTAATCACCGGGCTTGGAGGCCAGGAAAGCCTCCAACGCCTGCCGGCCGTCCTCCACACAATCCACCCGTGCCCCCGTTCATGCGCAGCAGCGTGGCCGCGATCTCCTGGTTGAGGGCGTTGTCCTCCGCCACCAGCAGGCGGAAGCCCTCCAGGGGGTTCCCGGCGGGCTTCCCATCCCCGACGGCAAAAGGCCGCCCCCTGTGCTCCAGCGCTGCCTTGACGGCGGCGTAGACGGAGGAGCGGTAGAGGGGCTTTGGAAGGAACCCGTTGACCCCCGCCGCCCGGGCCTCCTCCTCCACCTCGGAAATATCATAGGCCGAGATCATCACGATGGGCACGTCGCTGCCCACTTCCCGTCGGATGCGGCGGGTCACCTCGATCCCGTCCATGTCCGGCATTTTCCAGTCGATGAGACACAGATCGATGTCCCGGCCAGACCGGTGGATCTCCTTGACCCGCTCTACCGCCTCCGCGCCGGACAGCCGCCACTCCGCGGCGATCTTGATCTTTTTCAGAAGGAGGGTTGTCTGTTCGCACACCGGCTGCTCGTCGTCCACGATCAGCGCCCGCAGCCCTTGCCGTTCAAAGTCGGGCTCCGGCACAGCGCTCCCCTCCCCCTTTTGGAAGGGCAGGTCCACAATGCAGGTGGTCCCCTCCCCCAGCGCGCTCTCGACCTGGATCTGGCCCCCCATCAGGGCCACCAGGTTCCGGGTGATGGACATGCCCAGCCCCGTGCCGCCAAACCGCTTGGCGATAGAGGCGTCGGCCTGCTCAAAGGGCTGGAAGATCCGCTCCACCGCCTCCCGGGTCATGCCGATCCCGGTATCGGACAGGATGAACCGCAGCACGTCGGTCTCGCTTCCGCTCTTGTGCCGGGAGACGGCCAAATGGATATGGCCTCCCGGCGGGGTAAACTTCACCGCGTTGGAGCCGAGATTCAAAAGGATCTGGTTGAGCCGCAGCGAATCACCGATAAAGACGGTGTCCTCCCCGAAACCCTCCATGGTCTCCGTGAATTCGACGCCCTTCTCCCTGGCCTGGGCGTAGACGGTGGAGACATATCCGTTGACGATTTCAAAGATGTCGAAGGGTTCGTCCATCAGCACCATCTTGCTGCTCTCGATCTTGGACATGTCCAGCACGTCGTTGATGAGCATCAGCAGGTGCTTGGAAGAGAATGTGATCTTGGACAGGCAGTCCTCCACCCGGGCGGGGTCCTCAACCGAGGCCGCCGCGATGGTGGTCATGCCGATAATGGCGTTTAAGGGTGTGCGGATCTCATGGCTCATCCGGGACAGGAACTCGCTCTTGGCCGTATTGGCGTGCTCCGCGGCCAGCATGGCCTCCTGAAGGATCTGGCGGGAGCGGACCTCCTCGGTGCGGTCGGAAAAGACGGTGATGAGCTGGGGGGTGTTCAGGTCCTCCACCCGGTAGACCCGGATCAGCATCCACCGTTTTTCATGATTGGGCTTGGTGTATTCCACCAGCTTCTCAACCGGCGAGGGAAACCGGGGATTCCCCAGCTCCTCCCGGAAGGCACGGGCATCCTCCTCACGCAGGCCCCGGTAGAGGCTTTCCACGTCCGCCATGTGAATGCCCAGGATCCGCTCCAGGTTGAGCCCCCGGTAATTGATGACGCCGGTCTCCGCGTCCCGGATGACGAACGCGTCGTCGATGCTCAGCGACAGGTTGTCAAAAAGCCTGCTGCGGTCGGCCAGCTCTTTGCGCTGGCGGTGAAGGACGTACTGGGACACCAACAGCACCACCACCATCAGGCCCATCAGCACGACGGAGCCGATCAGGCTGGTGCGCCGCAGGTGTTCCGCGGTCTCGCCGTAGCCCACCTTTTTTGCCTGGGCGGTGGAGATGATCTCCTCCGTCCGGCGAAGCGCCTCGTCATAGAGCGGCTCCAACCGTTCCCCGGAATAGGCTTCGATGTCCCCCGCCGTGGTGTCCGCCCGCCCGCAAAAGGCCAGATAGTCCCTCCGCTCCGTCTCCAGGCGCGACAATGTCTCTTCCAGCTCCCGCACATCCTCCGCGTCGCCCAGATACAGCTCCTTGATCCGGGCCACCGGGGCCTCCAGCAGGCGGTCGAGCTCCTCCAGCTTTCCCCTGGCGTACTCCACGTCGTCGGCGCTGAAATGGCGTTCCAGCCGTCCGGTCCGCAGGCTCATTTCCGACACATAGAGCTTCACGTCCCCGGCGGAGATCACCACCTCGAAGGGATGGTTCGAGATGATCTCCGTCTGCGCCGCCAGGCTGGCGGAATTGTGGATGGTCATGGCCAGGTAACAGAGCATCAGCAGAATAAGGACCGCCGTGCTGACCACGCTGAACCGCTGGCTCCTGATCACGGACCGCTCCTGGGGCTCCGCGTTTTTCTTCATGATTTTTAACTCCCCGTCTCCCAGCCGCATACCCGTCATGGCTGAATACCCGCCGGATACCCGCGGCGGAGCTCCCGCCCCCCGGTGTTTTCCGCCAGGAGCCGCTCAAACTCCCCCACCGGCATCGGCTGGGCGAAATAGTATCCCTGGACACACTCACAGCCGATCACTCTCAGACGCTCCAGCTGCTCCGCCGTCTCCACGCCCTCCGCCACCACGCCCAGCTTCATCAGGTGCGCCAGGTTGATGACGAATTTCATGATCTCCTGGTTGACCGGGGTCACCGGCTCGCTCTGGATGAACTTCATGTCCAGCTTCAGGATATCCACCGGCATCTTGTGGAGCATGTGCAGAGAGGAATAGCCGCTTCCGAAGTCGTCCATTTCAATGACGAAGCCAAGCCGCCGAAGCTGGCTCACCGTGTCAATGATCTGCTGGGGATTTTCTGTGTAGGCGCTCTCCGTGATCTCCAGATGAAGGCTGGAGGGCGGCAGGCCGTGCCGCTGCAGAAGCCCCGTCAAAATCCCGGCCAGGTCCATGTTATAGATATCCGCCCGGGACACATTCACCGAAATGGGAACGGAGGGCAGGCCTCTCTCCCGCCAGTCCCGCAGAACGGCGCAGGCCCTATCCCAGACATACTGGTCCAGCCCGGTGATAAAGCCGTTGCGCTCAAAGAGCGGGATGAAGGCCGCAGGGGACTGAAGGCCCCACTTGGGATGGTTCCAGCGCACCAGCGCCTCGGCGCCCACCATCTGCCGGTCCGCGATCCTGTATTTGGGCTGCAGGTAGATCTCAAACTGCCCTGCCGCCAGCGCCGGCTCCATGCCGTCCACGATCTCCTGCTCCAGCAGCAGCCGCCTGCGCAGCACGTCGTCATAGCAGGCGAAATATTTCTTATACTGCCCCTTGATGCTCTGCGCCGCCAGCAGAGCCCGGTCGCACATCTGCTCCACCGGGACCTCCCGGTCCTCCACGTGGTAGACCCCCCACTTCATCACGATATCCTGGGTCTGGGACTGCGCGTTGATTCGGGCGCAGGCGCTTTGAAACATGGCCTCGGTGTATTCCCAGCCACGTTCGATCATGCAGGCGAACTGGTCGGCATGGAAATGGCTGCAGATCCCCTTCTCCTGGGTATTCTCCGCATAGTTTCGGGCGATGGTCTTTAGGAGCCGGTCTCCGGCGGCGATGCCGAACACGTCGTTAATCAGCTTGAAATTGACCACGTCGGAGCAGATGATGTCGTATTCCTTATCCGGGTTCCGAAGGAGCTGCTCCCTCGCCTGCCGGCAGAAAAAGGCCTTGCTGTAAAGCCCGGTCAGCCGGTCGTACCGGAACTCGTTGACCAGGGCGGCGGTCTCCCGCAGGTGGATGATGTTGGCGGTCCGGTGCAGGATGATCTGCGGCTTGTAGGGCTTGGCCACAAAATCGGCGGCGCCGCAGGACAGGGCCGTCACCTCCTCCGACTCCCCGTCGTTCTGCGTGGTGACGATCACCGGGATGGCGGACAGGGCGGGGTCCTTCTTGACCTCGGCCAGAAATTCATAGCCGTTCATGACGGGCATGACGATATCCAGCAGTATCAGGTCAAAGCCGCCCCCGTCCCGCCGCAGACAGTCCAGGGCCTCCCGGCCGTTTTCCGCCTCCACCACGTCGTAGCCGGGACGCAGTATCTCACACAGGAGGCTGCGGTTGAGCGCGTTGTCTTCCACCACTAGGATCTTTCTTTTCGCGGCCATGGCGCCTTACCCCTCTTTAACCCGGTTGACGGAAAAATATAATTGTTCACATCCATATATATGTCCCAGTATAGCAAATTGCGGCAAAAATAGCAACCTTTTGACAAAGACCGCCAGGTTGTGGAAAACCGGCGCAAAAAATGGTATACTGAATCCGCCGCCGGTCGGATCTTCACGAAAAAAGGAGGCGCCGGAATTGGAAAACAGTACTGAACTGCGCAGCGTTGTCTACAACATTTTGCTTGACCAGATACAATTCGGCACCTACCGCCGGGGGGAGAAGCTGCCCACCATAGAGGAGACCGGCGCGCGGCTCTGCGTGTCCATTGATACGGCCCGGGCCGCCTATTTGCGGCTCAAGGAAAAGGGCTATATCTCCCTTTCAAAGAACGTGGGCGCCACGGTAAAAATAAACTACGGCCCCCAGGAAAGCGAACAGTTCATCCAGACCTTTTTCTCCCGGCGCAAACACGCGATGCTCGACCTGGGCCGCTCCATGCGGCCCCTGTTCGCCAACGCCCAGTGGGTGGGCCTCAAAAGCGCCCCGGCGGAGACGCTGCGGGCGATGGAGGCGCTTTTGAAGGAAGGGCGCGCCGCCGCACCCTACGCGATGCTGAAGCATCTCAATCAGAAATACGGCGGCCTCGGCAACTCCCTCCTCATGCGCCTTGTCTGGCAGACCTTTATGTTCCTGCACGGCCCCTTTTTCAGCCTGGAGGAAAATTTACAGTACTTCGACCAATCCGCCGACTACCTGCCGGAGGTCCTGACCCTCTGCCAAAATAGGGACTGGTCCGCCCTCCGCACCGCGCTGGAGCGGTCCACCGAAAAGCTGTCTCTGGCCCTCGTCCGGTTTTATGACTCCAGGATCACCGCCCTCCCCCCAGAGCAGGAGGAAGCCTTTGCCTGGAGTTCCTACAAAAAAAGCCGGCAGCTCTGTTATTCCCTCGCCATGGACCTTCTCATCTCCATCAGCCGGGGGGAATACCCCGCCGGAAGCCTGCTCCCCTCCCAGGAGGAGCTGGCCGGGCAAAAAGGGGTGTCGGTAAGCACCGTCCGCAGGTCGCTGGAGCTTCTCGGCAGCGTGGGGGCGATCAGGTCCGCGAAATATGTGGGCACGCGGGTCCTGCCCTTTGACCAGGCCACGGAGAACAGTGATTTCACCAAGCCCGTCCTCCAGCGGCGGCTCCTGGATATGGCGGAGAGCCTTCAGATCTTCGCCCTGTCCTGCAAAGACGTCTCCCTGCTGACCCTCTCCTCCCTCGACGCCGGTTCGGTGGCGGCGCTGTGCGGGGAGCTGAAGGCGCGCAAGCAGTGGCGGCGCGGCGATATCTTATCCTACTTCGTACTGGATCTGATCACAAGGCACGCCCCTTGTCAGGCGATACGGACCGTCTACTCCGAATTGCTGCGGCAGTTTTTCTGGGGGTACGCGCTCCACGGCCTGCTGGAAAGCCCGGAGGCCCTCAACGCCATATCCGATCCCTATTTTGACGCGCTGATCGCGGCCCTGGAGGGGGCGGATTACCCACGGTTCTCCGCCAAGCTGGAGGAGCTCATGCTTCACGAGCTTCGCAGGACCGTGAATTCCCTGTCCAGCCTCGGTGTTCCGGGCGTGGAGCACCTTCTGGTCTCCAGTGACAGCATAACTTGAACCCATCAAGGCCCTGTGGATGTTTCCACAGGGCCTTGATGGGTTCAAAGGAGCACGCCGGGGCAGCATGGGCGCCGGTGGTCATGGCGCCACTGTCCCAGAGGGATGGGAGCTAATTCTTTTCCTGGTCCCGCGGCTGCTTGTGTTCCGTGATGTCGGTGCAGTTGATCAGATACGCGTCCTTGTCCTCCCACTTCATCGTGGAATACCAGGCCCGGGTCCAGACGCCGTACCGGGGATTATAGACCTCCGTGTCCCCGGACAGCGGGCAGCTCTCGCAGGGGGTGTCCTGTCCGAAAAACGCCTTGTGGCAGGTCATGCCGACCTTGGCGGAGGGGTCGAGCCGAAGGGTTTTGCGGTTCAGGTACAGCAGTTCGTAGTTGTCCTGACGGATGACGTAGATATAGGAGTCCTGCATGTCCAGGATGGCGTTGAGCTGGACCATGATCTGTTGGTTGCGGTCCGACTCCCGCTTTTTCAGCAGGAAGGTGGTCAAAAGCTGGGCCACCAGGGAGAGCATGCCGATCTCCTCCTGGTTCCACATCCGCAGGCCCGTGCACTCGTCAAACCCGACGAACCCCCGGAACTCCTTCCCGTCGTGCAGCGCGCACTGGAGCGTGGAGCGGATGCCCTGGCTTTCAAAAAGCGCGGCCTGGGCCGGGGTGAGGGCGTGGATGTCCCGGCAGTAAAAGATGGCGTTATCCCGAAACAGTTCCCGATAACCCTCCACCTTTTCCAGAGGATAGTGCTGCAGGAACTCCTTCTGGGGCGGAATGCCCTCGTTGCACCACTCATAGGTGTTGTCCACATATTCTCCCCCGGGGCTGTTCTCAAACACGTAGGCCCGGCTCACATCGAAGCGCCTGCCGATTATCTCCAGGATCGCCTCCACGGCGGCGTTGATATCCTCGCTGTCATACAAGATCTGGAACACGTAGTTGACCAGATTGCCCTTGTTCCCGCCCGTATTCTGGTCGGAATCGATGACCGCGCCCAGGGAGGAGTATCCGATCCGATCCACCGCCGCCATGCTTTTGGGGTCAAACCGGGCATACCTGTTTTTCCCCTGACTCTTGGCCTGGTAAAGGGCCAGATCCGCGCAGTGGTATAGCGTCTGGAAATCCAGTCCGTCCCACGGATAGATGGCCAGGCCGATGCTGCAGGTCACCTCGATGGGCTTCTTTTCCCCCCGGAACAGGTTTTGAAAGATCTCCAAAAGCTTCCGCGCCTTCTCCTCGGCGATTTGGGAGGAGGGGATGTCCTTCAGAAATATGGCGAACTCGTCCCCGCCGATCCGTCCGATCACGTCGGATTTCCGGGTCAGTTTCTTCATGCCCGCCGCCAGCTCGGCCAGGACCGCGTCCCCGAAAAGGTGCCCCTGCCCGTCGTTCACCAGCTTGAAATTGTCCACGTCGATGATGAACATGGCGCAGATGGTCTCCGGCATGCCGTCCAGGTACATCCCCGCCCGCCGCTCCGTCTCGGCGTGGTTGTAGAGCCCGGTCAGGGCGTCCAGCTCCGCCCGGCGGCGCAGGTCCTCCACCATCCGCTTCTCTTCGTCGATGTCCGAAA
This sequence comes from Pseudoflavonifractor phocaeensis, assembly GCF_038439875.1. Lineage (NCBI taxonomy): Bacteria > Bacillati > Bacillota > Clostridia > Eubacteriales > Oscillospiraceae > Pseudoflavonifractor > Pseudoflavonifractor phocaeensis. Next base: position 203,139 of record NZ_JBCDMT010000003.1, read on the forward strand.
TCGTGCCCACGGCCCGAAGGGGCACGTTCTCCGCGCTGTACTGGGTGGCGGCCCGGATCCGGCACCAGACGTACTGGTCCTTCGAATTGCGGATCCGCACATCCAGCACAGAGCCCGGAGCGCCCTCTTTAGCCGCCTTCAAAAACTCGGCCATGGGGTCCACGTCGTCGGGATGGAAGTGGCGGAAGGTCTCCTCCTTCGACAGGCTGCCGTCATAGTGCGGCGCGTAGCCGAACTTGTCCAGCCAGTTGGGGGAAAAGGACATGGCGTCGGAGGCGAAATCCCACTCAAAAATAATGTCGGAGGACTGGTTCATGATGATCTCCAGGTGCTCCAGGGAGAGCCTCAGCTTTTCCTGGGTGTCCCGCACCTCGGTGAGATCGAGAAGGATACAGAAAAACCGCTCCTCCCGCTCGTCTCCGAAGAGCTTGGCGCTGCTGGCGGTCCACTTATAGCCGCCGTCCTTGCAGACCACCCGGTAACTCAGGGAGAGCCGGTCCCCCCGGCCCAGCTGCCGGTCCACCTCGATGAGGAAATTCTGCCGGTCCGCCGGGTGGATCATCGCGAGGAATTGGTTTTGAAACCGCTGGGCCAGCTCTTCCGCGGTGAATCCAAACATGCCGCGAAAGCCCTCGTTAACTTCCACGATGGTGTAATTCCCGTCGTTCCTGCACTGCATGACGCCCCCGGGTATAAGGTCCAGCAGGGCCTCCCCCTCAGGGCTGAGCCCTTTCAACAGTCTTTGCACGTCTATCTCCCTCACGATTTGAAAGCCGGAGCCCCATGGGGCGGGTCCGGGCCTCTCCATATTGGAATTCAGTTATTTGATCCATCTCTTCAGCGCTTCCATGAGCCTGTCCACCTCGATGGGCTTGGCCACATGGTCGTTCATACCGGCGCTGTGAGCCTTCCCGATATCCGAGGCGAAGGCGTTGGCCGTCAGGGCCAGGATGGGGACGGTCTTCGCGTCGGCCCGGTCCAGGGCCCGAATCGCCTCGGCCGCCTGGTAGCCGTCCATCACCGGCATCTGGATATCCATCAGGATACAGTCGTAGTACCCCGGCCCGGCAGCCTCAAATTTTTCCACCGCCAGCCGGCCGTTCTCGGCCCCCTCGATCAAAAAGCCGTGCATCTGAAGCAGCTCGGTGGCGATCTCACGGTTGAGCCAGTTGTCCTCCACCAGCAGGATCCGCTTCCCCTCCAGGCAGGAGGAGGCCTCCCCGGCGGGAAGGGGCGCGGCGTCGGCCGAGCGCCCGCTCTGGCGGAGCTGGTGGAAGGTATGGGCAATCTTTGATTTGAACAGCGGCTTCGTCAGGAAGGCGTCAGCCCCGGCCCGGCGGAACTCCTCCTCGATCTCGGAGTAGTCGTAGGCCGAAATGACGATGACGGGCACGTCCGCGCCCAGGCGTTTCCGGATCTCCCTGAGGGTCTCCAGCCCGTCCATTCCGGGCATTTTCCAGTCCAGAATCACCGCGAAAAAGTCATCCCTGGCCTCATGGGCCCGGGTCACCCGGGAGACCGCCGCCTCCCCGGACAGCTCCCAGCTGCTCCGCATCCCCAGCTCGTCCAGGATCTCGGCGGCGCTCTCACAGACGATCCGGTCGTCGTCCACCACCAGCACCGGCAGGCCGGAGAGCTCCCCGTTATCCCCCTCGGCCTCCCTGCACAGCTCGAAGGAGACGGCGACGATAAATTGGCTCCCCCCGCCCAGGACGCTTTTGACCTCAATGGTGCCGTTCATCATCCGCACGATATTCTGCGTGATGGCCATGCCCAGCCCCGTGCCCTGGATCTGATTGACCCTGGACTCCTCCGCCCGGGAAAAGGGCTCAAAGATATGGGGGATGAAGGCCTCGGACATCCCGATGCCATTGTCGGTGACGATGAACTCATACTGTCCCCTGCCCTTGGCGAAGGACGGCACCTCCCGGACCCGCAGCCCCACACAGCCGCCCTCGGGCGTATATTTGACGGCGTTGGACAGCAGGTTCACCAAGACCTGCTGAAGGCGGCTTTGATCCGTCACCACGGTCTCGTGCCGCACGTGGTCGGCGTTGATCTGCAGCTCTTGATGCTTTTCCGCCGCCAGGGGGCGGAAGACGTCCATAACGTCCTCGATCAGCTCCGGCAGTGAGACCGCCTCGGAGATAAGGTCGATCTTCCCGCTCTCGATCTTGGACATGTCCAGCACCTCGTTGATCAGGCTCAGGAGATGGCGGCTGGAGACGTTGATCTTGTTCAGGCAGTCCTGTATCTTTTCCGGGGCGTGCATATTGGCCTGGGCGATGACCGTCATGCCGATGATGGCGTTCATGGGCGTACGGATATCGTGGGACATGGAGGAGAGGAAGTTCGTTTTGGCGTCGTTGGCGATCTGGGCCGCCTTGCAGGCGTCCTCCAAGGCCTGCCGCTGACGGGCCTGCTCCGTGCGCTCCGCCGTCACATCCACACCCACGCTGTAATAGGAGGGGATCCCGTCCCAGCTGTCCCCGCCGGCGACATAGCTGTACGTCAGCATCAGGATCTTGACCGCCCCGGTCCGGCTGACCACGCGGCACTCCGCCGCCGCCGGCTCGCCGGTCTCCCTGGCCTGCCCCATGGCGGCTTCGACGCGCGCCACGTCGTCCGGATACACATAGTCGCACCGGGAGTGCAGTTCCTGTTCAAATTGTTCCTTGGTATAGCCGATCAAATCCAAAAAGCCGCCGCTGTACCACAGGACGGTGCGCGTGTCCCTGCCGTCCACCCGGGCCAGTCCGCCGGGGACGCTGCGGATCAGCGCGTCCCGCTCCTGGTCTTTTTTCGCCAGCTTGTACTCGGCGCTGTACATATCGTGGGACAGCTCCAGGCGCGCCCGGCGGCCCTCCCAGTTGATGATCCGGTTCTTGATCAGAAAGGTCCGCTCCAGGACCGGATTCTCAAATTCCCACTCGTAGAAGTCGTCCTCGGTCAGTTTGCTGTTGGTGCAGAAGGGGCAGGGGGTCGTTCTCCCCTGGATGACCTCGTAGCATTTCCGCCCCACCAGCTGGACCGCGGGGGCCCCCAGGACCTCACAGGAATTTTGGTTCAGATACAGCAGCTCATAGGTGTCCATGTCGCTGATGTAGACGTTGCCCTCATAGGAATCCAGCATCCAGTGAAAATAACCCAGCTTCTGCCGGTAGAGCCGGGCCTGCTCCTCTTTTTCCGCGGCCAGCGCGTCCACATCCGCAAGCTCCGCCCGCAGCACCGGTCCGCCCGCCGCCGGGTCCTCCACAAGGGTCCCATAGAGGCGGACCCAGGTGAATCCGCCCTCTTGGCGGGGCAGGCGGAGGGTCGCCTCGATCTCGCGGCCGCCGGTTTCGGCGGCCTGTGACAACGCCTGCCGGATGGCGTCAAAATCGTCGGGGAATCCTGCGTAGTATTGCCGCAGATCATGGAACCGGCCGCAAAAGCCGTCCCGGGAATACCCAGCACGGCGGAAAAAGCTGGAATTTCCCCAGCAGAAGGTCAGATCATCGTCGGGAAGGCAGCAGATCACGCCGATTTTCAGCATGTCCAGCGCCGCCGGACACTGGATTGCTTTCTCTCCGCCGCCCCGCTCCGTCACATGTTTGTTTTCCATGATTTGACCACCTATTCTGTCCGATCCGTGATAATCGTCCCCCATTTTGGGGGGCCTGCACGCACAGCCATGTTATCTGAACGGAGCTCTAATTGTTTACATACATATTTATTGTTTAGTATAGCAAAATCAGGTGCAAATAGCAACACATTGGCGGAAAATGTGGAAACAGAAACGGCGTGCCCGCAAGCCCGGACAGAGCCCGGATTTGGGCTCTCCACCCGACGAAAAACACAAAGGCCGCCGGGGTACCCCGGCGGCCTTTTCTGGTTCCTGTATTTTCGGCGGGCTGTCCGTTCCGCGCACGCCGCGGAGGCTGTGAGGCCGGCCCCGTCAAAACGGGGTGACAGCTCTTCGGATAAATGGTATAGTTATTCATAATCCATTTAAGATCGCCTGGCGGGGAAACCCGCTCGGGAGCGGCCGTCCAAAGACACCGGCAAGTTCTGCCGCCGCTGTGGAAGCGCAGGGAACTCGACCCGTCTCCCCATGATTTTCCCTTATATCCGTACAGCCCTTTGGCCGCTTCCCCCCGGCACAGGGGCGGGCGGTTCGAAACTCCCATGTCCCCGAAAGGAGCCCACCATGCCCAATATCATAGAAATAACCGACTTTTCTCTGCCGGAGCTGGACATCTTTGCCCGTCTTACCCAGGCGCAGCTGCTCAACCGCCGGGAGCCGGAGAAGGGCCTCTTCATCGCGGAGAGCCCGAAGGTGATCGGCCACGCCCTGGACGCCGGGTACGAACCCGTCTCCCTTTTGATGGAGCGCAGGCAGATCGACGGACCGGCCCGGGACATCCTGGCCCGCTGCGGAGAGGCCCCCGTCTATACCGCCGGGCGGGACCTGCTGGCCCAGCTCACCGGCTACCCCCTGACCCGAGGCGTGCTGTGCGCCATGCGCCGCCCCCCGCTGCCCGGCGTTGAGGCGCTGTGCGCCGGGGCCCGCCGGGTGGCGGTGCTGGAGGGCATCGTGGACCCCACCAACGTGGGCGCCATCTTCCGCTCCGCCGCGGCGCTGCACGTGGACGCCCTGCTGGTCACGCCCACCTGCTGCGACCCCCTGCACCGGCGGGCGGTGCGGGTCAGCATGGGCACCGTGTTCCAGATCCCGTGGACCCGCATCGGCAGCGAGCCTGCCCACTGGCCCCGGCCAGGGATCGACCGCCTGCGGGCGCTGGGCTTCCAGACAGCCGCCATGGCCCTCAGCGATACCGCCGTCAGCATCGAGGACCCCCGGCTCATGGCGGAGGAAAAGCTGGCCATCGTCCTGGGCACCGAGGGGGACGGCCTGTCGGAGCGCACCATCGCCGCCTGCGACTACACCGTGTGCATCCCCATGTCCCACCAGGTGGATTCCCTAAACGTGGCGGCGGCCAGCGCCGTGGCTTTTTGGCAGCTGAGGGCCCGCTGAGGGTTCCCCCCAGGGCCCTTACGGGCGGCGGGGCCGGATGCCGCCCGTGGCCGGGTTGTCGATCAGTTTTCCCCCCTCCCTGAAGCGGGAGCCGTGGCAGGGGCAGTCCCAGGAGCGCTCCGCCCCGTTCCATTTCAGCGCGCATCCCATGTGGGGACAGCGTGGGGCCGTGGGGGTCAGCAGGTCCACCGCGGCCTCCATAGCGTTGAGCGCCAGCTGGGGCCGGAGCATGCTCCTGGAGGGGGAAAACACCCCGGCATAGGGGTTCTCCTTCCCCGTGATCAGATCGGTCAGCACCAGGGCGGCCGCCATGGAGGAGGTCATGCCCCATTTGTTGAAGCCGGCGGCCACATACAGCCCCGGCGTATTTTTGGAATAGCGGCCGATATACGGCACGTCGTCCAGCGTCATGCAGTCCTGGGTGGACCAGCGGTACCGCTCCTTGGCGTTGGGATAATGGCGGGCGGCGAACCGGCTGAGCTCCTCCCAGTTCCCCCCGCTCTTCCCCGTGCGGTGGTCTCCGCCCCCAATGAGCAGTAAATGTTCAAAATTGCGGAAGGACATCCCCTTGAGGGCGTCGTCCACGTACATGCCTCCCACGTCCGGTGCGCCCTCCAGGGCAATCACATAGGAGCGGTGCTGGTACAGCTTCAAAAAGTAGCTGCCCCGCAGATTGAGAAAGGGAAAGTGGGTCGCCACGATGATCTGTTCCGCCGTGATGGTGCCCCGGTCCGTGACCGCCCTGTGTCCCGCCACCTCCCGCACCATGGTGTGCTCGTAGATCTCCAGCCCTTCGGTGATCCCGTGGACAAATTTCAGCGGATTGAACTGGGCCTGATCCGGGAACCGGACGGCGCCCGCCACGGGAAAGGGCAGGGGGAGCTGGCCCACAAACTCCGCGGGAAAGTCCAGCCGCCGGAGGGCCTCCATCTCGTCCTCAACGGCCTGGGGATCGTCCAGGGAATAGACGAAGGCGTTCCGCCGCTCAAAATCGCAGTCGATGCCCTCGCAGAGCTCTCCATAGGCCCGCAGGGCCTCCTGATTGGCCCGGAGGTACAGCGCCGCCGTCTCCGGGCCGAACCGCTTGACCAGCTTGTGATAGATGAGCCCGTGCTGGGAGGTGATCTTGGCGGTGGTGTTTTTGGTGACCCCGCCGCAGACGGTGTCCGCCTCCACCAGGGCGCAGGCCACCCCGGCCCGCTGGAGCATATAGGCGCACAGGACTCCCGCCATGCCTCCGCCGATCACAAGGACCTGGACCTTCAGGTCCCCGTTCAGGCTTTCGAACCTTCGCGGCGTGACGGAAGCGCTCCATAGGGATTTGGGGTGGACGGTTCCTTCTTTCATTTTCCGGTCCTCTCTTTCCGCTCAGTTGCCTTAAAGACAGACTTTAGTATAACCCGTTTCACGGAAATAAGAGGCGGGGCCCTTTTTCCCCGCTCCTGTGGTATTATGATAGGGACACATTTCCACTCAGGGAAAGGAAGGCGCCAACATGGCAGACATCATCGACTTCAGCCAATACGCTCAGACCCCCGGCCTGGACAGCATGGACAGGGAGGGGCTGTCCGCTTTTCTGCGGGATGTCCGGGCCCAGATCGCCCGGCTGGACGAAGAGGAGCCCGGGGACATGGAGAGTGAGGAATACGAGATCTGGGGCGACCGCCACGAGGAGCTGGAGGATCTGGCCGACGAGATCCTGGACCGGCTGGATGAACTGGATTGACCCGGATTTTCAGGAGAGGATGAGGCCCATGCGCATTTTGATCGACGCCGACGGCTGTCCCGTGGTGGACCTGACCCTGTCCATCGCCCGCAGACGAGGGGTGGAATGCCTCATCCTCTGCGATACCTCCCACGTCTTTGAAAAGCCCGGGGCCGCCACCCTCACCGTATCCAAGGGGGCGGACAGCGTGGATTTCGCCCTGGTAAACCTCCTGCGGCCCGGAGATATCGCCGTCACCCAGGATCACGGCCTGGCGGCCATGTGCCTGGCCCGGCGGGCCAGGGCCCTGGACCAGAACGGCATGGAATATACCTCCGGCAACATCGACGCCCTGCTGCTGGCCCGGCACACCTTTCAAAAGATCAGCCGTGCCGGCGGGCGCCTGAAAGGCCCCGCCCGCCGTGGGCCGGACCAGGACCGCGCCTTCGCCGCGACTCTGGAGCGGCTTCTGGACGAAACCCCCTGAGACCGCTCCCGGGCGGGGCTTCGGCTCATGCCGGGGCATCCCATCAAAGCCGCCTCAAAAAAGGGGCCCGGAGCGCATCTCGCTCCGGGCCCCTTTTCTTTTTGCCCCTATGCCCTGACAGCCCAGCGCAGCTTGGTGGAACGGGCCCGTGGGTTTTGAAAGCACTCCTGGGCGGAGGGGCGGGTGACGTCCCCTGCGATCTCCCGGTAGAGCCCCTCCCGCAAGTGCTGCTTGAAGGCCTTTTTTACCAGCCGGTCCTCTCCGGAGTGGAAGGTCAGCACCGCCGCCCGGCCCCCGCTCTTCAGCACGCCGGGCAGCTTCTCCAAAAAGGCGTACAGCGCCTCGAACTCGCTGTTGACGTCGATGCGCAGGGCTTGGAAGGTCCGCTGGCAGGACTTCTTCACCGCCTCCTTCCGCTCCGCCTGGGGCAGGAATGAGAGGGCCTCCTCCACAATGGCCGCCAGCTGCCGGGTGGTCTCCACGCGCCCGCCCCCCTTGAGGGTCCCCAGGACGCCTTTGGCGATCCGTTCGGCGTAGGGCTCGTCGGCGTTCTCCACCAGCAGGGCCGTCAGCTCCTCCTCGTCCAGCTCCCGCAGCCGCTGGGCGGCGGTGATGCCGGTGGTGGGGTCCAGCCGCAGGTCCAGGGGGCCGTCCCGCTTGAAGGTAAAGCCCCGCCCGGGATCGTCGATCTGCATGGAGGAGACCCCCAGGTCCGCCAGGACGAAATCAAAGGCCTCACCGGGGGCCACCTGATCCACCTGGGAGAAGTTCATGCGGCGGATGGTCAATATCTCAGGGCCGTACCCCAGCTCCGCCAGACGGGCCCGGGTCTTTTCCGACTCCACCGGGTCCACGTCGGTGGAGTAGAGATGGCCTTGCCCCTGGAGCTGCTCCAGCATTTTCCGGGTGTGGCCGCCGTAGCCCAGGGTGGCGTCATAGCCCGTCATGCCCGGCTGGATCTGGAGCACGTCCAAAATCTCCTCCACCATGATGGGGATATGCATCCCGGCGGGGGTCTTACCGCTTTGGATGATCTTCTCCACGTCGGACCGGTACTTCTCGGGGTTCAGCTCCTTGTATTTCTCCTGAAAGTTCCGGGGGTGGGTCCCCTGATAGCGGACGCGGCGCTTGTGCTCCTGCTCCATGGCGATCAGCTCCTTCTCTCGTGGTGGATATCATACCACAAAACCGCCGGAAAGAGAAGGGCGGGCCGCCGGGGGACGGCCCTACCCCAAATCCGGGATATGTGGTAGAATCAGATATCATACCAGACAAACGGAGGAAACGCCATGGTCAGAGACATCATGAAAGACCCCCTTTTTCTCGCCCTCCCCTCCTCCCCCGCCACCCAGGCGGACCGCGCCGCGGCGGAGGATTTGCTGGATACCCTGCGCTCCAACGCCGGAGGATGCGTGGGGATGGCCGCCAATATGATCGGGGTATCCAGGCGCATCATCGCCTTCGACAACGAGGGGAGCTATCTCCTCATGTTCAACCCGGAGATCGTCAAACGCTCCGGCCCCTATGAGGCGGAGGAGGGGTGCCTCTCCCTCCCCGGCGTCCGCCGGGCCAGGCGGTACCGCTCCATCAAGGTGCGGTACCAGAACGAGGATTTCCAGATCCGGCTGAAAACCTTCACCGGCTGGACGGCCCAGATCATCCAGCACGAGATCGACCACTGTGACGGGGTGCTGATCTGATATGGAAAAAATGATGGAGCTCTCCCCCTATACGGTCCGCCTTTTTCAGGCTCCCGACAGCCGGGATCTTGTGTACTGCCCTCTCTCTCCCCGGGAGGCGGAGGAGGTCTGGCGGCTCCTCCCGGAGCCCAGGCCCGCCCTGGCCGCGGTGAGCGGCATGGACTGGGAGAGGGACCTCTCCCCCTGGCCCGCCCCACGGGCCTTTCGCGGGGGAAAGGACTTCGGCGGGGGCGCCCCTCTCTTTCTGGAGGAACTGACCCGCCGCCTTCTCCCCGCCGTGGAGGGGGAATTGGGGTTCCTCCCCCGCTCCCGGGGCATCGCGGGCTACTCCCTGGCCGGGCTGTTCGCCCTGTGGGCGGTCTACCAGGGGGACCTCTTTGACCGGGCGGCCAGCCTGTCCGGCTCCCTCTGGTTCGACGGATTTGTGACGTACATGGAGACCCACACCTTTCCCAGGCCGCTGGAAAAAGTGGTCCTCTCCCTGGGCGACCGGGAGAAGGCGGCCGGGAACCCCCGGCTGGCGTCGGTGGAGGAGCGCACCCGCCAGGCCGCCGGGCTGCTCCAGGCCCAAGGCGTCCCCGTGACCCTGGAGTGGAACCAGGGCGGACATTTCAAAGACGTCCCGGAGCGGATCGCCAAGGGCATTTCGGCCCTCTTCTGAGCCAGCATTTTCAAAACACCCCTCCCCTTTTCCCGGAATACAATGGGTATGTCATTGTGATTTGAAATCGGGAGGGAACCGTCTTGAATATCCGAAAATACGCGCTCCTGGAGCCGGCCGCCGTGCAGGTCTGCGTGGAGAACGCCAAGCCGCCGCTCATCTTCCAGCTCCCGCCGGAGCAGGGGCGGGCCGCCCTGGACGCCGCCCAGGCCTCCCCGGTCCCCATGTGGCCCGCCAAGATCGACAGCTATCACGCGGACACCGGACCCTGGGGCCGTCTGCCCGTGTATGTCGTCACCCCGGAGGAGACCCGGACCCCCGCGGACGTCATCTTTTACATCCACGGCGCGGGCTGGGTCTTCGGCAATCTCCGCACCCACGAAAAGCTGGTGCGGGAGCTGGCCGGGCGGACCCGTTCCATCGTCATCTTCCCGGAGTACAGCCTCTCCCCCGAGGCCCGGTACCCCACCGCCATCGAACAGTGCTACTCCATCCTCTGTCAGCTTCCCCGGCTGGCCGAGCTGGCCGGATTCCAGTTCGACCCCGCCACCCTCACTGTGGCCGGGGACAGCGTGGGCGGGAACATGGCCGCTGTCATGACCCTCATGGCCAAATTCCGCCAGGGCCCCGCCATCCACAAGCAGCTGCTCTACTACCCCGTCACCAACGCCTCCTTCGACACACCCTCCTACCGGGAGTTCGCCTCCGGCTTTTACCTCTACCGGGCGGGGATGCAGTGGTTCTGGGACCAGTACGCCCCCTCGGAGGCCGCCCGCCGCCAGATCACCGCCTCCCCCCTGCGCGCCTCCCTTCAAGACCTGGAGGGCCTGCCCGACGCCATGATCCTGAACGGCGAGTGCGACGTGCTGCGGGACGAGGGGGAGGCTTACGCCGACAAGCTCCGTCTGGCCGGGGTAGACGTGGCCTCCATCCGTTTCCGCGGGATGATCCACGACTTCGTCATGCTCAACGCCCTGGACCAGACCAATGCCTGCCGGGCGGCCATGGATGCCTCCACCGGCTGGATCGACCGGAAAAACCGGGAGAAACGGGAGTCCGGCTGTCCCGGCTGATCCCCCTTTGAAAAGACCGCCTTCGGGCGGTCTTTTTTGTGTCCCGCAAAACTTTAAAATATTTTTCAAATACCCGCGATAAAAGGGCCCCCTCCCGCATTATCAGGGCAGAGACGGAAAACCGGCTCCCCACACGAACCACACGATCTGAAAGGATGGTATCACTATGAAACGGATCTCTATGCGCACCCCCGCCGCCGTCTGCCTGCTGGCCGGGGCCCTGACCCTGGGCGCCGCGGCGGCCACCGGCATCCAGTCCATCACCGCCACCCTGCGTCCCGACATCAGCGTGGAAGTCAACGGCGAGAAACAGACCATGTACGACAAAAACGGCGACGTGGTCTACCCCATCGAATACGGCGGCTCCACCTACCTGCCCATCCGGGCCATCGGCGGGCTGCTGGACCAGGAGGTCCTCTGGGATTCCAAGACCCAGACCGTATCCCTGAGCCCCAAGACCGAGACCCCGCCCGAGGAGCTGACCGCCGGCGCCCTGACTCGCCGGGCGGAGAAGCTGGAGGCCCGCTACGTCAATCTCATCGCCGACCGTGACGCCGCCGATAAGGCCGGGACCTACGGCGAGAACCTGACCATCTACCGCCGCCTGGAGGACCGCCGCCTGTCCCTGGTGGACGACCTGCGGGAGATGCAGGTGGACCTGAGCGAGGCCTACCGGCTGGAGCTTTTGACCAAGGCCCAGCGGGACGCCCTGAACGACCGGATGAACACCCTGGACAGCCGTCTGGTCACGCTGGCCAAGGACCTGATCTCCAAGTACGGCATTGACGCCGGAAGCACCTACCAGACCCTTCGGGCCGAGGCCGACCATCTGGAGAAGGACCGGGCCGCGCTGAAGAGGCTGGTGGACTCCGCCGCCTCCGCCAAGGACTACAACGCCTGGAAGACCGCCGACGCCAACGCCCGGGAGGACTGGAAAACCTTCCGCAGTGACGTCACCGCCCTCCAGATCGCCCTGAACGACAGCCTGCGCCAGTCCGCCATCAGCTACGCGGAGTATAACGAGCTGGTGGCCGCCGCCGACGTGCTGGACATCGCCTGCAAGGACTATAAGGCGACCCTGGACCAGGCCCAGGCCGGCTGGACCGGTTCCCAGTCCAAGCCCGACGACAGCTGGGCCAATCAGGATACCGAGGCCTATTCCAACCAGATCGCCGCCCTCAGGGACCGCACCGACGCCCTGTTCGTCCAGTGCCGGGACCACTTCACCTCCCACTCCGGCGACACCGACTCCGGCCGGGCCCTGATGTCCCAGGTGGAGGCCCTCTCCGATGAGATCGACCACCTGGAGGACGCCATTGAGGACAGCTCCAAGCTGGGCCGCCAGGCCAGATGGGAGCTGCTCCGGGATCTGGACAAGGCCGAGGACACCTTGGATAAGGCCGAGGATTTCCTGGAGAAGGCGGGCATCGACGACGACTGGGACGACGACCATCACGACCGCGGCTGGCACAAGGGCTGGGACGACGAAGACGACGATTGATCCCTCCGCGCCATGGGGGCGGGCCCACAGCGGCCCGCCCTCTTTCCAAGCGCGCGGGGGATTGCGGAGGCGTCCCGATTCTGATACACTGAGAAAAAGTCAGTTGTTTGAGGAGGGATGCGCGCGTGATGCTCTGGCTGGCCATGGAATCCGCCTCCGCCCGGGCGCGGGATGCCCTCTCCGACGGGGCCTGTGAACGGCTCCTCCTGGGGGTGGCCCAGGGGCGGGCGGAGGACTTTGACGCCCTCTACCGCCTGACCGCCCGCTCCCTCTACGCCTTCGCCCTCTCCCTGACCCGCAATTCCCAGGACGCCCAGGACGCCATGATGGACACCTATCTGGCCATCCGCACCTGCGCGGGGCAGTACCGCCCCCAGGGCAAGCCCCTGGCCTGGATCTTCACCATCGCCCGCAACGCCGTCCGGATGCAGCAGCGCCGGTCGGGGCGGGAGGCCCCTCTGGAGGACCTCCCCCCGCTGGAGCTGGCCGACGACAGCGACCCCACCGCCGCCCTGGCCCTGCGGGAGGCCCTGCGGATCCTGGACGGGCAGGAGCGGGAGATCGTGCTCCTCCACGCCGTCTCCGGCCTGAAGCACCGGGAGATCGCCGCGATGCTGGGGCGGCCGCTGTCCACCGTGCTCTCCAAGTACAACCGGGCCCTGCGAAAACTGCGCCGCCAGCTGGAGGCGGCAGACGAGGAGGTGGACCTGCGTGAAAAAACGAAATAACCGGGCGCTGGAGGAGCTGCTCGCCCGGGGGGTGGACCAATCCCTCCCCGATCTGCGCCAGGCCGCCGCCTCGGCCCCCCTCACCTCCCCCGCCTATTACGAGAGCCTTTTCCCGCGGGAAGAACGTCCCGCCGTCCGCCGCTCCGGCGTCCCGCGGCGGCTGGCCGTGGCCGCCGGGCTCTGCCTGGCCCTCCTGTGCGGCGGGGTGGCGGGTTACTACCACCCCGCCGCCCGCATTGGGATCCAGGTCAACCCCAGCATTGAGCTGACCACCAATCTGCTGGACCGGGTCCTGGAGGCGAAGGCCCTCAATGCCGACGGGGAAGCCATTCTCAGCACGCTGGAGCTGAAAAACGTGGATCTGGACACCGCCGTCAGCGCCATCATCGGCTCCATCGTACAGCACGATTATTTTGTGGACGGCACCGGCACGGTCCACATCACGGTATCCGCCGCCAGCGCCAGCCGTGCCCTCTCCCTGGAGGAGCGGGTCTCCCAGGACGTGCTCAGCGCCCTTCCGGAGGATCAGAGCGTCACCATCTCCACCACACCCGCCTCTCCGTCTCCCGCCCCGCCGGCCTCCTCTCAGGAGGCCGTGCCAATGCCCACGCCCGTCCCCACTCAGGCCCCCGTTTCCACCCCCGCGCCAACGCCCGCTCCCACCCCGGTACCCCAGCCCACCCCGACGCCCCGGCCCACCGCTGCGCCGGAGCCGCCTCCCTCACCTGCGCCGACGCCCAGGCCGGATCCCTCCAACGGCAAGAATTTTTGGATCAATTACCTGCTCTCCCTTGACCCCACCCTGGATCCCGGCAGGCTCCAGACGATGAGCGTCAAACAGCTGCGGGACCTGGCGGAGGACCTGGAAGAGCGGCTGGAGGATGCGGACGGCGACCGGGATGACGATGATGAGGACAGAGACGATGACCAGGACGACAACGAGAAAGACTGGGACGATGACAGGGAGGATGACGATAAGGACAGAAACGATGACCGGGATGATGACGACGAGGATAGAGACGACGGCTGGGACGGCCAGGACGACGATAACGGAAAAAAAGACCGCCACGGCCGGGACGAGGATGACGACGACGATGATTGACCGCCGCCGGTCCCATCGCCCGGCGCGCAAAGAGCGGGAGGCCCATATGGGCCTCCCGCTCTTTTTCGTATCTCTCAGCTCAGATAGTTCACCGCCAAAATGGCCGCGCCCAGGACGGTGAGGACTACGCCGGTGGCCCGGTTGAGGACGATGGGATCAGCCTTGTTGGCAAACCGGGCGGCCACTCTGGCCCACAGGAGGGTGCTCAGCACGCAGAAGACCAGGCTCCACAGGTCGGGGGCGCCCCCGATGGCAAAATGGCTGGCAGCCCCGGTAAAGGCGGTAAAGGTCATGATGAACACGCTGGTCCCCACGGCGGTCTTCAGCTCATAGCCCAGAACGCTGGTGAGGATGAGGAGCATCATCATGCCGCCCCCCGCGCCCACAAAGCCGCAGATGGAGCCTACCACGGCCCCGCAGAGCACCGACTGGATAAACCGCTTCCTCGGCTCCACCGCTTTCATGTTCTCCTTGGTGGTCATAACGGGCCGCACGATGAATTTGATCCCCAGCAGCAGGGTCATGCAGGTGGAAAAGCCCCCCATGGCGGTCCCCGGCACCAGGCTGGAAACATAGCTCCCCACCAGGGTGAAGCAGAGGACGGAGGCCATCATCACAAGGCCGTTGCGCACGTCCAGGTTCTTGTTCCTGCCGTAGGTATAGGCCGATACGGCGCTGGCCAGCACGTCGCTGGCCAGCGCGATCCCCACCGCCGTATAGGGCTCCATGTGGAGAAAGGTGATCAGCATGGGGCTGATCACTGCCGCCGCGCTCATCCCGGCAAAGCCGGTGCCCAGCCCGGCCCCGATACCGGCGATGAAACAGATGACAAAGGTGTATCCCATCTCAGCGGCCGCCCTTCTGTTCCAGCTCTCCCAGCGCATGCCGGACGTTGGCGTCCAGCCGGAGCATCAGCTCCCGCAGCCCCGCCAGCTCCTCCTTGGTAAAGCCCGCCAGGACCGCGGAAAAGCACCGCTCCTGGCACTGGGCCATGGCCGTCACCGCCGCCTGCCGCTCCGGTCGAAGGAAGAGCCGCTTCATCCGCCTGCTGTCCGGATCGGGGGCCACCCTCAGCCAGCCGTCCCGCTCCAGGGCGTCCACCGCCGTGGAGACGTTGGACTTGGCGAAGCCTCGCAGGGCCACCATATCCCGGGCGGTGTTCCGCTCCGGGTTGTTGTGCAGAAAAAGGAGCATGTCCATCTCCAGCTGGGACAGCCCCCACTCCTCCCCCAGAGGTTGAAAACTCTTTTGGTACAGCCGCCGGAACCGGCTGGCATATTGCAGCATTTCCCGCATGTGCTCACTTCCTGTTTCAAATAAAACCGTTATAATTATAACTATACTGTATTTTCTTGTCAATTCCTCTTTTTTTGATTTAGGCCTTGACTATTCCCGGAAATCTGTTATAATAATTTTCGCTGTCCACGTAAATATCTGGAGTGGTATCGAAGTGGTCATAACGAGCACGATTGGAAATCGTGTAGCCGCTAACACGGCTCGAGGGTTCGAATCCCTCCCACTCCGCCAGAACCGGAACCCTTGCTGTCACTAAGGAAATGAGTGGCAGCAAGGGTTTTTCCATGCTTTGCGGCAGGCGTTGCCGCCATATGCTCCCCACGCCGCAGGAATGAAGCAAAAAGCCCCCGCCGCCTGGATTCTCTTTCAGGCGGCGGGGGGCTTTTTGTTTCATCGTTTCTCTTCCCTGTCCAGCTCCGTCTGCGTCTCTTTGACGGCCCCGGCTCCGGGGCTGAACACGGGGACAGAGTATGCGCTTTCCCCTATTCGGTCCTTCGGAGCACGCCAGTTCGCATCAAAGGCCGGGCCCCCTCATACAGTTTAGCATCTGAAACTGATGGGAGTTGGTATCGTGACTGACGAGGTGTTGAACTCAAAAATAAAGGAATTGAAAAAGTATAAACGGGAGGTGGAAGAACTTCAGCACAACATTGACGCCATCCAATCCGAAGTGAAGGAGGAGATGCTGCGCCGCGGCGTGGAGCAAATCATGACCACCGATTACAAAATCTCCTGGCAGACGGTGTCCAGCGTCCGTCTGGACACGAAGTCTCTCAAAGAGGAGCGGCCGGAGATCTATGCCCGCTACGCCGTCACCGCTGAAACGAAACGTTTTTTGGTGTCATAAAAGTCGGCCCATCCCGGAAATACTAACTCCGGGGTGAAAATCATGTCACACAGCAGCGCTTACTTTTCGGTGGGCAAAATTGCCGGCAAGCACGATTCCAAAGAGCTGAAGCGCGGTCTGGATGCCCTTCCGGGCGTTATGTCTGTCAGCATAAACAGCGCGAAGAACCAGATATCCGTCGACTTCGACGATACGGGCGTGACGCAGAACAAGATCCAGCGGAAGCTGGAAGATTTGGGCCACCATATCGAGAGCGTAACCATGGAGCAGATCACGGAATAAAAGCGCCCCCGCCGCCCGGACCTCAATCCAGGCGGCGGGGGCCTTCTCTGTCACAGCCCGGCCGCCGGGTTGACAGTTATCCTATGACAAAAGCAGATCGTGAAAACGCTGTTCCAATCAAAACCACCGGATGGAAGCCGCCTCTTTTTGTGCGGTGCGGTGATAGGTGACGCCGGAATAGCCAAGCACCAAGGTGGCAACGGCCTTCTCCCCGCGCCCCAGGCCCAGCGCCTTACGCAGCGGGCGGGAATGACCGGCAGCCATGCAGAAAAATCCGCTGTACAGCACGCCCAGTCCGCAGGCCTCCGCCATCAGCGCCATATTGGCCGCGGCAAGGGCTCCATTCACCTTATCCCGCGACACAACGACGATTGCCGCAGGCGCCTTTTTGAAGAAGAAGTGGTCGTCAATCGTCATGCGCCCAGCCATGGCGCTCGCCAGTTTCGCCAGTGGAAGAATCCGCCGAAACAGGCGCACCGCCAACCGCTCCATTTGTTCCATCTCATCCCTCAGCACAAGGAACGAGACGTCCTGGGCGTTTCCGCCGGTCGGCGTCAGGCGTCCGGCTTCGATGATCCGCGCGATGAGATCCGGCTCGACCTGCCGGGCCGTAAACTGCCGGATGCTCCTTCTGGTCTTGAGGGCGTCAAGCAGCGCCCCGGGATCCAGCGGGGCGGGCCCCCCGATCTCCTCCGGCGGCGCGTCAAAGCCCGTGATGGAGACGGCGGCCTTGGGACAGACCGCCACGCAGTGCCCGCACAGGATGCAGTCCTGCGTCAAAACCCTGGCCGTTCCGTTTTTCACCAAAAGATTGCCCGCCGGGCAGTCCGCCCGGCACAGGCCGCATCCAATACATTTTTCAGAGTCGATCCGGATAATGTGTTTTTTCTTCAACGCTCCTGTTCCCCGCTTTCCCAGCACAAGGTATCGTCCATGATATAGTATTGATTCCGCGCCCCGGATTTTGCCTTGTATGTGATTGCCGCTGTGGGGCAGCCGCCGATACACGCCATGCAGTGCGTGCAGTTCCCCCGCCACGTGGGTCTCCCCGCCACCAGTTCGATGTTGTTCAAGGGACACCGGGCGGCGCATTTTCCGCAGGAAACACATCGCTCTGAAACGGCAAACCCCTTATCATGTACGCAAAAGGCGTAAAACAGCGGATTGACCGGGCCGCTTTCCAACCTGCTTACAAGGGACACGGAGGGCTTGGGAAAGCACTGGCCGGCCCTGATCCGTTCCGCCACCCCGGCGATCTGCGGCAGCGCGCGGCCCATGATCGACCGGCATTCCGCCTCATCAGGCGTGGGAAAAAGAGCCAAATAGTTCTCCGGCATGACCACCGAAGCCAGCCCGCAAAACCGCAGGCCCTTCTTTGCGCACAGCTTTTCCGCGTGAGCGGCGGCGTTTCCGCAGTCGCCGCCGCAGGTCAATACAAAGTAGGCGTCTTGACAGCCCTCAAAACCGGTGTCCATGATCCACCGCTCCACAACCTTGGGCATGCGCCAGCAGTAAGTCGGGGCCACAAAGACCAGCGGACGCTCCGAGCGAAGGGCTGCATGCTTTCCCTCTTTCAAATGGCGGTTGATCGAAACCACTTCATTGTCCCCGATCCCCTCCGCCAGCCGGAGCGCCGCGAACTGGCTGTTTCCGGTCCCGCTGAAATACAAAACCATATTGTCCTCCTCTTGACGCTTGACAAAAAAGAAACCGTCCAATATGATACATATTGTATCATATATTGTCTGGCTGTCAATGCGCCAACCTGAGACAAATCGAGGGGAATTGTATCATGGACAAAAGAAAAGCGGCCAATGAAAGAGTGAAGGACCGCCTGTTTTCCGCGCTGATCGAGTTTGCGGGGCACAAGGACTGGTCCAAGCTGACCGTTACGGAGCTGATTGAAAAGTCGGGCGTCGCCCGGGCCTCCTTTTACCGCAATTTCAAGTCTGTGGAAGAACTGATCGATTATGGCATCCAGTGCATGGCGGCGCGCTACCATGAGGGAAACGGGTGCCGGAGCGAGGATTTTCACAGCCGGGAGGCCATGCTGTACAAATTCCGGTTCTACCGGGAAAACGCCGAGATCGTTTTGGCCTTTCACCGCGCCAAGATGTCGGTCACGCTGTTGGACATCATTACCGACTGTGAGATCGACGCCTATGGAGATATGCCGGTCAATTCCATATCGAAATACGAGCTTTACTATTTTTCAGGGGCCTTTTATAACATGATGCTCCACTGGCTGGAACATGGAACGAAGGAAACGCCGGAAGCCATGGCGGATGAATTTTTGCGAATCGCGGGCCTAATCAATCCTTCCATAGAGTCATAACCCTTCGGCCTTCCGCCCCGTCATCCCCGAACCCCTCCACGGGCATCCGGTTCGCCGTCCCGGTCATGGGTATGGCCCTGGGCCGCCTCACGGAACGCCTCCATCTCGGCCTGTTCCCGGGACAGGCCCTCCGCCTCATGCCGGGCGATGGCACGCAGCATCCGGGCGTAGTCGAAGGGGACCACCTTCTTGAACTTCGGCAGGTACTCCTCGAACCGCTCCAAGATCTCCCGGCCACGCCGGGACCGGGTGGCGGCCACGTGCTCTTCGATGAGGGCCCTCAGCTCGGCGGCGTCCCCCGCTCCGGCGACGGGCTCCATGGAGACCAGCTCCTTGTTCAGCCGCAGGTAGAGGTCCCGGTCCTCATCCAGCACGTAGGCCACGCCACCGCTCATCCCGGCGGCAAAATTGCGCCCGGTGGGGCCCAGGATCACCACCCTGCCCCCCGTCATGTACTCGCAGCCGTGGTCGCCCACGCCCTCCACCACAGCCCAGGCGCCGGAGTTGCGCACGCAGAAGCGCTCCCCCGCCGTCCCCCGGAGGAAGGCCTTCCCAGAGGTGGCCCCGTAGAGGGCCACGTTGCCGGCGATGATGTTTTCCTCCGCCTCGAACCGGCTCCCCCGGGGCGGATAGACCACCAGCTTGCCCCCGGAGAGGCCCTTGCCCAGGTAGTCGTTGGCGTCCCCCTCCAGCACCAGGGTGAGCCCCTTGGGAAGGAAGGCTCCGAAGGACTGTCCCCCGCCCCCGGCGCAGTTCACCACAAAGGTATCCTCCGCCAGGGAATCGCCGTGGAGGGCCGTGATCTCGGATCCCAGCAGCGTCCCCAGGGCCCGGTCGGTGCTGGACACCCGGAGGGCCGCGGCGGCGGGCTCGCCCCGCTCCAGGGCGGGGCCCAGCGCCGGCTTCAAGACCCGCAGGTCCGCCGTCTCCTCCAGATGGAAGTCGAAGGCGTCGGCGGGGTCGAACCGCTCCTTCGCCCCGCCACCCCGCCAGGGGTTTTCCAGCAGGGCGGACAGGTCCACCCTGCCCCCTGTGCCGGGACGGGGGCGGAGCAGGTCGGCCCGCCCCACCAGGTCGTCCACCGTGGGCACTCCCAGCTCCGCCATGATCTCCCGCAGTTCTTGGGCCACGAAGCCCATGAAATTCGCCACGTATTCCGGCCTGCCCCGGAAGCGCTCCCGCCGGGCCTGGTCCTGGGTGGCGATGCCCACGGGACAGGTGTCCAGGGCGCAGGAGCGGCACATGACGCACCCCAGAGCCACCAGCGGGGCGGTGGCGAAGCCGAACTCCTCCGCCCCCAGCATACAGGCTACAGCCACGTCCCGGCCGGTCATGAGCTTCC
Source organism: Pseudoflavonifractor phocaeensis (assembly GCF_038439875.1). Lineage (NCBI taxonomy): Bacteria > Bacillati > Bacillota > Clostridia > Eubacteriales > Oscillospiraceae > Pseudoflavonifractor > Pseudoflavonifractor phocaeensis. The sequence continues at coordinate 223,215 of NZ_JBCDMT010000003.1, forward strand.
CATCGGCCTCCAGGGCCACCCGGGACCGCAGGCCGTTGGCCATCAAGGTCTGGTGGGCCTCGGCCAGGCCCAGCTCCCAGGGAAGGCCCGCCCCCTGGATGGCGCTTCTGGGGGCGGCGCCGGTGCCCCCGTCATAGCCGGAGATCAGGATCACCTGGGCCCCCGCCTTGGCCACCCCGGCGGCCACGGTGCCCACCCCCGCCTCGCTGGCCAGCTTCACGGAGATGCGGGCCCGGCGGTTGGCGCACTTGAGGTCGTAGATGAGCTGGGAGAGGTCCTCGATGGAGTAGATATCGTGGTGGGGCGGCGGGGAGATGAGGGCCACGCCGGGGGTGGCGTGGCGGCAGCGGGCGATCCAGGGATAGACTTTCCCAGCGGGCAGGTGCCCCCCCTCCCCCGGCTTGGCCCCCTGGGCCATCTTGATCTGGATCTCCTCCGCACTGAGCAGGTAGGCGCCCGTCACGCCGAAGCGGCCGGAGGCCACCTGCTTGATGGCCGAGTTCCGATCCGTCCCCGCCCGCCGGGCCGGTTCGCCCCCCTCCCCGGAGTTGGAGCCGCCCCCCAGCCCGTTCATCGCCTGGGCCAGGCACTCGTGGGCCTCCTGGGAGATGGAGCCGTAGCTCATGGCCCCGGTCTTGAAGCGGCGGACGATGGACTCCACGGACTCCACCGCCTCTAGGGGCAGCGGGGCCGCCCCTCGGCGGAATTCCAGCAGGCCCCGCAGGGTGTGGCGCTTCTCCTTGCCGTCCACCAGGGCGGTATACTGCTTGAACAGCCCGTATTCTCCTTTTTGGACGGACTCCTGGAGCAGGCGGACGGTCTGGGGGTCGTAGAGGTGGTCCTCCTTCCCCGTCCAGCCCCCCTCCTCCGGGTCAGAAAGGTCGAAGGCCCGGGAGTGGCGGCGGTCCACCATGGCCCCCATCTCCTCCAGCCCGATGCCGCCGATCCGGGACACCGTGTTGGTGAAATAGGCGTCCACCACATCCTTTCGGATGCCCACGGCCTCAAAGAGCTGGGCGGACTGGTAGGACTGGAGGGTGGAGACCCCCATCTTGGAGGCGATCTTCACGATGCCGTGGAGCACGGCGGCGTTGTAGTCGTCCACGGCGGCCTGGGGCTCCTTGTCCAGCAGGCCCTCGTCGATGAGGGCCCCGATGGTCTCCTGGGCCAGGTAGGGGTTGACCGCTCTGGCCCCGTAGGCCAGGAGGGCGGCGAAGTGGTGGACGTCCCTGGGCTCGGCGGACTCCAGCAGGATGGACACCGCCGTGCGCTTCTTGGTACGCACAAGGTACTGCTCGATGGCGGACACGGCCAGGAGGGAGGGGATGGCGGCGTGGGTCTCGTCCACCCCCCGGTCGGAGAGCACTACGATATTGGCCCCGTTCCGGTAGGCCCGGTCCACCGCCAGGAAGAGGGCCTCCAGCGCCCCCTTCAGGGGGGTGTTTTTGTAGTAGAGGATGGACACCGTCTCCACCCGGAAACCGGGGCGGTCCATGGCCTTGATCTTCAGCATATCGGTGGTGGTGAGGATGGGGTTGTGGATCTGGAGCACCCGGCAGTTCTCCGGGGTCTCCCGCAGGAGGTTGCCGTCGTCCCCCAGATAGACGGTGGTGTCGGTGACGCAGGCCTCCCGGACGGCGTCGATGGGGGGATTGGTCACCTGGGCGAAGCGCTGCTGGAAGTACTCGAAAAGGGGCCGGTCCGCCCGGTCCAGCACCGCCAGGGGGATGTCCGCCCCCATGGCCGCCGTGGGCTCCGCCCCGTCCCGGGCCATGGGCAGGATGACCCCCCGGATCTCCTCCCCGGTATAGCCGAAGGCCGTCTGGAGCCGCCGCCGCTCCTCCGGGCCGCAGGTGGGGGCCCGCCGGTTGGGGATGCTGAGGTCGGAGAGGTGGAGCAGGTTCCCGTCCAGCCACTCCCCGTAGGGCTGGCGGGCGGCGTACCCCTCCTTGAGGGCCTCGTCGTCCACCACCCGCCCCTCCCGCAGGTCCACCAGAAGCATTTTCCCCGGCTGGAGCCGGGTCTTTTTCACGATACGCTCCGGGGGCAGGTCCAGCACCCCCACCTCGGAGGCCAGGATGAGGCGGTCATCGTCGGTGATATAGCACCGGGCAGGGCGCAGGCCGTTGCGGTCCAGCACCGCCCCCACCGTGTCCCCGTCGGAGAACAGGACGGCGGCGGGGCCGTCCCAGGGCTCCATGAGGGTGGCGTAGTACTGGTAGAAATCCCGCTTGGTCCGGGAGATGGTCTTGTCCCCCGCCCAGGGCTCCGGAATGGCGGCCATCACAGCCTGGGGCAGCTCCATCCCCGCCATCATCAGAAATTCCAGGGTGTTGTCCAGCATGGCCGAGTCCGACCCGCCGGGGTCCACCACGGGGTAGATCTTTTCCAGCTCCCCCTCCAGCAGGGGGGAGGACATGGTCTCCTCCCGGGCCAGCATCCGGTCGGCGTTGCCCCGGATGGTGTTGATCTCGCCGTTGTGGGCCAGCAGCCGGTTGGGGTGGGCCCGCTCCCAGGCGGGGTTGGTGTTGGTGGAGAAGCGGGAGTGGACGATGGCCAGGGCGCTGTCGTAGTCCTCGTCCCGGAGGTCCCGGTAAAAGCTCCGCAGCTGGTCCACCAGGAACATCCCCTTGTAGACCACGGTGCGGCTGGAGAGGGAGCAGACGTAGGTGTCCTCCCCCGCCGAATGCTCGAACTCCCGCCGGGCCACGTAGAGTTTCCGGTCGAAATCCAGGCCCCGAGCCACCCCCGCCGGGCGGCGGACAAAGCCCTGCTCGATGCAGGGCATCTTGTCCAGGGCCTTGCGCCCCAGGATGCCGGGCTCCACCGGCACCCTCCGCCAACCCAGGAAGTCCATGCCCGCCTTGGCGGCGATCACCTGGAAGAGCCGCTTTGCCTGGCTCCGCCGCCGGGTGTCCTGGGGAAAGAAGAACATCCCCACGCCGTAGTCCCGCTCCCCGCCCAGGGGGATGCCCGCCGCCTTCGCCGCCTTCGCAAAAAAGCGGTGGGAGACCTGGAGGAGGATGCCCGCGCCGTCGCCGGTCCGGCCCTCCGCGTCCTTGCCGGCCCGGTGTTCCAGCTTTTCCACGATCTTCAGCGCGTCGTCCACCGTTTGGTGGCTTTTGCGCCCCTTGATGTCCACCACCGCGCCGATGCCGCAGGCGTCGTGCTCGAAGCAGGGGCGGTACAGCCCCTCCGGCCGGAACCCCTCTTGTCCGTATTTCTCCATATTCCAGTCTCTCCTTCTCTGAGCGGCCCGCCGGGGAACAGAACAAGCGGCGGCCGGGCCCTATTGGCCCAGCCGCCGCTTTCAGCCGCAGGACCGCCTTGTCCAGTGCCGTGTGATCTGTGCTCTTTTTCTCAAAGGCTGTCCAGGACCATCCGGGCGGTCTCGGCCAGCTTTACGCCGCTGTTCATACTCTTCTTCTGCAAAAAACGGTGGGCCTGCTCCTCCGTCATCTCGTTGCGGTCCATCAGCAGGGCCTTGGCCTGCTCCACAAGGGCCCGTTCCTCCCCGCTGCGGTGGGGGCGGGAGAACCGCTCCAGCCGCCGCCCCATCTGGAGGAGCATCCGCACCGAGGCGGTCAGGTCCTCCCGCCGCACCGGGGCGGCCAGCTTGAAAATATCGTCGCTGCCGCACAGGTCCAGCATGCTCTGGTCAGCCACCATCAGCATGGCGCAGGAGGGGGGCAGGTCGGCCAGCAGCTCCTCGGCGGAGCCGTCGGGAAATTTGTAGCCGCAGACCACCACCGTGACCCGCTGCTTATTTGCCGTCCGCCGGACCTCAGCGGCGCTGCGGCAGACGATACAGGAGGCGGCGCCGCCGGACTCCAGGATCTCCCGGACCCGCCGGCAGCTTTTGTCGCCCTCGAAGGCGACGATGACCTTTTCCATCATGACGTTTCAACTCCTTTTCCCCAAGGAGCGGCCGGAATCCGGGCGGCACTCAATAGTTGATGATGTACTTCTCCCGCTCCCAGGAGGAGACCCGGGTGCGGTACTCGTCCCACTCCTTCTCCTTGCCCTCGATGTAGCTCTCCGCCACGTGCTCTCCCAGGGCGGAGAGGATGAGCGGGTCCTCCCGGAGGGCGGCGATGGCCTCCTCCAGGGTGCCGGGCAGGGCCTCGATCCCGTGGGCCGACCGGGCCCCGGCGTCCATTTTGAAGATGTTCTCGGTGATCTCCGCCGGGGGCGTCATGCCCTTCTCGATGCCGTCCAGCCCCGCCGCCAGGCAGACCGCCAGCTCCAGGTAGGGGTTGCAGGCCGGGTCGGGGGAGCGCAGCTCCACCCGGGTGGCCTGCCCCCGGGAGGCGGGGATGCGGATGAGGGCGGAGCGGTTAGAGGCCGACCAGGCCAGGTAGCAGGGGGCCTCGTAGCCGGGCACCAGCCGCTTGTAGGAGTTCACCAGGGGATTGGTGACGGCGGCCATCCCCTTCACGTGGTGGAGGAGCCCCGCGATAAAGCTGTAACACTCCCTGGAGAGCCCCTTCTCGCCGTTGGGGTCGTAAAAAACGTTCTTTCCGTTTTTAAAGAGGGACATATTGGTGTGCATCCCGGAGCCGTTGATGCCGAAGATGGGCTTGGGCATGAAGGTGGCGTGGAGCCCGTTTTTCTGGGCCAGGGTCTTGACCGCCAGCTTGAAGGTCATGATGTTGTCGGCGGTACGCAGGGCGTCGGTGTATTTGAAGTCGATCTCGTGCTGGCCCACCGCCACCTCGTGGTGGCTGGCCTCGATCTCGAAGCCCATCTCCTCCAGGGCCAGGCAGATCTCCCGGCGGGTGCCCTCCCCGTGGTCCAGGGGGCCCAGGTCAAAGTAGCCGGCCTCGTCGTTTGTTTTGACGGTGGGCTTGCCCTCCTCGTCGGTCTGAAAGAGGAAGAATTCCGCCTCGGGGCCCACGCAGAAGGAATCGTAGCCCATGGCCTCTGCCTTTTTCAGCACCCGCTTCAGCACCCCCCGGGGGTCGCCGTCAAAGGGGGTGCCGTTGGGGTTATATACGTCGCAGATCAGCCGGGCCACCTTTCCCTGCTGAGGCCGCCAGGGAAAGACCACAAAGGTGTCCAGGTCGGGATAGAGGTACTGGTCGGACTCATTGATGCGGGTGAATCCCTCGATGGAGGAGCCGTCAAACATGATCTCATTGTTTACGGCCTTCTCGATCTGAGACGCGGTAATGGCCACATTCTTCAGCTGTCCGAAAATATCGGTGAATTGGAGCCGGATGAATTCGATATCCTGCTCTCTGACCATGCGGACGATGTCTTCCTTGCTGTACGCCATGATGGATTACCCCTTTCTTCTTGCAAAAGCGTCCAAAATCCGCAGCTGTAAAACGCAACAAAGGCGTTCCCTCCCTTAAGGAGCGGAACGCCTTTGTTCTCAACTGTTGTGTGGAGTATACCGCCAACTGGCCGCCGCTGTCAAGGGCTTTTCGCCCGCCCGCCGACATTTTGTCAGAACTCACAATCCTGCAAGTTTTGGCCAAGCGCATTTCTAATCCTTTGACACATCACAGCGCCGCGAAGCGCCGGGCCGAAGAAGGCAGGTATAAAAAGGCGCCCGCCCGGAAGGACCAGGCGGGCGCCTTTTTTATTTTCTGGTCTCCCCGCCGCCGGGAGGGCAGCGGTCCCTGCAATAAGAGAGCAGCGCCTCTATCACCTCGTTGGCCACGGCCAGATCCTCCAGCTCCACGGGCAGCTCTTCCACCACCCGGTTCGCCTCCCGCTGTTCCTGGATCTCCCGGGCCCGCTGGACCTGCCGGCCCAGATCCGTGAGGTAGAGAAGGCACCGGGTGTCGCTCCGGACCCGCCGGACCAGCCCCTTCCCCTCCAATTTGTCCACCACGGTAGACGTGGCACCCTTGGTGCGGACCATCCGCTGGGACAGCTCGGCCTGGGAGATCCCCTCCCGCAGGGAGATCTCCCGCAGGGTGTGGATCTCCCCCTCGAACAGCTCCACGCCGTCGTGGTAGCGGGCGTGCCTCATGTTTTCCCGCAGGAAGCGCTCCATCTCATAAAGGTGGCCGACGAATTTGACCAATTCCTCCGGGCTCGCCATGGCCCCAGCCCTCTCAGTAGTTCTTGGACAGAAGCTCGAAATAGGCCTGGGGATGGGCGCAGACGGGGCATACGCCGGGGGCGCTCTTGCCCACATGGATGTGGCCGCAGTTGCGGCACTTCCAGACGTACTCGTCCCCCCGCTGGAAGACCATTCCCTCGTCCAGGTTCTTCAGCAGCGTGAGGTAACGCTCCTCGTGCTCCTTCTCGATCTTGCCCACGCCCTCAAAGAGGAAGGCCAGCTTGGTGAAGCCCTCTTCCCTGGCGGTCTCGGCCATCTCCTTGTACATCTGGGTCCATTCCTCGTTCTCCCCGGCGGCGGCGGCCTTCAGGTTGGCGGCGGTGTCGCCGATGCCGCTCAGCTCCTTGAACCACAGCTTGGCGTGCTCCTTCTCGTTGCCGGCGGTCTCCTCAAAAATGGCCGCGATCTGCTCGTAGCCCTCTTTCTTGGCCTTGCTGGCGAAGAAGGTATACTTGTTGCGGGCCATGCTCTCCCCCGCGAATGCTTTCCACAGATTGGCCTCAGTCTTGCTCCCCTTGAGTTCCATATGTATTTCTCCTTTCTAATTCAAGATCGGAATCTTTGTTTATTTTATCACGGAAGACCTGGGAAATCAAACCAATTCTTCCCCGCGCTCCTCCTGTTCCCCGCAGTGGGGGCACAGGCCGGTAAAGATCAGATCATGCCGTTCGATCCGAAAGCCAGGCTCCGCGGCGCAGGCCGAAGCGTCGATCTCCGGGTCGTAGGCCAGCTCCAGATCGAAAACCCCGCCGCAGCCCCGGCAGCGGAAATGGGTGTGGGGCTCGGTGTTGGCGTCGTAACGCTCCACCGGGAAGGGCATGCGCATGATGATCCCCTCGTCGGCCAGCAGGTTCAGGTTGCGGTATACCGTTCCCAGGCTCAGATTGGGGTTGGCCGGTTTGAGCCACTGATAGACCATCTCGGCGGTGGGGTGCTGGTCGGTACCGCAGACCGCCTGATAGATCATCTCACGCTGCCTGGAATATCGTTTGCCTACCATAGGCGCCTCCTTTCCTTATAACAGGAATAATTCTCGTTATTAGAATACCATGCCGCTAGGAAAAAATCAACCCTTTTTTTCATCTTTTTCCCGGTGCCTTTTTCCGGGGTTTCCAAACCCGTTTTGACGCATACTAGCCTCGGATGGAGATTCCGACGACCATGCCAAAAACCATGTAAGTTCAGGAGGAGAGGGAATGAAGCGAAACATCAGCTTGTTCGCCCTGGCCATGGCGATGACTCTGGTTCTGGCGGGCTGTTCCACGACCAAGGCCCCCGCGGTGACGCCCACCCCGGCCGCCACCAGCACCCCTGAGGCGACAACGCCGGCGGAAACGCCCGCGGCCTCGCCTGAGACCACCGAGGGCAGCACCGCCGCCCACCGCGGCGACAACGCCATGCGGGGCGCTCTTCACGACGCGGGCGACGTAGCCCGGGGCGCCGTGGATGGAGTCGGCGACGTGGCCCGGGGCGCTGTGGACGGCGTGGGCGACGTCCTCGACGGCGTAGGCAATGCCGCCCGGGACGTGGGCAACGGCGTCAAGAACGCCGTCCATTAACGGAAAAAGACCGGACCGCGGGAGACCCCGGTCCGGTCTTTTTTTGCCGTCCGCCATCCTTTTCCAGCCAAGCGCGGAAAACAGAGATTGTAATATCCCGTCTAAAAATGCTATAATAGCATAACTTGAAATAAAAAATGATCTACGCCCATCGGCCGGATCAGGGGGTAATGGCATGCAGAAGCGAATCATTCCCGCACTCATGGCCGCAGCGCTGTTGATTACGGGTGTGATCTCCATCATATCCATCCACGGCCTTCAGGGGAACGCCCGGGTCATCAACTACGCCGGCGTGGTCCGGGGCGCCACCCAAAGGCTGATCAAAAAAGAGCTCAACGGCCAGCCGGACGACGAGCTGATCCGGCGGCTGGACGGCATTCTGGCGGAACTGGAGACCGGGGACGGGCAAAACGGCCTGGTCCGGCTGGATGACGACAGCTTTCAGGATTTGATCTCCCAGATGCAGGCCCAGTGGACCCAGATAAAAGAGGAGATCGGACGGGTGCGGGCGGGCGCCGACGGGGCCCGCCTCTATCAGCAGAGCGAGGACTATTTCACGCTGGCCGACCTGACGGTCTCCGCCGCCGAGGACTATTCCGAGCGGCAGGTACATACCGCGGAACTGGGGTTGATCTTCCTCTCCGCCCTCTTCCTGCTGCTGTCTGCCGCCCTGGCCTGGTTCACGGCGGCCCAGACCCGGCGACAGCGGCTTCTCCAGGAGGCCGAGGAAAAAAACCTGCTGGAGCGCCAACAGCTGGCCCAGCTCTCCGAGGATCTGCGGGCCCCCATGGACGAGATCTCCGAGCTTATCTACGTATCCGACATCGTGACCCACGAGCTTCTGTTCATCAACGAGACGGGGCAGCGGACCCTGAACCTTCCCAAAGCCTGCGGACAGATGTGTTATGAGGTCCTCCAAGGCCTGGACCACCCCTGCGAATTTTGCTCCACCCCCCACCTGGTCCCCGGGGAGACCTATACCTGGGAGCATTCCAACCAAATCACCAAGCGGCACTATCTCCTGAAGGACCGGCTGATCCAGTGGGAGGGCCGCCCCGCCCGGCTGGAGATCGCCTTCGACATCACCGAGGCGGAGGCGGAAAAGCAGGCGATCAGGCACACGCTGGACGTGGAACAGATGGTGATGGAGTGTGTGCGGACCCTGTACCAGGGCCACGACCTGTCCCAGTCCTTTCCCGTGGTGCTGGAAAAGCTGGGCCGTTTCCTCTCGGCGGACCGCGCTTACCTGGCCGTAGCCCGGGACGGGAGGCTCTGCACGGATTACGAGTGGTCCCTTCAAGCGTCGGAGACCAAAGAGCTGTCCATCGAAGATATCTCCCCCCAAACCCTGGAGCGCTGGCGGGCCGCCTTCGGCCAGGAGGGGTGCATCTCCTACGACAACATCGAGCGCCTCCGGGAGGCCCACCCGGAGGAATACGGATTGCTGCTCTCCCACAACGCCCACAGCCTTGTGGTGGCCCCCCTGGACCAGGACGGCCGCCTGAAGGGCTTCCTGGTGGTCATCAACCCGCCCGCCGAGCGGATTCAAAGCATCGCCCCCCTCCTGCAGACGCTTTGCTATTTCCTCATGCTGACCTTCCGCCGGCTGGAGAGCGAGCAGCAGTTGGCCCAGCTGAGCTACTACGATTCCCTGACCTCTTTTTATAACCGCAACCGCTTCATTGAGGATTCCAACGCCCTGACCGGCGCCTCCGGTCCGGTGGGCGTAGTGTATCTGGACGTGAACGGCCTCAAGGACATCAACGACCAGCGGGGCCACGCCTACGGGGACCGTGTGCTGGCGGAGTGTGCCCAGATGATACGGGAGGCTTTCCAGAACGCGGATTTCTACCGCATCGGCGGCGATGAGTTCGTCATCCTCTGCCCCGGGGTCTCCCAGTCCAGCTTCGAGACGAAATTGGCGGCCCTGCGCCGCCGCTTTCAGGCCGGGGGGCTCTGCCGCGCCGCCATCGGCGCCCAGTGGGCCGGGCATTTCGCCAATATCCATCAGATCATCGCCGCCGCCGACGCGGAGATGTACGAGGACAAGAAGAATTTTTACCGCCAGAACCCCGTCTCCAACCGCTACCGCCACCTCAGCGACGAGGCCCTTCGCCTGTCCGACCCGGAGGTGCTGCGGGAGGAGATCCGGCAAAAGCGCTTCGTGGTCTACCTCCAGCCAAAGCTCTCCTCCTCCGACCGCTCCACGGTGGGGGCCGAGGCCCTAATCCGCTACCAGTCCCGCTCCGGCTCCCTGACCCTGCCGGGCAACTTCCTCCCCATGCTGGAGGAGAGCCAGCTCATCAGCCAGATCGATTTTTACGTCTTTGAGTGCGTCTGCTTCCAGATCAACGCCTGGATCGAGCAGGGAAAGCAGCTCCTTCCCATCTCGGTCAACTTTTCCCGCTCTTCCCTGTCCCAGCCCGATTTCGTGGACAGCCTGGTCCGGCTCTGCCGCAAGCACGGCGTGGAGCAGCGCTATCTGGAGATCGAGCTCACCGAGACCTCTCACGAGGCGGACACCGTCGACCTCAATGGGTTGATCCAAGAGCTGCGCCAGGCGGGCTTTACCGTCTCCATCGACGACTTCGGCACCCGATACGCCAACGTCGCCCTCCTCGCCAAGGCGGAGTTCGACGTCCTCAAGCTGGACAGGAGCCTGGTGGAGGACGTGGCTGTCAACCCCAGGGCCCGGGACGTGGTGGAGTCCATCGTCAATACCTGCAAAAAGCTGGAGATCCAGGTGGTGGCAGAGGGGATCGAGACGGAGGATCAGCTCTCCGTCCTGCGCGCCTGCGGCGTCGACCTGGGCCAGGGCTTTTTGTTCAGCAGGCCCATCCCCATCGGGGAGTACGAGGAAAAATTTCTTTGATCAGAGGGCCTTTTGCCCCCGGAGCCATAGGCTCTGGGGGCTTTTTCTCGGGAAAACGCTCCATTTTGTATCGGGACAACACCTTGGAGAATAGGATAGGGGCAGAACGTTGATAAAGGAGGCCCCGCCCATGCTCTCCGCCTGGCTCGTCCTGATGCTCCACTCCCTCTTTTTCCCCCTGCGCCTGTCCAGCGCCACCGGCTCCTTCCCCCGGGCTCTGAAACCGGAGGAGGAACGGGACTATCTGGACCGCTACGCCGCCGGAGATATGGCCGCCCGGGACGCCCTGATCGAGCACAACCTGCGCCTGGTGGCCCACATCGTGAAAAAATACTACACCCAGACCGGGGACCAGGACGACCTGATCTCCATCGGCACCATCGGGCTCATCAAGGGCATCTCCACCTTCAAGCCCGACCGGAACGTCCGTCTGGCCACCTACGCCTCCCGATGCATCGAAAATGAGATCCTGATGCACTTCCGCTCCCAGCGGAAATTTCAGGGTGAGGTCTCCCTCTCCGACTCCCTGGACTCCGACGGGGACGGCAACTCCCTCTCCCTCATGGATGTTATCCGGGTGGACGACAACATGCTGGAGGAGCTGGACACCCGGGATGCCTGCGCCAAGGTCCGCTCCTGCGTGGCCAAATGCCTGGACGAGCGGGAGTCCATGATCGTCACCCTGCGGTACGGCCTCAAGGGGCAGACTCCCCTCACCCAGCGGGAGATCGCCCAAAAATGCGGCATTTCCCGCTCCTATGTCTCCCGCATCGAAAAGAAAGCCTTGGAGAAACTGAAGGGGGCACTGGAGGGGACCGTCACCGCCGCCGAGCCCTGACCTTCCCGCAAAAATGGGAAGCGGTCTTTTGAAGGCCGCTTCCCATTCTTTATTGCTCTGCGCGACAGTGCCATCAAGACGGCCAAGCGGGCCCTCTCCGGTCCGCGGCCTTGGGGTCTCAGCGCCCGTTCACGGAGTGAACGGATGCGCGCCGAAAACAGCGTCCCACGCTGTTTTTAAAATCCCATGTCCTCGGACAGGTTTTCCATGACCTGGCCCACCGTCTTCATAGCCTTTCCGGCGGCCTTCTTCACGGAGTGCTTCTTCCGGGGCATCATGGCCGCGCCCAGCGCAGCCCCCGCCAGGACGCCCAGTCCCATGCCCTTGGCAAATTCGTGATCCTTCATACCTTCCACCTCTCTTTTTTTCAGTGAGCCTTCGCTCCCGGTTTTATTATTGCCCTGAAACGGGAAAAAACCGTTGCTAAAAACCGCCTTCTCCTTTATAATAAAAAAGGTAAATTGGAAGGGGCGGGGGCATGGGCCTCGGCCCTTTTTTGCAAATAGAAACTTCTTCATTTATTTTGAAAATTCCCCAGGGAAAGGAAGCGAAGCCGTGTGAAACTGCTCATTCGCCAGGGCCGTCTGGTGGATCCCGTCGGCGGCATCGGCGGGGTGCTGGACATCCTCATCGAGGACGGCAAGGTGGCCGTCATCGGAAGCGACCTGCGCTCTCCCGGCGCCCAGATCATTGACGCCAAGGGCCTCACCGTCTGCGCCGGGCTTGTGGACATGCACGTCCACCTCCGGGAGCCCGGCTTTGAATACAAAGAGACCATCGCCACCGGCGCCCGGGCCGCCGCCGCGGGCGGCTTCACCGCCATCGCCTGTATGCCCAACACCAGGCCCGTCATCGACATCCCCGAGGGCGTGGTCTTCATCAAGGAGAAATCCGCCCAGGCGGGGGGCGCCCAGGTCTTCCCCATCGCCGCCGTGTCCAAGGGCCAGAAGGGCCAGGAGGTCAACGACTTTGAGGCCCTCAAGGCCGCCGGGGCGGTGGCCCTGTCCGACGACGGGGTTCCGGTGCAGAACGCCAACCTCCTCCGGGACGCCATGATCCTGGCCCACCGGCAGGAGCTGACCATCCTCTCCCACTGCGAGGACGCCGACATGGTGCAGAACTTCGCCGTCAACGAGGGCCGGGTCTCCCGCCGGCTGCGCATCCCCGGCCGCCCCGCCATCGCCGAGGAGCTCCAGGTCATGCGGGACGCCATGCTGGCCGAGGAGACCGGCGCGGCGGTCCATATCTGCCACATCTCCACCGCCAAATCGGTGGCCATCGTCCGCCGCTTCAAGAAGAAGGGGGTCTCCATCACCTGCGAGACCTGCCCCCAGTACTTCACCTTTACTGAGGACGAGGTGCTCCAGCAGGGCTCCCTGGCCCGGGTGAATCCCCCCCTGCGCACCCCCGTGGACGTGGAGGGCATCATCGAGGGGCTGAAGGACGGCACCATCGACGCCATCGCCACCGACCACGCCCCTCACTCCGCCGAGGAAAAGGCCCGTCCCCTCACCGAGGCCCCCAGCGGCATGATCGGCCTGGAGACCGCTCTGGCCGCCGCCCTCACCGCCCTCTACCACACGGGACAGATGAGCCTCAGCGATATCCTGCGGAAAATGACCATCAACCCGGCCTGCATCCTGCGGATCCCCGGCAAGGGCCGTCTGGCCATCGGTTCGGACGCTGATCTCGTCATCTTTGACCCCGACCAGGAGTGGGTGGTGGACCCCGAACAGTTCCGCTCCATGGCCCGGAACACCCCCTTCGCCGGGAAGACCCTCAAGGGGAAGGTGCGGTATACCGTCCTGAACGGTGAGATCATCTACCGGGGGGAAGAAGGCGCGGGGGCATGAGCCAAAGGAAACGGCGCCTTCTTTATTGGCCGGTCTCTGCGGTTTTGGCGGTCACCGGGTGCGTTTTGCTTCTGGGCTCCTTCCAAAACCGGTGGTCTAGGGACGGGGGTTATTTTGTTCTCGGCCTGCTGCTGATCTGGGTCGGCTGGGCCGAATTACTGAATTTTCATCCCTATCGATCGGTCCAGTCAAAATCCCTGGGGACACGCTGGTTCTCCGGTGTGATAAACCTGGCTCTGGGCTGTCTTTACTTTTTCTTTGTGATCTCGGACCGCCGCTATACGGCCATAGGGCTGGGCACAGCGCTGCTGGCGCTGCTCTCCGCCGCCGCAGTGACGGCAATAACCAAAAAAGGAAACTCCATTCGCTGAAGGATAGAGAGAAGGCGGATTGACGTGGTCCGAACAAACATGCGGCGTCTCTTTTGGCCCGTGCTGACCCCTGTGCTCATCATCAGCGTTCTTTTGCTCCTCGGGAGCATTACGGACCAATGGCCCTACAACCGGTGTTATCTGGCTTTCGCCCCGGGCTATTTCTGGGTGGGGCTGGCCTACCTGCTGGACTTCCATCCCAGCAAAAAGGCACGGTCCTGGTCCAAGGACTATCGCAGGGCCAACGGCGTCCTGATGCTGGTTTTTGGCGTCTATTGGCTTTTGTTCTATCTTGAGCTGATGGTCCTGCCCATGCTGTTTGTGCTGTTCGGCCTTTTCCTGTGGGTCCAGAGCAAGAAGGAGGAAGATATATGACGCAAACCCAAAAGCGGCTTCTCTTCTGGCTCCCCTTCGCCGGGCTGCTGGCGGGGGGCGCGGCATTGTGGTGGCTGGTCCTCGGCCCCCGCTTCCCCAAAGGCAACGGCATCCATTTTGCCGCCGGCCTGCTGTGGGGGTGGATGGGGCTGGCCCACCTGCTGGGCTTTTTCCCCCAGAAAGCGGACTGCCCGCCGCCCCGTGTCCGGCAGTGCCTTAGCCTTGCCATGCTGTGCCTGTGCCCAATCGAGCTGTGCGGCGCCTTTTTGCCCTCTGTTTGGCCTGCCGCCCGCCTTCCCCTGCTGGTCGTTCAAGGCCTCTCCCTCATCGCGCTCATCGTTCTCTTGTTTCTTTATCATCATAAAAAAGGATAGAAAGGAATGATTTTATGTCCTTCGACAAACTGCAGGAGCTCATCAAAGCCAAGAAAAACCCCACCGTGGCGGGCCTGGACCCCAAGCCGGAATACGTCCCCCCCCATATCCTCCGCGCCAGCCTGGACAAGTACGGCGAGACCCTGGAGGGGGCCGCCGACGCCATCCTCCAGTTCAACAAGGGCCTTATGGACGCCCTGTGCGACGTGGTCCCCGCCGTCAAGCCCCAGTCGGCCTACTACGAGCGGCTGGGCTGGCAGGGCATGAGGGCCCTGGAGGAAACCATCCGCTACGCCAGGGAGAAGGGCCTCTTCGTCATGGCCGACGTGAAGCGGGGAGACATCGGCTCCACCGCCCAGGCGTACAGCGACGCCTGGCTGGGCAAGACCCGGGTGGGGAGCGCCGACCTGCCCGTCTTTGACGCCGACTGCCTGACCATCAACGGCTACATGGGCTCGGACACCATCCTCCCCTTCCTGGAGACCTGCCGGGTAGAGGACAAGTGCCTGTTCACCCTGGTCAAGACCTCCAACCCCGGCTCCGGGGAGCTCCAGGACATGGTGGCCGGGGACCGGGTGGTCTATCAGGTCATGGGCGATCTGGTGCAGCGGCTGGGCAAGGACGATATCGGCAAGTACGGGTACAGCCGGTGCGGCGCGGTGGTGGGGGCCACCTACCCCTCCGACCTGCGGGCCCTCCGCAAGCGGCTGGAACACACCTTCTTCCTGGTCCCCGGCTACGGCGCCCAGGGGGGCACCGCCGAGGACGTGCGCTTCGCCTTCGACAAATACGGCCGGGGGGCCATCATCAACGCCTCCCGCTCCATCATGTGCGCCTGGCAGAAAACCGGCCACGACGGCCAGGACTACCAGGACGCCGCCCGGGCCGCCGCCGAGGCCATGCGGGACGACATCAAGCAGTTCGTCACCATCCTGTAAGGCGATGAAGTGTCCATTTTGCGGGGAAGAGATGGAGCCGGGCGCCCTGCGGTCCCGGGGGCGGTATGAGAGCGACTTCGCTTTTGTGCCCCCGGCGGCGGACCCGCCGGAGGACGACAAACTCCACATTCTCTGGACCCAGAAGAAATGGGACGACAAAAAGGCCGTCTCCCTGACCCGGACCTTAAAGGATCGGAAAGCCCTGAAGGATATGCTCCTCACCGGGGGCGACTATTTTGCCCAGGCCTGGAGGTGCGCCAAGTGCGAAAAGGCTCTGGCGGTCTTTGAGGCCTTCGGTCCCTACATACAGGAGCCTGTCTCCACGCCCGACACCCCAGACGGCCCCCTGCCCACCGAGGGCGAACTCCTGTCCCAGACCTGGGACAGGCCTCCCGATCAGGAGCCGGCCAAGCCAAAATCCAAGCCCAGGCGAAAATCCGGCAACGACCCCTGGGACAAGGGCGGCCCATTGGGCAGGCGGGGGGACAAGCCGGACTGGGAGCTGTGAGGAGGAAACGGTATGGAACATCAAGCCTGTCCCTTCTGCGGCGGGGAAATGCGTCCCGGAGGGCTGTATCTCCCCCTGCGTCCCCAGCCTATCCGCTGGGTCCCGGCTGACGGAGCCGGATATGCCCCCTGGGACGCGGATGCCGCCATCACCTTGAGCGGAACTTTGGAGGCGCGGGCGGATGCCCGCCCTCTGGCAGAGCAGCTCTTCTCCTCTTTCCCACAGGCAGATGCCTGGTACTGTCCCGCCTGCCAAAAGGCGGTGGCCGTCTTTCAGAAGGCGGAATCCTTTGACGACCCCTTTGACGATCCCTTCCCCAACGTCCCCAACGGCCTTTTCCCTACCGAGGCCGAGGTGATGGCCTCCCTTCGGGAAGACAAGCCCGGAGGAAAGGCGGAGCCCGCCCCGGAACCCAAGCCCCGGCCCGGCAGAGACCCCTGGGACAAGGGCGGGCCGTTCCGCAGGAAAAAGAAACCGGATTGGGAGTTTTGAGCCCATACCGCCGATTGGGAGGTCTCTATGGAAACAAAAACCTGTCCCGCCTGCGGCGGGGCGCTGAACTTGAAGCTTCAAAAGCTGGATGTGGGCAGCGACGGCTGGAGCCCTCTGATGGCGGTCCTCTCGGAAAGCCTCACCGTGGACGTATACGCCTGTCCCAAGTGCGGGAAGGTGGAGCTCTATCTGCCCGAGACGGAGGAAGGGGCCTTTTCGGAGATCCCCGACGGCCCACTGCCCTCCGAAGCCGAGATCGAGACCATGGCCAGGGGCCAGGGCTCCGGGGAGAAGCCCGCCCCCAAAAAGAAGGGCTTCTTCCGCCGTGACAAAGATAAGCCGGGCTGGGAGCTCTGAGCCCCGGCCCATTCCCCAACAAACCTTCGGAAAGTGGTGATCCCCTTTGATCGTGGAAACCAAATGCCCCATCGTCTATAAAGATACCCCCAGCGCCCACGCCGTCCGCATGGAGCTGGAGGTGGGACGGATGGTGGCCCAATCCTTCCGCTCCCCCGGCCAGTTCGTCCATATCAAGTGCGGCCACTCCCGGCTCCTCCGCCGCCCCATTTCGGTCTGCACCTGCCAGAGTGACGATCCCGCCGACCTGCTGACCATCGTCTTTGAGGTCCGGGGAGAGGGCACCGAATGGCTGGCCCGGCGGGAGGTGGGAGAGTCCCTGGACGTGCTGGGCCTGCTGGGCAACGGCTTCCAGATGGATCCCAAGAGCCGCTGCCTCCTGGTGGGGGGCGGCATCGGCGTCCCCCCCATGCTGGGCTGCGCCCAGTACGCCAACGGGAACTGCGACGCCGTCCTGGGCTTCCGGGACACCGGCCACGCCCTTCTGGTCAAGGAGTTCCAGGCCCACTGTCCCACGGTGGCCGTGGCCACGGAGGATGGGAGCCTGGGGGAAAAGGGGTTCGTCACCGGGCCCATGGAGGCCCTTTTGGCCGCCCATTCCTATGACGCCGTCCTCTGCTGCGGGCCCAAGCCCATGCTGAAGGCGGCCGCCGCCCTGGCCAAGGCCCACGGGGTGCCCTGCCAGGTGTCCCTGGAGGAGCGGATGGCCTGCGGCGTGGGGGCCTGCCTGGGCTGCGCGGTCCAGATGGCCGACGGGACCATGAAGCACGTGTGCAAGGACGGGCCGATTTTTGACGCTTCGGAGGTGGACTGGAATGGCTGATATGCGGGTGAACCTCTGCGGGGTGGAGCTGAAAAACCCCGTCACCGTGGCCTCCGGCACCTTCGGCTTCGGGCGGGAGTACGGGGCGTTCTTCGACATCTCCCGGCTGGGGGGCATCAGCGTCAAGGGGCTGACCCCCCTGCCCCGGAACGGCAACCCCTCCCCCCGCATCGCCGAGACCCCTATGGGGATGCTCAACTCCGTGGGACTGCAGAATCCGGGGGTGGACGCCTTTATCGCCCACGAGCTGCCCGAGCTGCGGCGGCATGACATCACCGTCATCGCCAACATCTCCGGGAATACCCCGGAGGAGTACGGCGAGATGTGCGAAAAGCTGTCGGCGGCGGGGGTGGACATGATCGAGGTCAACATCTCCTGCCCCAACGTGAAGGCGGGGGGGCTGGCCTACGGCACCCGGCCCGAGCTGGCCGCCGAGGTCACCGCCGTGGCCAAGGCCCACTCTGCCGTGCCCGTGATGGTGAAGCTCTCCCCCAACGTCACCGACGTCACCGAGATTGCCCGGGCGGTGGAGGGGGCGGGGGCGGACGCCGTCAGCCTCATCAACACCCTGCGGGGGATGGTCATCGACGTAAAGACCCGCCGCCCCATCTTAAAGATGAACACCGGCGGCCTCTCCGGCCCCGCCGTGCTGCCCGTGGCGGTGCGGATGGTCTGGGAGGTCCACAATGCCGTGAAGGTGCCCATCCTGGGCATGGGGGGCATCTCCAGCGGGTCCGACGCCGCCCAGATGATGCTGGCGGGGGCCTCCGCCGTGGCCGTGGGGGCCGCCACCTTTGCCGATCCCTTCGCCCCTGTCAGGGTGCTGGAGGAGCTGGAGGCCATCTGTGACGCCCAAGGACTGAAAAGCGTCACGGAGCTCACCGGGGCCGTACAGCCCTGGTAGGGCCGCGCCAATCCAAACACAGAGAGGAACCTGAAGCAATGACCCGAATCTACATCATCCGCCACGCGGAGGCCGAGGGCAACCTCTACCGCCGGATCCACGGCTGGTACGACAGCCGCATCACAGAAAACGGCAAGCGGCAGATCGCCGCCCTGGAGCACCGCTTCCAGTCCATCCACATCGACGCCGCCTACGCCAGCGACCTGCGGCGCACGCAGACCACCGCTCAGGCCGTGGTCCGGCCCAAGGGGCTGGAGCTCCATATCGAGCCGGACCTCAGGGAGATCGGTATGGGCATCTACGAGGACAAGACCTTCGGCGATCTGGCCTATCACGATCCCAAGGGACAGCGGCTTTTCGTCACCTGTTCTCCCCAGTGGGACCCCCAGGGGGGAGAGACCTTCGCCCAGGTGGCCCAGAGGGTCACCACCGCCGTTTTCCGCATCGCCAGGGCCCACCCGGACCAGACGGTGGCGGTCTTCAGCCACGGCACCGCCATCCGCTGCCTCCTCTCCTCCCTCCGGGGCAAGCACCCCCACGAGACCCCGGAGCTGGGCCACTGTGAGAACACCGGCGTCTCCTGCCTGGAGACCGACGGGGAGCGGGTCAGCGTCCTCTTCGAGAACGACGCCTCCCACCTGCCCGAGGAGATCGCCACCATGGCCCGGCAGAAGCGGGCCATGTCCACCGGCTCCTTCCCTCTCGTGTGCTGGTTCCGCCCCCTGGACATGGACCGGGAGGCCCAAATCTATTTCGAGGCCAGGAAAGACGCCTGGCAGGACATCCACGGCAGCCTTCAAAACTTCGACGGCCCCGGCTTCCTGGCGGAGGCCCGGGGCCAGTGGGACGCCGACCGCCGGGCAGTGGAGTGCGTCATGCTGAGGGACCAGGTCATCGGCGTCCTCCAGATGGCCACCCTGCGGGACGCGGACCAGGGCGTGGGCTACGTCCCCTTCGTCTACCTGAAGCCCGATTTCCGACGCCGGGGCATCGGGGTCCAGCTCATCGGAGAGGCGGTCTGCGCCTACCGGGCCCTGGGCCGGGACCGCCTGCGGCTGCGCTGCGCCCCCGACAACCACCTGGCCCAGCGTTTTTACAAGCGCTACGGCTTTGTGCGGATCGGCCAGGCCCCCGGCTCCAGGGTCCCTCTGGATCTGCTGGAAAAAGAAATTTGAGAGAGGGCTTCGCCCTCTCTCTTTTCTACCCCCACGCGTTCGCCAAAAACGCCGAAAGTTCTTCCTCTTTTTTGTTTAAAACATAAATTTTGAATTTTCTCCTTCTTTCGCCTGTTTACGAACCGGGCTTTGCCGTATATAATTAGCGTGAACGGCATTTCCAGCCGTTTACAAGAACCATACCAAATCTTGACATTTTTGTCAGTTCTGGAGGCTAGCTCTTGGACATTTCAAATGTGATCTCCATGTTGGGAGCCATCGCGCTGTTCCTCTTCGGCATGTCTACGATGACCGACGGCCTGGAAAAGCTCTCCAGCGGCCGGCTGGAAGGGATCCTGGAGAAGCTGACCAACAACGTGTTCAAGGGGGTCCTCCTGGGCGCCCTGGTCACCGGCCTCATCCAGAGTTCCGCGGCCACCACTGTCATGTGCGTGGGCTTCGTCAACGCCGGCATCATGAAGCTGGAGCAGACCGTGGGCATCATCATGGGCGCCAACATCGGCACCACCGTCACAGCCCAGCTCCTCCGTCTGGGCAACATCTCCTCGGACAACGCCTTCATGGCCCTTTTGAAGCCCTCCTTTCTGGGGCCCATCCTGGCCATCGTCGGCGTGGTCTTTTACATGTTCATCAAGGGCGGCCGGAAAAAGAACATCGGGCAGATAGTGCTGGGTCTGGGCATCCTGTTCATCGGCATGAACACCATGACCGTGGCGGTGGCCCCCCTCCAAGACCTGCCGGAGTTCCAGTCCCTCTTCACCGCCTTCTCCAATCCCCTGCTGGGCGTGGTGGTGGGCGCAGCGGTCACGGCCCTCCTCCAGAGCTCCTCGGCCTCCATGGGCATCCTCCAGGCCATCTCCACCACCGGCGTGGTCCGCTTCAACATCGCCATCCCCCTCATCATGGGCCAGAACATCGGCACCACCGTGACGGCCCTGCTCTCCAGTATCGGGGCCAGCAAAAACGCCAAGCGGACCGCCATGATCCACCTGTTTTTCAACATCATCGGCTCCCTCTTTTTCCTGGTGGTCCTTTACGCCGGGAACGCCATGCTGGCCTTTCCCTTCTGGGAGAACGTGATGGACATGGGCTCCATCGCCAACCTCCATCTGCTGTTCAACGTGGCCTGTACCGCCCTGCTGCTCCCCTTCAATAAGGTCCTGGTGCGGCTGGTGGAGCGGATCATCCCGGGCGGCTCCGAGGTGCGGGAGGTCTCCGTCCTGGACGAGCGCTTCCTCGCCTCCCCCTCCCTGGCCCTGGAGCGGGCCCACGACGCCGTCATCCAGATGGGCCTCTACGCCCAGGAGAATTACCGTACTGCCGTGGAACTGCTGGGCCATTACGACCTCAAAAAGCTGGAGCGGCTCAACGAGACTGAGATCGCCCTGGACAAGATGGAAAACGCCCTGGACAACTATCTGGTGAAGCTCACCGACCGTGCCCTCACCCCCCAGGAGAACATTAAGATCTCCGAGCTGCTGCACACCCTGTCCGACTTCGAGCGGATCGGCGACTACTCGGTGAACGTGGCCGAGTGCGCCACCGCCCTGCACAACAAGGGCATCGTTTTCTCCAACATCGCCAAGCGGGAGCTGAAAGCCCTCACCGACGCGGTGGACGAGACCATTGAAAAGGCCCTGGAGTGCTACCGGGAGCGCTCTTACGACCTCTCCCTCCAGGTGGAGCCCCTGGAGGAGGTGGTGGACCTGATGCGGGACGACCTGCGGGCCCGGCACATCGAACGGCTCAAATCCGGCGCCTGCACCATCGAGCTGGGCACTCAGTTTTTGGAGCTGCTCATCAATCTGGAGCGTATCTCCGACCACTGCTCCAACATCGCCATCGGCATCCTTCACCAGACCGCCCCCAAGGGCAACCTGGTCCTTACCGACACCCACGCCTATACCCACGAGCTCCACCACGGCCACAACCCGGAATTTGAGCTCATGTTCGCCGCCGCCAAAGCCAGATATTACGACCCCCTCATGGAGGCGGAACCCCCTCTGGGAGAGGAATGACACAAAGGACGCCCCGGACAGATGTCCGGGGCGTCCTCTCTTTTTCCCTCTGATTCAAACTCTGCGGTACTGCGCCTTTCCGCTCTCGTAAAGGTTGGCGCCGGAGGCGTCGATGGCCACGGTGAGGGGCAGATCCAGCACCTTCATCCGCTTCACCGACTCGCACCCCAAATCGTCGAAGGCAACCACCTCCGCCGCCTGGATGCACTTGGCGATAAGGGCCCCCGCCCCGCCCACGGCGGCGAAATAGGCCGCCTGGTTGCGGATGATAGCGTCGATGACCCCCTGATCCCGCTCCCCCTTGCCGATCATGGCCGCCAGACCCAGGTCCAGGAGCCGGGGGGCGAAGGCGTCCATCCGGCCCGCCGTGGTGGGGCCGCAGGCGCCCACCGCCATCCCCTGCTGGCCGGGGGTGGGGCCGGCGTAATAGATGACGGCGTCCCTGATGTCGATGGGCAGGGGCCTGCCGGCGTCCAACAGCTCAAAAAAACGTTTATGGGCGGCGTCCCGGGCCGTATAGATGACGCCCGACAGCAGCACCCGGTCTCCGGCCCGGAGGGCGGGCAGGGCGGCGCGGAGCCCGGCGGTGGTCAGGCGCTTTGCCTCCCCGCTCATTTCTCCTCCAAAGGGAGGGGCTGGGGGGCCTTGGGGCCGGACAGGGTCTCCACAGTCTCCTGCAGGGCCTTCAGGGCCGCGTCATGGGCATCGAACTCCCGGGAAATGCCCTCCAGGCTTTGGTTCACCCGGTCCAGCTCCCCGGAGGCGTGGGTGATGGTGGCGTCCAAATCAGCCCGCAGGCGGCTGTACGCCGACTGGAGCTTGCCGAACCAGCACTCCATCTCCGCCTTGGTCTTTTTCACCTTGGCCTGGGCCTCCTGCTCGATGGCCTGAGCCCGGCCGTGGGCCTCCAGCTCGATGCCGGCGGTGCGGTCCTTGATGGCCTCATATGAGGCGGCGGCGGGGGTCAGCTTCTTGACCTCCTGGGTCAGTCCCGCCACCTGGGCGGCCAGATCGGCCCGCTCGGCGCTCAGCTTGGACAAAGAGGCCTCCCGGTCCGCCAGGTCGGCGGCCAGACGCTTGTTCTCCTCTTCCAGGGTAGACAGCCGCTTCTCCTCCGCGGATGCCTTCTCCTCGGCCTCCGCCTTCCCCTTTTTGGCCTCCTCCAGCTCCCGCTGGAGGGCGGAGAGCTTCTCCGCCTGTTCCCGGGCGCTGGTCTCCAAATAAGTCAGCACGTCCTGCTTCTGGAAGCCGCCGAAGGCCGCCGTGCGGAACTGCAGCTCTGTCTCGTTCATGGAGGGTTCCCCCTTATTTCTACAAATTGAGATATATTATCATATCACATTTTTTTCCCGGTGACAACCGGACAAAACCGCCCTTTCTTTCCCGATATTTTCCGCTGATAAAGCCCCGGCGGTTTGAATCCGTCCATTGTGGGAAATCCGTTTGTATGTTAGTATTGAGTGAAACAAACATCATCCCCGGCAGAAAAAGCACACGCGGCAAACCGGAAATGCGCATGGGAGAATTATTATGTATGAAAGAATGCTTGATAAGCAGACCAGGCCAACCTTTGATGATATGGCCGCATACTGCGGCAAGGGTATGGAGCTGTTTGTCCGAATCAATGAGTGGCTGTCAAATGTGTGTCACACGACCCAGGAGATTTCTTTTCCCTATGGAAACAACTATGGCTGGGCAGTTGCTCACAGAAAAAAGAAAAAGCTGATCTGCAACGTGTTTGCAGAGAATGGCGCCTTTACCGTTATGATTCGGTTGTCAAATAACCAATTTCATATGGTATATGACCAGATGGAAAAAGAAACGCAGGCCTGCATCGACAGCAGATACCCCTGTGGTGACGGCGGCTGGCTACATTACCGAGTGACCAGCGAGGCTCATTTCTGTGACATACAAAAGATGCTGGAAATGAAGTGCGCATCCTGAACTGCAATTATTCATTGATGCAGGCCATCAAACAGCAGGCGGCCCCGCGAGGGTGCCCGTCTGCTTTGCGCATTTCCACGGCAGGTCTGCAAACAATGCTTGAAACAGCAAAATTCAAAAAGGGAGAGACCACATTTCCCCTCCGATTTTTGCCGGCACCCTCCTCCTCTCTCTCCCAACTGAGCAAGAATGGTCGAGCGTCTTTTTCCCCGATCCGCTATGATGAGAACGTCCACAGGAGGTGACAGAGATGACTGATCAGATCGAGGCCGTCCAGCGGATGCAGGATTATATCGAGGACCACCTGGCCGAGGAGATCACCCTGGCGGACCTGGCCGGGTCCGCCCGCTTCTCCCCCTGGTACTCCGCCCGGCTCTTCCGGACCCACACGGGTCTGGCCCCGGCGGACTACATCCGCCGCCTGCGGCTGGCCCGCTCCGCCCTGCGGCTGCGGGACGAGGGGTGCCGGATCACCGACGTGGCCTACGAGATGGGCTTCGGCAGTGTGGACGGTTACCAGCGGGCTTTCCGGCGGGAATTTGGCCGCAACCCCCGGGCCTACGCCGAAGAGCCGGGCCCCCTGCCTCTCTTCACCCCCTACGGCGTCAAGTTCAGGGAATTATGGAAGGAGACGAGCCACATGGAAGAGGTTAAAAGCGTATTTATCCAGCTGGTGGACAAGCCCGCCCGGAAGGTCATCTGCAAACGGGGCGTCCGGGCAGCGGATTACTGGAGCTATTGCCAGGAGGTGGGGTGCGATGTGTGGGGCATCCTCACCAGCATGAGATCTATCTCGGGGGAGCCGGTGTGTCTGTGGCTGCCCCGGCGCTACCGGAAGCCGGGCACCTCGGAGTATGTACAGGGGGTGGAGGTGGACGCCGGGTATGACGGCCCGGTGCCGGAGGGCTTCGACGTCATCGACCTGCCCGCCTGCCACTATCTGATGTTCCAGGGGGAGCCCTTTGCCGAGGAGGACTACTGCCAGGCCATCCAGGCCCTTCAAACCGCCATGGACCGCTATGACCCGTCGGTCATCGGCCGCCGCTGGGACGACGACAGCCCCCGCATCCAGCTGGAGCCCGTCGGCTCCCGGGGCTACATTGAGCTCAGGGCGGTAGAGTGAACCAGAAAGAGGACGGCCTTACGGCCGTCCTCTTTCCGCTCTGAGGCCCTCTTCAGCCCGCCAGCCTCTCCCCCGCCGCGGCTTTCTGCCCCCGGGTGGGCTCCCAGCTCAGCCGGAGCTTCACCAGCCGGCCCGGCCAGCACAGGACATAAACCTGCCTGGGCTCCCCCGCCCGGTCATATTGGTAGGCCTCCTCCGCCCCCCAATCCCCGGCGGAAACCGTCCGCCAAAGGTCCCCATCCTCTTTTTGGTAGTCGGTGATCTCCAGCAGCTCCGCCCTGCAGGCGTCGTAGAGCGGCCCGAACTTCACGTCCACGACTTCATAGCTCAGCTCCGGGGCCATCGGCTCATCCAGGACGGTCTGCCGCTGGTCATATGCCGTGTAGCCCAGCAGGAAGGAGTTCTGCGTCAGCTGTTGTTGATAGGTATAGTATTCATAGTCCGTCTCCAGCAGGTCCTCCACCCGCAGCGGAAGGGGATCGCGGTGGATCACCCACCTTCTGGTCTCTCCGGGGGCGATCTCAACGGAGTATGTCTCCCCGTCCGCCCCCGAGAAATTCCTCTCCAGGGCCGCGACAGACACATAGCGCACCATGGCAAAGACGCCGACCACGGCCACCAGGATACACCCGGTACAGGTGACGATCCGGTTGGTCCTCCGGCTGGCTCCGCACCACTTCAAAAGGCTTTTCAGCCCCAGCGCCGCCGCCAGCACGGCGGCCACGTAGAGGAAGGCGGCCCCCGCGATCCACCCATTGCCCATTCCGGCGACATAGACCAGCCATACCGCCAGAGAACCCAGAGCCACCACCATCAGGACAAGGCTGGTCCTCCGGACGACCGCCCCTCTCACCACGCAGGCTCCGCCCCGCTCCACCGATTTTTGAGAGGCCCGGTACCACAGGGCGTAGCCCGCCAGGTTCATGACATAGTTCGCCAGCAGCAGGGCCCACATGGCCGCCGCCCACAGCCCCATGCCGTTGGACCAGACCTGGATCACGCTTCCGCCGACGTTGTGGGTCTGCATCCAGATCTGGAAGATGGACAAGACCACCATCACCGCCTGGGAGGGCAGGAAGTTCTTTTTCATGGCCTGATGGATCGTGCTCAGCTTGACCCCCTCGTCGGTCTCCAGGGGGACCGCGCCGGGGTCCTCCGAATAGAAGATATCCATCTGGAGCCACTGGGCCGCCATATGCCACCCAGCCTCCTCACAGTAGTCCAAAAAGGTCCGCTGCTTCGGAGTTGGACCGGCGTCGAATTCGGAGGCCCCGGCAAAATAGGTGACGGCGACCCCCCGTTTTTTCGGCTCCGCCTGACGGTAGGTCCACCAAACCGTTCCCGCCTTTTCCAGCACCCAGCCTTTCTCCGACATCCGCTCCAAATGGGCCGTGACCCCGGCGTAATCGTAAAAGCAGTAGGTCCACATCTCCCGTTTTTTCCTCATGCCTCTCCCCCCTCCCGGTACCTGCGGTAGTCCCCCGCCAGCTCCGTCAGCCGACGGTACTCCTCATCCAAAGCCCTCAGCCCATTCTGGGTGATGCGGTAGCTGCGCCTGCGCCCCTCCACCTTGGTCTGGCGGATCATCCCCGCCTCCTGGAAGCTCTCCAGCAGATTGTAAAGAGTCCCCGGGCCGATGGCCACCCGCCCGGCGGTCATCTCCTTGACCCGCTCCATCAGGTCCATGCCGCACCACTCCGACTGAAGGCACAGCAGGATATAAAACATCTGCTCCGTCAGGGTGCCGAACTTTTCCCGGGCCATACCCCTCCCCCCTTTTTTTATTATCGATTATCGTAATTACAGTATATTATCGAATATCGATAATATCAAGAAAAAAAGCGGCCCTCCCTG
The DNA here is from genome assembly GCF_038439875.1 of Pseudoflavonifractor phocaeensis. Lineage (NCBI taxonomy): Bacteria > Bacillati > Bacillota > Clostridia > Eubacteriales > Oscillospiraceae > Pseudoflavonifractor > Pseudoflavonifractor phocaeensis. The sequence goes on from NZ_JBCDMT010000003.1 coordinate 249,669, forward strand.
ATTGGGGAGGGCCGCCGGATGTTTCTGCCGCTCAGTGGGCCAGATAGACCGCCTTCATGCCCTTGTAGGTCATATAGCAGTCCAGCTTGCCGGTGACCTCAAAGGGGGCGTGCATGGAAAGCACGGGCACCCCGGCGTCCAGGGTGTCGATGTCCCGCTCGGCCATATAGACGGCCACGGTGCCGCCGCCGCCGGCGTCCACCTTGCCCAGCTCCGCCATCTGCCAGATGACCCCCGCCGCGTCCAGGGTCCGGCGGACGAAGCCCACCACCTCGGCGGAGGCGTCGGAGGCGCCGGACTTGCCCCGGGCGCCGGTGTACTTGCAGAAGCCCATGCCGTAGTTCACCCGGGCGCTGTTGCGCTTTTCGAACACCTCGGGAAAGTTGGGATCATAGGCCGCCGTCACGTCGGCGGAGAGGCAGAAGGAGTGCTCGTAGCAGGTCTTGAGCATCACCCGCTGGGCGTCGCACAGATCGCTCATGAAGGTATCGAAAGCCGCGCTCTTCATGCCGGAGACCCCCTCGGAGCCGATCTCCTCCTTGTCCGCCAGCATGCACACGGCGGTGTGGGCGGGCCGCTCGATATCGAAGAGGGCCGCCAGGGAGGCGTAGGCGCACACCCGGTCGTCCTGGCCGTAGGCCCCGATGAGGGAGCGGTCAAAGCCGATGTCGCTGGCCCGGAAGGCGGGCACCACCTCCAGCTCGGCGGAGATGAAGTCCCGCTCCACGATGCCGTACTTTTGATTGAGGATATCCAGAATGGCCAGCTTCACCCGGTCAGAGCCCTCGTCGTCCTTGAAGGGGCGGGAGCCCACCAGCAGGTTCAGATTCTCGCCGGGGATGGCCTCGTTCAGGGGCTTCTTCCCCTGCTCGGCGCCCAGGTGGGGCAGCAGGTCGTCCACGGTGAACACCGGGTCTCCGGCCCCCGCGCCGATGGCCACCTTCACGGTGGAGCCGTCCTTCTTGACGATGATGCCGTGGAGCTCCAGGGGGATGGTCACCCACTGGTATTTGCGGATCCCCCCGTAGTAGTGGGTCTTGAGGAAGCCCAGCTCCCCGTCCTCATAGAGGGGCTGGGGCTTCAGGTCCAGCCGGGGGGAGTCGATGTGGGCCGCGCCGATGGACACGCCGTCGGCCAGGGACTTCTCCCCGATGACCGCCAGCATGACGGCCTTGCCCCGGTTCACCCGGTAAAACTTGTCTCCGGGGTTCACCGTCATGCCCCGGGTGAAGGGGACGAACCCCCGGGCCTGGGCCTGGCGCACCACCTCGTCCACCGCCTCCCGCTCGGTCATGGCGGCATCCAGGAACTTCTTATAGTCCTCGCAGTAGGACTTCATGGCCGCCTCATCCTCGGCGGTCAGGCAGTCATACCCGTTCTTCTGGTCATCCATCAGCGCCTCCCGGCGCAGCTGGGCCGGAGTCTTTTCCTTTTCTTCCATGGAACATACCTCCTTATAGTTTCACTGTCTCCAAATTACCATGTAATTATGAACTTTTCTACTGCCAAAAGGAAATTTTCTCCTCAGCGCAGCAGTTCCTCAAAGAGGGCCCTCGCCCGTTTCCCGAACTCCTCCGGGGTGTCCTCCTGGGTGTTTTCCAGCACGTGGCCGCTGTGGGAGCGGAAAAAGCCGTCGTCCGGCTGGGCCAAGGCACGGCGGCGGGCGTATGCCTCGTCGATGCCGTCCCGGGCCATGATGCGCTTCACCCGCAGCTCCAGGGGGGCCAGCACGGCCACCACGGTGTCGCACTTGGCCGCCGCCCCGCTTTCGATAAGGGCGATGGCGTCGATGGCGGCGGCGGGGCGGCCCGCCCGGCGGGCGGCGGCGACGCGGTAGTCGATGGCCGTCATGACATAGGGATGGGTGATCTCGTTGAGCCGCTCCAGCCCGTCCGGGTAGACCGCCGCCGCCAGAGCCTTCCGGTCCACCTGTCCCGCCCCGTCCAGGATGCCGTCCCCAAAGACCCGGGCCAGGTCCCGGCGCAGGAGATCGCTGCTCTCCAGCAGGTCATGGTAGACGGCGTCGGCATCGATGATTTCCGCCCCCAGCTCCCGCAGGGCGTTCAGCGCCGTGGTCTTCCCCGCCCCGGTGGGGCCGGTGATGCCGATGACCTTCATGGGCTTTCTGTGGGGCCACAGCCACCCCAGGGAAAAGGCCAGGACCATCAGCGCCAGGGCTATGACCTCCGAGGCCGTCATAGTGGCCTGACCGATGTAGTTGGCCTGACTTTCAAAGAGGAGCGCCAGCCGGGTGGTAAAAATGGCGAAAACGTTGAACCATTGGCTGAACCCCGCCAGAAGCATGCTCCTGGCCTCGTCTCCCACCAGGAGGAACTGCCACAGGTAGACCGCCACCTCCGCCGCCATCACCCAGTGGGTCAGCGCCAGGGTAGGCAGGTAGCGGCGGCCCTTGGCCCGACAGTTGTAACCCAGCAGGCCCCAGAAAGCGAGTACCGCAAGGGGGACGCCATACCAAATGAACATGCCCAGCACAGGGATTGTGGCCCATATCATAAATGTGACGTTGTACACCCAGCCCACCGCCGCAGGCGCCAGGCCCGCCAGCAGGAGCTTCCAGGCGCTCTTTTTCACCGCCCTGCCCTCTCAGGTATTGGCGGCCACGTCCGCCTCGATCTCCGCCTCTTTTTCCCGCATGGCGGTCAAAGTCTTGTCCAGCAGGGTGTCCAGCTCCCAGCCCAGCTGCTCCGCCCCCTGGATGATGGTGTCCCGGGAGCAGCCGGCGGCGAACTTGCGGTCCTTGAATTTCTTTTTGAGGCTCTTGAGTTCCATATCTGACACGCTCCCCGAGGGGCGCATGAGGGCGGCCGCGCCGATGAGGCCGGTGAGCTCGTCGCAGGCGAAGAGGACCTTCTCCATCTCCAGCTCAGGCTGGGCGGCGGCGCCGGTCATGCCCCAGCCGTGGCTCGTCACGGCGTGGACGAACTCGGGGGTGAAGCCGGCCTGGGTGAGCAGCTCCACCGCCTTGACGCAGTGCTCCTCGGGCCACTTCTCGAAGTCCACGTCGTGCATCAGCCCCACCAGGGACCAGAACTCGGCGTCCTCCCCATAGCCCAGGTCCTGGGCGAACCAGCCCATAACGGCCCCCACGGTGAGGGCGTGGCGGACGTGGAAGGCCTCGGAATTGTACTCCTTCAGCAGCTTGAGGGCCTCTTCCCGGCCCACTCCGGCGGACAATGTGCTCATCATGCTTCCCTCTTTCTCTTTATTTGCTCAGCCACGCCAAGGCCTCGGCCTCGGTGGGGACGAAACAGACGCTTCTGCCCCGGTTGCTCTCGCCCAGGAAATCCAGCAGGTTTTTGCTGGTGTAGCGGGAGAAGTCCCCCACCACTGCCAGCCGGGTCTGGTAGTTGACGAATTTTTGCAGCACGTCCCCCGCCAACCCCGTGGGCAGGCGGAAAAAGTCCTCGTCCAGGGCCTCCTTGGGGAGGATGAGGGCCTGACACTCCGTCCCGTACCGGGCGGAGGCGATCAGGTCCAGGGCGTCCTGGGCGGAACGGATCACGATTTCGTCGGTCCGAACCGCCGTGATGGTCTTGCTCAGCGGTTCCAGTTTCATTTTGGTCAAACTCCTTTTTATAACTCGATGATGTGAAAGCCCGCGGCCTTGTTGAGGCGGTTGGTCACCGCCAGGCCCAGGCCGGTGTCCGTGGGGGACTGGGCCCAGATGTCGTTGACGTCGGCCCGGTCAAAGGCCCGCAGGGCGTCGAAGATGCGCCGCGCCTGCTGGGCCTGGTCGGCGGCGGGGCCGATGGCCTCCACCAAGTGGCCCCGGAAGTACCCGGCGTACTCGTCGAAGCAGATGACGCCGCTCTTGTCTCCCATCCGGGCCACGATGTACCCCGCCGTCTCGTCCGGGTCGCCCTTCACCACGGTGACGGGGGCCTGGGGGGCGTAGTGGCGGTATTTCATGCCGGGGGCCTTGGGCTGCTCCCCGGGGGCCATGAGGCGGCGGACCGCCTCGTCCACCGCCACCTCCCCCAGGGCGTCCTCCAGCTCCTCCAGGGTCACCCCGCCGGGGCGGAGAAGGCGGGGGGGCGTGACGGTAAGGTCGACGATGGTGGACTCCACCCCTACCTGGCAGGGGCCGGCGTCCACGATGGCGTCAATTTTGCCGTCCATATCCTCCAGCATGGCCGCCGCCGTGGTGGGGCTGGGGCGGCCGGAGGCATTGCCCGAGGGGGCGGCCACCGGCACGCCGGCCAGGGCGATGATCTCCCGGGTGACGGCGCAGTCGGGGCAGCGCATCCCCACGGTGTCCAGCCCCGCAGTGACGGCGTCGGGCACCAGGGGCTTCCGCCGCAGAATCATGGTCAGCGGACCGGGCCAAAACTGGTCGGCCAGGGCGTAGGCCACGGCCGGGATGTCCCCGCAGTAGCGCTCCAGCCAGCCGTCGTCCGGCACGTGGAGGATGAGGGGGTTATCCTGGGGGCGGCCCTTGGCGGCGAAGATGGCCCCCACGGCGGCCTCGTCCAGGCCGTTGGCCCCCAGGCCGTAAACCGTCTCGGTGGGGATGCCCAGCAGGCCGCCGGAAGAGATGACCCGGGCGGCGGCGGCAGCGTCGGCCGGGGTCAGGCGCTTCGTTTCCAAATCAGGTCACCCGATTTCTCAATAGATTGGCGTACGGGTCCCCGCCAGCTCGATGGTGGTGCCCTTGTCGAAACCCTCCCGCTGGAGGTAGGCCCGGACGGCCATGATGCCGTACTTGGGGTTCATCTTCTCGTCCTCCAGCTCCAGCTCCACGAAGCCGGCCTCGCCGGTCCGGCCGGAGGAGAGGAGCCAGCCGTCGTCCTCCAGGACGGCGTCCAGGTCACTTTTGAATTGGTCCAGGTCCTTGCCCTGGGGAAGGGCGGGAAAGTCGATGCGAAGTTCCATAAGAGGGTGTGCTCCTTTCGGTTGGTGGTTTCAAGATGGGACGGGGGTGCGGGCGGATGATATCCGCCCCTACAGTAGCGCGCGCCGGTATTGTTTCCCGGTATTCCGCAGAGCATTGGCGAGGCGGTTAGTATCCCCCGCCATTAATGCGTGGGCCGATATCGTTTCCCGGTGTCCCGTGGGGCATTGGCGGGGCCGGTGTGGTTTGGGGTATGACACGGAGCTTGTAGGGGCGGATATTATCCGCCCGCCGTCTCCTGCTCCAAGCGCCGGGCCTGGTCGGCGGTGACCAGGGCGTCAATGATCTCGTCCAGGTCCCCGTCCATCACCGCGTCCAGCTTGTAGAGGGTCAGGCCCACCCGGTGGTCGGTAAGCCGCCCCTGGGGGAAGTTGTAGGTGCGCACCCGCTCGTTGCGCATGCCGGTGCCCACCTGGCTTTTGCGCTGGGCGGAGTGCTCCCCCTCCACCCGCTCCCGCTCCTGCTCGTAGAGCCGGGAGGCCAGGATGCGCATGGCCTTCTCCCGGTTCTGGAACTGGCTGCGCTCCTGCTGGCACTCCACCACCATGCCCGAGGGTTTGTGGATGAGCCGCACGGCGGAGGAGGTCTTGTTGATGTGCTGGCCCCCCGCCCCGGAGGAGCGGAAGACCTGCATCTCGATGTCGCCGGGGTCCAGCCTCACGTCCACGTCCTCCAGCTCGGGGAGCACCGCCACGGTGACGGTGGAGGTGTGGACCCGGCCGCCGGACTCGGTTTCCGGCACACGCTGGACCCGGTGGACGCCGCTTTCAAACTTGAGCCGGGAGTAGGCCCCGTCCCCCTGGATGGTGAAGCAGATTTCCTTGAGGCCGCCCAGCTCGGTCTCGCTGGCGGAGTCCACCTCCACGCCCCAGCGGCGGCCCTCGGCGTACATGGAGTACATGCGGTAGAGGCTCCCGGCGAAGAGGGCGGCCTCCTCCCCCCCCACCCCGGCCCGGATCTCCACGATGACGTTTTTGCCGTCGTTGGGGTCCTTGGGCAGGAGCAGGACCTTTAGCCGCTCCTCCAGCTCCGGGAGGGCGGCCTTGGCCTGGGCGTACTCCTCCCAGGCCATCTCGGCCAGCTCCGGGTCGGAGAAGAGCTCCTGGGCCTGGGCCATGTCCGCCTGGGCCTTCTCGTAGGCCCGGTAGGCCTCCATCAGCGGGGAGAGCTCCTTTTGCTCCTGGTTGAGCCTAGCGGCCAGGGCGTGGTCGTCGTAGGTGGCGGGGTCGGCCAGCCGGGCCTCCACCTCCTGGTAGCGCTGCTCGATGGTTTTCAGCTTGTCCAGCATGGGGGCAACTCCTTTCCTAGGGGTATTTCCGGGACAATGGGTTTCCCCTCATCAGTCAGCTGCGCTGACAGCTTCCCCCAGGGGAAGCCTTTTTAGGCGCGGTCAAAGACGAAAGATTTCACCAGGGCCAGGGGCTCCCGGAAGAACATCTGGACGGCGGAGGGGGCGTGGCTCACCGGGGCGGCCAGGGTGGACAGGTTGTCCGTAGGCCCCCCGGCCCGGTCCCAGAGCAGGCCGATGCGGGAGAGGTGGAAGCCGCTGGACACCAGCAGCACGCCGCCGGTGGTATCGCGGCCCTGCTCGGCCAGCAGGTCCAGGGTGTAGTTCACGTTCTCCCAGGTGTTGCTGGCCCGGTCCTCCAGAAGGATGTTCTCCCCGTCCGCCCCGTGGGCGGTGAGGTAGTCGTACATGGCCCTGGCCTCAGTGACGTGCTCGTCGTCCCCCTGGCCGCCGGTGACCACCACCAGCGTGTCCGGGTGGTCGTTCAAATAAGTTAGGGCGGTGTCCAGCCGGTCTTGAAGGAGAATGGAGGGGCCCCAGGTCTCCACCTTACAGCCGAAAACCACCATCACGCCGGGCTCCCCGGCCACCCTCGTGCGGCTGTGGACGCCGATGTAAATTTCCAGTGCGGCGAAAAAGAGCACTGCCGCCGCCAATAACAGCAGCAGGGTGTTGCGCAGGGGGTGCCGCTTCCCGGCGTAGCCGCTGCGCCCGTCCCAGACCCGTCTGTCGCTCATCCTCTCGCCTCCTCCAGCTCGGCGGCCAAGGTCTCCCACACCGTGTACAGGTGGGCGATCTCCTCCTCCAGCGCCTTTTGCTCGTCGCAGACCTTTTGCAGCTCCAGATAGTTGGAGGCGACCTCCTCCGCCCGCTGGGTCAGCTCAAACTGCCGCTCCTCCGCCTTCGCCACCGCCCGCTCGGCGGCGGCCACCTGCTTTTCCAGCTCCTTGGTGCCGCCGGGGCGCTTGGGCTTCTCCTTCTTGGGCTCCTCTTTCACCGGGGGCGGGGCCCCCTTGGCGAAGGCCTTCTGCCGGTCCTGATAGTCCAGATATTCCTGGTAGGTGCCCTTGAAATCGCTGATCTTGCCGTCCTCCAGCATCCAGATGCGTCCGGCGAACTCGTTGATGAAGTACCGGTCGTGGGAGACGAAGAGGAGGTTCCCCTCGTACTGGGACACCGCCCCCTCGATCCAGTCCCGGCTGTCCACGTCCAGGTGGTTGGTGGGCTCGTCCAAGATCAGCAGGTTGATCTGCTGGCTCATCAGCTCGCACAGCTTCAGGCGGCTTCGCTCCCCGCCGGAGAGGCTCGCCACCACCTTGAACACGTCCTCTCCCCGGAAGTTGAAGGCGGCCAGCCGGTCCCGGGCCTCCTGGGGGGTGCAGTTGAGGTCGTAAAGGAGGGTGTCCACTAGATTGCGCTCCGGGTGGTCGAAGGTGACCAGCTGAGGCAGGTAGCCCACCCGCACCGTGGGGCCGAAGCGGAGCTTCCCCTCGGTGGGGGCCAGCTCTCCGAGCAGTATCTTGACGAAGGTGGACTTGCCGGTGCCGTTGTCCCCCAAAAGGGCGATGCGCTCGCCGCCGGCCACCTCCAGGTTCACCCCGGAGAAGAGGGTCCGGCCGTCGAAGGCCATGCCCAGGTCCTTGGCCTCCAGCACCTCGTCCCCCCGGAACTCCCGCTCCCCGAAGCCCATGGTGAGCTTGCGCTCTTTGGTGGGCCGGTCGGTGGTCTGGATGCGCTCGATGCGCTTTTCCATGGAGAAGGCCTGCTTGAAGAGCTTATCGTTGCCCAGGAAGGCCCACAGCCGCAGCCGCTCGGCGGCCTCCTGGAGCTGCTCCACCTTGGCCTGCTCCTTTTCGTACTGGCGCAGCTTTTCCTGGAAGCGGCGCTCCTTCTCCTCCACGTAGAAGCTGTAATTGCCCGAGTAGAACTCGGCCTTGCCGTTTTGGATCTCCACGCAGCGGGTGACCACCCGGTCCAGGAACCAGCGGTCGTGGGAGATGGCCAGCACCGTGCCCTTGTAGCGGGACAGGTAGTCCTCCAGCCACTCGGTGGCGTGGAGGTCCAGGTGGTTGGTGGGCTCGTCCAACAACAAAATCTCCGTGTCCCGGAGGATGAGCCGGGCCAGGTTCACCCGGGTCTTCTCCCCGCCCGAGAGCTGGTCGAAGAGCTGGGCCCGCATGGCGGGAGGGATGTCCAGGCCGTTGCAGACCTTATTGAGCTCAATGTCGGTGTGGTAGCCGCCGCCGGACTCGAAGGCGGCGCTCAGCTCGTCGTAGCGCTTGAGCTGGGCGGGGGTGGCCTCTTCCATTTGCTCGGCCAGCTGGGCCATCTCCCGCTCCATGGCCCGCAGGTGGTCGAAGGCGGTGGCCAGCACGTCCTCCACGGTGTACTCGGGCGGGTAGACGGGGATCTGGGAGATGAGGCCCACCCCCTTGCCGGGGGCGGTGCGGGCCTCGCCCTCGTCGGCGTCCAATTCGCCGGTGAGGATTTTAAAGAGGGTGGTCTTGCCCGCGCCGTTGCGGCCCAGCAGGCCCACCCGCTCGCCCTGGTCCACCTGGAAGGTGAGGCCGTCTAAAATTTTCTTGCCGACCTCAAATTCCTTTGACAGGCCGGTGACTGTGATGTCGATCATGATGGTGTTTTCCTCGTTTTGTGTAGTGGGGTCCGTTTGATTGGCGGCTGATTGCACGTCAAACGTGCGTGATTCTGGGGGATGTTTCTTTTCCCGAGGAAAAGAAACATCCCCCAGGCCCCCAAAGAAAAGTCTTGGGTGCTGACCTGCCTGCAGATTCCCTCTTTCGTAGAAGGTCTACTGCCCGAAGCTAGGGGGAAAAGCACGGGAGCATCTGTGCGACACGTGGCCCCCCTTGCGCCGCTGCCGCTGACACGTGCTTGATACCGCTTGGTCCTTAGCCTTCCCCTCGGGGGAAGGTGGCAGCCCGGAGGGCTGACGGATGAGGGGAACTGGGGATAACAGCAAAGGCTCTGCTAAAGAGAAAAGTTCCCCTCATCAGTCTGCTTCGCAGACAGCTTCCCCCAGGGGAAGCCTAATTTCCATTTACCCAGGCACACCAATGAGTTGCAAAGCCTGCCTGTACAGCAGTACCCAGCGGCAGTGGCGCTAAGAGGAGCAGGAGTTGACAGGCGTGAGCACCGGTCGATAGAAGCTACCAACTCTAAATTTAGTTGCGGCTTTTTTCTTTGGCTTCCCCGCCCGCAGGCGGGGCCCCGTCCTACCCCTCCCGGGTGATGGACTTCAAATACCCGACAATGCTCTCAAACTCCATCCCCCGGGATGCCTTCACCAGCACGGTGGTGCCGGGCCGCAGGAGCTTCTCCAGCACCGGCAAAGCCTCTTCCTTGCTCCCGAAGTAGTGGCACTCGGGCACGTCTTGGGCCGCGGCGGCGTCATAGATGTGTTTGGCCAGCTCCCCTACCGCCACCAGGCAGTCCACGTGGCTGCGGCCCAGGAATTCCCCCACGCCGGTGTGGAGCACCGAGGCCAGAGGCCCCAGCTCGAACATATCGCCCAGCACCGCGATCTTGTAATCCCCGGTGTAGCCGTCCAGCACCTCGATGGCCGCCCGCATGGACTGGGGGTTGGCGTTGTAAGCATCGTCCAGGATTGTGATATTGTCGGCCCGGTTGAGAATGTTCATCCGCATCTTGGTGGGGGCGAAGTTGCGCACCCCGGCGGCAATCTCCTCCAGCTTCATGCCGAAGCGCTCCCCTACGGCGGCGGCCATGAGGGTGGGGTAGATCATGTGCTCGCCCAGGGCGGGGATGTCCATGCGGCAGGTCCCCCGGGGGGTGTCCACCCGGCAGGAGACCTGGCTGCGCCAGTCGCTCTCCAGCTCACTGGCCCGGTAGTCCAGGCCCTCTCCACTGCCGCAGAACACGGCGTCGCCGGGGGTGTGGCCCCGGAGCGTGGCCAGCAGGGGGTCGTCCCCGTTGAGGATGGCGTAGGCCCCGGGCTTGGCATAGTGGAAAATCTCGCACTTGGCCTCAAAGATCTTCTCCCGGGAGCCAAAATTCTCGATGTGGGAATCCCCGATATTGGTGATGAGCACCACGTCGGGCTGGGCGATGGCGGAGAGGTAATCCAGCTCCCCGGCATGGTTCATGCCCAGCTCCAGCACGGCGATCTGGTGCTTTTTCTCCAAACGCAGCAGGGTCAGGGGCAGGCCGATATCGTTATTTTTGTTGCCCTCGGTCTTGAGGACCTCGTATTTCTCGCTGAGCACCGCCGCCACCATGTCCTTGGTGGTGGTCTTTCCCACGCTGCCGGTGATGGCCACCACGGGGATGTCGAAACGGTGTTTGTACCACACCGCCAGGTCCCGCAGGGCCCTGTGAGTGGAGTCCACCTTGATATAGAACTTCCCCGGCAGATAGCTCTCCCGCTCCCGCTGGGTCAGGCACCCGGCGGCGCCCCCCTCCAGGGCCGCGTTGATATAGGCGTGGCCGTCAAACCGCTCCCCGTTCAGGGGCAGGAAGAGGGCCCCGTCGGAGATGGTCCGGCTGTCGGTCTCCACCTTGGTGACGGCGGCGTCCAGGTCGTTGAAGTCGCCCAGCAGGCGGCCGTTTACCGCCTCCAGGATCTCTCGGATGGTCAAGGCTTCCATGTGGGAGTCCTCCTTCAAGGCTTCCGCCGCTGGCGCAGCGAAGCATCCACGATGTGCTGGCACAGGGTGGGGTAATCCAGCCCGGCGGCGGCGGCCTCCTGGGGCATGAGGCTGGTGGGGGTCATGCCGGGCAGGGTGTTGATCTCCAGGAACCAGGCCGTCCCGCTTTCGTCCAGGATGAAATCGGCCCGGGAATAGACCCCCAGGTCCAGCGCGGCGTACACCGCCTCGGCCGCCCGGGCCACCTGCCGGGCCGCCTCGGGAGAGATGGGGGCGGGACAGATCTCCTCCGCCGCCCCGGCCTGGTATTTGTTCTCGTAGTCGTAAAAACCCTGCTTGGGGATGATCTCGATGGCGGGGAGGGCCTTGCCGTCCAGCACCCCCACCTGGATCTCCCGGCCGGAGACATACCGTTCCAGCACGCACCGCCCCCCGAATTTGAGGCCCTCCAGCAGGGCGGCCCTCAGTTCCTTTTTGTCCCTGGCGATGGCCACGCCGATGGAGGAGCCCGAGTCCACCGGCTTCACCACACAGGGCACCGGGGTCTTGCTGGTGAGCCGGTCCACGTCCCTTTCCGTGTACTCGGCATAGCTCCACTCGGGGGTGGACACCAGCCCCTTCACCAGTTTCTTGGTCATATCCTTGTCCATGGCCACCGCGCTGCCCAGGTAGCCCGAGCCGGTATAGGGGATATCCATCAGATCGAAGGCGGCCTGGACCCGGCCGTCCTCCCCGCACTGGCCGTGGAGGGCCAGGAACACGATATCGGCCCCCTGGCACAGCTCCAGCACACCGGGGCCGAAGTCCCCCTTGCCGTCCCACTTCCGGCTGTTCCGCACGGCCTCCAGATCCGGGGCGGCCCGGTCCACCTTCCGCCACCGCTCGGGGGCGGGGGCTTTATACAGCTCCTCCCCGGTGAGCCCGGGATAATCCTCCAGGCCGAAAAACATATCGATCAGGGCTGTCTGATGCCCCAGGCCCCGCAGGGCCTCGGCGATCTTGGTGCCCGAAGAGAGGGAGACGTTGCGCTCCGGCGACAGTCCCCCAGCCAAAACTACGATTTTCAAAGGGATGACCCTCCCATATTTCCATGATGATTCCATTTTATGCTTGATTTTATATTGTAACACAAGGCCTTGGGAATGACAAGGTCAGGCGCCGGAAAGAGAGGGCAATCATAGCGGCAGAAAAGGGGCCGCGCCAAAATAACGCCGCCCCTTTCCGTTTATATTTCTTTGAGCCGTGTCAAGGCCTCCATCTTTGCTTGATTCAGCTGGCCAAGCTTGTCAATCTTTTCTCGAAGCTCTTCCACCCGCCTTTGAATCTTTTTGCTGGTTTCCATATCATTATTGGCCAAGCTGTACTCGGCATATGCCCGAATGGCCTGTTCTATCTTTTGAAACAGCAGATCGCCCTCCAGCTTCTCTTCCTGCACAGCTTCGGCCGGCAGCGCAGGCACCGGTTGGAGCACACTCTTTCTCTTCCAGTATGCCTTATAGTAATAATACGGTGTACCGTGGCCTTCCCCGCCTCCAAAGGTCATAACATCAAGCTCATCCACCGGCATCAGCTCCAACAGACCGTTCTCCTTATCCCTAATGAGCTGGTTGACAATGCCGACAAATGAATCCATCCTTGCTCTCCGAATCAGGAAACCGCCCTCTTTTCGCTCAAGCCCAGCCTCCTCCAATCGCTCGGATAGTTCTCGATAAAGCCCGCTATACCCTGAATTCCTCCGGTTTCCTGCCTCTATCAGATACAAAGCAGCTTCTTCTTTGTCGTATTTTAGCGTACACAAGCGGTTGAGCCCATCCACCGTCACCGCGTCCCTGGAATAGACGTTGATGTTACGATACTTCCTCTTGTATTGTGTCAGGAGAAATTTCCCCTGGATCTCTTCTACCTTTTTTGTCAAATCTCGAGGGATTTCTTCAGCGCTGCCAGGAAGCTGTGAGGGCTCCTTCTTGCTGAGGGAAAACCGTTTCGCGGACTGGTAAACGATTGGCCTTTGAATCAGATCCAGCTCCTTCTCACTCGTCGCCCCAAACGTAGCCAATATAATATTTGCCATTATTCCATTCCTCCACAGCAGCGCCTGAGTATGTCAATATATTGATCCCCAAATGCTCCGACAATGCGGTTGAGCAGTTCCACCGTCAGCCGTGTCTCACCTTTTTCGATCCGATACCACGTGCTTTTAGGACAATCGATCAATTTCAAGAATTCATCACGGCCTATCCCGCTCTTCTCCTGAATGTTTTCCCTGACTGATTTGAGGGTCTCTTTGTCCATCCCCAAACACTCCTCTTTTCTTTTTTCTTGCCCTCATTAGGGGCCTTTTTTAAATTATTATAATAACTCGGCCTGTCGTTGACAAGGCCGAGTTTTGGGACATCGGCTTCAAAAGCACCTCTTTTTGAAATTCGCGCCCGCGAATCAATATCGAGCTCTCCGTCTTTCCTCCCCGGGTCGCTTTTTGCCGTTATCAGCCGTATGGATTTTTTTCAAAAGCCCTTGCGTCCCAGCCTTGTTCCGATTATAATTACTATGTATCCATTCGTTATAACGTCCCGGAAAAGGCAAACCCGCTCCACGGGTTGCGAATCCCGGACATGGAGGTAACGAACATGGTCAAAGCGATCGTGGGCGCCAACTGGGGCGACGAGGGCAAGGGCAAGATCACCGACCTGCTGGCGGAGAAGTCCGACGTGGTCATCCGCTTCCAGGGCGGGGCCAACGCGGGCCACACCATCATCTGCGACTACGGCAAATTTGCCCTGCACCAGCTCCCCTCCGGCGTGTTCTATCCCCACACCACCAACGTCATCGGCACCGGCGTGGCCCTGGACGTGGACAAATTCCTGGCCGAGCTCAAGCAGCTGGCTGACGGCGGCGTCCCCGCCCCCCACGTGCTGGTGGACCAGCGAGCCCAAATCATGATGCCCTATCACGTCCTCCAGGACACCTACGAGGAGGAGCGGCTGGCCGGGAAGGCCTTCGGCTCCACCAAGTCGGGCATCGCCCCCTTCTATTCCGACAAATACGCCAAGATTGGCGTGCAGCTGGCCGACCTCTTCGACGAGAAGCGGCTCATGGAGCGGCTGGAGCACGTGTGCGAGCTGAAAAACGTGCTCTGGGTCCACCTCTACCACAAGGAGCCCTTGGACCCCAAGGTCCTTTTCGATCAGCTCATGCCCATGCGGGACGCCATCGCCCCCTACATGGGGGACGCCGTCACCTTTGTCCACACCGCCCTGAAAAACGGCAAGACCGTCCTGCTGGAGGGCCAGCTGGGGTCCATGAAGGACCCGGACCTGGGCATTTACCCCTTTACCACCTCCTCCCACACCCTGGCCGGTTTCGGTACCGTGGGCGGCGGGGTGCCCGCCACCGCCCTCAAGGACGTGGTGTGTGTCACCAAAGCATACTCCTCCTCCGTGGGGGCCGGGGCCTTCGTCTCCGAGCTCTTCGGGCCCGAGGCTGACGAGCTGCGCCGCCGGGGCGGCGACGCCGGGGAGTTCGGGGCCACCACCGGCCGGCCCCGCCGGGTGGGCTGGTACGACGCCGTGGCCAGCCGCTACGGCTGTATGGTCCAGGGGGCCACCGAGATCGCCCTCACCGCCATCGACTGCCTGGGCTATCTGGATGAGATCAAGGTCTGCGTGGGCTATGAGGTGGACGGCACTGTGACCAGGGACTTCCCCGTCTCCGCCAAGCTGGACGCCGCCAAGCCGGTGTACGAGACCCTGCCGGGGTGGAAGAGCGACGTGCGGGGGGTCACCGACTTCGCCAAGCTGCCCCAGGCCGCCAGGGACTACGTGAAGTTTATCGAGGAGCAGTTGGAGGTCCCCGTCAAGATCGTCTCCACCGGCCCCAAGCGCCACGAGATCATCGACCTGCACTGAAACATGGCAGCCCCCGTTCCCCTTGTGGGGAACGGGGGCTGTTTTTCTTCCCTCCGCGGCCCGTTCACCTTTTTATTTACAATCCAGTCTATTTCCGATATAATAAAGTGTTAATTGACCAAAACCGCAAATCAAAGAACAAGGAAGTGCTTTCTATGAGCCGTATGGTCGGCACTATTTCCAGGGGCCTGCGTGCCCCCATTATCCGCGAGGGGGACGACCTGGTCTCCATCGTCACCCAGTCTGTGCTGGACGCCGCCAAAGAGGACGGCTTCGCCCTTCGGGACCGGGACATTGTGGCCATGACCGAGGCCATCGTGGCCCGGGCCCAGGGCAACTACGCCACCGTGGACGACATCGCCGCCGACGTGCGCTCCAAGCTGGGCGGCGGCACCGTGGGCGTGGTCTTCCCCATTCTGAGCCGCAACCGCTTCGCCGTGTGCCTGCGGGGCATTGCCAAGGGCTGTGAAAAGGTAGTGCTGGTCCTCTCCTACCCCTCCGACGAGGTGGGCAACCACCTTATCTCTCCCGACGCCGTGGACGCCAAGGGCGTAGACCCCTACAAGGACGTGCTCACCCTGGAGCGTTATCGGGAGCTCTTCGGCTATGAGAAGCACCCCTTTACCGG
Source organism: Pseudoflavonifractor phocaeensis (assembly GCF_038439875.1). Lineage (NCBI taxonomy): Bacteria > Bacillati > Bacillota > Clostridia > Eubacteriales > Oscillospiraceae > Pseudoflavonifractor > Pseudoflavonifractor phocaeensis. Next base: position 265,027 of record NZ_JBCDMT010000003.1, read on the forward strand.
CGTGGACTATGTGGAGTACTACGAAAACCTGATCCGGGACTGCGGCGCCCAGGTGGAGATCATCTTCGCCAACGACCCCCGGGCGGTGCTGGCTTACACCAAGGACGTCCTCACCTGCGATATCCATACCCGCCAGCGCTCCAAGCGGCTCTTAAAGGCCGCCGGCGGGGAGCGGGTCTTCGGCCTGGACGATATCCTCACCGCGCCCGTGAACGGCAGCGGCTATAACCCCTCCTACGGCCTGCTGGGCTCCAACAAGGCCACCGAGGACAAGGTGAAGCTCTTCCCCCGGGACCCCAGCGCCCTGGTGGAGGCCATCCAGGCCAAGCTGCTGGAGCTCACCGGAAAGCACGTGGAGGTCATGGTCTACGGCGACGGGGCCTTTAAGGACCCGGTGGGCAAGATTTGGGAGCTGGCCGACCCGGTGGTCTCCCCCGCCTACACCCCCGGGCTGGAGGGCACCCCCAACGAGCTCAAGCTCAAGTACCTGGCCGACAACGACTTCGCCGACCTCTCCGGGGCCGCCCTGCGGGACGCCATCGCCGGGGCCATCCAGAAGAAGGACGCCGACTTGAAGGGCAATATGGCCTCCGAGGGCACCACCCCCCGGCGGCTCACCGACCTCATCGGCTCCCTGTGCGATTTGACCTCCGGGTCGGGGGACAAGGGCACGCCCATCGTCTACATCCAGGGCTATTTCGACAACTACACAACGGAGTAAGCGATGAAACAACAGCGGAACTATCCCATCATCACCATCACCAAAAAGGGCCAGCGGGCCATTGAGGGAGGCCACCCCTGGGTCTACGAGGGGGAGGTCCTCTCCTGCCCCGCGGACGCCCCCAACGGCGCTATTGTGGACGTACTGGGAGAAAAGGGAACCTGGCTGGGGGCGGGACTGCTCTCCCTTCAGTCCAAGATCCGGGTGCGCCTCCTCTCCCGCAACGCCAACGACGCCTTTGACGACGGCTTCTGGCTGCGGCGGTTCCAGTACGCCTGGGCCTACCGCAAGACCGTGCTGGCGCCGGAGGACCTGGCCTGCTGCCGGGTGGTCTTTGGGGAGGCGGATGCCCTCCCCGGCCTCACGGTGGATCGGTTTGGGGACGTGCTGGTGACCCAAACTCTCTCCTACGGGATGGAACAGCGGAAAGCCCGGCTCTTCCCCCTGCTGGTGAAGGCCCTCCGGGAGGACGGGCAGGACATCCGGCGCGTCTATGAGCGGGATGACGAGGCTCTCCGGGACAAGGAGGGCCTGCCCCAGGGCAAGGGCTTCTTCCCCCTGCCCGGGGAGGAGTCCCCCACCGGGACGGTCACGGAGATCGTAGAGAACGGCGTCAAATACGCCGTGGACTTTGAAAACGGGCAGAAGACCGGCTTTTTCCTGGACCAAAAGCTGAACCGCCGGGCGGTGGCCCGGCTGGCCAGGGGCAAGCGGGTTCTGGACTGCTTCACCCACACCGGCTCCTTCGCCCTCAACGCCGCCCTGGGCGGGGCGGCGAAGGTCACCGCCGTGGACGTGTCCGAATCCGCCGTGGCCCTGGCCCGGGAAAACGCCCGGCGCAACGGGGTATCCGACCGGATGGAGTGCGTGGCCGCCGACGTCTTTGACCTGCTGCCCAGGCTGGCCCAGGAGAAACGGCGGGACTGGGACTTCATCATCCTGGACCCGCCCGCCTTCACCAAGTCCCGCCGGACGGCGGACCAGGCGGCCAGGGGCTATAAGGAGATCAACTACCGGGCCATGAAGCTGCTGCCCCGGGGCGGGTACCTGGCCACCTGCTCCTGCTCCCACTTCATGGAGGAGCACCGCTTCGCCGGGGTGGTGGCCGCGGCGGCCCGGGACGCGGGGGTGCAGCTGCGGCAGATTGAGGCCCGGCAGCAGGCCCCCGACCACCCCATCCTCTGGGGCGTGCCCGAGACGAGCTACCTCAAATTTTATCTCTTCCAGGTGGTGTAAGGGTATGGAAACGCTGCGTGTCACCTCCCCCGCCTTTGCCGACGGCGGCCTCATCCCGGTGGAGCATACCGGCTTCGGGGCGGACCGCTCCCCCGAGCTTCGGCTGGAGGGACTGTGCGCCGGGGCTCTGTCCCTGGCCGTCATTCTGGACGACATGGGCCACCCCATCCCGGCTTACAACCACTGGACGATCTGGAACCTGCCGCCCCAGCCCGTCATTCCCGGGGGCATCCCCCAGGGCGAGCGGGTGGAAGCCCTGGGCGGAGCGGTACAGGGGCGGGGCTACGGACGGAACCGCTACCGGGGTCCCAAGCCGCCCTTTCATTGGTCCCACCTTTACCACTTCAATGTCTACGCGCTGGACTGTGTCCTGGACCTGCCGCCCACAGCCCGAAAAAAAGACCTGCTGGCCGCCATGGAGGGCCATATTCTGCAAAACGCCCTCCTGACGGGACATTACCGATAAACGAAAAGAGCGGCGGGACAACTGTCCCGTCGCTCTTTTTGTTTTGTTTCAGTCCTCCACGGGGATAAGGATGGGCTCCTTGCCCAGGTACTCGGCGATGGTCTGGGTCAGGCGGCGGTGGTCCTGGAGGTGGGGCAGGCCGGAGATGGTCACGAGGCCCCGGTATTCCCCCTTCACCACGATGGGGAAAGCGCCGCCCTTAAAAGCGTAATGCTCCTCGTCGTTCTGCCAGGTCTCCTTGGCGCCGAAGAGCTCCCGCTCCACCCCCGCCATGAGGGAGCAGTGATGGGTGCGGCTGACGGTGGCGCACTTGCGGTTCATCCAGCCGTTGTTGTCCTCGCCGGTGCCGGGGAGGAAGGCCTGGTAGACGATGAGGTCGTCCAGGACGATGCGGATGGAGGTGGGCTTGGGCTCGGTCTGGCCGTCCCGCCAGAGCCGCTCCCCCAGGTCGTGGGCGTCGGTCAGGTCGAATTTGTCGAACACGAACTCTTTTTCCGCCCGTTTCAGGGCCTCCAGGGTTGCCGGTGTGTACATGTGAAACACCCTCCTATGTCAAAATTTGTCCTACCATTTTTGCCTATCATACCACATCACAGATAGGGACGCAAGGAAAAAGCGGCGGGGTGTCCCGCCGCTTTTTCAATAGATGTGCTCCGCCTCTTCCGCTGCCTTTACCATCTCCTCATAGGTGGCTGGGCGGTGCTTCCGGTTGTTGATCTGGGCCTGGATATGGCCCGGAAGGCTTCTGAAATAGGCCTCCGCCCTGGGATCCATGGGAAGCGGGGCATACTGGTCGGTGTAAGTCTCCATCCCTCTCACCTCACAAAAATGCCTTGAGTTCTTCGGCCCCGGCCTCTTCAGTGGCCAAAAGCCGCTGGGCCAGCTGCTTGGCCGGCCCGCCGCCGTGGTAGTCGTGGAGGTGCTGGAGGGTCTTGCTGACCCCCATGTTGTTCCCCTGGATGGTCATCTCGGCGATCTTGGAGGGAGAGCGATCCATCAGCAGCTTTCCCGCCGACATGACCTCGGTGGACATTTTGGCCATGGCCCCCACTCCGTTGGCCTCCGCGCCCTTCTCCTCCAGGAGCCGCCGGGCCTCGTCCTTCAACTCCCGGTACTCCTCCATCTGCTCCTTCAAGGCATCCTTCAAACGCTGGTCCTCCACATAGTCCAGCACGGCCACGATCCCCTCGCATCCCATGTCGGCGGTTTTGTGGATATATTGCAGAAGCTCTTCTTCCTTCATCATGACGCGCTCTCCCCTTTCTTTTCTGCCAGTGTTCCACCGGCGGACGGCGGCTATACCAGGAAAAAAGAGAAAATAAAATGACGGAATGAGCGGCTCTGCCAAATCCGGGCTGGAACCGCCTTCTTTCCATTGAACAGACGAGAGCCACCCCATTTCTGGGGTGGCTCTCGTCTGTTCAAAAAAGCAGGAAACATCCCCAGCGGGGCGGGGAAGCTCGAGGGGGCGGCAGCCCGCCTCGAATGGGATCAAATGCCGTCAAAAAGCCTGCGCAGCAGGCATTTGAGCCGCACAGCGGCAGACTTTTGGCTCGCCGTGGCGGGGCAAAAATCACGGCATTTTTAGTCTGTCGAGAAAGGCCGAAGGACTTTTTCGACAGACTGGGAGCCGCCCCATTTCTGGGGCGGCTCCGCCTTACAGCAGGTCGCTTTCCTCAGGATGCTCCGAAAACCACTTGACGGCGTAGGGACAGGTGGGCCTGGCCCTGAGCCCGGCCTTCCTGATCCGCCCCACCGCCTCGGAGACCAACTGTCCGGCCACCCCCCGGCCCCGCAGGGAGCCGTCCACGAAGGTATGGTCGATGGTGGCCACGCCGTCCGCGGCGGGGAAGGTGACCTCCGCCAGCAGCTTTCCCTCCGGGTCCTGGGCAAAGATACGGTCCGGTTCGTATAAAAATTCCATAGGGCTCACCTCAGCCCCAGTGTAGCAAGTTTTCTCCGGCCGCGCAACCGCTTTGCCCGGCAATCCCTCCGCCGGGGCGGAAGCCCGGGGGTATCACCGTCTGACCAGATACCCCACGTAGCCCCGCATGATCTCGGCGGCCTGCGCCCGGGTGATGGGGGCGGTCAGGTCCCCGTCCTCCCCCGGCCGCACCAGACCGGCGTTGATGGCCCAGGCCACGGCTTCCGCCGCCCAGGAGGAGGTCCCCTCCGGCGCCCCTGCCCCGGTGTCGTCCGCCACGGGCACCAGCAGATCGGCGTAGGTGGTGTAGCGGTAGAGCATCACCAACATCTGCTCGGCGGTGAGGGCCACGTCGGGGGCAAAGCCCGCCCCCGTGCCCTGGACCACGCCGGTCTCGCCACCCCAGGCCGCGGCGGAGGCGAACCAGGCCTCCGGCGGCACGTCAGGGAACAGCTCCAGCCCATTCGGGTCCTCCGCCCCGTTCAGACGCCACAGCACCGTGGCCAGCATGGCCCGGTTCATAATCATCTCCGGGGAGAACTCCCGCTCCCCGGTGCCCGTCCACAGGGCCCGGGCCGCGCCGAAGTCGGCGGCCGCCTTGGCCGCCCCCTCCACGTCGTCGAAGAAGTCCCCGGCGGTGACGATCCTCAGCTCTTCCGAGGCCTCCAGCACTACGTAGGCCTTGCCGTCCTCCACCAGTGACAGGGCGACGGGAGTGCCATCCCCCCGCAGCACCACCGTGCCGTCGGTCACGGGGATGGCCACGATCACCGGGGTGTCCAGCGCGCCGGGCAGGTCCACCGCAATGGCGGTGGACCCCTCCCCCGTCCCGCTCCCACCGGTGGGAATGCTCTGGCCGGGGATCTCCACCAGAGGCACGCCGCCCTCCTTCGGCGGCGTCAGCGCCGTCTGGGGCACCGTGACGGCGGCGGTCACCGTGCCGTCCTTCTCCGTCTTTACCACGGTCTCCACCCCGTTTCCCCCTTGGTGGTCTCGGTGACCGTGCCGGTCTTTTGGTCCGTGACGGTGGTGGTCTTGCTCCCGTCCGGGTTGGTCTCCGTCTTGGTCGTGGTGGTGGAACCGCTGGAGCCGCCCGTGCCGCCCGAACTTCCGCCGCCGGACTTGGTGAAGTCCGGGTAGGCCCCGGCGTGGGCGTACCACGCGGCGTAGTCCGCGCCCTCGTCCTGGGCGGTCACCCAGACGTTCAGGGTGTCGGCGAAGGCGGAGGACTGCATCTCCTCCGCCGTCATGGCGGTGGGGACGTTGTCGAAGGCGCCGTAACCCGAGGGAGCGCCCATGGTGTTCAGGTAGTAGAGCGGGCCGGTGACCCCGGCGGCCTCCTCCGCGTCACCCACCAGAGCGGCGGTGCGGACAGGTCTGACGCCGGGCTGGACGGTCACCGTCCCCGCCGCGTAGCAGTTTCTCAGGTCCACCTTCGAGTCACCATCAAAACCCGACACGCCGCCCACCAGGCCCCCGGCGTACACAATATATACGTTGCGGACGCCGGCCGGACTGCCGACGGGCCCCACGGACACCTCCGCCAGAGCGGCGCAGTTGCTCAGGGTCGTGTCGGACGCCTCCATCTCGCCCACCAGTCCGCCCACCATTCCATCCCGCCCGGCCAGGGAGACCGTGCCGGTGAACAGGACGTTGTAGACCTCGATGGCGCCGCCATATACAAACCCGGCCAGGCCGCCCACGCAGGCCGTGCCCGAGGTCCTGGCGACGGACACGTTCCCGGAGAGGGTCAGGTCGTGGATCGTGCTCCTGCACACGCTGAACAGTCCGGCGTACTCCCAGTCCCCCGTCACGTTCATGCCGGTGATGGCGTGGCCCTGGCCGTCAAACTCGCCAAAGAACATGCCAATGGGGGCCCAGTCATGGGCGCTCAGGTCGATGTCCACCCCCAGCTTGACGGTCTTTCCATCGAAGTCGTTCCCGCCGTTCACCAGCTTCGCCAGCCCCGCCAGTTGTTCGGCGGTGGTGAGGGTGAATTCCGACTTCTGCCCGTCGTACCAGGCGGTGTCGGCGAACTCGGTCCACCGGGCCCGGCCCACGGTGACGGGGCCGGTCAGGGTTTCGCCCGTCTGGCCCTCCGCGATGTCCTGGTCCCCGTCGTAGAAGTGGAAGCCCTCGGCCAGCAGGTCGGCCGGAACGGCGGTTTCGTCCCCTTCAATACTTGTATTCAATTCGATGGCCTTCCCCCCCAGGAAGCTGCCGCCGGAGAGGATGCCCTTGTACGCGCCGCTTCCCAACGGCATGACCCAGAGGGCCGCCTGTCCCTCCTTCCCTTTGAAAGCGCCGCCCGAAATCGCCAGGCTCTTATAATACACAGCCTGGAACCCGGAATAGAGGGTACCGGTGAAGCTCCCCCCGGTAATGGTGACCGCGCCAGACGTCGTGTCTGACAAGCGGCCCCCGGTACGCCCGGAGTAGCTGCCGCCGGCGATTTGGGCCGTTCCCGACAGACTCACTCCGTCCCCGCTAAAAAGCTCCGAAGGGCCGGCGCCGCCGGACACCGTGGGCCAAGCCCCCTGGGGGACCCGCAGGGTCCCCTCCGTCCCCACCTGGATGCCGTCGCCGCCGCCGGCGCTCCCGCCGCCGCCTTTCCCGTAGCCGCCGGTGATATAGGGTTTCCCGGTGAGGGTCAGGCTGCCGCCCGACACCTGGACGCCCGCGCCGCCGGAGCCGCCATTTGCGTCCCCCGTGCCATCTCCACCCACCACGTGGGCGTCTCCCGTCACGGTGAGGGCCCCGGCCTCCACCAGGATGCCCGCCCCGCCGGTGGCGTTTTTCGTCGCTTCGAATTGATAATAGGTCCCCGCCGCGCCGCCGATGACGGCGTTGTTCCCATCATGGCCACCATAGTAGCTGTCCGTGACAGTGAGGGCCGCGTCCGCCCCGTTCAGGACCAGGGCGGGCTTGCCGTTGGAGACGCCAGCGATATCACTGGTCTCCAGAACCACCCCCGGCGCGCCGGTGATGCTGTACCCGCGGAGGTCCAGGGTGTAGGTCCCCGCCGCGATTTCCACGGGGAGCATCAGGTCCACATCGTCGTCCAGGGTGACGGTGTTGGTCTGGGGGTCGATAAGGGCGTAGTCCGCCCCGCCCAGGGCGGCCTGGAACTCGTAGATGTTACGCACCGGCCCGCCCAGGCGGGCGACGTAGACGGTGTCGGCGGTGCTCATTTGCCCCGTCAGGTCGTCCAGCTTTTCGCCGTCCTCGTCCGAGTAGTAGCAGTAGTCCGGCAGGAGGGCGGGCAGGTATGTACTTGCGGCACTTCTTAACGTGATCCCCATGTAACAGCCCCCGGTAAGGAGCGGGGGGATGGCGTCATGGATATCTTTCCAATCAATATCCAGGCCAACGCCCGTGGCTAAATCCCCATGACCGCCGACGTAGGTGCCGCCGGTGAGAAAACCCTCCACCGCGCTGTTCTCCTCCAGGCAAAGCGCACTGCCGCCGGCCCCTTTTCCGCTGCCGCCGGTGAGGGTGGGTTCCGCTCCGGGGGCCAGGGCCAGGGTGCCGCCGTCATCGCAGAACACACCGTAGCCGCCGTCCCCGTTCTCGCTCTCATTCGCGCCGCCGGTGACCCGGACCTTCCCGGACAAAATCAGCTTGCCGCCATCCTCTATCGACACCCCGGAGTATTGTCCCGCGCCGCCAATGACCTCCCCCGCGCCGCTGTCGTCGTGGAGGGTCAGCACGCCGCCGGTGGTCACCTCAATGGCGTTCTTCGCCGCCCCGGCGGTGATGGTACAGCCGTTCAGGTCCAGGGTCACCTTCTTGTTTATCACCAGGGCTTCTTGCAGAACACAGTTCTGCAAGAGCCGGACGGACTGGCCGTCCGGGGCGGCGTCCAGGGCTCTGTCCACCGTGGGGTAGTACCTGCCCCCCGCCTCTGCCACGCCTTTGGAGGTCAGGACGATGGCGTTGTTCCCCTCGTCCAGCGTCAGCGCGTAGTCCGGGCTGTCGGAGAAGAAGGCCGCCAGGTCGGCTTGGGTGAGGGTATAGGGCGTCAAGCCGTCCTCCTCGGTGGCCCCACGGGCCACCACGCCGGGGGCGGGAAGAATTTGCTCGTCGTCCGTTATCTGTACCCGGCTGACGCCGATGGAACCCGCCCCGCCGGTGAGGGGGGCGGTAACCACGGCTGGCTGCGGTTCCCACCAGTTACCCTCGGGGGAGCCAGTAGGTCTGGAGTCCGGCGGGGTCTCCCCCACCAGCACCAGATTGGAGGGGGTGCCTGTTCCCTGGCCGATGTAGTTGCCCTTGATGGTCACGTCCCCGGAGAGGTAGACTGGGCACTCCCTCGCGGACACACCGCCCGCCAGGTTGGGGAACCTCGACAACTCTTCCGAACCAAACCCGTAATACGCCGGGAACTGGGGCACGGCGGCCCGGTTCCCGGTAATAAGGGTGGGGTGTTCCGCCGTGCCGGAGAGGGTAAGTGAATCTCCATCCATCACCCCGATTCCGCCCGTTAGAACGCCGGTGTTTCCCTTCACGGTGACGCCGTTCAGTATCGCCTCAAAGTTATTCTCCAGGCCGCCCGTCATGATGCCGGTATTGCCGCTTATTTCGCTGTTCTCGACGAGAATATTATCTATCGAGACGCCCCCCGTCATACCGAAGTTGTTTCGGATGGTGCTGTCCCTCACGGTCATTCTGTCAGTATACGTGATGGCTGCCTCGGGAAGCTTTTCCACCGGCTCCGCCGGGGGCTGGGCAATGACGCCGTTGTTTTGAACCACCACGTTCTCCAGGAGTGCCTCCGGGCCGCTGGTTTCGCCGCTGTACACCACCGCAAAGGGACGTTGGGACGGTCCCGGCTCTTCCGGGGCGGTGCCGTCCAGGGTTAGATTTTTCAAGGTAATGGGGCCTTCTCCCGCTAATTGTACCAGCGGCACAAACTCCCACATCTCCCGGGACAAGGTGTATAGATCCCCGCCGTCCACGGTAAAGGAGCCGGATAAGCCCTTCTTGCCGCTTTCGCCATAACTTGTGTCCTTGCCCGACAGGCTCCCCGACAGGTTGGCCAGCAGATTGATGACCTTGCCGTCGTAGTCATAGTCAAAATAGGTGTTCATGTCCTTTAGGCTGCTGAAATAGCGGGAGGCGGTGGTCCCCTCCGGGTCCTCGTAGTCCACCTGAACGTTCTTGTCAAAGGCCCGGACCTCCAGGACGGGGGGAACGTCGACGCCCAGACCGAAGAAATACTCCTGGTCCGCCCCCGGCTCGAAGTAGCCACAGCCTGCCTCCAGGGGAAGGGGGTTCCCGCTGAAGGCTTTGCCGTTCCAGCCGTCGCCGCACTGGAAGTAGCCCTTGGTGAGGGTGCCCTCGACCTCGGCGGCGTCGCCGCTGACCCCCATCCCGCCGTTGTCCGTGCCGTTTCCGCCGACGCAGGTGAGGTCCAGGCCCTCCGACAGGTTCAGCAACGAGCCGGACACCAGCGCAAGGCCGCTCCCCCCCGCGCCGTCGGTACTTTCTCCGCCGGTCAGGGTCAATTTCCCCTCCAGGGTGAGCTCGCTGGCGTTCCCCACCGACACGGCGGGGCCCGCCGCTTCGCCCGAGCCCCCCGTCACGGCCCCCGGCCCTTTCAGGGTCAGGTCGCCGCCGTCCAGGGACAAGGCGGCGCTGGCCCCCGTCCCCAGGAGGGTGTGGCCGTTCAGGTCCAGGGTCCACGTCCCGGTTTCGAACTCGACTTCACTCCTCACCTGGATGTTGCCGGTAAGGGTGACCGTCTTGCCGTCGGCGCTCACCGTGACCTTGTTGCCGAACACGGTCTGAATCTCATCGGCGGTACTGTCGTTGTTGATGCTCCCGCCGGGGACGGTAATGGAATCCTTCACCGCCAGGTAGGTGGCCGAGGCCAAATCGCCGTCGGCCACGGGGTCGCCGTTTTGGTCCACGTATTGGCATCCGTCTCCCAGGAGGGCCGGGAGGGTTTCGGTTTCAGAGACGATGGCCGGACCGCCGGCGCTCTCGAACACGCCGCCGGTGAGGGTAGGCGCGCCAAGGGTGCCCAGCGCCGGTTCGCCCTTGAACGCGCCGCCGGTGATGGTCAGGCTGGTGCCGGTGCTAAAGACCGCGCCCGCTTCGCCGCCGTCCACTCCGCCGCCGCCATAGCCGTCCGTGATGGTGAGGGTGCCGTCCACGCACTTCACGGCGTGGGACACCAACAGCCCTTCCGCCAGGGAAAGGGTGTATCCGTTCAGGTCCAAGGTCCAGTCGCCGCCGCTGAACATCACCTCTTGCCCCAGGGTGACGTCGTCGGTGAGGGTGATGTATTGGCCGCGCGGGTCCTTCTCCGCGTTGCCGCCGAAGATACTTTCCACGGTGACGGCATCGGTGTCGTTTGAGACACCGCCGCCCAGGGGCTTGACGGTCACGGAGGGTTTGATGTATCCGCTGTCGCTGACGGCCGTCCATGCGCCGCCCTCCACCGCGAAGTAGCCGTAGCCGGGGGCCAGGAGGGATTTGTTTCCGGGATTGTAGATTGCCGGACCGCTCCCGCCGCCTTCGTGGGCAAATGTACCGCCGGTGAGGTACCCATTCACGGCAGCGTTTTCGGGCAACACCAGACCTGAATTGCCAGTACACACGGGGGCCGCGCCGTCGCCGATGGTCAGCGTGACGCCGTAATCGCAGAAAAGCCCCACCCCGTTTCCGACGCCGGTCAGCTTCGGTTTCGCCTCCTCGCCGAGGATGAGAGCGGCGCCAGACCCGTTAACATAAACGCCATGGCCGCCCCCGCTTCCGCCGGTGAGGGCGACAGAGCCCTCCAGGGTGAGGGTTCCGGATACGTACACAGCGCCCTCGTTTGTTTCTCCTTCGCCACCCAGCACCTTACCGCCCTCGGTGGAGGTGAGGGTGAGGGTGGCGTCCGCCCCAATCACCAGAACGCTGTCCCTGACCGGCCCGGCTAGGGTATGGCCGTCCAGGTCCAAGGTCCACTCGCCGCCGGTAAAGGTGATTTTGCCGGTGAGGGTGACATTCTGATCGAGGGTGATGGTGTAGTCCACCACGTTGCAGCCCTCCCCAAAGAGGGCTGCAATGTCCTCGGCGCTGGCGTCAGCGCCGATTTCCCCGCCGGGAGCCTCCGCCGGGTCCCCCGCCGCCCACGCCGACGCCGGCAGCAGGCTCCACACCATGCACGCCGTCAGCAAAATACTCAATAGTCTCTTTCTCATTCCGCGTCCCTCCCTTGATGGTCTATGGTCACAAAAGTTTCTTCCTAGCTTCGATTATACCAAAGAACCTCACCGGCAATTTTCAATCTTTCGTCAATTTTTCACAGCGGGGTGGTCCCCAGGGCAAGCCGGGGCCCGCCGGATATTGACGAAAAATTGAGGATTTGGGCGGATGGATTCTCCGGGATCTATGCTATAATGGAGAAAAAGACCGCGAACAGGGAGGGAAACGGCCATGTACCGTGTACTGCTGGTGGACGACGACCGGGCGCTGCTGGACGCCAACGAGGCCTATTTCGCCGACCACGGCTATCTGGTCCACCGGGCGGAGACGGCCCGGGACGCCCTGGCCATCCTGCGGGGGGCCAAGCTGGACTGTGTGGTGCTGGACGTGGACCTGCCCGACCAGGACGGCTTCCAGGTCTGCCTCCAGGCCCGGAAATATTCCAGCATCCCCATCGTCTTTCTCTCCGGCTACACGGAGGAGGAGAGCCGGGTGCGGGGGCTGACCATCGGCGGGGACGACTACGTGACCAAGCCTTTCTCCGTCACGGAGCTGGAGCTGCGGGTGCGCCTGCGCATCCAGCGCCACCAGACCGCCCAACCCCTGACCGTTCTGGACTTCGGGCCGTTGTCCATCGACCTGAGCCGCCGCGCCGTGTCCTATGAGGGCAGGGAGCTGGAGTTTTCCCGCCTGGAATTCGACGTGCTGTCCTATCTGTGCCTCCATCCGGGCCGGACCTTTTCTTACGGGGAGCTTTACGCCGGTGTGTGGGACGAGCCCATACAGGCGGGGCTTCACAACCTGCAGGTGAACATCGCCAAGGTGCGGCAAAAGCTCTCCGGGCTGGCGCCCGGCCGGAACTATATCCGAACGGTGCGGGGCAAGGGATACCTGTTCGATCCGGAGGGATAAAAAAGCAGCTCTCCGAGCTGTTTTTATCCGCGTCCGCCCACTCCAGTGGGCGGACGCTTACGGTTTCAGGCCGTGGACCGGGGCGGCCTGGCTGGACGTTTTTACAGCGCTGTACGGCAGAGCTATAAAAACGCACGGAGGCCAGGTCTTGGCCTCCGTGCGTTTTGGGCAGGCTATGGGGATCTGCGGTCACGCCCCCTCTCCGTCAGCTTCGCTGACACCTCCCCCGGAGGGGGAGGCTTTTCCTCTAGGGGGGAACGGGCCCGGGCTCACTTGCTTCCGCGCCGGAGTTTCCTCCACAGCGCCCTGGCCGCTCCGGGGTTCAGCAGCGCCGCGGCGCCGCCCGTCACCGCCGCGATGGCGGCGATCCCCAGGGCGATCTGGGCCGCCGGGGGCAGAACCGGGGCCCCTTCCGCCGTCTGGGGAGGCGGGGTGGGGACCGGGGCCTCCGTCTCTTCCGCCGGGGGCGGGCTGGGGGAAGGGGGCGGCTCCGCCGTGGGTCCAGGCGTGGGCTGGACGGGCTCCGCGGTTTGGGTTACAATGGGGGTATCCACAGGCTCCACCGGCTTTGACGGCGCCGGGGACACCGCCGCCGCTGGCACGTAAGGCTCCGGCGTAACGGCGGCCTCCGGCGGTGCCTGGCTCGGGCTGGGTTCCGGAGTGGGGACCGGCTCCGGGGTTGGGGACACGGAGGGCTCCGGCGAGGGCGACGGGACCGGGGCGGGCGTCGGTGTGGGGCCCGGCGTCGGCTTTGGCGTCGGGCTGGGACGCGGCGAGGCCGTCGGCTTTGGCGTGGACACCGGCCTGTCGTCATCCTCGTGATCATCGTCATCGTGGCCGCCGGACGGTCCCGGCGGCGGGAGAATGGGTTCTCCGCCGCCCCGGTGGCCGTCGTACCAGGACATGGGCGAGGTGTTCTCCTCGTCGATCCGTACCGTGTCGGTGTGGACCAGCCGCTCCCCGCCGGGGCTGGCCGGGTCGGGATAGACCAGCTCCAGCAGGAACCAGCTCCCCGGCTGGAAGGGGATTGCCGCCACCGAGAGGTATTGGTACTCCGAATCCTCAAACGTCTGCTCCACCCGCCAGGTCTTTCCCTCGTCCTCGGAGTACAGGGCCCGCACGGCGGTGGCGCCTGGGTCCGCGACATAGTAGACGTACCCCACCATGCTGGTCATGCCCGAGGTGGAGGTGCCCACCTGAAACTCCAGGTTGAGCAGGGCCGCGCCCCCCTCCCGGAAGGCCACCACGCACTCCGGCGTCACCGCGGCGGCGCAGTCCTCGGCGGCAAAGGTCATTCCGTCCACCGTGACCTCCCCGGTGAAGCGCCCCTGAAGGGTGACCCGCCGGCGCTGGGCGAAGGCCTCCGCCGCCGGGGCGGTGTCCCAAAGGACGGCCACCTCCTGGGTCTCGGTGACTCCTTGAAACTTCACCTGGACCTCCACTGAGGCGGGCAGCGCCGCCAAATCAGGGGCCTCCCCGTCGGGCACCGCCAAAGCGGGGACGAAGAGGGGCGGCACCTCACAGAAAATGGTGGGCCGCGCCCCGTACACGATGGTTCCCGTCAGCGCCAGCCTTGCCGGGTCGGTGTTCAAAACGCCGCCCTCTTCCTGGCTCAGCGCCACGCCGTCCTCGCTCCCGGCGTCCAGGGTGATATAATAGGCGTTCAGGGTCCCGCCGGGCAGGACCCGCAGCAGCCCCTCCTCCGTCCCATCGCCGGTGAAGGTCAGGAGATGGGTCAAGCTCTCATTGATACAGTCGAGCTCCAGCACGCCCTGGACATAGATGGTGTGTTCCCCGCAGTCCACCGTCACCGGCCGGAGCTTCCCGGTGTTGGGGCCCAGATTCGCCAGATAGCCGAACATTCCATCCATGGTGATGTCGTTTGTCAGCCGGACCGTACCGCCCACCAGCCGGTTGTCCAGCAGCCAGGCCCGCAGCTCCCCCCAATCGGAGACGGTGTCCTCCTCAGCCGGGGCGCCGCCCACCCCGTCCTCCGGGACACCCCCGCCAGGCGGGGTTTCTGACGGCGGCAGGTGCAAGTCGGTCGGGACGTCGGACGGCAGCGCGCCGGACGCCTCCGGCGCCGGGCCGGGGGGCGGGGCCTCCTCCGCCATCGCCGGCGGCAGGGCCAAACACAGGGACAGCAGCAGCGCCAGCGCCGCTGCGGCCCGTCGCGGGCAGATGGTCATTCGATTCTCCCCCTTGAGGTGATGGTTATGAAACGAAGCTGGAAGCGCGCCGGGCCCGCCCTGGCCTGCTGCCTTTTGGCGGCGGCGCTGTGCCTGCTCTACCGATTCGACAATAAGTATACCGCAAGGGCGGCTTTGACGCAAGACGGAGCGGTGGCGCTCTCCGCCGGGGCCGTGGACCGGGGGGTGCTGTTCCCCGCCGTGGACGGCTGGCAGCTCTGGCCCGACCGGCTTCTGGCCCCCGGGGAGCTGGAGACCTCCGGCGGGCCGCCGGTGGAGACCTACATCGGCCAGGCCCTCACCCTGCGGCCCTACCACGCCGACGGCTCCCCTTACGGCGTGGCCACCTGGCGGCTGCGGCTCACGTCGGACCGGCCCGTCACCGTGAGCATGCTCATCCCGGAGGTATACTGCGCCAGCGCAGTGTGGGCCGGCGGCGCTTATCTGGGCGGCACCGGCTCTGTGGAGCCCTACACCCCCCTGGTGGCCGACGGGCTCTACTCCTTTTCCCTGGACGGGCCCACCGAGGTGGTGGTCCAGACCGCCAACTACTCCCACTACTATTCCGGCCTCACCTTCCCGCCGGTGATGGGCTCCCCCGGCGCCGTGGGGCGGTATATGGCCCTGCGGCTGGTCCTCTACGCCTTTCTCTGCTTCTCCTCCCTGGCCGTCGCCCTCTTTTCCGGGGCGGTCTGGCTGGGGCGAAAGGGGCGGCGGGACTCCCTGCACCTCTGGTTCGGGGGGCTGTGCCTGGCCTTTGCCCTGCGGGTGTGTTATCCCTTCGTCCGGGCCGCGGGGGTCCCCCTAGTGTGGCCCCTCTACGCCCTGGAGGACTTGGGGGCCTTCGCCCTGCTCTACTGCGCCGGGCGGATCGTCTGCCGCCTGGGGGGCTGGGAGGACAGGCCATGGGCCCGGTACGGGCTGTTCCCCGTCTCCCTGGCCATGTGCGCGGCGGGGGCGCTGGGCCCCGGCCTGCTCCTCCCCGCCCTGCCCGCCTTCTCCCTGGTTTACGGCCTTCTGGTGAGCTGGTACCAGCTTATTACGGCGGTCCTGCTGCTGGCCCTTGCCCTCCGGGGGGCCTCCGGCAAGAGCGCCGCCCCCCTGTGCGGCCTGGGGGTCTTTGCCGTGACGGAGTTTTTCTCCGTGGTGTGGAACGGCCCCTTCGAGCCCCTCCGGGGGGCCTGGCCGGAGGAGTACGGCGGCTTCGTCCTGGTGCTGTGCTTCGCCTGGCTCATGGTGGAGCGCAGCCGCTCCATGGCCGCGGAGAACGAGCGCCTCACCGACTGCCTCCAGGAGGAGGTGGCCCTGAAGACCGCCTCCCTCACCGCCATGACCCAGGAGCGGGCCCGGCTGCTGGCCGGGATGCTCCACGACCTCAAATCCCCCCTGTCCGCCATCCAGAACTACGCCGCCCTGATCCGGGAAAACGGCGTGCTTTTGGACGAGGACACCAGGGACAAGCTGGCCCTGATCGACAGCAAATGCCGGGACCTGGGCGGACGGATGAAGGCCATCCAGACCGTCAACGCCAGCCGCCCCGCCGCCCTCCGGCCCGAGCCGGTGGACCTGGCCGCTCTGCTGGAGCGCTTCTACCGGCGCAACAAGCCCGATATCGAGGTGGGGGACGTGGATTTCCTCCTCCGCCTGCCGGGGGAGCGGTGCATCCTCCAGGCAGACCCCGCCGCCCTGGAGCAGGTGTTGGAAAACCTGGTCTACAACGCCGTCTCCTTCACGCCCCCCGGCGGGCGGATTCTCCTGTCCCTGGACACGGCGGAGGGCCGCCCGGTCCTCCGGGTTTCGGACACCGGCGCCGGCATCCCCGCAGATGTCCTTCCCCACATCTTCGAGCCCGGCTTCACCACCCGCGCCGGGGACGGTGGACAGGGCCTTGGCCTGGCCATCGTCAAGTCTACCGTGGAGTCTGCCGGCGGCAGCGTCACGGCAGCCTCCACGCCGGGGCTGGGGACGGAGTTTGTCCTCAGGCTTCCACCTTTTTCAGGTTGATCTGGCCGGTTCCGCCCCTGACTCCAGTGATAACGGCCCGGGCCTGTAATCCCCGCCGCGCACTTATCTTAAACAACAGCTCTGGCCGATCCGGCAGGTTCGCAGAACCCATCGGATCGGCCAGAGCTGTTGTTTGCATTGTTTACTCGGCGGCGGACACGCTGTATGCCCCGGATCTCATCAGGGGCGGCCCCTGGATCTGCTTCATCAGCAGGCGGCAAAAATAATCCGGAGGCGGCCAGTTCCCGGTGTCCGGCTCCCGCTCCGGGGAGAGGACAAGCAGGCACCCGTGGGGGATGAGGAACAGCCGCTCCGCCCCCGGATAACGCGTCAATATCTGCTGGTACAACGGCCGCAGGTTCATATAGCCTGTCCCATCGTGGTTTTGGAGGTCGATGTCTCCCCCCTCTTCAGCCGCCAGTGCGAAACAGTCTCCGCAGGCATAGGCCGCCAGCCGTTCGCCCAGGATCCGCACCGCCGGCGCCGAGACCCACATCTGGAAGTAGCGGCCCATCTCCAAGGTCAGCGGCGTCTCGATGGTCAGCTTGTGGAAGCCCTCCAGATTTTCCAGCGTGGAGAGGGCGCAGATATCGGCGGACACCACCAGGGCGCCGTCCACCCTGCGGCAGTAGATGTCCTTTTCAAACCAGTGCTCCCTGGCAAAGGACACTACCTCCGGCTTTCGGATGACATGCATGTCCCCGTCCTTCTCCAGCACGATGGAGCCGTTGCCCTGCTCAAAAAAGGCCAGCATACCGTCCTTCCGCCGCACTTCAGAGCGCCGCCGCAGGACCCGCTTGATCCGAAGGGCCTCCCCTGATATCTGGCAGGTCAGGCAGCGGATTTTTTTGGTCTCAATCCGGATGTAGCCTTCGGGAGAAAACACCGTGTCCGGGTCCACGTCTCCCATCAGAAGGGCGTTGGCCCCAAGGTCACATCGGGCGGGCACGTGACGGTGGGGCCCCCGCTGAAAAGGGCGCAGGCAGCTTACCAGAATCCTGGAACACACCACCCGTCTCGTCCCGTTGTTGGCGGGGACATCCGTGACGCTCAACTCTCCCTCCCGGCAGTTGACGAGGGCCAGCACCCGCCCATCCCGCCGGACATACAAATCCGCCTGGTCCTCAAGCGCCTCCCGAACCGCCGCGCCCAGAGAAACAAACCAACCGCTGACCGCGGGCTGTACATATTCCCGATTCATCCCCATATCATTCCCTCCATACGGCACACCGCAATGCCCTTGCCGCGATCCATCCGTCTTTTCCGCCGTGGTGGTCCGAGCTTCATCGCGCGCAGGCCTCCAAAGCGCGGCGCGCCTTGGAGCGGCACAGCCCCACCGCCTCGCCCATCAGCTCTATCAGCTCAAGGGCGCTGCGGAAATGCTGCTCCCGGTCCGTTCCCATCCAGCGGATGCCCCCCTGCCAGCTGGCGTTTTGGCGGTAATACACATGGACCGTAAGCGCGAGCTGACCTGCCATGCGGCTGAACGCCTGCAGGAGCTGGTCCTGGGGAAGCGGGGTTTCCCGCAGGGGGAAGGCTTCCTCCCCGCCCTTTGACTGCTTGAAAAAGGACCGTTTGGCCAGCCCGCGCTGGGGGAAGTTTTGCTGGTCGAACAGCCGGTTCGCGAGCAGGAGGAACTGGTCAAGCCCGACAAAGGAAACCGCTTCCCTCAGGCAGGGGGTCAGGAAGGCGCCGGACACGTCTCCCTCCGGGGGGACGGATAGTTTCACCATGAGTACGGCCCGGTTGCTGCAATTTACGATCGCGTTGTTCACTGTTGGCCCTCCTATCTCCTTCTCCGCTCTGGGTCCCAGCGGCGGAATGTCGTGTGTGGAACCGGGCGCCGGGGCAGCTGGCGTTTCCCTCCCGTGGAGGACGCCTCCCGGCTGTGTGCCCCCTGCTTCAAACCCGGATATTGTTCAGCAGATAAGGGATATCCCGGTCCAAAAGATTGATCGAGACGAAGCCCGCCATGCGTCCCGCGCTGTACCCCTCGGCGGCCAGCAGGTTCAAATTGCTCTGGCTGGCGCCCCGCCCCACGAGGAAGGCGGTCCACCCCGTGTCCTTCCGTTTCTGCGCAAACTGCCGGTAACTCATGTCGTTGACGCGCACGCTGATAAACATGAAGTCCACATCATGGTTCAAACAAATTTCCAACGCCTGCCGGTAGGAATCGCACCGGAAAACCACCTTGAAATCCGGAAATTCCCCCAATGCCTCCAGCAGCTTCTTTTCCTCTTCTTGCGTCAGTCCGACCAAGAGCGTATTCATCGCCCACTCCTCCCGCTTTTCTATCTCTCTGTCCGCGCCCGGTCACAGCCGCATGATTTTCAAGGCGGGCCCCTGCCCCGCGCCGGCAGACGGGAACCCCGCTTTCAGCGTGAACCCCCCGGTCTTCAGCCCGGCGCTTACGCCGGAAAAGAGCAGCGTGACCGGCACGGCAGCCGTGAGGTCCCCGGTCAGCCGGATCTGCTTGTCAATGACCAGCACGTCGCCGGCCTTGGCCCCGCCCGCCCCATCCGGGGCCAAGAGGGCACGCAGGGTTTGTTCGCTTTCCACGATCCATATTTTCATGTGTCCCTCCTGCCCGTTACCGGCCCTCCTCGGAGGAGGGGCCGGCTGTTCCAATGGAGCCCCCGGTCACGACAGGGTGGGTTCGTAGAAAAAGGTGGAGACCTTCTCTCCCCCGTACTGGGCGGCGTCCGCCTCCAGCGAGATCTTGGCCGCCCCGTTCAGTTTGATGGTCTTGGTCACGATCCCGCCGGTATAGTCGGAGGAGGAGAGCACCCTGCCGTCCTGGTCGTAGATCTTGATGACGGCCGCCCTCTGGCAGGCGAATTGGAAGGTCAACTGCTGATAGCCCGCCACGTCAAAGAGCAGTTGGGAGGGCATCCCGCTGGACGCGGTGTCGTTCCAGAGCTGGTAGGCGACCCCGTTCTGGAATTCCTGAATCCCGGTATCCCCGGAGAACTTGAGCTGGTCGGTGTCCGAAATGATCCAGCTGTACCGCGTCCCGCCGGAGTTGGGGCGGGTCACCAGATAGGTGGGCTGCTGGCTGTCACTGCCCAGCCGCACGGTGTTGCTGGCCTGGTCCCAGTTCACGGCCACCCCCAATAGGTCGCTGACGCCCCGGACAGGCAGGTAGGTGGAGCCGTTGTAGGTGATGGGGTAGACGGCGTTGCCGTTCACGTCCTGGAAGGTCTGGGGCTGGCCGTTGTAAGTGATGGTGATGTCCCGGTTGAGCAGGGCGGAGATGGTCTTGTTGTTGGAGGCGGCGTAGGCCCCCGCCGTGGTGCAGAGGGCCATGGCCAGGATGGCGGCCGCCGCTCTCACGCGCTTCTTCATATCGCTCTCTCCTCTGTTTCAAATTCATTCCGGAAGCGCAGGACGAAACGGGCGGTCAGGCATTTTTCCAGGGCGTCCGGCCCCGCGCCGCAGTCCTGCCGCCTGTGGGGGCCGGATCCCGGCCCGTCAGGTCCTTTCGCTTGTGTGAAAGCCGTAGGGGGCAGGCGGCTCGCCTACCCCCTACGGTTTCCTTTCTTACTTCTCCCGCAGGGCGGTCCACTTCTCAGCGCCGCTTTCTTTGGTGAAGTCATGGGCATTGGTGGCCTCGATGACGTCATAGTATGCCCAGTAGGTCTTTGCCAGGTCGGGGAAGGCCTTCACATCCTCGGAGGCGTCGATGTAGTCCTCGTCCGCCACCCGCTCCAGCATACGGTTGGTGATCACCGCCGCCTCGGCGCGGCTGATGGGGTTGAGGGGGCGGAAGGTACCGTCGGTGTAGCCGGTGATCCAGCCCTTGGCCGCCGCGGAGGTGATGTACATATAGGCCCAGTTCTCCACGGGCACGTCGCTGAAGGTCTTGTCCCCGCCGGAGACCTCGCTGAACCGGGCGATCATGGCGGTGAACTCACTGCGGGTGATGGCCTGGTCCGGCTTAAAGGTGCCGTCCACGTAACCCTTGATGATCCCCTTGCCCGCAAGGACCTGCACCGCCTCGGCGTACCAGGCGCCCTCCTCGATGTCGGAGAAGGTGCGCTTGGCCGTGCTGGTGTCGGTCAGCAGGCGGTAGAGCATCATGGCGGTGGAGGCCCGGGTGATGTTGCCGTCCGGATCGAACAGCCCCTCGTCGTTGCCCACCATGTAGGCGAAGTGGTCGGCCCGGTTCACTTCGATGACGGCCTCCCAGCCGGCATAGACGGTCATGTCCTTGGTCAGGGTCACCTGGGTGACCTTGTTTTTCAGCTCCTTGTCAGTGTACCAGCCCAGCAGGCTGTACCCGGCCCGCTGGGGCACGTAAGTGCCCAGCTGGATGGTGGTGCCGCTGGCTTTGGTGACGCTGTCGATCTTGGAGCCGCCGTTGGTCTCAAAGGTCAGGGTGTACTTGGTGGAAGAGCCGCCGGAGGAACCGCCGCCTCCCCCGCCCCCACCGCCGGAGCCGCCGGAATAGCTCCACTGGGCGTACAGGATGACGCTGCCGCTGATGGCAAAGGTGGCTTCGTTGGCGTAGGCGGTGCCGCTGCCGTTGGCGGCGGTGTTCCAGCCGGTAAAGGTGTAATTGCTGCGGCTGAAGGTGTTGTTCAGAACGGTGACCGTGGCGCCCGCGGCATAGGGCGAGTTGGGATCGGTCATGGTCCCGGTGCCGCCGTTTGCGTTATAGGTGACGGTGTAGAGGGCCGTCCCCGTGGACACCAGGGCCATGTCGGCCGTGGTGCCGGCGCCGTTCACCGTGACGCTCATGGTGCCGGTGGTATAACCGGCGGCGGAGGCGGTGAGGGTGTAGGTGCCGTCGCTCACGCCGGTGAAGGCGTAGTGGCCGCCGACGTCGGTAGTGGCGCTCTGCCCGCCCAGGGTCACGGCGGCGCCGGGGATGGCGGCGTGGGTCGCCGCGTCGGTCACCTGGCCGCTGACGGTGTAGGTGCCCACAGGGGGCGTGGCGCCGGTGGGCGTCAGCGCCACGTTGGCGATGGTGTTGCCCCCCGCCACCGTCACGGTGACGCTGCCGCCGGTGTACCCGCTGGCGGCGGCGCTGATGGTGTAGCTGCCGTTGGGCACACTGGTGAAGGTATACTCCCCGGCGGCGTTTGTAGTGGCCGTGCCGCCGTTGCTGCTGGTCACCGTGGCCCCGGCGATCACGGCGCCGGTGGCGGCGTCGGTCACACGGCCGGTGATGTCGAAGGAGTTGGCCGTCCCGGTGACGTCCACGCCCAGCATCCCGGTGGCCTCCACGTCCAGGGCGGGCCCGGGGGCGGTATAGTGGGTCATTTTCCTGATGTAGATGCTGCCGCTGCCCGAGCCGATGCCGGTCACCCGCAGCTTGAGCACGCCGCCGTCGTTGATGGCCGTCACGGTGATATTGCCCGCGGTGGTCATGGTAAAGTTGGCGGTATCCTGATAATCGCTGTACGGAATGTTGTGCAGGGCCGTGGCGTCGTCGCTGATCTGGTACTTGGGGGTCACGGTGAGGGTCTGGCCGTCGGCCACGCTCAGACTGGTGAGCAGATTGCCCATATCGTCCTCATAGACGATCCCCACCGGAGCCGCCGCCCGGACGTATACCACGATCTCCTGCCGGAAGTCCGCGCCGTTGGCGGCGTTGGCGTACTCCAGCCACAGGGAGGTGCTGCCCTCGGCCGCGCCGTGGATGGGGGTGGTGGCCCAGTCGCCAGAGGCAAACCCGTTCACCTTGCCCGGATCGTCCACGCTGGCGATAAAGAAATCGCTCAGGGGCGGATAAATGGTGTCGGGGGCGCCGCTCTCATTGATGATCTCCACAGTGGAGGAGAAGGCCCCCAGCTCCTCCAGCTTCCTGGTGTCCCCCTTCAGGATGGACACCTCGTGGGGAGTCATCGTCATCGAGGTGATGGTCCAGTCCCGCTTGGGCATTCGCACGGTCTCCATGGAGCCGTTCTCCAGGATCAGCACGGTGTAGGTCAAGATCTGATCTGTGTGGAAGTTGGAATACTCGCCCACGTTGTTGCTCAGGTAATACTGGCTGCTGCCGTCGGGAAGGGTGGTCTGGTTTAGATAGTGGGCGGTGAGGGGCAGGAAGCAGACCTCAACGCCGCTGGACCCCGGGGTAAGCTCCTCGTCCTGGACCAGGAAGGACCAGTAATCCACCCAGATCACGGCGTGATAGGCGCCGCTTCCGGCGTCGGCCCCGTCCAGTCCGGTGAGGACCCGCATCATGGGCCTGTTCCACCCGGTGGAGCCGTGGTGGTCGTCCACGAAGGGGATGGTGTTTTTCTTCCCGCCCATCAGCGCGTCCCCGTCGGTCAGGAGGGCGGCGCCGTTGTAGGGGTCCACCGGGCGCACGGTCACGTCGATGGCGTCGTTGCCGTAGACGATGGTCCTGCGGCCCTGGTTGTGGTTGGCCGGGGACAGGCTGCCAAGTCTGATATAGGTATTGTTCAGGTAGCCCACGGTGTCGCCGCCGATGACGGTCCCGGTAAAGGCGTCCCAGGTGGGGCGGTCCGCCGTGGCGCTGATGTCGTTGCCCGCCGCGTCGGTAAAGGTGTCCCCTGAATAGCCCTCAAACTTGATGTCCAGCCACATACTGGGGACATTGATGTAGGTCACCGCGGAGGTGGCCAGGTCTGTCACCCGCAGCTCCGCCGTGGGCTGCATACTGTTCTTGCCGTCGTTAGATGGGTCCCCGTCGGTGAGGTAGGCGGTGGAGCCCACCGTGAACACCACCGGGCGGACCCACAGGTCATAACTGTACGACGCCAGGTTGCGCACCAGCACCGTAACGGTGATGGTGAGGGTCGGATCGGCCTGAGAGGCGATGGTGACGGTGGTCAGCCCCTCGCTGGCGGCGGTGGCGGGCTGCAGGCGCAGGTTTCCGCCGGCGTTGGCCTGGACATCGGCGGTGAGGATGCCGGTATCCATGGCGGTAATGGTATAGTCGGCGGTCAGCTGGGCGGCGGTCAGCTCGGTCCGGGTGGTCACACCGCTGCTGTCGCTGCTGTCCAGGTAGATATGGGCCCGGCTTGTCCCCAGGACCCCGGCGGCGCTGACGTCCGTCATGTAGAAGGGCTTATCGGCGGCCAGGCTGTACACCGTGGTGTTGGGCGGCGCCACCGTGATACCGGCGCTGCCCATGTGGCCCTGGAAGGTGCCGGTGGCGTGGGCGGTGCCGTTGCTGACGCCCCGGACCACCCCCATGCGGTTGACCGAGGCCACGCCGGTGTCATCACTGGCCAGGTCTGGGGCGGCGGCGTACAGGTCGGCGCCGGGGATGGTCTGCCGGGCGGTGACGGTGGGAACCCCTCCGGCAATGGTGCCGAACTGGATCTCCCCCTCCAGCACGCCGTACTCCCCCACCGCAAGGGTCAAATCGGGCTTCAGGTCGAAGCCCACGATGGTGGTGGGGTCCTGGTCGGTGACCAGGGCGGTGGCCAGGCCGGAGACGGTGTTGTCGGGCAGGTAGCGCACCTCATAGCCCGCCGCGCCGGAGTTCAGGCCCCGCAGGGCCAGGTCGGCGTCGGGGCTGGCGGCGAGGACGGCGGACAGGTCCCCCGCCCCCACCCGGCCGCTGTAACTGGGCACCGTGTTGTAACGCCCGCTCACCAGGCTGGGGATCATGGGGATGGTGTCGATGACCGCCCCTGTGATATCCCGCAGCTCCAGGGACACCTCCACGCCCACGTCCTTGGTGGCGTCGGCGGCGGAGGCCGCCTTCTGGAGGAGGACCGGGTCAACGGCCGCCACAAGGGCGCGGGTATAGCCCGTGTCGTGGGGGTCATGGGTGTGGTTGACGATGGTGACGCTGGTGGTGTTGCCGCCGCCCAGCGCCAGGGTGAGGGTCTCCAGCCCCGCAGCCGCGCCCGCCTTCTGGGTCAGGGCCAGATAGTCCCGGCCCGCCACGGCGGCGAAGCCGTATTCGTTGCTGGCGCTGGCGGCCGATCCGCTGCTGGCCCACCGCTGGGTCAGGGCGTGGAGCTGGGCCATGCTTAAGGCCTGGTTGGTGGCGGTGTCGTAGACGGCCACGTTGACCGTCTCCCCCGGCCACAGCTCCACCACGCCGGGGCGGGCCTCGATGGCCCCCAGGCTGGAGCCCGCGCCGGTAACGGTGACGGCAAGGTCGGCCGTGGCCCCCGCCACGCCCCCCGCCAGGAGCGGGGTCACGGCGGTCAGGGTGCCAGTGGCGGCGGTCACCACGTTGGCCCCCGTCACCTGGATCTGAGTGCCCGCCACGCTCTTGCTGGCGGTGGCGGAGGGGAAGGCGGTCTCGTCAAAGACGATGCCGTCCGCGGGGTCGATGACGGCCCCCAGGTTCCCGTTGTCGTCCTTCAGCCGCAGCTGGGCGCTGCCGCTGCCGCCGGAGGGCAGGTTGAGGGTATCGGGGTCGAAGGCGATGCCGTTGGCCCCCACCACATACACCTTCACCTGCTTGCTGTTGCTGGTTCCCAGCAGGGTGAACACCAGGTTGGTGGCCCCCACCCGGGAGCCGGTCACGGTGTAGGTGTTGGCGGCGGCCCCCTCGGTGAGGTTGGCCGTGGTGGCGGATGCCGACGCGGCGGTCAGATAGGGGCGCAGATCCCCTGTGAAAAGCCCGGGATTGTCCAGGGAGACGGTCACCGCCCCCGCGGCGCCGCCGCTTTGCAGCCACATCCTGGAGGGGGTCACGTTGAGGGCCGCGTTATTGTAGAGCACCAGCACGTTGACCGTGTCCGTGCCGATGAGGGCGGTGGCGGTCAAATCGTTCACCCGGGTCTGATGGGAGCCCATCCCGTTGGGCGGATAGGCCCGGACCGAGCGCTGGTTGGCGGCGCTGATCTCCAGGTCCGCGCCGGTGGTGGTCATGGTGAACATGCTGTTGGGGATGTCATAGGCCTCGTTGGCGTAGACGGCCTTCACGGTAAAGACCCGGGTCTCCCCGCCGGACATGACGGAGTACGCCGGGGACAGCTCCAGACGGCCCCCCGCGCCGTTGTCGGCCACCAGAAGGTCCACGTGGGCCCGATAGGTGGTGCCACCGGTGGTGTAGGCCACCGTCAGGCCGCTGACGCCGCCGGAGACGGCGGTCACGGTCACCTCGTGGGCGGCTGTCCCCGCGGCCTGGGCCACACGGCCGTTGTCGGGGGTGCAGACGGCGCTGGCGTAGGGCACCTGGGTGTCGCCGGGGTCGATCGTGCCGTTGTTGTTGGTGTCCAGCCAAATCTCATAGGTGGCGGTATCCGCGCCGTTGGTGACGCTGAGGAAGCCGCCGGTGGCGGTGGTCTCCCGCAGCAGCAGTTGGGCTCCGCCGGACGTCGCGGGAGAGACGTCCACCTCGGCGCCGGCGGCCACAGCGGCGTCCGCCCGCAGCGCGGCGTTCAGGGTGGTCGTGCCCATGGCGACACCCTCCACCGCCTCAGGGTCAGCGGCGCTGAAAGAGGCCACCGACGGATCGTCCAGGGACAAGTTCAGGGCCGCCCCGGGGATGATCTGGTCAAAGGCGGTATAGCTTCCAAAGTGGAGTACATAGGTGGGGGTCATGGTGTCGCCGATCTCCAGGCGGATGGGGTCGGGGGTGATCTCCAGGGTGGTGCTGGCGTCCACCGGCAGGTTGGTGACCAATATCTGGGCCACCGTACCGGTGGAACCGCCCACGCTGGGGGTCAGCTCGGCGATACCCGCGGCCGCGCCGTGCACCGTGAAGGCGTAGAGGTCCCCCGCCTTCGGGGCCACGGTCACGCTGGCGGTGGAGGCGGCCACGGCGGACAGGGTGCTGGGTACCTTCTCCGGCGTGCCGCTGCCGCTGTTCACCACCACCACGTCCAGGTCGTCGCCCAGGGCCAGGGTCTCATAGTCCAGGGCGGTCAGGGCGGTGTCCCCGGCCCGCGCCAGATAGATGCCGCCCACCACAGGGCCCACGGAGGGCGCGTCGATGGTGATGGTCATGGTGTGGGATATCTGGGGATGGGCGGTCAGGGCAACCTTGACCACAGCCGAGCCGTAGACCCCAGTCTGGAAGGTCACGCTGCCCTGGGCGTCCACGCCGCCGGTGAGGATGCCGTCGGTGTTGTCCGCCACGCTCCAGGTATAGTTGGTGCGGACCGGGGAGGTGATCTCTCCGGACACGTCCCAGGCTTTGAAGTCCAGCCGGGCGGTCCGGCCGCTCCAGGCGCTTGGGACGGTGACCTCATTGGCCGGGCCGGAGGAGTTCTCCGTGGCGCCGCCGCCGGTGATGCCGGTGAGGCGCACGTCCCCCGCCAGCAGGGGCAGGTCGATGGTGTTGACCACGCTGCCCGGCTGGTAGGCGGCCACGTTGCTGCGCGTGGCGGTGAGGACCGCCTCGCCGGACAGGCCCCGGTAGCCGTCGGGGACGTTGTAGGTCACGGTCACGTTGGCGCCCGCGGGGACGGCGGCCTGCATGGTTTCGCCTGGGTTGGTCCCCACGGCCAGGGTGGTGCCGGAATAACTCAGGGTGGCGGAGCCGCCGTAGACGGTGGCGGTGCTGCCGCTCACGTGGGGCTCCAGCTTGACGATGGCCTGTCTGACCATCTGGATCGTGTAGTCGATCAGGGCCGCCGCGCCGGGCTTCAGCTTGAAGTGGAAGGCCCCGTCCACCACTTCCGCCACTTCCAGCGGAGAGGAGGAGGGCTGGGCGGCGCCCAGGATGACGGCGGTGGTGGTGCCGGTGATGTCGGTGACGTTGACGGAGTCGAACTGGCCCACGTAGCCGTTGGCCGCGGTCTCGTCCAGCCAGACATAGTAGTCCGTATTGTCCTGGAGCCCGCCGCTGGGGGTGGGGCCGATGACCACGCCGCCGCCCACAGACTGGGCGGAGTCGGCGGCGACGCCGTTAGTGGTGCCGATGTGGACGGTCTGGCCGCGCACACCCTCGGCGGCGTCCATGACCCCGTTGCCGTTGATGTCCCGCCACACCTTGCCGTTGAGGCCCAGGGCGGTCAGCTTAGGCAGGGTGACGGTCTGGACATCCTTCAGGTAGCCCAGCTCCGGGTCCGCGTCATAGGGGGCGTAGCCCGGGACGTGGAGGCGCAGGGTGATGTCGGTCTTGGCCCCGTCGAAGCCGTCGCTGGGGTCCACGTCGGCGTAGACCGGCTTGCCCTCCAGGGCCACCGGGGGGATGACGGAGCGCCCCGCCGCGTCCACTTCCAGGGTGCCGATGTCCAGCTTCCAGGTCTGGATGCCGCTGGGATCGGTGGAATCCAGGACCCAGTGGGCGCCGGAGGCGGTGGTCATGGAGGCGTCGGGCTCCAGGTATTGGCTGTCCAGCTCCAGGGTCAGATAGGCCCCGGGGAAGGCCGTCTGGGTGTCGTTGGCGTAGAGGGCGTCCATGGTGACCTGGTTGTCGTAGGCCACGTTGGCGGCGTTGGCCGTCAGGTCGGTGGCCGCCATGTTCACCTGGAGGTAGGGCCGGCCCGTGTAGGCCTGGCCCACCACGCCCTGGCCGTAGTCAAAGCCGTAGAAGCGGGTCTCGCCGGGCAGGATCAGCTTGGGGTCGTGGCGGACCTGGAAGCCGCTGTCCACGCTGGTGTAGTCGCCCCGGCTGGTGTGGCCGTATTGGCCCGCCGGGTTGGAGTAGGAGGACATCCCCCAGTAATCCGCTTTTTCAAAGCGCTCGCCGGGGTAATAGATGTCGCTGCCGATCTGAGGATAAATGGTGGAGACGAAATTCGTGTAGGGGTCTTTCCCGTAGAGATAGCCGGGCAGAGCCTCGTCATAGGCCGTGCTGGCGGGGTCGCTGAGCACACGGGAGCCATAGGCGGCCTTGTTGAAGGTCATGGCGTTCGTGGCGTTGGCCGGCCCGTAGTTCATGGGGAACTGGGGGGCCACGTCCCCCGTGCTGAACTCCTTGATGCCCTGACCCTGGAAGGTGGCGGCGTCGGAGGTGCCCGACCACAGGTCCACGCCCCAGGCCAGGCCGTAGACCTGGGCGGTGTCGGCGCTCTTGTTGGTGGCCGCGATGGTCATGCGCACCATGTCCACCGTGCCCGTCACCGTGTTCAGCGTCAGGTAGACCCGGGCCTCCAGCTCCAGGTTGGAGTTGCCTCTAGCCGGGCCGATTACGCCCCAGACGTCCGGCTTGCCGTCGGGCAGCGGATCTCCGGTGCTGTTGTTGATCCGGTCCTCGGTGTAGGCGCTGGTGACGTTGGCGAAAATCGGGTTGTTTGAATTGGCTCCAGTGGCGTTTTCGAGCGTGTTGTACCTGGTGTAGCTTCCGCTGTCTGTCACAGACAGCTTGGGCGTTTTCCAGTGGGCCGGATCGCTGATATCCGCCCCGGCGTCGGCCACCTCGGCCGTGCCGGTGACGCTCAGCATCCGGTTGGAGGTGCTGAACTGGTATTTATAGCCATTACCACTGTTCAATACCCCCACATCGGCTACATTCCCGTTGATGAATTGGGTGTAGTAGCCGTCCTTGAGGAAGAATACAGGCTTGTAGTCATAGTTGACTCTCATGGGGGCGGTATAGTTGTAGACGCCGGAGGCGTCCGCGGTGGCCGCCTCCATACCGCCGAAGTCCAGCACCGTCACCCCGTCGCCGGGGGCGGTGTTCAGGGTCACGGTGCCCGTCACGGGCCGCAGGTTGCCCGTGGTCTTTGTATATTTGCTCAGGCCCACTGAGGTATTGGACGCCCCCAGCTGGGCATACGCCCATGTGGAGGCCCCCGCCTTGTAGGCCACGACGTAGTTGGTCTGCCCGGCGTAGTAGTCCACGTTGAAGGTCACGGTGGAAGAGCCCGCCGTGCTGGTCGCGGTGGCCCCGTTGCAGTAGACCGTGTAGCCGCCATCCGTGGGGATGCCGCTTACCGTCAGGCTCTTGCTGCTGGTGGGGGCCGCCGGCAGGGGCAGCAGGTCCACGCTGCGCATGGTACTGACGGTGGCCTGCTGGTACATTCCGATGGAGCTCAGGGTCGCGGGGGACTGAAAGGTCAGCACGTCCGACCTCAGATCGATATTGGTGTTGGCCGGGGTCACGGGGGTCTGGGGGACGCCGCTGTCGGCGTAGGGCTGTGGGACCGCCTGGATCTGCGGGCTGCCGCCCGTGTCCCCCTCCGGGCCGGCGGCGAGGGCGGCGGGGACCATCCCCGCCATCAGGGCCGCCGCCAGGGTCAGCGACAGCAGTCTGCGCCGGACGCGGACCCGCGTCTTATCGCATACGATCATAGAATCAAACTCCTTTTCTCTCGCGGTTTCAGTGGGGCCGCTCTCCCGGAGGCCCATGGCAACGCCTCCGGGAGAGTCCCCTGATAGGGAGCGCGGGAATCCATCAGGTCATTTGGCCAGGAACCGGGACAGGAGCACCGCGCACTCGGCACGGCTGATGTTGTTCTCCGGCCGGAAGGTGTTGTCCGTAAAGCCGGTCACAAGCCCCTCGGCGAAGCAGTTCTCCACCCCGGGCAGGGCCCAGGCGGCGATCTCCCCGGCGTCGTCGAAGGTCAACTCCACCCTTCCGGCGTTGGACAGCAGCCGGGCCAGGGTGACGCACACCTCCTGGCGGCTCACGCTGCGGGCGCCGTCGGCGGCGTAGCTGCCGGCGTTGAGGGTACCCAGCATCACGCCGCGGCCGTACACGGCGGCCCAGCTGTTCCTGGCCCAGTCGGGAACGGAGGACCAGTCGGCAAAGTGATCCGCGGCGGCGGAGCGCTCGGCGTCGGTGACGCCCTGCTCCCAGCCCATGCCCTTGGCGATGAAGGCCGCGAACTCGTCCCGGGTCAGCAGGCCGTCGGGATCGAAGAGGCCGCCGCCCTTGCCGCTGGTGACACCCTTGTTCACCAGGTCCATGATCTCCTCATAGGCCCAGTGGTCCTCGGGCACGTCGGTAAAGCCTGCGCCGGGGGTCACAGCGGCCGCCTTCACCGTCAGGGTCGCGGCGGAGGAGGTGACGCTGGTCTTGCTGTCCTTGACCACACAGCGGTACTGGACGCCGTCCATCTCCTCCGTCACGGCGGAGATGGTATAACTGGCGGCGGTGGCGCCGGACACATCGGCCCAGGCCCCGGAGCCGGTCTTGCTCTGCCACTGGTAGGTCAGGGTTCCGCTGCCGCCGGAGGCGGTCACGGCAAAGCTGGCGGAAGCGCCGGATTCGACGCTCAGGCTGGCGGGCTGCTTGGAAATGGCGAGGGCGGTGCTGCTGGAGCCGCCGCCACCGCCACCACCGCCGCCGCCACCGCCGGTGCCGCCGGAGGCGTTCACGGTGAGAAGGGCCGCGTTGGAGGTGACCGTCGCGCCGCCGTCGGAGACCACACAGCGGTACTGGTTGCCGCTCATGGCGGTGGTGGTGCCGGAGACGACGCAGCTGGCCCCGGTGGCGCCGGAAATGGCGGTCCAGGCGCCGCTGGCGGTCTTGCTCTCCCACTGGTAGGTATACACGCCGCTGCCGCCGGCGGCGGCCACGGTAAAGGTGGCGCTGCCGCCCGCCGTCACGGTCTGGTTGGCGGGCTGGGCGGAAATGGCCAGGGCGCTCACATGGAGGCTCGCCACACGGCTGTTCAGGGTGTCCGTGCCGTCCGTGACCTCACAGTAGAACTGGGCGCCGTCGTCGGCGGCGGCCACGGCGGAGACGGTATAGCTGCCGCTGGTGGCGCCGGGGAGGATATCCCAGCTGTTGGTGCCCGTGTTCCACCGGTACCACTGATAGCTCACGGCCGCGGGCGGCAGGGCGGTGGTGGCCGCCGCCACGGTAAAGGCGGCGGAGCCGCCCACGGAGGCGGTCTGGTCAGCGGGCTGGGTGGTGATGCTCAGGGTGGTGGCGGGGGCGTTGATCAGCAGGGACGCCCCGCTGGAGGTGACGGCGGCCGCCGGGGCGGCGCTGTCCGTCACCACGCAGCGGTACTGCCCCGCGTCGGCAGGGCTGGCCGTAAAGCTGTAACTGGCGGCCGTGGCACCGGGGACTGCGGTCCAGGCGCCGCCGCCCGCAGGCTGGAACTCCCACTGATAGGCATAGGGGGCCGTTCCGCCCGCCGCCGCCACGGTGAAGGCGACGGGATCACCGGCCAGGGCCGTGACGCCCACCGGCTGGGTGGTGATGGTCAAAACCGTGGGGACCGCCGTCACGGTGAGGGTGGCCCCGTTGGAAATGGCAGTGGCACCGCTGGAGGAGACCACACAGCGGTACTGGCTGCCGCTGTCCGCCGCCGTGGCGGCGGGGGTGGTGTAACTGGCGTCGTTGGCCCCGGCGATCACGTTCCAGGTGGCGCCGCTGTCGTTGGAACGCTCCCACTGGTAGGTATAGGTCCCGTCGCCGCCGCCGGCCGCCACGGTGAACAGGGCGGAGGCGCCCTCGGCCACGGTCTGGCTGGCGGGCTGGGTCGTGATGGACACGGGGGCGGTCACGGAGCCGCCGGAGACGGAGACCGTCACGGCGGCCGTCCCGCCGTCCGTGGCCGTGAAGGTGATCACGGCGGTGCCGTTGGAGACGGGGTAGACCTCGGTGTCCATCCCCGTCTGGAGAAGGGTGACGGCGGCGCTGGAGGAGACCGCCGTATAGGCGCTCTGCTGGACGGCTCCGTCCTGCCACAGAGTGAGGGCCGCCGCCGGGTCACCGGCGGTCATGCTCAGGCTGGTCACCGGGGTAGCGCCCTCCCGCACCTCATAGGTGTGGACGGTGACGGCGGCGGTATCCAGGCGGGCAAAGAAGGTGACGGCGGCGCCGGAGGCCGGGTCAATGGCCTGATAGACGCCGGTCAGCACGCCGGCGGGCGCCCCCGCGGGGGCGGCGGCGGTGTAGAGGCCGTTGCTGCCCGAGGCGGTCAGGAAGGAACCGGCGGTACCGGTCACATAGGTCAGGGCGGCGGGCTGATATTCCACCGCGGCGGGCACGGCGCCCACGGCGGGGTAATCCAGCCGCCACTGCATATTGACGCTGCCGCCCTCGCTGATCATGTAAGGGGCGGCGGCGCTGCCGGCGGGGGTCAGGGTAACGGCGGGGGTGCGGTCGTGGAGGGTCACCTGCACGACCTGCATCAGATCGCCGCCGTTGCGCAGCTCCACCGTAGCGGTGCCGGGGGCGTTGCCGGTCATCTTCATCACGCCGCCGCTGAGCAGTCCGGCGTCCAGGGCGCTGCCGGAGGTCTCGGTCACGGTGTAGCCGGAGATAAACCCGGGCAGGGGCTCCACCTGGGCGTAATAGAGGTCGGTATTCACGGTGGCCGCGTCCACGGTGAAAGTGATCGTCCGGGCCAGGCCGGTGCCCGGGTCGCCGGGGATGACCACCCCCGCCTTATTGTAGGTATACAGGGTGAAGGTATAGTTCCCCGGCAGGGTGGGGGTGAACACCAGCGTGGAGCTGGGGCCGTAAGTAAAGGTGCAGAAGGCCGGGTTGGCCGGGCTGCCCTCTACCCGCAGGTAGTGGGGGTTCGTCCCGCTGGGGGCGTACCCGCTCATGCCGGGCAGGTAGGCCGCCGTCCCGTTCTCATAGGAGGTCAGGTCCTTGGGCGAGGGGTTCCCCTGCTCCCGGTACTGGATCTTGTAGCTGACAGGGTCCCCCCCATAGATGGGGCCCACCGTCAGGTTCTGGGCCACGATGTCCTCCACCAGGCCCTCCGAGACGGCCACCACCCGCACGCTGTCCTGCACGGGAGAGGGCACCTTCGCGGGATCGGTGGTGTAGCCGGCCAGGGGCAGGGGCAGATTGGCGGTGAAGCTCAGCGCCACCGGGGTGACCGCGTCGCTCAATACGGTCACCTCATACCCCAGCTTTCCGTTGGGGCCGATGGCCAGGGCGCCCACGCTCAGCTTCGCCGGATCGGCGGAGACCAGCGACAGGGAGGCCGCCCCCGTAAAGCCGTCGGGCAGGTAGTTGAGGCTCCGCTTCGCCCCCACCTCGCTGTCCTCAAAGTGGGTCTTGATGGGGGTGGCCGCCCCCTCGTCCATGTACCAGCGGGTATCCACCAGAACGGGGTAGAGCCAGAAGGAGCGGTAGCCGCCGCCCACCGTCGGGGTATTGTCGAAGTTGTACTGGTCGTTGACGGCGTCATAGGACAGGGTGTTGCCGCCCACCAGGCGGACCGCCTCCAGCTTGGCGGCGTCGGGGTCCACCTTCAGCACCAGCTCGTCGCTGGAGCTGTCAAGGTCCTTCAGCGCGTAGGTCTGGTGAAAGCCGTTGGCGGTGTATTTGCTCTCAAATCTCAGCTCATAGGCGCTGCCCCGATCCTTCTGGAGCTTGACCGAGTAGTGGCCGGGCATGATGGTGCCGTCAGAGGCGTTGAGATAGGTGGCGTCCAGCTCCGTGCCGCCGGCGGCGTCGGAGGTGATGGAGATGCGGGTGGTCAGCTCCTTGAGCTTCTGCACGATCTGGTCGGCCGTCATGGACCCGTTCCAGCCGGCCGCCGCGATGGGGGCGGTCATGAGCAGGTTGCCGTAGACCGAGGGCTGCCGCCCCAGCAGGTAGGCCCGCAGGACGTCGTAGGCGTCCGTCCCCACGGCGGCGGCGATGTCGGCCGGGGTGGTGGTGGGGCCCACGGTGGGGTCATAGGTGTCGCAGGTATCCTCCGGCATGAAGTACACGCCGTTTTTGAAGTAGTCGTCCAGGCCCGTGGTGTCGCCCAGGATGGCGTCCAGGTCCTTTCCGTCGGTGTACTTGACCTTGACGCGCAGCTTCAGCTCCTCGCCCACGTAGGCCTGGTCCACCAGGTGCACGCCGCCTCCCTGGGGAGTGATGCCGCCCACGTAATCGCCCGCGCCGTCGTGGTAGAGCTCCACCCGGACGGACTCCACCAGGGGCTCCACCACCCGGACGGGCACGGACAGGGTCATGGTGGTGCCGGTGACGGCGGTGGTAAAGCCGTGGTTTTTCCCGTTGACCGGCAGGATGGTGCCGGTGACGGTGTAGCGCATCCCGAAGGTGATGTCCGCGTTGGTCTCAGGCGCGTCGGCCATGGAGTTCTTGGCGCTGACCGCGTAGGGCGCGCTACCGCTGCCCGAGTCCAGCTGGCCGGCGTCCACCGTCACGCCGGTGGGGACCATATAGTCCTGCCAGTCGCCGGTGAGGGGGTCCTGGCTCATGATCTCCGTGTTGGTGAAGGTGAACACGGGCCAGACCTTGGCGGACAGGCCCCGGGGGATCTCCAGCACGGGGACGCCGCCGGAGGCGTTGGCCGGGTCATCCTTCCACACGGTGGTGGTATCGATGCTCCCGAACACGCCCGTTCCGGCCCCGTCCGGGGTCTCATAGTAATAGGTCATGCCGTTGATGCGGGAATTGCCCAGGGTGACGGGCAGGGCGGCGCTCTTGCCGCCGCCGCTGACGGTGACCGTGGCGGCGCTGCCCGCCTTCGCGTCGTTGACGCCGCCCCGGTCGGTGGCCGTCACGCTCAGGATATAGCCCGACCCGGTCACGGCACTGAGCAGGCTCCCGTCGCTCCCGGCGGGGGTGAGGGCGCTCACGTCGCTCACCAGCTCCAAATCGTCGTTGCTGTACACCGCGCCCACCTTGAACCGCTCGGTGGTGCCGATGTCCACGGTGGCGGCGGTCAGCTCTGTGCCCCCGGAGGCCAGCCAGGCGGTCCGCTTCACGGTCCCGACGATGGCGGCGTCTCCCGGAAGGAACACATATTCCTTCAGCGTGCGGCCGGCCACGTCGATGGCAAGGCCGATGGCCCGGGTGGCCGAGCCGTCGTTGACGCTGGCCACCGCCTGGGCGCCGGTGACGCCGCCGCTGCCGCTGTCCGCCGTCACCTCCAGGGCCCGGGTGCCTTTCCAGTTCATCCGCACCCCGGCGTGGAGCTTGTCGCTGGCCACAAAGTCATCCACCAAGGGCGCGGAGGGGAAGGTGCTCCCAGGATTGTCGAAGTCATACCAGTGGGACAGGGGCCCTCCGGCCACCAGATACACCCGGCCGCTGGAGGGATACTTCGCCGCCAGCACGAACACGGCCGTGGTGTTCTCCTCCATGAGGGCGGGGCCCGCCGCGGCGTCCCTGTCGTAATCCGCGCCGTCCCAGGTGTACCGGGAGACCAGCGTACCCACGGCGCCGTCGTTGATATCGGCCTCCAGGTCGGAGCCGGCGTAGGCGCCGTCCAGCTGGTAGACCAGATATTCCTCGGCCTGGGCCTGGACGTTGGCCACGCTGAAGGTCAGCGGCGCGGCCGCGCCGGTCACGTTCACCGTGACGGTATGGGTGGCGCCGTGCTCGGCGGGCACCAGGGAGGTAACCGTCAGCGCGGCGTCGCCGCTGGCCGTCCTCACCCGCTCCACCCGGAAGTTGGCGCTGGTGCAGGAGGCGGTGATCAGGGTCAGGTATTCGGCGCCCAGTGGCGTGTGGGTGGTCTCGTCCACCAGGCGCAGGTAGGTGGTGTCGGTATAGCCGCTCAGCCCGGCCATGGTCTGGGAGGCCACCCCTGTGCCGCCGTCGACCAGGAGGACGTTGGAGGCGCCGCTGGTGGCCGCCAGGTAGGGCGTCTCAGCCGTCGTGCCGTTGACCACCTCAAGGGCGATGTCGGTGGGGAGGGTCAGCACGTTGACCGCGAAGGCCATCTCCACCCGCCTGCCCGTGGCGGCGTTCTCCGTGACCCGCAGGGTGTAGGTGTCCGCCGGAGTGCCCAGGGGGATCTCCACATTGATCTCCAGCTCTTGACCGCTGGCGGTCACGCTGGCGGCGGGAACCGTCAGCAGCAGAATCCCCATGCTGTCAAACACCTCGTATGTAAAGTCCGACGGAGCTCCGGCGGCCATCTGCGCGCCGTCGTTGTCAAACTTTTTCAAAGTGAAGTTCTCATTGCCGCCGGCATAGATCATCGGCGTGGCGGAGGCGGTGGTCAGGGTGTAGCTCACATCCCTGACCTGGAGGTTGAATCTCACCGTGGCATAGACCCCGGTGCCCCCCACGGCGGTGAGGTTGAGGTCCAGCGTGTGGGCCCCCTGGGACAGTCCGTCCAGCGTCGCGGCAGGGATGGTGGGGCTGGACACCGGGGCACCCCCGTCCAAGCTGTACGTCACCACGTCCAGGAGCGAGCCGGGCACCGTGGCGCTCAGCTCACCGCCGGTGGCGGCGTCCTGGATCGCCAGTTTGTCCGTCAGGTCGCTGATGGTGACGGCGGCGGGGGCCTCTTTGTCAAAGACCACGGTATTATCCTCGCCGGTCCTGACGGCGATGGTCTTGCTCCCGTCGATAAAGGTGTTCCCCGTGTCCACCAGGACCGGGGCGGAGCCGGTCACTTCCGTGACGTTGGTCCCCGTCAGATTGACATAGGCCAGGCCCGGGAATTCGCTTGTCAGCTCTCCCAGATCCACAGCGCCGGCCACGTCCTGGCCGGTGAAATCCAGGCCCGCCGCGCCGGCGGACGGCCCCATCGCGGTCAGTGCCGCGTCCACAGTCGGGTTGGTAAACGTGGTCGAGCCGTAGGCGAAGGCCGACGGGACCATCCCCATCAGCATCGCCAGCATGACCAGCAAAGCCAGACTGCGTTTGGTAAGAGTTTGCTTTACCATGTTTTAAGTTCCCTCCATATCATTTTTCATATTCCCGCGCACCTGTACCTTTAGCTGGAGTCAAGTGCCCGCCGTTCAGCCAGATCAAAAACCATCTTCTCTCACCGCTTTTCTCTGTTGAAATAAGGCCTGTTTACACAAACGAGGGCCGGCAGTACCAATAGTCGAGACATTCCGCCGCGGCCTCCAGGCTCTCCCGGCGCAGCGGAAGGGTCAGGTAGTAGGCAAAGGCGTCGGAGTTGAGCGCCTTGATCCCCAGGAGATTGTCCCGCGCCCCCACCAAAAGGCCCCGCCGCCAGGTGGGGCCGAGGCTCCGGGCCAGGTCCAAAATCCTCTCCCCGCCCCAGGCGGTGGGGAGGGCAAAGATTGCGTCTCCGTCCCGTCTTAACAGGGCAAGGGCCTGCTCCCGGCCTTCGCACCGAAGCAGGGAGCGGGCCAGGCCGCAGTCCAAAGCAGTTCGGGCAAACCCCTCGGGCAGCTCGCCCAATAAAGCCAGGTCCCAACCCCGCCGTCTCCCCCTGCCTTCCATTTGACCGCTCCCCCCTTCTGTTCCCCGCTTCGGGGATCACTTCGGATCATCGTCCCCCAGGCCGATCACGGGATCGTCCCGGTCCCCGCTCTGGATCTTCCCAAGGCCGTCGATATCCTTCAGCTTCCGGCGGAGGACCCATTTCACCAGGGCCCCCGCGACGGCCAAAACCGCCAGAACGAGGATGGCCGCTATTGCGGCAGGCGGCATGACGAACCACTCCTTTTTTTCTTGGCATACCAATTCAGCACCCGCAGATCGGAGACGATCCCCGCCAGCAGGGCCCCGCCCAGCAGGAGATCCGCGGTGACGATCGCGGCGGTCAGCATGGAACCCCCCCTGTCATACCCTCCGGCTCCCCCTGTGGGAGGGGGCCGGTCACCTCCCTGCCCGCCAAAGCCCACGACCGGCGCGGACGACTCCTCCGGCTCCGGCGTGGTTGGCACGGGGATGGACGCGGTATCCGGCGGTGTGGCCGGCGCCGGGCTGGGCTTAGGCACGGTTGGGGCCGCCTGGGACGGCGGGGATACCGGCTGCCGGGACGGCGGCAAGGACCGCTCCGGTTCCACCGGCGCCGTGGACTCCGGCGCGGGCGTTGGTTCCGGCGTTCCCGCAGGCTCCGGCTCCGACGTTTGGGACGGTTCCGGGGCAATCGTGGGCGGCGGTGTCTCCGGCGCGGGGGTGGCCGCCGGTACCGGGACCGGTCTGGGCACCGCTTCAAAATAGACCGTCACCGTGACATCCCGCCCCAGGTACCCGGAAACGGCCCCCTCCACGCTGATTTGCCGGTAGCCCTCTATCCTCAGCCCGGTCTGGGCGGAAACATCATACTTTTTCCCCTCCCGTATCCGGTCGCTGCGATAATCGGGGGCCAGCTTCGTCCCGCTACTTTCCTCCACGTACCGCACCACCACGCGATAATAGGAATCGGATGGTTCCGGGTCGGCAGCGGGACCGGGCGGCGGCTCAGGCTTCGGGTCCGCCGTCACCGTGAGGAGGGCGGGTCCCTCCACCGGCTGGCCCCGGATCTGAAACCGCAGGGAGATGGGATACGCGCCGGGCTCCGCCCGGAGCCCCTCGGCCTCCGCCCGCTCCAGTGAAGCCTCGCCGGACAGGTCGTCGCCGCTTTGCAGAGCGGAGACCCGGAAGGTCACGGCCTGTTTCAGCTCCGCCTCCACCCTCTCCTCGTCCAGCCAGGCGGCCACCTGGCCGGCCTGGGCGGCGCAGTCGTTATAGGAGAGGCAGATATCCTCCGTGTCCACATGGTGGTCATAGCCGGGCGGCCCCTCGTGGGGCAGGTCCTCCACCACATACACAAGAAAGGTGATGGAGGAGGGCTCCCCCCTCTCCCGGCGGGGCGGAAGGTTGATCGTCACCGGATAGCCCCCGTCGGAGGGGCCGTCACCCAGCCCGGAGAGGTCCACTTCGTACTCATCCGCCAGGGGCCAATCCTCCCATGGGGTCTCGTCCTCCACTCTCAGCCGCAGCCAGGGGGATGCCGCCTCCAGGACGGCCCCCTCCAGCTCTTCCTCCGTGCCGTAGCTTCCATACTCGGACAGCGGCATCGACACGTCGTGGGCCATCATGCAGTAGTCCCGGGTGTCACAGTGGTTGTCGTTGGGCAGCCGGTCGGCCCCATGGGCCGCCCCAGACAATCCGGGGAGCAGGACCGCCGCCGTCAGGCACAGGGCGGCCAGTTTGCGCGGGTTTCCTTTCATCTGTGTCCCACCCTTCCATCATTCATGTCACCCTCTCCGCCTGCCGGCGTATCTCTGGCTCATGGGCAGCAGTGTTCCGTCCGTCAGCAGGATCTCCTTTTCCCGGGTCTCCCGGATATGGCGCTCCGAGACCAGGTAGGCCCTGTGGGGCCGCCAAAAGCCCCGGCCGTACAGCAATTCCTCGATTTTCGACAGGGTGGAATAGAACTCAAAGGTCTGTGCGCCGTAATGCACCGTGATGATCCGGTTGGTCACCTCGAAGTAGAGGATGTCGTCTATGGGGACCCGTCTATGTACCCCGGCGCAGGAGAGCAGGAGGGTCTCCTCCGTCCGCCGCTTCATCCGGGCCACGGCCTTCAGAAACACTGATTCAAATTTTTCATCCGCCGCCCCGCCTTTGACCAGGTAATGGAGGGCATCCACATCGAAGGCCTGAAACACCGGCTCCCGCTCCTCGGTGAAAAACACGATGTCCCCCATCAGCCCCGCCAGCCGCAGCCGGCGGGCCACCTCCATCCCATCCATGTCTTTCAGGGCCGTGTCCAAATACAGCAGGTCAAAGGGCTCCTTGGAGTAGGAATCCACCAGCGGGCGGCCGCTGCTCCATTCCTCCACGCGGACCAATATACCGTGCCGCTTTGCCAGCGCGTCGACCCGCCCCGCGCAGAGTTCCAGGTTTTCACGGCTGGAACTGCAGATTAAAACCTTCATCTCGCTCACACATCCCATATCCAGCGAAAATACACCAAAGAAATGTAAAAGCATGTGGTCACCACATAATGTTAATTATGTGGTAATCACATGCTTTCGTGTGATTTTGCAAAATGTGCAATATGCATAATTTTGTCAATAAATCACCTTAAAATGTGTTTAAATGGATAAAAATAGACCAAACGGACGTTTTATCGGCCGTTTGGTCTATTTGTGCTGCACAGAAGGCCGCACAGCTTTTCAAAAATATACACATAAATACGAGCGATCTATCCAGGGGGCAGAAAATCAGGCCGGGCACCTGTGGATCAAGCCGGCTTACATGGTCTTTTTAATGATTCACAACATGAAAACAGTCTTTTACAACATGGGGGCTTCCTTTTTCCGAAAAACCATTGTATAATGGCCACAAGTAAACGACCCCTTCGCCGCTGGAAGCTGTTCTGAATCTTTTCTTGCCATATACAAAAGAAATATGCTATACTATGTATCAAAGAAAAATGAATTGTATTTGTATTGATTACCACATAATTAACATTATGTGGTTATTTTTATGTCTGGGACAGGACAAGGCCCATTCGATCCATCTGTTGAAAATGTGTCTCACCGCTCTCCGCAGTATAGATGCGGGTGGTGGTTATATTGGTGTGGCCCAGGAGATCGGCCAGGCGGGACAGGTCCTTTTCCAGGCGGTAGTAGGTCCTGGCAAACAGGTGGCGGAGATTGTGGGGGAATACCTTGCGGGGATCCACCTGGGCGGTTGCGCACAGCGCTTTCATGTCCTTCCAGATATTTGAGCGGTCTAACGGCTGTCCGGTTTTGGTGCAGAAGATCGGGCCGGAGTCGATCCGGCGGTCCCGGCAGTAGCGGCGCAGGAGCCGGCGCAGCTCCGTAGGCAGAAACACGACGCGCTGCTTTCCCTTGCAGTTGACGGTCGCCCGCCCCAGTTCCAGGGCCTCCGCGGTGATGAAGCACAGTTCGGAGACACGGATGCCGGTGGCGCAGATCGTCTGCAAAAGCAGGGCGAGGCGCCGGTTCTTGTGGTCCTCCGCCGCCGCGACCAGGCGGCGGTATTCTTCCTGGGTCAGCTCCTTTTCCGTCTTGCAGAAGATCTCCCGCTGGATCCGAAAGGGCTTCACCTTGCACTGCGGCGCGCCGATCCAGTCCAGAAAGCTGTTGACGGCGGCAAGCATCGAATTCGCGCTCGACAGCGCATGGCTTTCCGAGAGCTGCCTCTTCCAGGCGAGCACCGCCTCTTTGGTCAAAGACGCTCTGCCCAAAAAGGTGTAAAAGGCCCGCAGGTCCCGCATATATTTGCGGATCGTGTTCTCGCTGCGGTCCTCACAGCGCAGGTAGGTCTCGTACTCCGTGAATATTTTTGTGTTGTCTTTCTTCAGAAAATATCTTTGTTTCATCATATCCTTTAACCTCCATATTCTGCCGGACACCGTTATTGTGCCCAAGACAGGCCTGCAAATATCATTAAATCGACTGGGTAAGCGGTGGGCGTTCCTGTTTCGGCCCCTCCCACGGGCGCTCCTCCTCCATCACCCATTTCATCGGTGCGGCTTTTTGGGGGGCCACCCCTGAAAAAGCCGCGCTCCTCCACCTGAAGCGGAAGGCCGGTCTGCGCCTGTACAAACGGCGCCGTGCCACCCATCGCATCGAAATTTCACGTGAGATGACATAATTCAACTTTTTTCATTCCATTTTCTTTCAAAAAATAGAAAAAGTGACCAAATAAAAGAACAGCCCTCCCGCCAAAGCGGAAGGGCTGTTTCGTCCTTGCCAAGAAAACCATCGGCTCTACCATAGAGACGTCCCGTAAAAACAAGCGCCGGGCACAGCAACCATGGACACGATCTTGCAGTTACGAAAGATTATCAGACAGAGAGTCTCCCGTCCGTTTACAAGCTGTTGGGCTGATAAAAAGATCCAGCATCCCCTGAGGAACCTGCCGAAACGGCCCCATAAGGGTCCGCTCAAACCACCTTGTGACCGGCGGTCATAACTCGCGGCTGGATGCCGGTCCCGCAATAGCGGCACACGCATTTTCTGTTGTAGTATAAAATACTTCCAAGAAAAAGTCAATTAAACCAAGTTAAATGGAATGATTTAAAAGAGTTTAACAGCTAAACTATTTTAGAAAAGCTTGACTCAGTCCTGCCCCGTCGCGCTTCATTGGCCCGCGGCCCTTGCAAACTGGAAACAAGGCCGATTTTTTCATGGCACCCCGTCCCCGCAGCGCCCCCACCACAGGCTCCCGCACGGAATTTTGTAGCTCTCGGCCTTTTCCCATTCTGACGCATAAACGTTCAGATAGGAGCGGCCGTCCCTCCCGCTCTCTTTTGTTGTTATTTTTGCACGGAAATGTGTAAAAATAGAACGCTTATTTTGTCGAATTTTGTGTTATGCTGTCAATAGAAGAGAGGAAAAATTTTATTTGGAAAGGAGGCTCTTTCTCGTTCTCGGTCCATATGCCTTAGTCATATTTAGGGAGGGATTTCGGAATGGCAGAAAAGAAAAAATTCAGCTCGTATGCCCTGGTTATGATCATCGGCGCGTTCTTTATGTTTGTGTTTGGCTTTATCGTCCAACCGTTCAACACCGTCACCGTGACGGGGGTGAAGATGCTGGGGGTCCTGCTGGGGCTGATCATCATCACCTGCTTCAACGGCGACATGCTGGGCGGCTCCCTCATGGCCCTGCTGGCCACCGTATTCCACGGCTACTATACGGGAGGAGACCTCCTCAAGGAATGGCTCGGCTCCACCTCCACCGTTCAGCTGGTCTTCTGCGGCGCGCTGTGTCTGGCGCTGAAGGAATCCGGCGCCATGAACGTGCTGGCGAAAAAGCTGCTGACCAACAAGCTGTGCAAGGGCCGGCCGGTGATGACCATGGTCATGCTCTTTGTCGCCACTTATATCGTCGCCGCCTTTGTCAGCGGCCCCCCCACCTACATCCTGTTCTTCGGCCTGATCGAGTCCATCCGTGACGTGTGCGGCTACGATAAGGACGACCCCTTTGTCAAATTCACCCTGCTGGGCGCCTATATTGCCGCCACCGGCATTTTCTTCTTCGCGTTCAAGTCTCCCCAGGTCATGACCATCGCCATGATCAATTCGGCGATGGAGCCCTACGGCCGCACCTTTAACGAGGGGACCTGGATGCTGGTCATGTTCACAACCACCATCGTCTACATGATCATCTATGTCATTATGATGAAGACGGTCTATAAGACCAATTTGGAGCCTTTGAAGGAGCTGGACTTCAATAAGATCGAAACCATGCGCGACACCCCGGACCACTTCAACCGCAGCCAGCTGGCGTCCATCGGCCTGATCGTCGGCTGTATCGCCTACATCCTCTTCACTACCATTTATCCGAAGGACGCCCCCGCCTACGCCGCTCTTACCTGCCTGGGCAACTCCTGGATTTGGGTCCTCGGCGCGGCCATCTGCGCGGTCATCCGCCGCAAGGGCACCAAGGAGAACTATATCCCCATCTCCAGGCTGCTCTCCCAGTCCTCCATGTGGCCCATGATCGCCCTGATCGGCGCCCTGGTCATGCTGGGCAAGATCACCTCGGACGCCGAGCTGGGGATCCGCCCCTGGCTGGTGGAGATCCTCAACCCCGTCTTTGGCGGCACCAACATCTGGATCCTGATGGCCATCGTGGTCCTTTTCTCCACCCTGGTCACCCAGATCGCCAACGGCCTGGTCCTCACTATGGCGGTCTGCCCCATCGTCACGCCCTTTGTCTGTGAGCTGGCTGTGACCACCGGCATCAACCCGGACGTCATCCTGATCATTTCCAACCTGTGCTCGGGCTATGCCTTCTGGACCGTCGCCGCCTCCACCAACGCGGCATTTATCCTCTCCCGCCCGGAGATCACCCAGAAGTTCGTCTGGACCAAGGGCGTCCAGGTGACCGGCGTATTTATGGTCGTGGCCTACGTGATGGGCATGCTCTTCACCTACATCCTGTGAAACAGGCCATCCGCGCATTTGAAAGGAGACGTTTTATGAGTAAGACAATTTTGGAAGGGGAGCGGC
Source organism: Pseudoflavonifractor phocaeensis (assembly GCF_038439875.1). Lineage (NCBI taxonomy): Bacteria > Bacillati > Bacillota > Clostridia > Eubacteriales > Oscillospiraceae > Pseudoflavonifractor > Pseudoflavonifractor phocaeensis. The sequence continues at coordinate 309,074 of NZ_JBCDMT010000003.1, forward strand.
AGATCCCTGTCTATGCCGAATGTGAGGTCCTGGTCGTGGGCGGCGGCGCCGCCGGGCACTCCGCGGCCATCGCCGCCGCCCGGGCGGGCTGTAAGCACGTGGTCCTCATGGAGCGCTACGGCTACATGGGAGGGGACGTGACCGGGGGCTACGTCATCATGGTCCCAAGGCTCTCCTTCTTCAGCAAGCAGTACGTCCGCGGCCTCCAGGAGGAGTGGTTCACCCGCATGGCCCATATCCCCGGGGCTGTTTTGGGCCCCTCCCAGGAGGAGATCGGCTGTGAGGACCCCGCCCTGGTCAACGCCTGGAAGAACGTCCACGACTGCTTCAGCACCGACGCCAAGCTCCCGGTGCGGCTGGTCCGCTCGGTCTACTTCGAGCCCAACCAGCTGAAGATCGAGATGGATAAGATGCTCCTGGAGCACAAGGACTCCATCCAGGTCATGTGCCACTCCTGGGGGACCCGGCCCATCATGGACGGGGACACCGTCCGGGGCGTGATCTTCGAGAGCAAAGAGGGCCGCAAAGCCGTTTTGGCCAAGATCGTCATCGACGCCACCGGCGACGGCGACATCTTCCGCCAGACCGGCTGTCCCTACTTCGGCCTGGCCGACAAGCTCACCCGCTGCGCCACCACCGCCCTGGTGTGGCGCGTTGGCGGCTGCAACTGGGACGCGTACTGTGAGTGGAAAAAGGTCAACCCGGAGGCGGCCCAGGCCCTTCGGGAGAACTTCTCCAAGGTCTCCGGCTTCCGGGCCCTCCCCCTTCCCGGCCCCACCAACGACGTGTGCTGGATCAACAACTGGCACCCGGAGCGGGACTGCGCCACCATCAAAGACGCCACCGAAACCGAGATGGAGACCAGGGACACCATGCGCGCCGCCCTGGACTATCTGCGGGAGGCCTGCCCCGTGGGCTTCCGCAACGCCTTCCTCTACGACATCGCCCCCCAGCTGGGCACCCGCTGCTCCTACCGCCTCGACGGCGAGTACATGATCACCTCCAACGACTTCGCCTTCCCCAAGGAGCAGGAGGATGTCATCGCGTGGCACTCCACCATCTGCTTCATCAACGACAACTGCCCGGTGGAGATCCCCTACCGCGCCATGCTCCCCAAGAAGATCGACAACCTCCTCTGCCCGGGCCGCCACATCTCCGCCGACGAGCTGGGCATCGACTATGTGAACCTGATCCCCCAGTGCGTGGGCACGGGACAGGCGGCCGGCGTGGCGGCCGCGGTGGCCGTGGCTGACGGCGCCACCGCCCGCACCGTCGATATCAAAAAGGTGCAGGACATTCTGGCCCGGGACCAGGACGTGCCTCTGCCCCGGAACCAGTACACCGATCCCTCCTACATGCAGAACGTGATCGACCACGAACACGGCCTCTACACGGACCTGGCCAAGAAGGCCCGGCAGCAGGCGGACTACCTCAACAGCGTCCGCCAGTTCGGCGCGAACCAGGGAGAGGTCAAGGACACGGACAGCCACAGCTTCAAAGGGTAAACGGGAAGCAAGCATAAGCCGGAGGAATCCGGCTTATGCTTGCTTCTGTCCCCGCCTCTCCCAAAGGAAAAAGGGGTTGAACCCTATGCGGCTCCGCTTGAGGAATGGAGGGTATCTTATGGAAGAATATGAGCAAGATGAACCCAAGCCTGAAACAGATCCTTCGGACTGTCCCAAGGAGCCCCCGTCCCTGCCCAACGATTTCTTCATCCAGCTGCTTCACCTGCCCGCGTGCAAGTCAACGGGGCACTGCGACCACTGCGGCCGCTGTGAGCGGTAAAACGCCGGGCGGTCCCGCACCTCAGAATGGACGATTCCTGCCGCATTTCGCATAAGGGGTGGTTATATGAACCTGAAGCAAGCGCAATATTTGGAGGCCATCTGTAAAACGGGAAGCATCACTGCCGCCGCCGCGGAGCTTTACGTATCGCGGACCGTCATCTCCCACTGCCTCCGCGACTTGGAAAACGAATTCGACGCGCCGCTCTTCACCCGCACGAGGACCGGGATCAAGCTCACGGAGGCCGGCGAGATCCTCCGGGAGAGCTGCCGCCAGATGAAAGCCTCCTATACCATCGCCAAGGACAAGATCGACGCGCTGACCTGCAAGATGCCCCAGGCCCGGCTGAACATTGCCGTTACGACCACGACGGGCCTGCGGCTCTTCCCGGAGTTCTTCACCCTCTTCGGGGAACAGTGCCCGGACATCACCTATACCATCAGTGAAATGTCCGCTTATGACACCATAGAGAGCATTCAGGAGGGCGTCATCGACTTCGCCGTTACGCCGGTGCCCTTGAGCGACGACTACTTTGACATTGACAAGCTCTTCCTGCACAAGCTGAGCTCCATCATCTATATGAGCAAAAATGACCCCCTCAGCAAAGAGCCCTTCCTCACCAAGGCCCAAATCGCCAAAAGGACATTTGTGACTCCAGCGACCCCCAACCCGCTCCCCTACCCGGTCAATATCACCATGCGGGTAAACTCCCTCGACCTGATCCACAACATCGTCGCCAGCGGGCTGGCCATCACCGTCCTGCCCACCGACTTTACAAAAGGCTGGGACGACATCGCCTGTGTCCCGCTGGAAACACCCTTGATCAGCAGTGTCCACATCATTTGGAACAAAGCCCTTCCCCACTCCAGCGCCTTCCACAGATTCCTCAGCTTCGCAAAAAAGTACGACATCTCGAAGCTGGAAAACTATTAAACGGCAGACGGAGAATCTATACGCCTGGCCGGACGAAGGGAAAAAGACCCCGGAGCCATAAGGCTCCGGGGTCTTTCTTTACACGGCCTTGGGTTCCGGCGAGGCGTCCGCCCACCATTCGGCGGTCACTTTCTGTCGGCCGCGGGGTAGAGCAGGTCGGTCAGAGAGTCCAGAAAATAGTTTCGATCCGTCACGTTCAGGAAAAATTCCGCCAGGGGCGGATTGTCCGTCACCAGGCCGTCGGTGCCCATGCGAATGATCTTCAGCATGCTGGCGTCGGAGTTCGCGGTCCAGGCGTAGACCTTTTTCCCATCTGTTTGAAGCGTCGCCACCAGCTCGGCGGTCAAAAATCCGGTCTCCACGCTGTATCCATCCACGTAGGGGAGGTCATATCGTTCGGAAAAGGCCATGACAGTGATATAGACGGTGTTGATCCGGGGAGCCAGCTCCTTGCTTTGGCGGAGCAGGTCAGGGTCCATGGAGGCGATGACGCACTGCTCCTCCATCCCCGCCGCCTGGATCCGCTCGATCGTCCGCGGTACCAAATCGGTTTCGTGTCCGGTGGCCTTCAGTTCGATCATCAGCTCGATTTTGCCCTTGGCCGCCTCCAGCATCTCGTCCAGGGTGGGGATTCTCTCCCCCGCGAACTCGGCGGAGAAATGGGACCCCGCGTCCAGGGTCCGCACTGTGGCGTAATCCGTCTCCCAGACCTTCTGATTGAGCCCCGCCACTCGCTGGAAGTCCGTGTCGTGCAGAACGATAAGCCGACCGTCACGGGTCTGCTGTACGTCGATCTCCGCCATGCCCACCCCCTCCCGGATGGACCACTCCAGTGCCGCCAGGGTGTTTTCCGGCGCGAAGGCAGCCCCCGCCCGGTGGGACACCACCACCGTCCCGGCCTGGGGCACGGCATAGGGGCTCCCGCCCAGCTCGGTCTCGCTGAAGATGCCCAGGAGGATCAGCGCGGCGGCCACAGAGAGGACCCCAGGGAGACCAAATTTGAGCGAGCGCTTGGCGGGAACGGGCTCCGGCCGGACGTCGCCGCGGTAGTGGTGGTACAGGGAGAGGACCGCGGAGAACAGCGACACCGGGCCCAGGACCCCCAGCAGGACCCCTCCCATGGCGCTCAGCTTGAGGTAGTGGAAGGTAAACAGCCCCCTGCCGCCGTCGGGCGCCGCCCCCCATTTGCTCCAGAGCCAGAGCAGCAGGATCATGCAGGCCGACAGCAGGAGGGCAACCAGGAGGAAGGCCAGCATGCAGACCAAAAGGGCAAGCGCCGTCTTGATCTTCCTGCCCTTCAAAAGCCGCCCGCTCTCCCGCAGCGCGCCGCGGTAGCGGCCCCCCTCCAAAATAACGCCGGGGAAAGCGAAGAGATAGAAAAAAAGCAGCACGTTCAGCCCCGCCATGACGGCCAGGAAGACGGCGAACAGGGCGGGCGCGCCCTTGATATAGTCGAAGATAAACTCTGGAATTTGCACTTTCCCCACAAAGCCGTTGGCCAGCGGCAGGGCGGACAGCCCGATCACCGGCACCAGCGCCAGCACCACCGGCAGGTTCCGCAGATGGAAAAGCGCCAGCGACCGGGAAAAAGCGCGCCGCCAGAGACGCCAGACAGAAATGGACCGGCCCTGCCAGCCCTCCTCGCAGTAGAGGACCAGCGCCGTGACCTCCAGATAGACGTAGAACGCAAGGAGCAGAAAGGCGCACAGGAGCAGGAGCACGCACATGGGGTCCCGGAATACCAGGCCGATATTCTGCTGTCCGATCACCGAAACGCCCAGCGCCCGCAGCATGGCCGACCGGAGCAGCTCCCAAAGGTTCAGGAACAGGAAATAGCCGGCGATTTTATAGGTGATCTCAAAGAGCAGCACGGCAGGCCAGCTTTTCAGCCCGGCCCCCAGCCCCGCCCTTACCAAAGGCTTCAACATATTCAGGCTCCTCCCGCGGTGATGGCTTCGTACCGATAGTATGCCAGTTATTGCGCGTCTTAGATCGGCTCGGCTCTTTTTGATTCCCAAAAGCGGAGCCTTTAAAACAAAGGCTTGGGAGCGCCGCTTCCAAGCCTTTGTTTTTTCATATTCCAAAGCTTTTAAGGGTATCCTCCACTTCCTTCACGAAGTCCTCACCCATGTGTCGTTTAAAGTCCTCCACGGTAAAGCTCAGATTGAGCGTGCCGGTGATCGCCCCTGAACCGTCGTGGACAGGGAACGCGACGCAGGCGATCAGGTCGTAGAGCTCCCCCACCACCACGCCGTAGCCCTGGGCTCTGGTCCGGTCGATCTCCCGCAGCAGCTCGTCCCGGTCGATAATGGTGTTGCGGGTATGGGGCACGATGCGCTCCCTGGCGAGCCACTCCACCAGCGCGTCGGGCTCCATCTGGGCCAGGAAGAGCTTGCCCGCCGCGGTGCAGTAGGAGGAAAAGGTCTGCCCCGGCATGGGGTACAGGGTTCCGAAGCTGATGTTCTCCCCCACGCTGATGATGTGGATGATCGACATCTCATGGAAGGCGGCCAAACCCACCTCACAGCCGTACCGCATGGATAAGTAATTCATGATGGGGATGATCTTGTCTATGGCGTCATCCCGATTGATCACGTCGCCGGAGAGCTGGTAGAGCTTATAGGTCAGATAATACTGCTTGTTGGCGTGCTGCTCCACGTAGCCCATGGACTTCAGCCCGGTCAAGATCCGATAGACCGTCGCGGTGGACAGGTCCAGCGCCGCCGAAATCTCCTGGATGGAGAGCTTGCGCTCCATCGTGCTCATATACTCGATGACAGAAAAGATTTTCTTCATGGAGTCCTCATTGCTTTTCATGCGCCACCGCCGTTCCTACAACCCAAAATTTATCATTGCCTTGCGCACGTCCTCAGTGAAGCTGTTGCGCATATTCTCCTCATAGACCTCCGGCAGCATCCGGAAATTGAAGGTGCCGAGCACACAGCCGTCCTGATCATGGACGGGGAAAGCCACCGCGTACACCACGTCGTACAGCTCTCCCTCGCTCACGCTGTAACCCCGCTCGCGCGTCCGCAGGATCTCCTCATAGAGCCGCTCCTTGTCGACGATGGTCCGAAGGGTATGCGGGAGAAGGACCTGATCCGCGATCCAGCTTTTGAGCGCCCCATCCTCCAGCTGTGCCAGGTATATCTTGCCCGGCGCGGAGCAATAGGCGGGAAAGATCTGCCCCGGCCGAAGAAAGGCTTTGCCGAAATTGATGTTTTGTCCCACGTTCAGGATGTGGACAATAGCGCCGTCATTGAACGCGGTGAGGCCCACCTCAAAACCATAGCGCAGGGCAAAGTAATTCATATAGGGGATCAGCTCCCGCAGGAGCCCGTCCCGGTTGAGCGCCTTGCCCGCCACCTTGTAAATCTTATAACTCAGATAGTAGCGCTTGTTCTCGTCCTGCTCCGCATAGCCCAGGTCCATCAGGCCCTTTAACAGCCGTTGGACCGCCGCGCCGGAGAGGGAGAGGGCCTCGGCGATTTCCTGAAGAGAGACCTTGCGCCTCTGCCCGCTCATATATTCAATGACGGAGAACGTCCTCTGCATCGTGCTTTCACCGGAAGCTGCCATATACTCCCTCCTCTTCTATTTTTAGGACTTATTGTACCATAGAGCCCGCTCAAATTGCAAGAGGCGGAGTTTCCTCCGCCTCTTGTGGCAAACGTCCGGGCAACGGTCTATTCGGCGTCCAGGTCCCGGAGCGTGATCGCGCCGGTGGGACAGGTGCGCACGCAGGCCGGCTCCATCCCATGCCGCCAGCGTTCGATGCAGCCGTCGCATTTCATCATCTTGCCGTCCACCCCGAAGGAGGGCGCGCCATAGGGGCAGGCCATGGCACAGCTGTGGCAGCCGATGCAGTTGGTGTTGTCATACACGGTCAGGTTGGTTTCCGGGTCCTTTCTCAGGCAGCCGGAGGGACAGCCCGCGATACAGGGCGCGTCATCGCAGTGCATGCAGGACACCGACATATAACAGTCCTTGCCCAGCTCCTCCACATCGTAAATATGCCGCAGGGGGCACACGCCGGCCTCCACGTCGATGTCGTGCTGGTCCATACAGGCGACGGCGCAGGCCCCGCAGGCGGAGCATTTCCTGATATCCAGCTCCAAACGCAGCTTCAACCCTTTTCGCCTCCCTTCCGAATCCGGCAGCAGACACAGTTATAACCGGGGTATCCGGAATACGGGTCCAGATGGACGCCGCCCACCAGCTCGTTTGCGTCCGCCTCTTTGTAGCCGTGATAGATCTGCAAATATCCCGGCATGATCCGATCGGTGGGATTGGCGCGCAGAGAGACGGTCCCCGAGGGGCTTTCCACCGTCACCCAGTCCCCGGCCCCGATCCCCAGGGCGGCGGCGTCACCGGCATTCATGTCCACCATGGGGTCCGGGCGGAGCGAGCGGGTCCACGGCACATCGTGCATCCGGCTGTGCAGGGCGAAGGGCAGCCGGGCGCCCACGGAGAGCACCATAGGATATGCCTGCCGGTCCGCCCCATCCCACGGGGGCGTGTAGGTGGGCAGCGGGTCCAGCCCGGGGGCGTACCGCTCGATGCTGGTGGAATAGATCTCGAACTTTCCCGTGGGTGTGGCGTATCCCCTGGCGGTGTAAGCGCCCGGGACAAAGGGCTTGGCGTCGGGCACCTTAACGGGCATATCCTCCCGGATGCAGTCGTCCAGGTCCAACTCGCAGTCGGAGAGCATCCAGCGCACACAGTTCTCATAGCCGGAACGCAGCAGCGGATCGTCCAGATCCAGCGCGTCGGCCAGCTCCCTGATGATGGTGGAGTCCGGACGGGCAGAGTGCAGGGGGGCAATGACCGGCTTGATATAGGTGGCGAAGCCGCCGGGATAGACCTTGAACTCCTCCCGCTCGAAGGAGGTGCAGGCCGGCAGCACGATGTCGGAATGGCGGCAGGTCTCGGTCATGAACAGCTCCGCGCTCGTGACAAAATCCAGCCGGTCCACCGCCTCCAGCACCTTGTGGGGTTCCGGGAACATGCGGTGGTTCAGGCCGAAGGCCATGACCGCCTTGACCGGGTATGGCGTCCCCTCCCCGATCTGGCGCACCAGGTCGGTCATCTGGCACTCATCCATAAAGTGGGCCCACAGGGGGAAGGCCCCGTCCCCGATGCGGGGCGGCGCGCCTTTGGGCTTCGTAGCATGGGTGAATTCGTGCTCTCTGGTCTCAAAGCCCGCCCACTGGTGGGAGTAGGTCTCCCCGACGGGAAAGTTTCCGCCCAGCACGTCGTAGTTGCCGGTAATGGCGCTCAGGCTCATGATGGCCCGAAATGCCTGATAGCCGTTTTTGTGGTGGACGATGGGCGCGCCGCTCTGGCTGATGCAGGAGGGCTTGTTGGTCGCGTACCACTCGGTCGCCTGCTCGATGTCCCGCGCCTTCAGGCCTGTGATGCCGCAGACCCGCTTCAGGTCGAACTGCCTGACATAGTCGGCGTATTCCTCAAAGCCGTGTACGTGCTTTTCCACGTAGTCCCAGTCCACCCAGCCGTTGTCGATGATGAACTTGCCCATGCCCAGGGCCAGCGCCCCATCCGTCCCCGGGCGGATGCGCAGGTGCAGGTCCGCCAGCTTGGTGGTCGTGGGCGTCACACGGGGGTCGATGACTACGATCTTCTGCCCCCGCTCCTTCACCTCATAGAGCTGCTTGAGCTGGGTGGGCTTGGAGTAGTAGGGGTTCACCGCCCAGGCCAGAAAGGTGGCGGCGTTCTGCACATCGTAGCCGGAAAAAGTCCCCGCCATGTCCCGCCAGGCCTCCACCACGGCCATATGGCAGGTGGAGGATTCAGAGCCGAAGTTGGGCGAGCCAAAGGAGTGGGCCAGCCGTTGCAGGAAAGAGCGGTACCACTTGGCGTAGCCTGAGTAAAACAGCACGGACTGGGGCCCGTATTCCGCCTTGATCCCGTTCAGCCGCCGGGCGATCTCCCGGTAGGCCTCCTCCCAGGTGATCTCCTCAAATTGGCCGCTGCCGCGGGGGCCCGTCCGGCGCAGGGGCGTCTTGATGCGGTCGGCCCGGTAGATATACTGGCGGTTGGCGTGCCCCTTGGGGCACAGGTTGCCGTTGCTGACCGGGTAGCCCGGGGTGCCCTCGATCTTCACCAGCTTCCCGTCCTGCACATAGGCGTCGATGCCGCAGTGGAACAGGGGCTCACATACGGAGCAGAAGGTGTGTTTGATCTCGATGCCCGTCTCGGGCCCCGGTATCTTGGCCTGCCGCAGGTGTTCCAGTTTCGTCATTGCCCACGCCCTCCCAACAGATCGATCAATTCCCGGGGCAGGCCGCTTTTCAGCAGCACGGCCCGCTCCTGGGGGTCCGGGGGAGCGTCGTGGGGATACAGGCCCCGCAGCATATGGTCCTTCACCGCGCCGCTGTTTTTATACAGGTCCAGCAGGTTGACGCAGTTGACCCGCCCATCCGCCACGGTGGCCTCTATATACCGGCCGTCCCGGTCCTGAAAGACCCGGCGCTCTCCCGGCAGGCTCTTGTCCCCGAAGGAGACAAAATCCATGCCCATAAAGTGGGTGATGTTGTGAAGGATATTGCCGGGATAGGAGGCGTCCAGGCCGGCCATGTTTTTTCCGGCCGTCTCTCCCTGGAGCACCGCGCTGGCCCACAGACCGATGATCCGGGTGCCGCCGGTGGACAGGTCCCTCCCCTGGCAGCAGTCCCCGGCGGCAAAGATCCCCACCGCGCTGGTGCGCATGTGTTCATCCACCACAATGCCCCGGTCAATCAAGATCTCCTCCGGAGAGACATAGCCAACCGCGGCCCGTGTGCCGATGCACATCGCCACCGCATCCACCGTCACGGCGGCGCCGTCGGAGAAACACACCTCCGCCCGGCCGTCCCGCTGGGCGGCATGGGTCGTCTTGACGCCGAAGCGCAGCTCCACGCCCCGCTCCCGGAGCCGGCCCTCGATCCTCCGGCTGGTCTCCTCAAAGGCGGCGGTGGGGAAAATGTGTTCCGCCAGGTCGGAGAACACCACCTCCACCCCCTGCGCCAGCAGCAGCTCCACCAGCTTGATCCCCACCATGGAGGCGCCCACCACCAGCATCCGCCTGATCCCGCCGGAGGCCAGGGCCTCCTTGAGCCGCACCGCGTCTTCCACATTGCGCATGGCAAAGATCCGACTCTGCGGCAGGTCCCCCACAGGGGGCACGAAGGCCCGTGCCCCGCTGGACAGAAGGATCTTGTCGTAGGCCCTCTCCCGGCCGTCGGACAGGCGGACGGTCCGCGCGGCGGCATCTATTTGGGACACCGCGCACTGATCGTACCAGGTAAAGTCCAGCTCCCCGAGCAGCGTCTCCATGGTCCCGAAGGGAAACATGCCCTCATAGGGCAGCGTCCCCTTTACGTAGTAAGTCGTTAGCATCGGGTTGTACGGCGGAAGGCCGGTGTCGCTGTACACGTCCACCGCAGCGGCGCAGCCCGCCCCGCGGATGGCCTTCAGCGCGTGACAGCCCGCGCAGCCAAAGCCGACGATCGCAAAACGTTCCATATTGCTTCCTCCCTTCTGAACGTGCCCGCCCCTATTTCATCATGTTGGGCAGCCAGGTCACCAGCCCAGGGAAGAACAGCAGCAGGGCCACCACCGCGATCTGGATGATCATCCAGGGCATGGACGCCCGGAAGATCTGCCCCAAAGACGCCTCAGGCACACAGCCCTTGAGCACATACACGTTCAGGCCCACGGGGGGAGAGAGCAGGCTCACCTGGATCATGATGATGACCATGACGCCGAACCAGATGGGGTCCACGCCCAGATTGGTCATGATGGGATAGAAAATGGGGATGGTCAGCAGGATCATGCCCATGGTGTCGAAGAACATGCCCAGGGGGATGTAGACCACCAGCATCAGGATCACCGTCGCCATCACCGACAGATTGGAGCTGATGAACAGGCTGGAGAAGGCGGTGGCGAACCCGCAGCGGGTCAAAAAGAGCTGGAACACCGCCGCGCCCACGGAGATCAGCATGATCATGCAGGTCATCTTCACCGTATCCACCAGAGCGGATTTGAGGGCCTTCCACGTCAGGTTCCCCTTGATGGCCGCGATCACAATGGCGCCCAGGCAGCCCACGGCGGCGGCCTCGGTGGCGGTGGCCCAGCCCAGATAAATGGAGCCGATGACGCCGCCGAACAGCACCACGATGGCCCAGATGCCCTTGAGCGACCGCAGCTTTTCTTTCAGAGGGACTTTTTCAGAGGCCACGGGGGCCAGCTTGGGGTTGAACGCGCAGCGCAGGCCCAGATACAGCAGCATGGCCACCGCCATGATCACACCGGGGAGCACGCCGCCCAGCAGGATGCGGCCCACGGACTGTTCGGTGGTAATGGCGTACATGACCGCCGGGATGGAGGGCGGGATGAGGATCCCCAGGGTCCCCGCGCCGGCGATGGTGCCCAGGCTGAGGCTCCGGTCATAGCCGTAGCGGTCCATCTCGGGCAGGGCGATACGGGTCATGGCGGCCACCATGCCCACGGAGGAGCCGGTGGTGGCGGCGAAGCCCGCGCAGGCAAACACCGTGGCCATCCCAAGCCCGCCGGGCAGGCGGCCCAGCAGCTTATAGCCGGTGTCGTACAGCTCCGTGGTGACGCCAGCGGCGTTGGCCAGATTGCCCATCAGGATGAACATGGGGATGGCGACCAGCGTGAAGGAGGAGATGGCGCTGTACGGCGTGGTGGACAGGGCATACTCCGCCAGCACGGTCCCCTTGGTCAGCAGGAGCCCGCCCGCGCCCACAATGAGCATGGAGACGCCGATGGGGACCCGCAGCAATAAAAGCACGATCAGCGCGATGAACGCCAGCGCTCCAATCATCAACGGACTCATACTTTTCCCTCCTCTGCCGCCACGGCGCCGCCATGGCCCCGGGCCGTCCTCACCGCGTCCACGGTATCTATGATCATTTGCAGCAGCATGACCGTGACCCCCAGGGCAATGGTAAATTTCAGGACATAGACCGGCATTTTCATGGCCGAGAGCTGGATCTCCTTGATGGCCCAGGATTGGAAGAAGGCCTTCCAGATGCAGCCGGTGAAGCAGACAAACAGCGCGTCGCACAGCAGGTAAGCGATCACGTTTACGATCCGCTTGGCCCGCTCCCCCAATTTGTCGTACAGAAGCTCCACGCTGATATGCCCCTTCTCCTTCTGCGTATAGGAGAAGCCAAAGTAGGCCGCCGTCACATAGAGGTAAATGGCGATCTCGCTCACGCCCAGAATGGGCGAAGAAAAGACGTTCCGGGCCACGACTTCCGCCGTCATCAGCACCCAGATCACCGCGATCAGTACAGCCGACAGCAGGCCGAACAAGTTGGGTATCTTGCGCAAAAGTTTCATACACACATTCCTTTCCCCTTTGAAAGGGCAGGGGACTCGCAGGCGAGTCCCCTGCCCTATTCATGCTGGCCGATGCGGTTATTCGTAGATCTGGTAGGCGATGTCGTCCGGCGTGTATTTCTCGACCAGAGCCCGGTAGGTGTCCAGGATCTCCTGGCCGTCATATCCATAGGAATTGGCGGTATCCACGAACTCCTGGGCGTTCACTTCCAGCTTCTCCGCCCATCTGTCCCGCTCTTCCTTGGGGAGAACGATCACTTCCCCGCCGGCGTCCTCGATGGCCTGGACAGACTCCTTCAGGGCGCCGCCCATCCACTCTTCGCTGGAGTATTCGTCCACAAAGCGGTCATAGACCGTCTGGAACGCCTGCTTATAGGCGTCGGGCAGCTTGTCATAAACGTCCTTGTTCATGTAAATGCTGGAGGTGGTGTACATGCCGTAGCCGGTGAAGATGAAGTAATCGCTGATCTCCTGGAGCTTATAGGAGACCGCCAGGGTGACGGGGATGCCGGTGGCGGCGTCCACGGTCTTGCGTTCCAGCGCCTCATAGATCTCATTGGCGCCCAGAGCCACCGGGGTGGCCCCCAGCCTGCTCATATCGGCGTTGACCGCGCCCATGGCGCGGATCTTCAGCCCGGCCAGATCATTCAGAGACTCGATCTTGAGGTTGGAGCACATGGACAGCTCACTGGGCGCCACCACGCCCAGATTCACCACGTTCTGATCCTGGCACATTTTCTGGAAGGGCTCATAGGTCTGGAACATCTCATACATAGCCTTGTTGGTCACCCACTCCGAGGTCGTGGTGTATGGGATGGTAGCCACAAAAGTGGGATAGAACTGGGTTTCGAAGAAGCCCTCGGGCACAAAGGCGATATCCACCAGCCCGTTGGTCACGGAGGTGAGGGAATCGGTGGCGTTCACCAGGGACCCCGCGAAATAGTAGTCGAAGGTGAGCAGGCCCCCCGTCTCCTTGGAGACCTCCTCGAAAAAGTATTTCAAGGAGGCGCCGTCAATGGCGGTCTCAGGCAGGTGCGTGGCGAACGTCAGCGTCATAGGCGCGGGCTGTTCTCCCGGCGCGGCGGTATTCGTACCGGCCGGCTCTTGGGACTGCTGGGCCGAGGGGCTGTTTTCCGTGGGCGTCGTCCCGCTGCAGCCGCAGGCGATCGCCGCAAGGGACAAAACCAGGAGCAGAGCGACAATTCTTTTACCGATCTTTTTCATAATAGCCTCCCTTATGACATTGTGTCCGGTGGGTCTCTATTGCCAATATTCCCGGCGCCAGGAATATAACGCAATCGTAATTGATGCTATTATTTTCATTTTAATATTCGTCTATCATTTTTGAAAGAAATAATTATTTCATTCAAGTTTTTTATATCATAGAATTATCCCCCTGTCAACACAAATGTACGGGAAACCCGTGGACAGGCATTATTTAATTCCCACCGTTGTTTATTTTTGACGAACCTCTGACGAACCTCTATCCAACTTTTCACCCCCTTTTACCCGCTTTTACTGTCGCGCCGCAAAAAGAAAAAACCTCCGTATCCGTTGAAACACAACAGATACAGAGGTTTTCTTCTGGTGACCCGGCGGGGGCTCGAACCCCGGACAACCGGCTTAAAAGGCAGGTGCTCTACCAACTGAGCTACCGGGTCATCTTTGATATGGACCCACAAAAGCGGGCGGCCGCTTTTGTGGGAGAGGAGAAGCGGCGGAGGGAATGGGCCCGCACTTGCGCGCGGAGGCGCAGGATCCGCAGCTTGCTTCGACGTGGCTGGGATGGCTGGACTCGAACCAGCGATGCGGGAGTCAAAGTCCCGTGCCTTAACCGCTTGGCTACACCCCACTATCGGGATAAAAAGCGCAGGGCCGGAGCCGAGGCTCCGGCCCTGCCGCCTTCTTTTCTGGGGTGGGCGATGGGACTCGAACCCACGACACCTGGAACCACAATCCAGTGCTCTACCAACTGAACTACGCCCACCATATAAAAGCAAAGGAAAAAACAAGAAAAGAACGCCGCGTCTGGAGCCGGCCGTGAAGAACTTCCAGCGCCCCACGCGCGCTCACCAACCAAAAAGTTGGTACGCCTGGAGGGACTCGAACCCCCGGCCCACTGCTTAGAAGGCAGTTGCTCTATCCACCTGAGCTACAGGCGCGTATCGAAACACCCGCCGCCGCAGGGCGCGCCCGCAAGAAAAGGCTTTCGCCTTGGAGCGGGTGATGGGAATCGAACCCACGCGACCAGCTTGGAAGGCTGGGATTCTACCATTGAACTACACCCGCATAGGTCTGACGGTCTCAACGTCAGCCTTAGTATGATAGCATATCCCTCTTTTATTTGTCAATCCTTTTTTTGCATTTTCTCACCGCAGAGGAGCGTCGCAGAAGGCACAGCACTCCACACCGCCGTTTTGCTTGGTGAGGGGAGGCAGATAGAGCTCCGTCTGGGTGACGCAGTTGGGGTTGGAGCATACCGGGCCGCGGCCGATCTCCACCGGCTCCGGCTTCCGGCGGGGCTGGTTGGCCAGGTCGGTGAGCAGGGCCATCCGGGCGAACATGCCGTACCGGGCCTGCTCAAAATAGACCGCCCGGGGATCGTCGTCCACGTCGATGGAGATCTCGTCCACCCGGGGCAGGGGGTGCATCACCAGCAGGTCCTGTTTGGCCCGGGCCAGCTTCCGGCGGGTGAGGACATAGACTCCCTTGTTGCGCTCGTACTCCAGCGGGTCCACGAACCGCTCCCGCTGGATGCGGGTCATATACAGCACGTCCAGCTGGGGGATGACCGACTCCAGACCCGTGACCTCGGTGAACCACATATTGTTTTCCCGCATGAAGGCCCGCATATACTCGGGCACCGCCAGCTCCCGGGGCGCGATGAGGAAAAACTTGATACCCTGGAACTTGGCCATGGCCTTGATGAGGGAGTGGACGGTGCGCCCGTTCTTCAAATCCCCGCAGAGCCCCACGCTGAGCCCGTCCACCTTCCCCCGCAGGCGGGTAATGGTGGTCAGGTCGGCGGTGGTCTGGGTGGGGTGCATGTGGCCGCCGTCCCCGGCGTTGATGACGGGCACGGCGGAGTAGAGGCTGGCGGCCTTGGCCGCCCCCTCCCGGGGATTGCGCATCACCACCACGTCGGCATAGCCCGAGACCATGGTAATGGTGTCCTTCAAGGTCTCCCCCTTGGACACCGAGGAGGACTTGGGGTCGGCAAAGCCAAAGACCGTGCCCCCCACCCGCAGCATGGCGGTCTGGAAGGAGAAGTTGGTGCGGGTGGAGGGCTCGTAGAAAAGGCTGGCCATCACCTTGCCCCTGCACGCATCCAGGAACCGCTCCGGGGCGTCCATGATATCGCTGGCACGCTGATAGAGGACCTCCCACTCTTCTCTGCTCACGTCCCCAAAATCGATCAGATGCCGCATCCCGCTCGCCCCTTCCTCCGTTTTCGCCATGATACCATAATTTAAGCCCCTCCACAAGGTGGAGCAGTCAATTTCGCCCCCCTCAAAATGGCCAAAAAAGCTGACATGCCCTGTCAGCTTTTTTGTGGTATGATGGACCCATCATAAAGAAAAGGGGCTGGGCCGCATGGCTTTTGACTTCAAAAAGGAATACCGGGCATTCTATCTGCCCAAAAACAAACCGGAGCTCGTCCTGGTCCCCGCCATGAACTACGTGGCGGTCCGGGGCGCCGGGGACCCCAACGAGCCGGGCGGCGCCTACCAGCAGGCCATCAGCGTCCTGTACACCCTGTCCTACACCCTGAAAATGAGCGAGAAGAGCGGCCACTCCATTGACGGCTTTTTCCAATACGTGGTCCCGCCTCTGGAGGGCTTCTGGTGGCAGGAGGGGGCCGACGGCATCGATTACCGGGACAAGGCCGGCTTTCGATGGATCTCGGCCATCCGCCTTCCCGGCTTTATCACTCCCGCCCACCTGGAGTGGGCGGCCGGTGAGGCTGCCCGCAAGAAAAAGCTGGACTGCTCCAAGGCGGAATTCCTTACCGTGAAGGAGGGCCTCTGCGTCCAGATCATGCACCTGGGCCCCTTTGACGACGAGCCCGCCTCCGTAGCCCTCATGGACGCCTACCTGGCCGAGCAGGGCTACGAGAACGACTTCTCCCCCGCCAGGCTCCACCACGAGATCTACCTCTCCGATGCCCACAGGGTCCCTCCGTCCCGCTTTCAGACCGTTATCCGCCATCCCATCCGAAAAAAATGATTGTTTTTTATTCCAGGCCCCGCCGCATTTCTGCGGCGGGGCTTTTTTACAAAAAGTGTTCCGTATGCTTTTTCCGCCGCCGGTCCAAACTGAAACCACAAAGGACGGTGAGGCGTTTGGCGGCGCTTTTTTGGCAATTTTTGTTTTACAGCTTTTGCGGTTTCTTGCTGGAGGTGGCCTTCGCCCGGCTCACCCACAGCCCCAAGCCGGACCGGAAGTGCCACCTTCTCCTCCCGGTCTGCCCGGTCTACGGCGTGGGCGCCCTGGGCATCCTGCTGCTGCCCGGCTGGGTGAAAGGGTCCCCTCTCCTTCTTTTTCTGGGCGGCGCCCTTGTATGTACGGCGGCGGAGTGGGGCCTGTCCTGGTTTTATGAAAAGGCCGCCGGGGTGGCCTTTTGGAACTACCGCCGGCTCCCCTGGAACCTGGGCGGGCGGGTGTGCCTCCTTTTCAGCGGCTTTTGGGGCCTGCTCTCCCTGCCGCTGGTCTACGCCGTCCAGCCCTGGCTGGAGGCCTGGGCCGCCGGGGTGCCCGCTGCCGTCACCATCCCCGCCGCCCTGTTCTACCTGGGGGACGCCGCCACCTCCCTCTTGCTCCTCCGCCGGGGCGGCACCGGGGCCCTGCGGTGGTACGCCCGCCCCAGGGGACGAAAAGGCCGGGCGGCGTCGTGATGACGCCCGCCCGGCCTTTGTTTCACACCTTTTTCAATTCGTTCAGCGTCTCGTTCACCATGTTCCTGGGGATGTAATTTCCGGCGAAGGCGATGAGCTGCTCCAGCGTCACCGTCCGGGCCGCCCCCAGCATGGGGTGGCGCATCACCATGGGGAACCGCTTTTGGAACACCGCCCGGGCCGGGGCGTAGTCCAGCAGCTCGCCCACCGTAACTTTATTGTTTTTCAGATCCATTCCTGGTATCACCTCCCAGCCATTCTATGCGCCTGCCCAGGGATTTTGACTTGTCAGCCTTCCCTCCACAGGCTATAATGAGGGGAAAAGGAAGTGATTTTGCCGATGTTTCAATATGTATACCGGGGCAAGACCCCCAAGCTCGCCCCCGGTGTCCGGGCGGCGGAGACCGCCGTGGCGGCGGGCGACGTGATCCTGGGCGAGGATGTGAACCTCTGGCACGGCGCCGTCCTCCGGGGGGACCACCGGTCCATCCGGGTGGGAAAGCGCTCCAACATTCAGGATAACGCCGTGGTCCACACGGACGACGAGCACCCCACCGTGATCGGCGACGACGTGACGGTGGGCCACGGGGCCATCGTCCACGGCTGCACGGTGGAACAGGGCTGCCTGATCGGCATGGGGGCCATCCTGCTCAACGGCTGCGTCATCGGCGCCGGCTCCCTGGTGGCCGCCGGGGCCCTGGTGACCCAGAACAAGGTCGTGCCGCCCGGCTCCCTGGTGGTGGGCTCCCCCGCCAAGGTCCTCCGCCCCCTGACGGAGGAGGAGCTGGCGGAGAACGCCCTGTCCGCCGCCGACTACGCCGCCCTGGCGGCGGAGTCCCTGCCCCTGGTGGAGGAAGGAGACCCCTTGTGAAAAAGCAGCGGCTCTCCAAACCCACGGAGAAAAAGATCCTCGCCTTCGTCTACTTCATCCTCCGCTTCTCCGTGGTGGGCGTCCTCATCGCCCAGATCTTTAACCGGGACTTCGAAAGCGCCTTCCTGTGCGTGCTCACCCTCATCCTGTTCCTCGCCCCCAACTTCATCGAGCGGCGGCTCCACATCGACGTGCCGGATACGCTGGAGATCATCATCCTCCTGTTCATCTACTCCGCCGAGATCCTGGGGGAGATCCGGGCCTACTACATCACCTTCCCCTACTGGGACACCATGCTCCACACCATCAACGGCTTCCTCTGCGCCGCCATCGGCTTCTCCCTGGTGGACATCCTCAACCGCAACACCAAGATCACCACCTTCTCCCTCTCCCCCGCCTACATGGCCTTCGTGGCCTTCTGCTTTTCCATGACGGTGGGCGTGCTGTGGGAATTCTTTGAGGCCACCATCGACCATTTCCTCCTGCTGGACATGCAGAAGGACACCATTGTCAACACCATCGGCTCGGTGATGCTGGCCCCCGACGGCAGCAATCACCCCCAGGTCATCAGGGACATCGCCGACGTCATCATCGTCCACTCCGACGGGACCCAGCAGGCCCTTGGCCTGGGCGGTTACCTGGACATCGGCCTGCTGGACACCATGAAGGACCTTTTCGTCAACTTCATCGGGGCCGTGGTCTTTTCCATCATCGGCTATTTTTACGTCAAGCAGCGGGGCAGCGGCCGCTTCGCCCGCCGCTTCATCCCCAAGCTCATGACCCAGGCCCCCGAGGACACCGGGATACCGGCGCCGGAAGAGGCCGGGCAGCCGGAACGGGGAGAGGCCGGGACAAAGGCCGGGGACCCATAAATGCCATACATATTTCCTCTCTCCACGTCCATACTAATCTTGTCCCCGGACGGATTGTGAATAAGGGAGGAATTTAATATGCAGCGCAATAACGGTAATCCCAGCATCAAGTGCTCTGTCAACTCCTGTGCCTACCACGCCGCCAGCGACGGGCTGTGCACACTCAACGAGATCAAGGTGGGCTGTTCCTGCCAGGACGTGTCCAACTGCACCTCCACCGAGTGCGCCTCCTTCAAGCTGGGCGACCACGGCACCAACTGCGGCTGCCACTGATTCGGAGCCAGGGGCCCCGCCGGGCCCCTACATATAAAGGACGGTGTTCCATGGCCTACTGGCTTTATATCCTCCGGTGCGGCGACGGCACTCTCTATACCGGCACCACGGACGACGTGGCCCGCCGCCTGGCCGTCCACCAAAGCGGCAAGGGGGCCAAATACACCCGGGGCCGAGGCCCGCTGACCCTGGCCTACCAGGAGGCCTGCGCCGACAAGTCCGCCGCCCTCCGCCGGGAGATCGCCGTGAAAAAGCTCACCCGGGCGGAAAAGCTGGCCCTCATCGAAGGGGGCGGCGGTTGACGTGCGCCTCTTCTTCGGCCTTTCCTTCGATCCCCCGGCCCGGGCCGCCTTCGCCGACGTCCAGGCGCGGCTCCGCCGGATGGCGGAACGTGGGAACTTCACCGCCCCGGAAAATTTCCACCTCACTCTGGCCTTTCTGGGGGAGGTGGAGCCCGCCCGTCTCCCGGAGCTGTTCTCCCTCCTCCGAACCGCCTCCTTCCCGCCCCTCGCGCTCACCTTTGACCGGCTGGACCGCTTTGACGGGGGGATTTGGCACCTGGACCCGATGCCCAGCGCCGCCCTGTCCGGGGGCCAGGCCGGGCTGGAGGCCGCCCTCCGGGCCGCCGGCTTCCCGCTGGAGGACCGCCCCTACGTCCCCCACCTGACTTTGGGACGCAAGCTGGTACTGCCGGATGGATCCGACCCCGCCGGGCCCCTGGAAAAGCCCATTGCCGCCCACTCCCCCGGCCCCCGGCTTTTCCACTCCCACCGGGAGGGGGAGCGGCTGCGTTACACCCCCCTGGACCCCTCGGACTTTTAACGGGACAAGCGCCTGAACCAATCAGGCGCTTGTTTTTTTGGCATATTTATGAACACGTTCATTTATGCTTGACATTTGTCTTTTGCTCTGCTATAACATAAATGAACTTGTTCATTTTAGTTTGCCAAGGAGGCGTCACCATGCGAAAAAAAGACGACACTCTCCGCGCCGTCCTGCTCTCCCACGCCCGGGACCTGGCGGATGCCGAGGGCATCGGGGCGGTGAACATCCGCTCCCTGGCCCGGCGGGCAGGGGTGGCCACAGGCACGGTGTACAACTACTTTTCCAGCAAGGACGAGATCCTCCTCTCCCTTACGGAGGAGGATTGGGCGCGGACCCTGGAGGAGCTGCGGGGCCGCCTCACCGCCCCCTCCTTCGACGGCCAGCTGGAGCAGCTCTTTACCTTCCTGCGCGCCCGCATCGACGCCTCCGCCGGGGCCCTCATGCGCAGCCTGGGGAGCGTGGACCCCGAGGGGCAGGCCCGTATGGCCGCCATGCAGGAGACCTTGGGGCAGGCCCTTCTGCGCCGAATGGATCAGGACCCGGCCATCCGCCGGGACATTTGGGACGGGGATTTTTCCCGGGAGCGGTTCGCCCGGTTCCTCGTGGCCCATCTCACCCTGCTGCTGCGGGCGCCGGAGCCGGACGTGGGCTTTTTCCTGGCCCTGGTCCGCCGCATTCTCTACTGATTGAAAGGAGCACACATCATGGCACAAGCGATCGCTGAAACGATTTTCGACGTCCTCTACCTGGGCTTCGCCCTGCTGGCGGGACTCACCATGCTCTTCCGGGGAAAGAGCCCCCTGGTCAAAAAGGCAGGGGCCATGGCGGCCCTGCTGGGGGCGGGGGACGCCTTCCACCTGGTCCCCCGGTCCTTCGCCCTTTGGACCACCGGCCTGGAGGCCAATGCCGCCGCCCTGGGCGTGGGCAAATTCGTCACCTCCATCACCATGACCATCTTCTATCTCATCCTCTACTACATCTGGCGGGACCATTACCGCATCCATGGGCGGAGGGGCCTCACCCTGACCATGTGGGTCCTGGCCCTTCTGCGGGCGGCCCTGTGCCTTCTGCCCCAGAACCAATGGCTGGTGTACCGCCAGCCTCTCTTCTACGGCGTGCTGCGCAACATCCCCTTCGCCGTCATCGGCATCCTCATCATCCTCCTCTTTGCCCAGGAGAACAAACGGACCGGGGACGGCGCCTTCCGCTTCATGCCCGCGGCGGTGGCCCTCTCCTTCGGCTTTTACCTCCCCGTGGTCCTCTTCAGCGGGGTGGCCCCCGCCGTTGGTATGCTCATGATTCCCAAGACCCTGGCCTATGTCTGGATCGTCCTCATGCTCTGGAAGCTCTATCAGAAGGAGAATGGAAAATGACCAAACGCTATGCGAATACCGCCCTCATTTACGCCGTGACCGCCATGGTGTGCGGCGTGTTCTACCGGGAGTTCACCAAGTTCAGCGCGTTCACCGGGAAAACCACCCTGGCCGTTTTACATACCCACTACTTTCTCCTTGGCATGTTCTTCTTTCTGGCCCTGCTGCTCCTGGCCAAAAACGGCCTGCTCCCCGGCGGGAGGTCCACCGGGCGGGCCCTGATCCTCTACCAGGTTGGCCTGAATATCACGGGTCTGGGCCTCCTCCTGCGGGGCCTGGCCCAGGTGTGGGGCGCCGAATTGAGCCGGGGGCTGGACGCCTCCCTCTCCGGTGCGGCCGGGGTGGGCCACATCCTCCTCTCCGCCGGCCTCATCCTCCTGCTGCTCCAGATCCGGCGGGAAGCCGCCGCCGCGTAACCAAAAACGGACTGCCGGAAAACCGGCAGTCCGTTTTTTGATTTCAGGAGCGCAGGGCTTCCCGCCGCTCCTCCCACTTCCGGCAGAGCCACCAGGCCAGCTCCCCGCAGAGGGTGCCCACCAGGAACCCGCAGAGCACGTCACTGGGGAAATGGACCCCCACGTAGAGCCGGGACAGGCCCATCAGGGCCGCCAGGGCCAGCCCCGCCGCCCCCATCCACTTCCGGGGTAGGGTGTGGTACCAGGCCGCGGCGGCGGCGAAGGCGGCGCTGGTGTGGCCCGAGGGGAAGGAGTTAGGGTCCCGCTCCACCACCAGGGGGACCAGGCCCTCCAGCACCAGCCAGGGCCGGGTCCGATTCACCAGGTGCTTGATCAGGATATTGGTAAACAGCAGGCTGAACACCAGCCCCACCGCTCCGGCGATCCCCGCCTTCCGGGTCTTGGGAAAGAGGAGCATCAGCCCACACAGGACGATCCACAAAAGCCCCGCGTTGCCCAGCTGGGTATAAAGAGCCATGACAGGGTCCAAAACGGCGTTTCGCACCGTCTCCTGCACCCACAGCAGGAAGGGTCCCTCGGCCTGGGAAAGGGCGGTCAGCAAACGGTCCACCTGGCCTGGGCCCGCCAGCCCCCCGCGGACACCACGGCGCCGGCCTCCTCCTGAGAGATGGTGAGGCGCACCTCGGCCCGCTTCCCGGCCAGGCCGGCCCACCGCAGCAGCTCCGCCGGG
Organism: Pseudoflavonifractor phocaeensis; assembly: GCF_038439875.1. Classification (NCBI taxonomy): domain Bacteria; kingdom Bacillati; phylum Bacillota; class Clostridia; order Eubacteriales; family Oscillospiraceae; genus Pseudoflavonifractor; species Pseudoflavonifractor phocaeensis. The sequence goes on from NZ_JBCDMT010000003.1 coordinate 331,416, forward strand.
GCCAGGGCGGAGGACGGGAGTTCCACGTCCAGGCTGCCCCCCTCCGGCGTCCGGATCAGGGTGAGCACAGTCTCGCCCTGGCTCAGGGAGACCCGTTCCTCCCCCTCCGCCAGGGCCGCCGCGGCCTGGGAGACCAGACTCCAGGAGCTCCCGGCGTCCGTCAGGGGGATGGCGGAGAGAAGCGCGGCCACGGGACGGCCGGGGTCTACCCCCGCCGCCATCCGGGCGGCGGCGCCCGCCAAACGCTGGGAGAAGGGCCCGGCCTCCACCCCGGTCCCGGCCAAGCGCCACGTCTGCGGACTCCCGGCCTGGGCAGCCGTCTCCGCCAGAGCCCGGACATCCGCCAGCAGCACCGTGCGCTGTGCCCGGTCCCAGCCCACGCTGAAGCCCAGGGCATTCCCCGCCGCCCGGATGGGCAGGTAGGCCGTCCCCTCCCGCCGGAAGGCCGCGTTCAACACGGCGCTCTCCCCATTTTTGGTGAGGGTCACCCAATCCCCCTCCGCCTCAGCCGAGGCGCCCAGGGCCGCCGCCAGCTCCCCGGCGGGAAGATAGGACACGCCGTCCACAAGCTCCGGGACACAGTCCAGCGTCACCCCGTCCACCTGAAGGGCGGGGACCTCCGCCGCCCCGGCGGGCACCGCCAGGGCCAACGTGAGCGCCGCCGCCAAAACCAGGGCTGAAAACCGCTTTTTCATCTAAAAACACTCCTTTTCGCAGTATACAAAAAGACGGGGCGGGGATGCCCCCGCCCCGTCTCAGGGACCTTCCTCAGGCTCAGGCGGCGTTGTCCGCGCCGGTGCCCTCTTTCCACTGGCAGGTGAGAATGACCCCGCCGTTGAGCTCGTAGTGGGTGGTCTTGACGATGTGGGTCTTGCCCACCCGGACCTCCTGGCTGCCCAGCTCGGTCTTGATGTTGTTGAGCACGTAGGCCTCCACGGTGAAGGTCAGGTCCACCGTGTCCTCCAGCACCGGGATGATGACGTCCCCGTCCATGGAGCTGATTTTGGCCTTGGCCTCGTGGGGCTTGGAGGCCACGTCGGTGATGTAGGCGTTCAGCAGTTCGCCGTTGGACATGAGCTGGTCGCCCACGAAGCCGTTGGCCTTGGCGGCGGCCTGGAACTCCTGAATGGAGGCATAGACCTCCTTGTCCACTCCCTCCACCCGGACGGTATAGACGATATTGGCCCCCACCTCGGGCCGGGTGGCGCCCATGCGGCCGGTCATCTTGAGGGCCACGGCGGCCACCACCGCCACGGCGATGATGATGACCAGCAGGTCGATGATGTTGATCTTTCCAAAGAGCTTTCCGTTCTTGTCCATTCCACGTTCTCCTTACGAAGCGGGGAAATTCCCCGTCGATTCCTGTTGTATATTTTCCCTGCTGTGGTAAAATAACAAAGGTATTGTATCATATCTTACGTATACTTCTCAAGTCTTTTTTGGAGGAACCCATGAAAGTCATCCACCTCATCAGCGGCGGCGACTCCGGGGGCGCCAAGACCCACGTGCACATGCTGCTGCAAAATTTGAGCCGCACCATCGACGTGACCATGGTGTGCTTTATGGAGGGCCCCTTCTCCCAGGAGGCCCGGGAGCTGGGCATCCCCACGGTGGTCCTCCCCGGCCAGAACGTCTTCCGCGCCTTCCGCCAGCTCAAAAAGCTGGTCCTGGAGGGGCAGTACGACCTCATCCACTGCCACGGCGCCCGGGGCAACATGATGGGCGCCCTCCTGCGCCGGGCCACCGGCCTGCCTGTGGTGTCCACCGTCCACTCCGACTACCGTCTGGACTATCTGGGGCGGCCCTTCTCCAAGCTCACCTACGGCACCATCAACACCCTGGCCCTGCGCAGGCTGGACTACCGCATCGGGGTCTCCGACGCCATGACCGACCTGCTCATCTCCCGTGGCTTCGACCCGGACAAGCTCTTCACCATCTATAACGGCCTGGACTTTACCCCCCGCCAGCCCAAGCTGTCCCGGGCGGAATACTGGCGCTCCGTGGGCCTCCAGGCCGACGAAAGCTCCGTGGTGGTGGGCATCGCCGCCCGTCTGAACCCTGTCAAGGACATCGCCACCCTGGTCCGGGGCTTTGCCCTGGCTTACCAGGAGTGCCCCAACCTGCGCCTCCTCATCGGCGGCGACGGCGAGGAGATGGACCGCCTCAAAAAGCTGGCCGCCGACCTGGGCGTCGCCCACGTGGTGTGCTTCGCCGGGTGGGTCACCGACACCGACAGCTTTTATAACGCCCTGGACGTGAGCACCCTCACCTCCATCTCCGAGACCTTCCCCTACTCCCTCACCGAGGGGGCCCGGGCGGGCCTGCCCACCGTGGCCAGCCGGGTGGGGGGCGTGCCCTACCTCATCGACCACGGGGTCAACGGCTTCCTCTTCCCCGCCGGGGACGCCCAGACCCTCTCCCGTCATCTGGTCGCCCTGGCCCGGGACAAGTCCCTCCGGGAACATATGGGCCGGCGGCTCTACGAGAAGGGCCGGACCCAGTTCTCCCTGGAGAGCACCCTGGAGCGGCAGCTGGAGATCTACCGCTCCATCATCCGCCGCAAGGGGCGCAAGACGGGGAAGCGGGACGGGGCATTGGTCTGCGGGGCCTACGGCCGGGGCAACGCCGGGGACGACGCCATTTTGGAGGCCATCGTCCGGGAGTTGCGGCAGATCGACCCCGATCTCCCCGTCTGGGTCCTCTCCCGCAACCCCACCGACACCCGGCTGTCCTACCGGGTCAACTCCATCTACACCTTCAACATTCCCCGGTTCCTCTGGCGGATGGGAAAGACCCGGCTCTACATCAACGGCGGCGGTTCCCTCATGCAGGACGCCACCTCCCGCCGGAGCCTGTGGTTCTATCTCTTCACCATCTCGGCGGCCAAGGTTTTGGGCAACAAGGTCATGATGTACGGCTGCGGCATCGGCCCCATCCAGTACCCCTCCAACCGCCGCCTGGCCGCCGGGGTGCTCCAGAAGCGGGTAGACGCCATCACCCTGCGGGACACCCACTCCAAGACCGAGCTGGAGCGGATGGGGGTCACCGCCCCCGAGATCATTCTCTCCGCCGACCCTACCGTTATCCTCCCCGCCGCCGACCCCGCCACGGTGGACGGCATCCTGGAGAGCGCCGGGCTGGACCCGGCGGGGCGGTATATCGGCTTCACCCTCCGCCCCTGGCCGGGCTTTGAGGCCAAGGCCGAAATCTTCGGCCGGGCCGCCGACTATGTCTACGAGAAATACGGCCTCACCCCCGTCTTTCTGCCCATCGAGCGGCGGCTGGACGTGGGGGCGGCCAAGCTGGCCGCCAGGCACATGAAGGCGCCCTACCACATTCTGGAGGAAACCGGCGCCTCCGCCCACACCATCGGCCTATTCGCCCGGATGAAGGTGGTGGTGTCCATGCGGCTCCACGCCCTGGTGTTCTCCGCCGGCCAGGGAGTGCCCCTGGTGGGGGTGGTCTATGACCCCAAGATCAGCTCCTTCCTGTCCTACATCGGCCAGGACCTCTACACCGACCTGGACCAGCTCACCCTGGACGGCCTCAAGGCCCATCTGGACGCCGCCGTGGCCCGCATCGGGGATGAGGCCTTCCTGGCGGGCGGCGTGGAGCGGCTGCGGGAAGTGGAGCGGCGCAACCGGGACACCGCCGGGCGGCTCCTGGGTTTGAAAGGAGGAGACGCCATATGAGACAGCTGGTCTGCCTCTCCGGGGAGCCCTGGGCTCAGGTGCCCACCCGGACCCAGCAGCTCATGAGCCGGATGCGGGACACCGAGGTCCTCTTCTTCGAGCCCCCCGCGCCCAGGGGGGACAAAAGCTGGAAACAGCCGGGCCGGAAGGTCCGCCCCGGCGTCATCGTCTACACCCTGCCTCCCATCCTCACCGACGATCCGGCCAAGGGGCTCCTCTACCGGTACAGCCGCTCCCGGGTCACCCGGTTCCTCCAGTCCAAGCTGGAGCGCCATCGTTTTAAAGAGCCCGTCCTCTGGTGCGCCAGCCCCGCCGGGGCGGAGTACCTGGACGCCATCGCCTACCGGGGGCTGGTGTACGACTGCTACCAGGACTGGCCCGGCCTGCCCGAGCAGTGGGAGAGCGACCTGGCCGTGGCCTCCGACGTGGTCTTCGCCGCCTCCCCCGACCTGGTGAGCCACATCGCCCCCTGCAACGCCAACGTGGCCCTTCTCCCCTACGGGGTCAACTACCCCATGTTCGCCAAGGACGGCCTGCCCAAGCCAGAGGCCCTGCGGGACATCAAGGGCCCCATCCTGGGCTTTGTGGGCACCCTCTGGGAGGATTTGGACCTCTCCCCCGCCCTGAAGGCCATCCGCTCCCATCCCGACTGCACCCTGGTCCTCATCGGCCCCGACCGGGGCAACCGGCTCCTCCCCGAGCTGCTGGACGAGCCCAACGTCCGCTGGCTGGGCCCGGCGGCGCCGGTGGATCTGCCTGACTACATCTGCAATTTCGACGTCTGCCTCTACCTGCTCCGCCGCACCCACCTCTATGACGACGTGATCCACTCCCGGATGTTCGAATACCTCTCCACCGGACGGCCCGTGGTGGCCATGCTCCGCCCCGGGCAGGTGGAGGACTTCCCCGACGTGGTCTACGGGGCCCACTCCCCGGCGGAGTTCTCCCTGATGTGCTCCAGCGCCCTAGAGGAGGCGGGCCGCTGGGCCTTCGACCGCCGCAGGGCCTACGGCCAGGCCGCCGCCTGGAGTGAGCGGGCCAGGGAGGTCAACCGGATCTTGGAGAGCATCGGGATGTTCTGACTTTTTACACCATGGGAGGCACTCTTTTATGTCCCTCAAAGACGAGATCATGGAGGCGGTATTTCTTTTCCCCGGACTCACGGACACAGATCTGGAAAAGCGCTGCGGCCGCCCTCACCAGCAGGTCAATCAGGCATGCCGTCAACTGGCCGGGGCCGGTCTCCTGACCAGAGTGCCCAACCCAGACAAAAACAACCATCTTGGCAATTACCCCGTCAACTTCCGGACGATGAAAGAGCGGCCCCAGCGGCAAGCAGGCCCCATTGTTGAAAAAGGGGGCAGCGGGCGGCCCGGCTCTTCTGCCGCGCTGGAGGAGGACGATATCAAAGCCATCCTCTCCCGCTGGCTGGAAACCGACGGCTGGTCCGTCACGGTCGCCTGGGGGAAACGCCACGGCGTCGATATCGAGGCTGTCCGGGGAACGGAACGCTGGTTGATCGAGGTAAAAGGGCCCGGTTCCCGGGAGGCAATGCGTCACAACTATTTTCTCAGTATCCTGGGAGAGACCTTACAGCGCATGGAGGACCCTGACGCCAAATACAGCATCGCGTTCCCCGACCATAAGACCTTCCGCGGGCTGTGGGAGCGTCTTCCCGTCTTGGCTAAAAAGCGAACCGGCATCAGCATGCTTCTCGTTGGAGAAAACGGCATCGTCATTCCTCTGGATTGACCCGTCTTCATATACCGCCACCCCCTGCCATATCATTGGGCAGGGGGTGTTTTCATTATGCCGCTTCTGCCCGTTCTGCTCCTGCTCACAGCCGTCATCTTCGTCAATGGCTGGACCGACGCCCCCAATGCCATCGCCACCCCGGTGGCCTCGGGGGTGCTCCCCTTCCCCGCCGCCGCGGCCATGGCGGCGGGGTGCAACCTTCTGGGCGTGGTGTGCTCCGCCGCGGTCAACGATTCGGTGGCCCGCACCCTCTACTCCATCGCGGATTTCGGCCCCCACGCCCTCACGGCCCTCACCGCTGCGCTGGCTTCCGCCGTCCTCTGGGGCGTCGCCGCGTGGCGGTTCGGCATTCCCACCAGTGAGAGCCACGCCCTGGTGGCGGGCCTCACCGGGGCGGCCTTGGCTTTGGGCGCGGGGCGGCTCCGGCTGGCCCCGCTGGCCCTGGTGGGGCTGGGGCTGGTCCTCTCTCTGGCCCTGGGCGCCGCCCTGGGGCGGCTGGCAGGGCGGCGCCTCCCCAAGGGCAGGCCCGGGCTCTACCGAAAGGGTCAGGTGGCGGGGGCCGCCCTCACCGCCTTCCTCCACGGGGCCCAGGACGGCCAGAAATTCCTGGGGGTGCTGGCCCTGGCCATCACCCTGGGCGCCGGGGGCTACGCCGTGCCGCCCTGGGCGGCCTTCTGGTGTGCCGGGTGCATGGCCCTGGGGACCCTGCTGGGGGGCAGGCGCATCATCGACACCGTGGGCCGGAGGATGGTGCTGCTCACCCCCCGCTCCGGCTTCGCCGCCGACCTGGGCTGCGCCGCCGCCCTGGCGCTGTGCACCGCCCTGGGTCTGCCCGTGTCCACCACACACGTGAAAACTGCCGCCATCCTGGGGGCGGGGGCCTCCCCCGACGGAAAGGTAGCCGGGTCTTTGGGGCTGGCGTGGCTCCTCACCTTTCCCGCCTGCGGCGGCATCGCGTTTTTCCTCGTCAAATGCCTTGTGGTGTGGTAAAATAGTTTCGTCTGATTTGGGGAGGCGCGGGGACGCCCTCTCAGTCGGCCTCTAGGCCGACAGCTCCCCCAGAGGGGGAGCCTTTTTTGTGAGACGGAGGTATTTTTGTGAACCGATATGATACGGTCATTTTTGATTTGGACGGCACTTTGCTGAATACCCTGGAGGATTTGGCGGACGCCGTCAACTTCGCCCTGGGGGCGATGGGCTGGCCCGCCCGGTCCTTGGAGGAGGTGCGGCAGTTCGTGGGCAACGGGGTGGGAAACCTCATGGCCAGGGCCGTCCCCGCCGGGACGACCGAAGAGGACGAGGCCAAGTGCCTGTCCCTTTTTCGGGACTGTTACGCCGCCCACATGATGGACAAGACCGCCCCCTATCCCGGCGTCATTGAGCTTCTCAAAGCCCTGCGGGAGAATGGGTACAAGCTGGCGGTGGTGTCCAACAAGTTTGACGCCGCCGTGAAGGGGCTGGTGGCGGACTATTTCCCCGGCCTGTTCCACGCCACCGCCGGGGAGTCCCCCGCCGCCCCCAAGAAGCCCGACCCGGCCATGGTGTTCCAGGCGCTTCGGACACTGGGGGAGAACGGGGCCAAGGCGGTCTACGTGGGGGACTCCGACGTGGACCTCGCCACCGCCCGGAACGCCGGGCTGCCCTGTATCAGCGTGACCTGGGGCTTCCGGGACGCCGGGTTCCTCCGGGCCCACGGCGCCGCGGCTTTGGCCGACACCCCCGCCGAGCTTCTGGATCTGGTGTGACATCAGAAAAACGAGGCGGAGCCCATGCAGGGCTCCGCCTCGTCTCTTTTGTTCTCACGCGGGCAGTACGGTCCGCTTCATGCTGGTATAGGCCATCAGGATATAGGTCAGATAGATGAGCAGGAACAGCCCCAGGGCCACCCCCACGATGGCCGCCACCTGGGCGGGACCGGCCAGGACGCCGGGGTCCAGAAGCCCGCCCAGCCCCGCGATGAAGGGCACGCCGATGAGCAGGGGCGGGACGGCGGGCAGGGCGTAATAGATCGCGAACTGACGGCCCAGGGCCCGTTTCATCTCCCGGCGGTCCATGCCCAGCTTCCGCAGCAGCTCGAACTGGCGGCGGTAGCGGCCCGCCTCGCTGAGCTGCTGGATGGTCAGGATGGTGGCCGCCACCATGGTGAGCACCAGGGCCAGGTAGTAGAGGGGGAAGACGAGCATGGCGTAGGAGGCGGCGTTCTCCGCCTCCACGGCCCCCTTGGAGAAGAGGGTGTCGTAGCCGTCGATGGAATCATCCTTGTCGTCCCTCATCTGGGTCAGGCCCCTCATGACGGCCCCCTTCACCGGCTCGTCGGTCATGGCGGCGTAGATGCTGTGGCTCACCGGGCGGGCCTTCGCCGCCTCGTCGGGCACCACCAGGATGAAGCCCCGGCCGTTGCCGTCCCAGAGGGCTTGGGTGAAGTGCTCGGTGTACACCCCGCCGGGGGCGAAGGTCTGATCCCCCACCGTCACGCTCCGGTCGTACCCCTCCATGAGGGGGCCCAGGTAGGACATGCAGTGGATGAGGTAGGTCCCCGGCGCCAGCTCGGCCTCCGGGTAGTCCAGCATGGCCCGCAGGGCGACGTAGTCGCTGAAGGCCATCACGGTATCGTACTCAAAGGTGGACCAGTAGTCGGCGTTGGCGTCAAGATAGGAGGTGACCTGGGCGTCGTTCCCCCGGTAGACGCGGTACCGCCAGTCCGCCCGGACGGGGATGTTCTCGTCCACGTAGGCCAGGTAGTCGTCGAAATCGTGCTCGTCCCGGTCCGTGGAGCCGATATACAAATCGAAGCAGGTGGTCTGCTCGTTCCTGCTTTGGAAGAGGGCGTGGAAGACGAGGCCGGAGCCCTCTGAGATGAGGGTGGCCGTGAACAGCAGGGCGATGGTGGCCATGACCACCCCCATGGTGGCCAGCTTGGCCGACAGGGTGCGGAAAATCAGCAGCCGCTCCCCTGTGTACTTGCGCTCCGCCCTCTCGTCGAACCAGGCGGGGACGCCGGAGGAAAAGCTGATAAAGAACCCGTAGAGGAAGGCGATGATGAGCGCCGCCCCCAAAATGCCCAGGGCCAGGGTCCGGGTCATGATGAGCACCGTGCCGATAACGCCCAGCAGGATGGACACCACGAAAATCCGCTTCCGGCTGCGGCTCTTCTGGATGACCTCCTCCTCGTTGCGCCGGTCGAAGTCCATGAGCTCGCTGATTTTCATGCGCCGGATGCGCTTGCGGCTCTTCCCCAGGGCGAAGAAGTAAATGAGGGCGAAGTAAAACAGGGTCAGCCCCACCGCCGGGAGGGAAAAGGCAAAGCTGAAGGCGTAGGGCGCGCCGAAGAGGGCCAGGGTGACGGCCCGCAGGGCCTGGAAGAGGAGGTTTCCCAGCAGGACCCCCAGGGCCAGGGCGATGCCGCCCACGGCCAGGTTTTCCAGGAAGAAGAGCCGGGCCACCTGCCGGCTCTCCAGGCCGATGAGGATATATGTTCCCAGCTCCCGGCTGCGGCGGGCGAGCATGAAGGCCATGGTGTACTGCACCAGCCAGCCGATGACGCACACCACCACGGCGCTGGCCAGCGTCAGCACCAGGGGCATGGCGTCCATCATGTCGGACAGGCTTTGCAGCTCTTGGGAGAAGACGAGGCCGTTGAAGGCGTACATCAGGGCGGCGGCCATGACGATGGTGACGAAGTAGACCAGATAGTCCCTGGCCTGCCGCCTGGCGTTGCGGAGGGAGAGCTCAGATAACGTCACTGACGTCACCCCCCAGCAGGGCCAGCACATCCAAAATCTCGTGGTAGAAGACCTGCCGGGTCCGCTCGGCCCGGATCAGCTCGTTGAAGAGCCGCCCGTCCTTCAAAAAGAGCACCCGGGAGGCGTAGCTGGCGCTGTACGCGTCGTGGGTGACCATGAGGATGGTGGCGGACATGGCCCGGTTCATTTTGGACATGATTTCCAGCAGATTCTTGGACGCCTTGGAGTCCAGGGCCCCGGTGGGCTCGTCGGCCAAAATCAGCGACTGCCCCGCCACCATGGCCCGGGCGCAGGCCGCCCGCTGCTTCTGGCCGCCGGAGACCTGGTAGGGGAACTTGGCCAGCTCGTTTTCGATGCCCAGCCGCCCCGCCGCCTCCCGCACCCGCTTCTGGACCTCCTGGGGGTCGGCGTGGTTGATGGTGAGGGCCAGGCCGATGTTCTCCTCCAGGGTGAGGGTGTCCAGCAGGTTGAAGTCCTGGAACACGAAGCCCAGCCGCTCCCGGCGGAACCGGGCCAGCTCCCGTTCCGGCAGCTCCGCGATGTTCTCCCCGTCCAGCAGGATGCTGCCCGCGCTCACCGTGTCGATGGTGGAGATGCAGTTGAGAAGCGTCGTCTTGCCGCTGCCCGAGGCCCCCATGATGGCGATGAACTCGCCCTTCGCCACCGAAAAGCTCACCCGGTCCAGGGCCTTGGTGACGTTGTTTTTGCTCCCGTAGTATTTCTCGATGTTCCGTACTTCCAGCATATCACTGCCTCCTCGCTTGTACCTTCAGGATACACCGAACGGGGGGCCGATGGTATCGCTCTGGCATGGACTTATCTTACACTTTTGTAAGGTTCTCCTTGGCCGGGAAGGTCAGGAGAACCTGGGTGCCCTGCCCCTCCTCCGACTCAATCCGCATATCCAGGTCCAAAAAGCCCGCCAGGCGGCGGCAGATATAGAGCCCCATCCCGGTGGAGCCGCCCCGGGCCCGGCCGTTGCTGCCCGTGAAGCCCCGCTCGCAGACCCGGGGCAGCTCGTGGGCGGGGATGCCGATGCCGTTGTCCGCCACGGTGAGCCGAACCTGCCGGCCCAGGGGCTTGGCGGAGAGGGTGACGACGGGTTCCTCCCCCCGGTAGCGCACCGCGTTTTGGAGCAGCTGGCCCAGCAGGAAGCACGCCCACTTCTCGTCGGTGTAGACCTCCCGGTCCAGCCCCTCGGTCTCCACCCGCACCCCGCTTTGGATGAGGAGGGCCCGGTTGCGCTCCACGGCCTGGGCGGCCAGGTCCGCCAGCTTGACCCGGCGGATCAGGAAGTCCTTTTCCGGGCTCTCCGCCCGGGCGTAGAAGAGGGCCCGCTCCACGTGGTCCTCGATTTGGCCCAGCTCCCGGTCCAGCTTGCGGCGGGTGTCCCCGTCGGCCCCCCGGCTGATGAGCCGGGCCGCCGTGATGGGGGTCTTGATTTCGTGGACCCAGTCCTCCACGTACTCCCGGTACTCCCGCTGGGCGGCCTGGGCGTCGGACACCGCCTCCAGCATGGCCTTCCCCGACCGGCGGGCCAGGTCGAAAAGCTCCCGCTCGTAGGCGTCCTTGGGCTTGGGCGCGCACGCAGCGAAGAGGTACTTTTCGTCCAGGCCGTCCATGACGGCCTGGAGCTCCTTCAGGTGGGCGCGGGTCTTCAGGAAATCGACCCCCTGCGCCGCCAGAAAGGCGAGGCACCACGCCGCCAGGACGATGACCAGCACGCCGCCCTGGGTGCCGGTGGCTGCCAGGAATGCCGCCGTCACCGCCATGGCCGCCGGCCACAGCAACAGACGGCCCAGCCGGTCGGAGAAAAACGCCCGGGCCGTCACAGCTGGTACCCCATGCCCCGGCGGGTCTTGACGCACCCGGCGGCTCCCAGCCCCGCCAGCTTGTCCCGCAGGCGGGTCATGTTGACGCTGAGGGTGTTGTCGTCGATGTAGATTTGGCTGTCCCACAGCGCGTCGATGAGGTCGGCCCGGGAGACAATCTCCCCGGGCCGGGCCATCAGATAGGCCAGTATTTTCAGCTCGTTCCGGGTCAGCTCCGCCGTCCGCTCCCCGGCGGAGACGACGCCCTTCGACAGGCACAGGCGCAGCCCGCCCGCCTCCAGGGTGTCAGCCTCCTCCGCCGCCCCGCCCCGGCGGAGCACCGCCTTCACCCGCGCCAGCAGCACGGGGATGTTGTAGGGCTTGGTGATGTAGTCGTCGCCCCCCAGGCTCAAGGCCCGCAGCTCGTCCATGGCGGAGTCCCGGCTGGTGACGAAAATCACCGGGGCGGCGGACACCCTGCGGATGTCGGCGCACAGGGAGAAGCCGTCCCGGCCCGGCAGGCCCAGGTCCAGGAGGATGAGGTCCGGGGCGGCGGCGGACACCTGTCCCGGCACCCCGGTGAAGTCGGTCACGGGAAGGGCCCGGTAGCCCTCGTTGTTCAGCAGCAGCTCCAGCTCCTCCCGGATGGCGGCGTCGTCCTCGATAATCATGATTTTCCGCATGGCTCACACTCCCGGCTCATTTGTCCCTATCTTAACACAGGCGGCGGGGGCTGTCCATCCGGGGCAGAGGAAAGCCGGCCCCTTGGGGGCCGGCTTTCCTCGCCGCCTTATTTGCGCTTGTAGAGGATGGGCCTGTCATAGCCCATGGTTTTCTTCCCGTTGACCTCCATGGTCTCGGAAACCTCCAGGACCTCGGGGGAGAACCGCTCCCAGAGGGTGAACTTCAGCGCCGGGGAGAACATGCTCACGCTCCCCCCCTCCCAGGCCCCGTCCTTCCGGCTGTACCGGGCCGGGGTGAACTTGGCCGAGGGCTTCAGCGCCCCGTAGGGCGTTCGGGGCATGTTCTCATAGGTGAAGCGGGCCCCATCGCAGCCCTCGGGGAGGTCGTAGGACGTCAAAAGGACGTCCTCCCCCTCCTGGGTGAAGAGGAACAGATGGGCCACGGCCCGGGTCTTGTCCTCCACGGTGTAGTAGCTCTCCTCCACCAGGAACACCCCGGCGAAGCCCTGGGGCAGGCCGTCGATTTTTCCGTTGCAGATGGTGTTCACGTGCTCGGAGAAGGGGAAGCCCTTGACCCCCTCCGCCTCCACCGTCTTCATTTGTTCCGAATTGTCAAATTTCCCCGCCAGCAATCCCACAAATTCTCCCAAATTGTTCATGGTTCTTCCTCCTTTGTATCTGGGGCTATCCTATCACATCCCCGGCGGAATTCCAGTCAAAATTGTATTTATTTTGTGAACTTTTTCAGCTCCAGCCACGCCTCGGGAGCCAGGAGGGCCACCGCCAGCAGGTTAGGCAGGGCCATGAGGCCGTTGCAGATGTCGGAGAGGGCCCAGACTACCCCCACCTCCCCCACGCTCCCCAGGGCCACCGTGGCCAGGAAGATGAGCCGGAAGGGCCGCCGCAGGCCGTTGTCCCCGGTGAGGCAGGCCAGGCCCCGCTCGCCGTAATAGCTCCACCCCAGCAGAGAGGTAAAGGCGAAGAGGAGCAGGCACACCGCCACCAGAATAGGCCCCCGGGGGCCGAACACGGTGGCGAAGGCGGCGGCGGAGAGGGGGGAACCGGTCATGGCCCCCGTCACCGTGCCGCTTTCCAGGGCGGAGAGGGCGGCGGCGGGGTCATAGACCCCGGAGGTAAGGATGGTGAGGGCGGTGACGGTGCACACCACCAGCGTGGCGAAAAAGACCTCGAACATCCCCCAGAAGCCCTCCTCCGCCGGGGCGTCGGTATCGGCGGCGGCGTGGGCCATGGCGGAGGAGCCCACCCCCGCCTCGTTGGTGAACACCCCCCGGGCCACCCCGTAGCGCAGGGCCCCGGAGACGGTATACCCGGCGGCGCCCCCCAGGGCGGCCTTGGGGGTGACCGCGCAGACCACAATCTCCTGAAGGGCGGGCCACACCATCGTCCGGTGGGCCCAGATCACCAGGAGGCCCGAGCCGAGGAACAAAACCGCCATAGCTGGCACCAGCGTTTCGCTGACCTTCCCCACCCGGCCGATGCCCCCCAGGATGACCGCGCCGGTGGCCAGGGCGGTGATAAGTCCCACCGCCAGCTCGTTCCAGCCCAGGGCGGCGTGGAGGGCGGAGGCGATGGAGTTGGACTGCACCAGGGCCCCGCCGGTGAGGGAGGCCAGCACGCACCACAGGGAAAACCACTTGGCCGCCCCCTTCCAGCGGAGGCCCCGGCCCATGTACTCCATGGGCCCGCCCTCCCAGCCGCCGCCGGGGGCCTTGCGGCGGTACTTCACCGCCAAGGTCTTTTCCACGAAGCTGGTCATCAGCCCCAGAAGGGCGGAGACCCACATCCAGAACACCGCCCCCGGCCCGCCGAAGAAGATGGCGGTGGCCACCCCGGCGATGGAGCCGGTGCCGATGGTGGAGGCCAGGGCGGTGGAGAGGGCCTGGAACTGGGTCAGCCCCCCGGCGCTTGTTTTCTTTTTGGCCCGGAACAGGTTCCCCACCGTGGCCTTGAGCCAGGTCCCCAGCCCGAAGACCTGGAAAAAGCCGGTGCGCAGGGAGCACCACAGCCCCACCAGCAAAAACAGCCCCAGCAGCCAGGGCTGCCAAATCAGATCCGCCAACCGCTCCAGCATGGACAACACCCCTTTCCTCCCAGGGGTATGCGGCGGGCCGGCCAAAAAGAAGGGGGCCGGTCCTTTTTCTTGCCAAAGGGTGGGACAGGGGCTATAATGAAGCTGCTTGAAAACTGTTTTGAGGTGGTTGAAATGATACGCAAAGCGACTGAGGCGGACCTGCCCCGGGTGGCGGAAATATACGAGCGCATCCTGGACCGGGGCGAGGAGCGCACCGGCTGGCAGAGGGGGGTCTACCCCACCCTGGACACGGCCCGCCAAGCCCTGGACAAGGGCGACCTCTTCGTGCTGGAGGACGGTGGCGTTGTGGTGGCCGCCGGGCGCATCAACCAGGAACAGGTGGACGTGTACGCCCAGTGCCCCTGGGCGTATGAGGCCCCGCCGGAACGGGTGATGGTATTCCACACCCTGGTGGTGGACCCGGCCGCCGCGGGGCAGGGCTACGGCTCCCAGTTCCTCCAATTCTACGAGGAGTACGCCCGCGCCCAGGACTGCCCCTACCTGCGCATCGACACCAATGAGCGCAATACCGGCGCCCGGGCGCTCTACCGCCGCCTGGGCTACCGGGAAGCCGCTATCCTGCCCTGCACCTTCAACGGCATCTCTGGCGTGGGGCTGGTGTGCCTGGAAAAATATCTGATGGAAACCCGATAAAAAGAGAAGCGCCGGCCTGACAGCCGGCGCTTCTTTTTTAATTGAAATCAGGCCCAGACTTCCTTCAGAACCCGGATGGCATTGCCGCCGATGACCTTGCCGATGTCCTCGTCGGAATAGCCGTGCTTCACCAGCCACCGGATGATGTTCCAGCTGGACTCGGTGGGATTCTCCAGGTACTTGACGAAGGGCACCTCCTCATAGGGCGCCACGCCGGCCTTGGATGTGGCTGCCAGGGACAGGGCCTTGGCAAAGGCGTGGTGGACCCCCACGTGGTCGCCGTAGAGGCAGTCCACCCCGAAGCCCACGTGGTCGATGCCGACCATGTTCTTCACATACTCAAAGTGCTCCATAAAGCTGTCCAGGTCGTGGGTCATCTTGGTCTTGGACATGGTGGTGTGGGGGGCGGCCTCGATCCCGACCACGCCGCCCTTGGCCCCCACCGCCTGGATGAGTTCGTCGCTGGCCATCCGCTTGGTGTTCCAGACCCCCTTGGCCCCCACGTGAGAGGCGATGATGGGCTTCTTGGAGTACATCACCGCGTCGTAGGCGGTCTGGGGCCCGCAGTGGGACACGTCCAGGAGCATGCCCACCTTGTTCATCCGCTCCACGCAGGCCTGGCCGAACTTGGTGAGGCCGCCGTCATGGTCCTCCTTGCAGCCGCTTCCCAGGGCGTTGCTCTCGGAGTAGGTCACACCCAGCTGGCGGATGCCCAGGCCGTAAAGGATGTCGATGCGGTCCACCTCGTTCTCGATGGGGGCCGCCCCCTCCACCACCGCGACCCAGGCGATCTTGCCCGCCTTCTTGGCCGCAAAGATGTCCTCCACCGTCTTGCAGTGGATCAGGAAGTCCTGGTGGGCGATGTCGCACAGGCGCATCCCCAGGTCGTGGATGATATCGATCCACTTCCAGCCCCCAGGGCTGGAGATGATGTTCACCCCGTCCAGCTGGTTGTCAAAGACGCAGTCCAGGTTGGAGTAGGCCAGGGCCTCGTAGGCGGTCATCTCCCGGCCGTTTCTCATGGCGCTGTAAATATCGTCGGCGCTGTCCACCTTCTTGGGGAACAGGGTGGGGTGGTCATGGACGCTGACGTAGGGATATTTGGCCTGCAGCTCGGCCACCCGGGCCTCCTCCTCGGCGGAGAGCTCCACCACGTGGCGGCCCGCCCAGTCCCAGTCGGTCCAGTCGAACTTGGGGTAGTCCAGCCCCTCCTCCAGATATTCATAGGCCCGATAGCCCTTGTAGGCCGGTTTTTTCTGAAATTCCATCTTCTGTTCCTTCTTTCCGTTGTCTCAGGCCCAGACTTCCCTCAGGACCCGGATGGCGTTGCCGCCGATGACCTTGCCGATGTCCTCGTCGGAGTAGCCGTGCTTCACCAGCCACCGGATGATATTCCAGCTGGCCTCCGTGGGATTCTCCAGATATTTGACGAAGGGCACCTCGGTATACTCGCTCTGGCTCTTGCCGGTCTCCCCGGTGGAGAGGGCGGCGGCAAAGGCGTGGTGGAGCCCCACGTGGTCCCCGTACATGCAGTCCACGCCAAAGCCCACGTGGTCGATGCCCACCAGGTTTTTGACGTACTCAAAGTGCTCCATGTAGCTGTCCAGGTCGTGGGTCATCTTAGTCTTGGACATGGTGGTGTGGGGGGCGGCCTCGATGCCGATGACACCGCCTTTGGCCCCCACCGCCCGGATGAGCTCGTCGTCGGCCATCCGCTTGGTGTTCCAGACCCCTTTGGCCCCCACGTGGCTCACGATGACCGGCTTTTTCGAGTGGGTGACGGCGTCGTAGGCGGTCTGTGGCCCG
This sequence comes from Pseudoflavonifractor phocaeensis, assembly GCF_038439875.1. NCBI lineage: Bacteria > Bacillati > Bacillota > Clostridia > Eubacteriales > Oscillospiraceae > Pseudoflavonifractor > Pseudoflavonifractor phocaeensis. The sequence goes on from NZ_JBCDMT010000003.1 coordinate 347,652, forward strand.
CAGTGGGACACGTCCAGGAGCATGCCCACCTTGTTCATCCGCTCCACGCAGGCCCGGCCGAACTGGGTCAGGCCGCCGTCGTGGTCCTCCCGGCATCCGCTGCCCAGGGCGTTGCTCTCGGAGTAGGTCACCCCCAGCTGCCGGATGCCCAGGCCATAGAGGATGTCGATGCGGTCCACCTCGTTTTCAATGGGGGCCGCCCCCTCGATGACGAAAACGCAGGCGATCTTCCCCGCCCGCTTGGCCGCGAAGATGTCCTCCACCGTCTTACAGTGGACCAGGAAATCCTGGTGGGCGATGTCGCACAGACGCATCCCCAAATCGTGGATGATATCGATCCACTTCCACCCCTGGGGGCTGGAGATGATATTGGTGCCGTCCATCATATTGTCGAAGATGCAGTCCAGGTTGGACCAGGACAGGGCCTCGTAGCCGCAGCGGTCCCGGCCGGAGCGCATGGCGTCGAACAAAGGCTCGCAGGTGGACATGTCCCGGGTGGTGAAGTCGGGGTGGTCGTGGAGGCTGATGCAGGGAAAACGCTCCAGCAGCTCGGCCACCCGGTCCTCCTCCCCGGCACTCAATTCCAGCACGTGGCGGCCCGCCCAGTCCCAGTCCGCCCAGTCGATGACGGGAAAATCCTTTCCCGGCTCCAGGTATTCGTAGGCCTCGTAGGGGCGGTAGCCCTTTTTCTGTTTGAATTCCATGTCAGGCCCAGACTTCCTTCAGGACCCGGATGGCGTTGCCGCCGATGACCTTGGCGATGTCCTCCTCGGAGTAGCCGTGCTTCACCAGCCACCGGACGATGTTCCAGCTGGACTCGGTGGGATTCTCCAGCCCCCAGACGTAGGGGACCTCCTCATACTGGGGCCCGCTGGCGCTCTCGGCGGTGGAGAGGGCGGCGGCAAAGGCGTGGTGGACTCCCACGTGGTCGCCGTAGAGGCAGTCCACCCCGAAGCCCACGTGGTCGATGCCCACCAGGTTCTTCACGTACTCGAAGTGCTCCATGACGCTGTCCAGGTCGTGGGTCATCTTGGTCTTGGACATGGTGGTGTGGGGGGCGGATTCGATGCCGACCACGCCACCCTTGGCCCCCACGGCCTTCAGCACCTCGTCGCTGGCCATCCGCTTGATGTCCCAGACCCCCTTGGCCCCCACGTGGCTCATGATGATGGGCTTCTTGGAGTACATCACCGCGTCGTAGGCGGTCTTCTGGCCGCAGTGGGACACGTCCAGGAGCATGCCCACCTTGTTCATCCGCTCCACGCAGGCCTGGCCGAACTTGGTCAGCCCGCCGTCGCTGTCCTCCTTCATGCCGTTTCCGAGGGCGTTGCTCTCGGAGTAGGTCACGCCCAGCTGGCGGACTCCCAGGCCGTAGAGGATATCGATGCGGTCCACCTCGTTTTCAATGCAGGCGGCCCCCTCGATGCAGGCCACCCAGGCGATCTTCCCCGCCTTCTTGGCCGCGAAGATGTCGTCCACCGTCTTGCAGTGGACCAGGAAGTCCTGGTGGGCGATGTCGCACAGGCGCATCCCCAGATCGTGGATGATATCGATCCACTTCCAGCCCCCGGGGCTGGAGATGATGTTCACCCCGTCCAGCATGTTGTCAAAGACACAGTCCAGGTTGGACCAGGACAGGGCCTCGTAGCCGCACACGGCCCGGCCCTGGCGCATGGAGTCGAAGATGTGGTCCACGCTGGACATGTCCCGGGGGTAGAAGGTGGGGTGGTCGTGGAGGCTGATGTAGGGATGCTTGGCGAAGATCTCCCGGGCCATGGCCTCCTGTTCGCCGTTCAGCTCCACCACATGGCGGCCCGCCCAGTCCCAGTCCGCCCAGTCAAAATCCTTAAAGTCCTTGCCCGGCTCCAGATACTCATAGGCCCGATAGCCCTTGTAGGCCGGCTTCTGCTTGAATTCCATCGCGTTCCCTCTTTTTCATCAAATTTGCCCCGGACGGACGCCGGGGGCCGCTGATTAAATCGGGAGGGCAAGGCCGCTGCCGGCTTGCCCTCCCGAGCCGGAGGAGGGGTCCTTATTTGGCGTGGACGTTCACGAACTGAGCGCAGGCCAGGAAGGCGGAGTTGCCGGGCACCAGCTCCCAGCCGTCAAACTTCTCCGTGCTGGCCGCGTAGGTATTGTTGGGCACCAGCAGATGGCAGGCGGGCAGGTTTTCCACGAACCACTCCTGCCACTGGTCCACCATGGCCACCCGGGTGGCGTAGTCGGTCTCCCCCTGCATCTTCTGGAGCAGGTCCTCCTGGGTCTGGTCGTTGAACTCCATGAAGTTCAGGGTTTGGCCGATGCCGAAGCAGGTGAGCAGGGTGGTGTCCACGTCGTCGATGGTGCCCCAACTGCTGTAACTGATGTCGTAGGTGTGGCCCTGGGTCACGTTGGCGGAGAAGGTGGCGGCGTCCACGGGCTGGAGCACCAGCTCGATGCCGGCCTCGGCGCAGCCGGACTTCAGGATGGTCATGATCCCGTCCACGTTGGCCAGGGTGCTCTTGTAGGTGATGGTGAAGCTGAGGGGCTTCCCATCGGCGCTCTCGCGGACCCCGTCGCCGTTGGCGTCCTTGTAGCCGGCCTGCTCCAGCAATTCGGCGGCCCCGGCGGTGTCAAAGGCGGGCTGGCGGATGTCGGAGGCGGTGAACTCCTTGTACACCGGGCTGATGGGGGTGTTCATGGCCGTGGCGGCCCCGGCGTAGGCCACGTTCACCAGGGCGTCCCGGTCGCAGCACATGGCGATGGCCTTGCGGACGTTCCCGTCGGTGAGGAGGGCGTTGGTCTGGGAGAAGCTGATAAAGGCATAGCCCAGGGAGGCCACACTGTCGATCACGTAGGAGGGGTTGGTCTTCAGCTGGGTGACGGAGGCGGCGCTGAGGAAGTTGGCGCACACGTCCACCTCGCCGTTCTGGAGGGCCAGGACCATGGCGTTCTCATCGGTGAAGACCCGGAACACCACCTGGTCCAGGTAGGCGCCCTGCCCGTCGTTGGCCAGGGTGAAGTAGGGGTTGCGCTCCAGCACCACGTACTCGCCGTCCACCCACTCGCTGATGTAGTAGGGGCCGTAGCCGGCGCCGCTGTACTTGTAGGTGGTCGGGTCCTCCACGCTCTCCCACTCGCTCTGGCGCATGATGGGGATCCAGAAGCCGGCGCCGTTCCAGAAGTTCACGTTGGCGGAGGTGAGGCGGAATACCACCGTGCGGTCGTCCACGACCTCGGAGGCGTCAAAATCCACCAGGCCGAAGTAGCTGTCGAAGAAGCCGATGTGGTGCTCGGTGCCGTATTTGCCGGTGAAGAGCAGGTCGGCGGCGGTGACGGGGGTGCCGTCGTTCCAGCACAGCCCCTCCTTGAGGGTGATGGTCCACTCGTCGCAGGCCTCGTTGGAGACGGAGGACTCGGCCAGGTGGTTATACTTGGTGCCGGTCTCGTCCATGGCCACCAGGTTGGGGCAGACCAGGTTCATGATGGTGGCGGAGTTCAGGTCGTTCTGATACCAGATGTTCTCACTGACAGGGGCGGAGTTGAGCCCCACGTTGATGGAGCCGCCGGTCTTGGCCTCCCCGGTCTCCGTCCCGGCGGACGCGGCCTGGGAAGGGGCGGGGGTCTCGCTGGTGTTGCCGCCGCAGGCCGCCAGGGAGAGGGTCAGGCAGCCCGCCAGCAAGAGGGATACTGCTTTTTTCATGTCTTTTCCTCCTATTTCATCCATATGATCTGACTGCGGGTCATCCCCGCTATCATTCTGTTTTTCCAGGGGCTTAGAGGCCCTGCTCGTTCTTTTTCAGCACCCGCCCGGCATAGGTGCGGAAGAGCTCGCCGTCCCGCAGCTCCACCTGGCCATTGCACAGCACCAGATCGCAGCCCTCGGCGTTGAGCTGGGGGGTCTTGTACTGCATCTGGTCCATCTCGGGGTAGCGGTAGTTGGGCAGGTCGATGACCGCCACGTCGGCGTAGCAGCCCTCCATCAGCCGGCCACGCTTGTGGATGCCGAAGTGCTCGGCCACCAGGGTGGTGTTGCGGCGGACGATCTCCTCGTAGGGCACGCCCTTTTCCAGGTACATCTGGGCAAAGACAGCGAAGCCGCCCCGGCGCCGGATCTCATACCAGTCGAAGGGGTCCTCCGGGTCGCCCATGATGGTGTCGCTGCCCACGGAGACGTAGGGGTTGGCCACGATGGAGTCGCAGTGGTCGATAAAGTTGCTGGGCACGTGGGCGGCGGGGGCGTTGAGCCAGAAGACGTAGTTGAGGTCGTCGGCCATCAGGTCCAGCATGCACTCGTCCTCGTCGATGCCCCGCTCCTGGGCAATGTCCCGCACCGAGCGGTTCTCCAGGTGGGGATCCTCGGAGTGGACGATGTAGATCTTGTCCTTGGGCCCGGCCATGGTGTAGTTCTCCCGCTTGATCAGCTCCCGGCCCTCGGGGGTCTTGAGGGCCCGCTTGACCCCCTCGATGCCCTGGCTGAACAGCTCGTCGCTGAGGGCCATGGTAAACAGGAGCATCCGCTCCTTGCCGGTGCAGTGGCCCACGCTGCTGGGGATCACGTCGATGTGGGCCCGCACCCCCTCCTGGATGGCCTTCAGGGCCACGTCGTAGGCCTCGGGCACGGCGGAGGCCAGGTGGGAGATCTGGATCTTGGCCCCGGTGCGGCAGCCCACCTCGCAGAATTCCGCGGTGGACTCGGGAATGCCGATGCGGTGGCGCAGGTGGGCGGCGGAGACGGCGTCGTAGCGCTTGATGAGGCTCACCACCTGGCACAGCTCATCTATGGTGGCGTACCGGCTGGGCACGTAGTCCAGCCCGAAGGAGATGCCCCAGGCCCCCTGCTCCATGTTGTGGCGGATGATGTTCTCGATCTGGGCCTGCTCCAGCTCGTCGGGGGCCCGGTCCCAGGCCCCGTGCATCACGTACTGGCGGATGCTGCCGTGGCCCAGAAGGGTGACGAAGTTGCAGTTGGTGCCCACCTGGGCCACCGCGTCGCAGTAGCCGGCGAAGTCGTGCCAGTCGGGCCAGGACTCCAGGTAGCGCTGGTACTGCTTGATGCCCACCAGGCCGTTGCCCAGGTAGTAATCCAGAATCTCCTTTTTGTGGCCGGGGACGATGGAGTGGCTGCAGTTGCCGTTGACCAGAGTGGTGACGCCCTGGCGGATATAGGACTCGTAAGCCCCGTCGTCAAAGCAGTACCACTCCTCGTGGACGTGGGGGTCGATGAGGCCGGGAATGACGTACTTCCCCGCCGCGTCGTAGGTCTGGGCGGCCTCCCCCTCGATGTTGGGGGCGATCTTGACGATCCGGTCCCCCTTCACGGCCACGTCCGCCGGGAAGGCGGGCCGGCCCGTGCCGTCCACCACCAGGCCGTTTCGGATCAGGAAATCATACATGGACCCTTCAGCTCCTTTCATACAGTTCGGTTTGATTCACTCCCGCCCCTTGGGGTTGAGACAGTCGTTGAGGGCGGTGCCCAACAGGTTGAAGCAGATGACGTAAACGGCGATGCACAGGCTGGGCACCAGCCACCACCACCAGGGGTTGGGACTGCTGATGACGGCGTTCTGGCTCCAGGCCCGCTTGAGGACGGTGCCCCAGCTCCAGGTGGTGGGATCCCCCAGGCCCAGGAAGCTGAGGCTGGCCTCGGTGAGCACGGCGGAGGCCATGACCAGGGTCATGTTGACGAACACCGGGCCGGAGGCGTTGAGCAACACGTGCTTGAAGAGGATGCGCCGCCGGGGCAGGCCCAGGCACTTGGCCGCCTCGATGTACTGCATCTCCCGGATCTTCAGGGTGCTGTTCTTGGTGACCCTGGCCAGCTGGGGCCAGGAAAAGATCCCCAGGATCAGCGCGACGTTGGTGATGGAGGTGCCCATGACGGCGGCCACAATAATCATGAGGGGCAGCATGGGCAGTGTCATGAAAATGTCGATGAAGGCGTCGATCACCTCGCTGAAAAAGCCCTTGGTGTAGCCGCACAGCAGGCCCAGGGGGATGCCGATAACCCCGGAGATGAGCATGGCCAGCAGGGAGACGTACAGCGAGGTGCGGGCCCCCCAGGCCAGCTCCGCGAAGATATCCAGCCCCAGATTGTCCGTGCCCAGCCAGTGCTGGACGCTGGGGGCCATCAGAATATCGGTGGTATAGCCGTCCGGCTTGGGCACCACGACGGGCCCGAAGATGCCGATAAGGACGATGAGGAGCACCCCGATGAGCCCGATCATGCCGTTCCGGTTCCGGACAAAGTAATAGAAGAAACTCTTGCGCTCTTTCATGTTCAACCCCCCAGCTTGATTCTCGGATCCAACCAGGCCACCACCAGGTCCGTCAGGAAGCTCATGATGACCACGGCCACCGCCATCAGGAGGAAGGCCCCCTGGAGGACCGGGTAGTCCAGCGCGTTCACCGAGTCATAGACCAGCCTGCCGATGCCCGGCCAGGAGAATACGGTCTCGGTGACGGTGGCGCCCCCCACCATGAGGCCGATCTGCATGCCGATAATGGTGACGGTGGGGATGAGGGCGTTCTTCAGGGCGTGGACCCGGAGGACCCGGCCGCTGCTGTTGCCCTTGGAGTAGGCGGTGCGGATATAATCCTCCCGCAGCACGTCGATCATGCTGTTGCGGGTGTAGAGCACCGCGTTGGCCAGATTGGTGATGGACAAAGCCACCGCCGGCAGGATGAGGTGCCGGGCCACGTCCAGATAGAAGGACATGCCCACCCCCTTGGGGGGCGTATAGGCGCCGCCCGTGGGCAGGACCTTCAGCCGGAAGGCGAATATGTACAGCAGCAAAAAGGCCATGAATGGGATAAATACCGAGATGCCCATAGTCACCACGATGCTGATCAGCCTGTCCGCCAGCTTTCCCTTATGGGCGGCGGCAAAAAGCCCCACGCTGATGCCGATGAGAATGACGATGACCATGACGGCAGCCAGCAGCAGGAGGGTCCAGGGCAGCTTTTCCGCCAAATACTGGGTCACCGGCACCCGTTTGGCAAAGCTGGTGCCCAGGTTCCCGTGGAGGAGCTCCCGCATATAGAGGACATACTGGGTCCCCTTGGGCTGGTCCAGGCCGTAGGACTCTATGAGGGCCTGCTGGGCCTCCTGGCTCATCTGGGGGCTGATCATCAGCGCCACCGGGTCGGAGGGCATGGCCCGGACGATGAAGAACACCAGGGTGACCGACACGAAGATCGTGAGGATGCCGCGGCCCAGGCGGCGGATGAGATAGCGAAGCATCAGCCTTCCTCCTTTGCGAAGTGACAGCGGACAAAGTGTCCCTCTCCCACCCTGACCAGCTCCGGCTCCTCTTCAAAGCACTGGGGCTGGGAGCGGAAGCATCTCTGGCAGAACCGGCACCCCTTGGGCGGGTCCACCACGCTGGGGATGTCCCCCTCCAGCAGGATGCGCTGGGTCCGGGGGGCGGTGCTGGGCTCCGGGATGGCGGAGACCAGGGCTTGGGTATAGGGGTGGGTGTGTTCCCCGAAAAGCTGGTCGTAGGGGGCGATCTCCATCACCTTGCCCAGGTACATCACCAGGATCCGGTCGCTGATATAGCGGATCACCGCCAGATCGTGGCCGATAAAGACGTAGGTCAGGTGGAACTGCTCCTTCAGCTCGTTGAAGAGGTTCAGGATTTGGGCCTGGACCGAGACGTCCAGGGCGGACACGGACTCGTCGCAGAAGAGCACCTTGGGGTTCACCGCCAGGGCCCGGACGATGCCGATGCGCTGGCGCTGCCCGCCGGAAAACTCGTGGGGGAAGCGGTCGTAGACCTCGCTTCTCAGCCCCACCGTCTCCAGCAGATGGCGCACCTTCTCCTCGGCCTCTTTATGGCCGGAGGCCTGCCCGTTATTGAGCATGGGCTCGGCGATGGCCTCCCCGATCTTGATCTTGGGGTTCAGGCTGGCGTAGGGGTCCTGAAAGATCATCTGCAGGTCCCCCCGCAGCCGCCGCTTGTCGGCGGAGGAGACCCGGAAGTTGGTGACCTTCTGCCCCTCGTAAAACACGTTCCCCGCCGTCACCGGCGTAAGGGCCAGGATGGCCCGGGCCAGGGTGGCCCGGGCCAGGGTGGATTTGCCCGAGCCGGACTCCCCCACGATCCCCAGCGTCTCCCCCGGGTAGAGCTCAAAGCTCACGTCCTCCACGGCGTGGACGTAGCGCTTGGGCTCGATGAGCTTGCGCTTCTTCACCGGGAAAAATTTTGTCAGGTGTTCCACCTGAAGGATGGGCGTCTGTTCAGCCATCGCTCTCAGCCTCCCCCTCAAAGTTCAGCCAGCACTGGATCAGGTGGTCCTCCCCCACCAGCCGGGTGGGCGGAGCCTCCCTGCCGCACCGCTCCATGCAGAATTCGCACCGGTCGGCAAAGCGGCAGCCCGGGCCGTAATCATAGACCGTGGGCACCGTGCCGGGGATGGTGTGCAGGGGCTTTTTCTCGCTGCGCATGGTGGGCACCGAGGCCATGAGCCCTCTGGTATAGGGATGCAGGGGATGGTCGAAGATGGCCTTCAGGGTCCCCCGCTCCACCGCCCGCCCGGCGTACATGACGGCCACCTCGTCGCAGATCTCGGCCACCACGCCCAGGTTGTGGGTGATGACCATCAGGCTGCCCGAGGCACCCTTGAGCCGCCGCATGATGTCCAGGATCTGGGCCTGGATGGTCACGTCCAGCGCCGTGGTGGGCTCGTCGGCGATGAGGAGGGCGGGGTGGTTGATGATGGCCATGGCGATCATCACCCTCTGCCGCATCCCGCCGGAAAACTCGTGGGGATACTGGTCGATCCGGGTCTCCGGCGCGGCGATCCCCACGTCGGAGAGGGCCTGGATCACCTGCCGGCGCACCTCCTCCGGCTTCATCTCCGGGTGGTGGAGGGTAAGGCTCTCCCCGATCTGCCGGCCCACGGTGAGGACCGGATTCAGGGCCGTCATGGGCTCCTGGAAGATCATGGCCAGCTTGGCCCCCCGGACATGGCGCATCTCCTCCTCGGACATCTCCAATATGTTTTTGCCCTCCAGCAGGATCTCGCCCCCCTGCACCACCGCCGCGTCGGGCAGCAACCGCATCATGGACAGGCTCGTCATGCTCTTGCCGCATCCGGATTCCCCCACCACGCCCAGAGCTTTTCCTTCCTCCACCTTCAGGCTCAGTTTGTCCAGCAGATTGAACACCTTGCCGTCGTCGTCCTTGAAGCCCATGCTGTAATCTTTGAATTCTACGATGGTCGCCATTGCCTCTCTCTCCCATCTCCGCCGCCCGGACGGGCAGACTGTTAGCGCTGTAAAGGGCTAAAGTAGTATCTTTCAAAAAAAGCGCTGCTCCAAAGGGAGGCCAGCGCCCTTGCCGTCTGCCTGTTTGGGAACCCGGAAAAATGTTGCATTTAGCATACATCGTCCGCTGTAAGGTTGTAAATGACACAAGTCACAATGCCATTATTTTTTCTGCTTCCTCCCAGCGGGCCCGAAATAATGTTTTTAACCGTCTAAGCCCGTTTTTTTCCTCTGCATTTTGTCGAAATGAGGATTTACATCCACCCTCCGCCCTGCTATGATAATTTTATCAACCGATCCTGCCCCGCAAGGCCGGGGCTCCTCTGCGGCGGCGGCCTCCGGGGCGCCGGAAATGGAGCATACCATGAAACAGATCAAAGATCCGGCCGCGCTGAAGCGCGCCATCGACAAAAATAAGCTCCAGGACATGTTCTCCCTGGATCTGTGTTCTGCCGCCAATCTGGTCCACTATGACGCCGGCGAGCTCATCGGGCAGATGGGCGCCATTGAAGAGAGCTTCATTATCCTGTTGGAGGGGGAGTGCATGGCCTACGTGGTCACCGGTGCGGACAAGATCCACTGCGAGTGCCACTACCGGGGCGTCAACATCATGGGGATGGTGTCCGTGCTTTGGCGGCAGCCCTCCATCAACAGCATCCGGACCATCACTCCCTGCGTCTGCCTGTCCATCCCCGCCGAGCCCTACCGGGAGGCGCTGCTCAACGACGTGAAGTTCCTGCGTACGGCGGTGGAGTGGCTGGCCGCCCACATCCGCAAAAGCGCCGCCCACTTCGAGCCCCTGGAGACCCGGCTGGCCGGCTTCATCCTGGAGATGGAGCAGGACGGGGTCTTCCGCTACAACCTGACCCTGTGCGCCGACCTTCTGGAGTGCAGCTACCGCCACCTGCTGCGCACCCTGCGGGCCTTCTGCGACATGGGGCTCCTGCAAAAACGGGCCAAGGGGAGCTACGCCGTCACGAACCGCCCCGCTCTGGAGAACCTTCAGTCCGGCACCTCCCTTCTCCGCCCCCAGCTTCCTTAATATATAGGTATATGAAAAAGAGATCCCTTTCCCCCGACTGCCCGCCGGGGAAAAGGGATCTCTTTTTTCACGCAGGCATAAAAATACTGCCCCCCCAGCAGAGCCGGCGGAAACAAAAAAGAAAGACATTCCAAAAGGAATGTCTTTCTTTTTTGGAGGCGACGCCCAGACTCGAACTGGGGGTGGAGATTTTGCAGACCTCTGCCTTACCACTTGGCTACGTCGCCGACGTGTCCGTCCCTGGACTTGTCAAACGGGGTCCCTGCAAAAGCGAAGGCTTTTGTGGGGAGAGGAGGAAGGAACCTGCGGATATGGAACTTTCGCCTTCCGGCGAAAGTGGAATGGAGCAGGTTTCTTCCGACGATTTGGAGCGGGTGACGAGGCTCGAACTCGCTACCTCCACCTTGGCAAGGTGGCGCTCTACCAGATGAGCTACACCCGCATCTTATGCGGCTTCCCCGAGGGGTATTCTCCCGGGATATAAAAAATATCCCGGGAGAATGTTTTGGTGCCTCCGACCGGAATCGAACCAGTGACACGAGGATTTTCAGTCCTCTGCTCTACCGACTGAGCTACAGAGGCAAATTGGGGGAATGGTCTTAACGGGCCCCTGAAAAGCCGCTTGCGGCTTTTTGGGGATAACGAAGAAGGAATCAGCGGATGTGCAATTTTCGGCCGCTCCGCGGCCGGAAATGGAACGGAGCTGATTTCTTCTGAGTGGCGACGCGGATGGGACTTGAACCCACGACCTCCGGCGTGACAGGCCGGCGTTCTAACCAACTGAACTACCGCGCCAGCTTGGTCGCCAAGGGAATCGGGTCTGGTGGGAACAACAGGGCTCGAACCTGTGACATCACGCGTGTAAGGCGTGCGCTCTACCAGCTGAGCTATGCTCCCCTGCCGCCGCCCGTTGCTTCAAGCGGCGACTGTTATTATACTAAAACCTCCCCATCCTGTCAACCGAAAAATCAAAATTCGGAAAATTTTTGTTTCCCGGCCCCGGAGAAGGCCGCCCCTCAATGGGTGGCCTTCTCCAAAAGCTCCTCCAGCTCCTCCCGGTCAAAACGGTACACCGCGTCGCAGAACTGGCAGGTGAGCTCCGCGTACCCCTGTTCCTCGATGAGGTCCCGCAGCTCGTCCCGGCCCATGCTCACAAGGGCCTGGGTCACCCGGTCCCGGCTGCAGTAGCACTCGTAGGTCACGCTGTGGCGGTCCACCACCTCCAGCTCAAAGCTGCCCAGGGCCCGGCGGAGCATCCCCTCGGCGTCCATGCCCTCCTCCATGAGGGCGGTGGTGGCGGCGCCCAGGCGGGCCACCCCCGCCTCCACCTTCTCGATGACATCCTCGCCCGCGCCGGGGAGCAGCTGGATGAGATAGCCCCCCGCCCGGAGGACCGACTGGTCGGTGTCCACCAGCACCCCCAGGGCGCAGGCGGTGGGGATCTGCTCGCTGACGGCGAAATACTCCGTCACGTCCTCGGCGATCTCCCCCGAGACCAGGGGCACCATGCCCACGTAGGGCTCCTTCATATCCAGGTCCTTGATGACGGTGAGGCTCCCCTCCCGTCCCACGGCGCCCCCCACGTCCAGCTTGCCGTCGGCGCGGGGGGGCAGGACCACAGCGGGCTCCTGGACATAGCCCCGGACGTTTCCCCCGGGATCGGCCACGGCGGTGATGGAGCCGATGGGCCCGCCCCCCTTGAACCGGAGGGTCACGGAGCTCCCCTCCCCCTTGAGCTGGTCCCCCATCATGGAGCAGGCCATCAGGGAGCGGCCCAGGGCGGCGGTGGCCACCGGAAGGGTCTTGTGGATCTGGCGGGCCCGCTCCACCAGCCCCCGGCCGGTGATGGCGGAGGCCTTCACCGGGGCGTTTTTCGCTAACATTCGGACGATCTCGTCGGCCATGGTCTTATCTTCCTTTCACGCTGTCTGTACCCTCACGCCGCTTTCCGCGCCGCGAAAAAGATCCTCTGCTCCCCCGGGCGGGGGGCGCGGAATTTCAGCTTGCCGTATTGCTTGACGGCGGCGAATCCCGCCTGGCGGAGATAGCCCTCCAGCTCTTCCATCGTGTAGGCGTACTCCTCATGGAGCTCCTCCCCACGACGCCAAAGTTCCCCCTCCCGGCGGAAAATATCCATCCAGAAGGAGCACACCCGCCGGCGGGAGCTGTACTCCCCCCGCCAGACGCAGTACTCGTCCTCCGTCTCGTCCAGAAAGACCTGGCCGTCCATGGCGGCCAGCTTTTCCGGCGTATCGGCGTCGAAGAGGAACAGCCCCCCCGGCTCCAGGCAGTCGTACACCCGCCGGAAGGCCCGCTCCAGCTTCCTGGGATGGAGGACGTAGTTGACGCTGTCCAGGCAGCACACACAGGCGTCCACCCGGCCGGGCAGGCGCAGCGCCTCCATCCCCTCACAGAAGAACCGGGGCCTGTTGTCCAGGTCCCGGCATTTTTCCTCGGCCAGCGAGAGCATCTCGGGGGACTTGTCCACTCCCGTCACCTCATACCCCCGGCGCGCCAGCTCACAGGTCAGGCTCCCGGTGCCGCAGGCCAGGTCCAGCACGGTGCGGACCGGCCGGCCCAGCCGGGCGAAGTGCCGCTCGATATAATCGGCCCAGGTGGGATAGTCCACGTCGGTGGTCAGGGCGTCGTAGCTGCCCGCCAGGAAATCATAGCTCCCCATCGCCCAGCTTGTCCTTCACCCGGGGGAGCACCGCCTGGTAGCCGTCCGCCCCATAGTGGAGGGACCGGTTCACCCGGCTGATGGTGGCGCTGGAGGCCCCCGTCCGGTCCAGGATATCGTTGTAGATCATGCCTTCGCTCAGAAGGAGGGCCACCTCGAAACGCTGCTCCATGGCCCGCAGCTCCGCCACGGTACATAGATCCTGGAAAAACTTTTTACACTCGTCCAGGTCTTTCAGGGAAAGGATGGCCTCATACAGCAGCTTGCTCTCCCCCTGTTTTCCGCTTTTCGTCATAGGGCATATGCCTCCTATTTTTATTCTGAGGGTATTTTATCAAAGTGAAGTGTGAAAGTAAACCCCCTGAACCAAAAATTTTTCTCCGCATAGGCTGGAACAGCGAGAAAGGGGGAGTTTCTATGCAAAAAAAGCCGGTAGCGCCCAGGCTGGCCCGGCCCGGGGAATATCAGCAGGTATTCAAGGACGGGGAGGCCGTGCTCCTCACCGTCAGCATGCGCTGGCCCCGTCTGGAGGAGGACAGCCCGGGCCTCAAGCGGATCAACCGCTACTACGACGCCCTGGCCGACCGCTGGCGCAGGCGGTGGGAGGGGCCTCTCCTGACCCAGGCCAGGGCCGCGGCGGGGCCGGACACGCCCCCCTGGTCGGCCAGTCTGGACTTCACCGTCACCCTCTTCCAGGAGGGCACGCTCAGCCTCTATGTGGACGCCGCCGAGGATACCGGCGGCCGCTACCCCGACCGGGTGCGCCAGGGGGACACCTGGCGCGTCCCCTCGGGGGTGCCCGTCACCCTGCCCGAGCTTCTCCCGCCCCGGCGCTGGTGGCGGGGCCCCGTGGTAGAGGAGGTGCGGCGGCAGGTGGGCCAGCGGGTCAGCGCCGGGGAGGCCATTTTTTTCGAGGACTGGCTCAAGCTCTGCTCCCAGCGCTTTTCCTCCGACCGGTTTTACCTCACCCCGGAGGGACCGGTGGTCTTTTATCCTGTCCGCTCCATCGCCCCCGACCTAGAGGGCTTCCCCGCGTTTCTCCTAAAGACGGACCCAGTTTGAAAAAAATACTTGCTTTTTTCGCATATCTCTGCTAATATGGTAGCCGATGCTTTTTACAGCGTGATACTGACGAGCGAGGAGGTAATAGCGAATGGCCAAATGTGAATTTTGCGACAAGGGCGTTGTGTTCGGCAATCAGGTTTCCCACTCTCACCGCCGCTCCAACCGCCCCTGGAAGCCCAACGTGAAGCGGGTCAAGGCGATCGTGGACGGTACGCCCAAGCACGTGTATGTCTGCACCAGATGCCTCCGTTCGGGTAAGGTCACCCGCGCCGTGTGATTTTGTGCCACACATGAGAAACCGACATCCAAAACAGGATGTCGGTTTTTTTATTGCCCGGAAACGGTCCAGGCGTCACGCGCCGCCCGCTTACAGCCAGGGCATGACCGGCGGCAGGATACAAAAGGGATGCCCCGCGGGGTCGATCATCACACGCCAGCGTTCGTCGAATTGAACATCTGACAGGGTCGCGCCGCAGGCCAGAGCATGCCTCACGCCCGCTTCCACGTCCGCCACATGGAAGTCCAAATGGGCCATCTGCTGCTGCTCGTCCAGCGTCGCGGGCCAGACGGGCGGGGTGTAATCATCCACCTGCTGAAAGGTGATCCAAGTGGGAAGCCCCTCTTGCTCCAAGTTGACCAGGACAGTGTACTCCTCGCCCTGGAACCGTGTCCAGCCCAGCAGCTTTTCGTAAAACGCGGACAGCTCATCCGCATGGTCGGAATCCAGGACTGTATTCCACCCTACAAGGTCAAGCGCCATAATATGATACCTCCGCTTTCTGACCGCTGATAGATCCCGGTCGCCCAGTCCGTGTTCGCCGCCAAAGGCCGTCGAATACGGCTTTTCTTTTTTCATTTTAATGTCGAAGTGGGGAAAAGTCAAACGGCTCCTTTCCCGCCCTACCCTTTCCAGCCTATCTGGAACGTGAAAAGAGATCGCTTCTTTGTTGTCTCCCGCCGCAAGGATATGATAGAATCAGTCCGGATGAATCAAAATAGAAGGATATGAGGGTTTCGCCTATGGCCTTTTTCCTGCTGCTCCCCTTTTTTCTCGTCCGCTTCGGGCTGTTGTCCTTATTCAATAAGGAAGCGGTCCGGCGCGCCGCCCATTTCGCGCCGCTGTCGGAGCGGGAGAAAGGGGCCTACTGGCTCTACCAGCTCTCCAATGCCGTGCTTTTGATCGCCCCATTTTTTCTCCGGGTCAAGTCCACCCCCAGATGGCTCTTTTTCACGGGGGCGGGCGTCTATCTGGCCGGGCTTATCCTGCTGGCCGCCGCCGTGGCCAGCTTTGCCGCCCCGGCGGAGAGCGGGGTCAGCCTGGGCGGACTTTACAGGTTCTCCCGCAACCCCATGTACGTGGCCTATTTTGTGTTTTTTCTCGGCTGTGTCCTTCTGACCCGGTCGCCGGTCCTCCTCGCGGCCCTGCTGGTCTTTCAGGCTGCGGCCCACTGGATCATCCTGTCGGAGGAGCGGTGGTGCTTACAAAAATTCGGCGGCGAGTACCGCCGGTACATGGACCGGGTGGGCCGGTATCTCTGACCGCGGCACGGAGGCCGGGCGGCGCCGCCCGGCCCAGCATCTTCCGCTGATGATTTTCCCCCCGGTGGGCACACTTTCTGGTGGAGGTGAGGTCATGACCACCGGAATCGTCATAGAGAAAGAAACGACCGCCCGGCCGAAGAACTGTCTGCGGCTGGATCCGGAAGCGCGCCTGTGTCCCCTATTTGACAGCACGAGCATTGCTCTGTTCCCTGTGGCAAGTCGGGATCGGATGGGCTTTCGGGTCCTGGATGACTGCTGCCAGGAGCATATCATGTAAATTCACCTCCCCGCCGCCGTCCGCGGCGGTACATACCGTCTTTTCCCACTGGAAAACATTGTCCCTTGAAACAGCTCCTTCCATTGGTTACAATTTGGTTACAACTTGTAATCAATAAGGAGCGATGGACCATGAAACGACAGCTTGCCGCCCTGGCCCTGGGGACCCTTCTTCTCACCCCCGCCGCCCGGGGCGCCTTTCTCACCCTGGACGGCGCCCCTCTGGCGGTGGAGGCCGCCCCGGTGTACGACTGGACCACCTACGTTCCCCTCCGCGCCGTGGCGCAAGCCCTGATACCCGACGCCGCCGTGATCTGGTCGGGCGACCATGCCCTGGTCCAGTGGGACGATTTTCTCCTCTCCGCCCGGCCGGGAGATCACTACCTTACATATAACGAAACCCGGATCGACTGTTCCGGTCCCGTGCGGCTGGAGTCCGGGCGCACTCTGGTCCCCGTGCGGGCGCTGGCCGCCGCTCTGGGGGCCGGAGTGGACTGGGACGCCGCCACCGGCACGGTGGCCCTCACCACCCGCCAACCCTCTCAGGACGCTCCCGACGCTCTCTTCTGGCTCTCCCGCATCATTTCGGCGGAGAGCCGGGGCGAGCCCCTGGAGGGCAAGATCGCCGTGGGCAACGTGGTTTTGAACCGGGTCAAAAGCCCCGATTTTCCCGACACCATCTACGGCGTCATCTTCGACGACCGCTGGGGCGGCCAGTTTGAGCCCGTCCGCAACGGCACCGTCTATGACGAGCCCACCGCCGAAAGCGTGGAGGCCGCCCGGCTGTGCCTGGAGGGGGTCAACACCGCGGGAGACAGCCTCTACTTTCTCGCCCCCCACCTTACCGACAACCACTGGACCATGGAAAACCGCACCTATGTCACCACCATCGGCTGTCATTGGTTCTATCAATAAACGGCTGTTTTTGGCCTAAAAAGCTGCCTCACCACCCCCGGTGAGGCAGCTTTTTTTATTATTTTTTTCGTTTTCGGGTATAATACGATCTGTAATATTTTTACAACCGCTGTTTCTTTTGGGCCCCAAGGGATTCCGCCGTTTTCATTTGTAACTGTTTCACGTCATTTTTTCGGGTCGAAAGGTGGCAAAAACCCTCGTTTTAGCCTGTTCTTAAAAATTTTTCTTGATTTTTGATTTTGAATAGGTTACAATGTGGTAACAATTTGGTGAAGAAACGGAAACACTTAATTGTTTTCAGGAGGAATTTTATTTTGATGAAGAAGCATCTTCTCACTCTGGCGCTGGCTTTCTGCCTGGTCCTCGGACTGGGTGTGCCCGCCACCGCCGTCGAGAGCGACGGCATCAGCGTCATCGTCAACGACGCTGTCATCGAGCTGGACGTCCCCGTCCAGGTTTTCGACCAGGTGACCTACGTCTCCTACTTTCCCGTGGTACGGGCCCTCTACCCCGACGCCGCGGCGGTCTGGGAGAACGACCAGGCGGTGGTCACCGCCCCCGGGCTCACCATGACCATCCAGCCGGGCCGCGACTACATGGTGGCCAACGGCCGGTACCTGTACCTGCCCCAGGGCGTCAAGATCTCCGGCAACGTCATCCTGGTCCCCGCCCGCACCCTGGCCGCCGCCCTGGGCGCCAACGTGGCCTGGGACCCCACCGGCAACGCCGTGGTCATCACCGCCGGCAGCGGCCCCATCACCTCCGGCGATCTGGCCTACCAGTCCGATGTGGTGTACTGGCTCAGCCATATCATCAACGCCGAGAGCGGCAACCAGCCTTTGGCCGGTAAGATCGCCGTGGGCAACGTGGTTTTGAACCGGGTGGCCAGCTCCCTCTTCCCCGACACGGTCTATGAGGTCATCCATCAGCGCAACCAGTTCACCCCCGTCACCAACGGCTCCATCAACCTGACCCCCAACGCCGAGAGCGTGGCCGCCGCCAAGCTGTGCCTGGACGGGGCCAACACCATCGGCAACGCCCTTTACTTCATCAACCCCCGCTCCGCACCCAACAGCTGGGCCGCCCGGAACCGCTCCTATGTGGCCACCATCGGCGCCCACGCCTTTTTCGCCTAACTTTTTCCGTTTCATAAATTGTGGAAAAAGCGTCCTTTCTTATGGGAAAGGGCGCTTTTTTATTTCAGTCTCACGTTTACCATATCAACATTCCTTCCACCATCTCAACATTGTGCTTGCTTCTCCCGGCCTGGCCCGCTATAATAAGAGGTAAGAAGACCGGGATGAAGGGGGATGTGGGTTTGAAAGAACAGAAAGGCGGTCCGCTGACCATCCAGTCGGTGGAGCGTGCCCTGGCCATCCTGGAGACCCTGGCCCAGGCCGCCCGCCCCCTCAGCGTCATCGACATCTGCGAGGCGGTGGGAGTCCAGCGCACCACCCTCTACGCCCTCATCAACACCCTGATTGCCGGAGGCTATGTCCTCCGGGGGGAGGACGGGCGGCTCACCATCTCCAGCAAGCTCTATGAGCTCAGCTCCATGTACCCCGCGCGCCTGCCCATCGTCCACCGGGGCAACCGCCATATCACCGAGATGGCCCAGCGCTACCACGTGGCCATGCGGCTGTCCATCTGCACCGACGAGGGGCGGGTGGTAACGGTGGCCTCCTCCGAGCCCGCCTTCCACGTCTCCAACGTGGCCCCACAGGGGGGCGAGCTGGCCCTCCACGCCACCAGCACGGGAAAGGTCCTGCTGGCCTACCTGCCCCGGGAGGAATCCCACGCCCGCATCGCCGCCTGCGGCATGGAGCGTTTCACCGCCTATACCATCACCGACCGGGAGGCCCTGGAGCGGGACGTGGCGGAGGTCGCCCGCCGGGGCTACGCCCAGGATGAGCGAGAGTACCTGGACGACACCACCTGTCTGTCCTTCCCCATCCTGAACCGGGACAAACGGCTCATGGCCATCCTCAGCGCCACGTCGGACTACTGGCACATGAAGGAGGTCTACGACGCCGTGGTGCGGGAGGGGCTTCAGAGGAGCAAGATCATCTCCATGGACCTGTCCGGCGGAACGCCCATTTCGGCCTTTTGAGCGCCCGCGGGCGCTCAAAAGGCAACCGGATTTCACACGAGGCGGGCCGCCGTCCCCTCGTGCCCCCCCGCAAGGCCAATACCGCCTTCGTTCTCTCACAAATCAAGGACCGCCGCCCGGCCAGCCGGGCGGCGGTCCTTCCGTTTTCCCTTGTAGGGGCGCATATCATGCGCCCGCAAAGCGCTGTTGATTCCCCAACTCCTCGTTATTCCGGCAGCCGGGAGAGCCAGTACCCCTCCCCCGCCCCGCCGTTCGCCAGGGGAATCATCCAATACCCCAGGGACACTCCGGTGATCTGGTCCAGATCCACGGGCTCCCGGAAGTCCCACCGGGCCAGATCGGGCCCGTCGACGCCGGAGGGGCCTGTGAAGCCCCGCTGGGGGTGGAGCACCGTGCCGTCCGCCAGATACACCGCCAGCGGGTAGCCGCCGACCCCCGTGAAGTCCGGGGAAGTGGTGACCAGAGTGACCCCCAGGGGCGAGAGCACCATGCTTTGGAGCGTGCTGTGGTCGATGGTCCCGTTGAGGGGAATGGTCCGCTCCTCCGCCTTGCGGATGGTGACGGGCACCTGCCAGTCCCCCTCGATACGGGTGCCGGTATACTCCATAGAGCCGTAAATGGGCGTCAGGATGATGTCGTCCAGGTTTTCGGGCCCCGCCGGGACGGAGAACTCGTAATAGGCCGTCCCGTTCTCGGTAAAGCCGACTCTTTTCCAATCCCGGTTGTAGGTTTGATCCCCGCCGTCCCCCTCCCGCCAGGACTTGCTGTACACGTTGGTGAGGAAGGAGCTCTTCTCCGGGTCGGCCCCCTTGGGGAGCCGGAAGAGGATGTGCAGACGCCCGTCGGCGGCGAAGCCCATGGAGGACAGGCGCACGCCCTCCGCCCCCGCCAGCTCCGCTGGGGTCTGTCCCGGCGTCAGCACCGTCTCCCCGGAAGGCAGGACCCTGGTCTTTAACAGCTGGTTGGTGAGCAGGTTTTGGGGCAGGGCCTCCTCCGTCTCAAAGTCCGTGTAGCCGCCCCGGATGGTATCGATATACAGCGTCCCAGCGGTGCCGTCCGCCATCAGGGCGCCGTTGTAGCGGTCGAAGGCGTAGAGCAGGGTTTTCGTCTCCGGGTCGTAGCCCAGCTTCTCGCTGCCGAAGGCCCAGCCGCTGCCCTCGCTGCCGCCGGTAATGTCCAGCTTCAGATAGCTGTCCATACTCTGGATGACGGCGTGCTCCAGCCGGTCCCCTGTGAGGTCGGTGAGCTCGGCGTACACCCGCACGCTGGTGCCGTCGGCCAGGGCGGACACCACCTTGACCTGGATGCCCTGGTCCACCGCCGTCCCCTCCATGGCCTGGGCGTAGGGGGCGAACTCCCCCAGGGCCTTCTGCAATGCCTCGCTGAGGGCGGGGGCCACCGCCAGGGCGGTGCCGGTGAGGGCCACGGCCGCGGCGGTGAGCACGGCGGCCAGTCTTACTTTATGTCTCATATACAGCTTCCTCTCTTTGGGCCGGGCGGAGAGCGTCGCCTCCACCCGGCGGCTGATGGCTTTGGCGTCCATGGGAAAGGGCGCCGGCGCGGCGGGAAGGCCCAGCTCCCGCTCCAGTCCTTTGAGCCGGTCAGGCATGTTCCTCGCCTCCTGTCTCGCGTAATTGCTCCCGCAGGCGCTTCCGCCCCCGGGCCAGCTTGGTCTTGGCGGTGGAGAGGTTCAGGCCCAGCGCCTCGGCGATGGTCTTGAGCCGTTCCCCCTCGTAGTAGTACCGGAAAAACAGCGTGCGCTCCGGCTCGTCCAGGCCGTCCACCGCCCGCCACAGGGCCTCGCCGGTCTCCCGCTCCTCCACCGCCCGCTCGGGGGCGTCCGGGGCCGGGGAGGCGTCGTCCAGCGGCAGGGTGGGGGCATAGGAGCGCAGGCGGTTCTTGGCCTTGTTGGCGGCCACGGCCCCCAGCCAGGCCCGGAGGGTCCCCCGCTCCGGCTCCAGCGTCCCGGCGTGGGACCACAGGGCCACGAAGGTGTCCGCCACCACCTCCTCCAGCTCCTCCCGGGGCAGGGAGCCCAGCACCCGGTAGGCGGCGGCGCTCACGTAGGGGGTGTAGCGGCGGATGAGGGCTTCCAGCGCCCCGGTATCGCCCTTCTGCAGCCGCCGGAGCAGCTTTTCGTCGTCCACCCGCCCACCTCCTTTCGAAGAAACATGTTTCTATCTAAGAATACACCAAAAAAGCGGAAGGGTTTCAAAAAAAGCAAAAAAAAGGCGCGGACCGAATTGGTCCGCGCCTCTCTCCTTATTCTTCCACCACGTCGCCGCGGAGCACTTCTTGGGCCGACAGGGTCAGCGCCCCGTCCCTCACGTCCACCGTCAGGGTGTCGCCGGGGGCCACGCTGCCGGCGATGATCTCCCGGCTGATGAGAGTCTCCACCGTGTGCTGGAGATATCGGCGCAGGGGCCGGGCGCCGTAGAGGGGGTCGTAGGCCTCCTCGATGACGAAATCCTTGGCCGCCGGGGTGAGGACGCATTTGAGCTCCTTGCCCGCCAGCCGCTGGTTGAGGCTGTCCACCATCAGATCCACGATGTGGGAGACGTTCTCTTTCGTCAGGGGCTTGTAGAACACGATCTCGTCCAGGCGGTTCAGGAACTCCGGCCGGAAGGACCGCTTCAAAAGCTGCTCCACCTCGCCCCGGGCCTCCGGGGTGATGTCCCCGTCGGGGCCGATGCCGTCCAGCAAATACTGGCTGCCCAGGTTGGAGGTGAGGATGATGACGGTATTCTTGAAGTCCACCGTCCGGCCCTGGCCGTCGGTGACGCGCCCGTCGTCCAACACCTGCAAAAGCACGTTGAACACGTCCGGGTGGGCCTTCTCCACCTCGTCGAAGAGGATGACGGAGTAGGGCTGGCGGCGCACCGCCTCGGTGAGCTGGCCCCCCTCCTCGTAGCCCACATATCCGGGAGGCGCACCGATGAGCCGGGAGACGGAGTACTTCTCCATATACTCGCTCATGTCGATGCGCACCAAATTCTTCTCGCTGTCAAAGAGGGTGGCCGCCAGGGTCTTGGCCAGCTCGGTCTTGCCCACGCCGGTGGGCCCCAGGAAGAGGAAGGAGCCGATGGGGCGGCTCTCGTCGGCGATGCCCGCCCGGCTTCTCAGAATGGACTCGCTCACCAGGCGCACGGCCTCGTCCTGGCCCACCACCCGCTCATGGAGGATGTCCTCCAGGTGGAGGAGCTTTTCCCGCTCCCCCTCCATGAGGCGGGCCACCGGGATGCCGGTCCACCGCTCCACGATTTTGGCCACCTCCTCCTCGGTCACCTTGTCCCGCAGGAGGCTGGCCTCCTTCCCCTGGTTTGCCACCAGCTCCTGGGCCTCCAGCCGCTTCTGGAGCTCGGGGATTTTTCCGTACTGCAGCTCGGCGGCCCGGTTCAGGTCGTACTCCCGCTGGGCCTTCTCCAGCTCCCCGTTGGCGTCCTCCAGCTCCTCCCGGAGCTTCTGCACCGCGCCGATGGCGTTCTTCTCGTTCTCCCACTGGGCCTTCTTGGCGTTGAAGTCCTCCTTCAAATCGGACAGTTCCTTGCGGATGTCGGCCAGATGCTCCTGGGAGAGCTTGTCGGTCTCCTTCACCAGGGCCGCTTCCTCTATTTCCAGCTGGGTCATCTTGCCCTGCAAAACGTCCAGCTCGGTGGGCATGGAGTCGATCTCGGTGCGCACCGTGGCGCAGGCCTCGTCCACGAGGTCGATGGCCTTGTCGGGGAGGAACCGGTCGGTGATATAACGGTTGGAGAGGGTGGCGGCGGCGATGATGGCCCCGTCGGTGATTTTCACCCCGTGGAACACCTGGTAGCGCTCCTTGAGGCCCCGGAGGATGGCCACGGTGTCCTCCACGGAGGGCTCCCGCACCATGACGGGCTGGAACCGCCGCTCCAGGGCGGCGTCCTTCTCGATATACTGGCGGTACTCGTTGAGGGTGGTGGCCCCGATGCAGTGGAGCTCCCCCCGGGCCAGCATGGGCTTTAAGAGGTTGCCCGCGTCCATGCTCCCCTCGGTCTTGCCCGCCCCCACGATGGTGTGGAGCTCGTCGATGAAGAGGATGATGCGGCCCTCGGACTTTTTCACCTCGTTCAGCACGGCCTTCAGCCGTTCCTCGAACTCGCCCCGGTACTTGGCCCCGGCGATGAGGGCGCCCATGTCCAGGTTGAAGATGGTCTTGTCCTTCAAGGAGCCGGGCACGTCCCCTTTGACGATGCGCTGGGCCAGCCCCTCGGCGATGGCGGTCTTGCCCACGCCGGGCTCGCCGATGAGCACGGGGTTGTTTTTGGATTTGCGGGAGAGGATGCGGATGACGTTCCGAATCTCCTCGTCCCGGCCGATGACCGGGTCCAGCTTATTCTTTCGGGCCGCCTCCACCAGGTCGGTGCCGTACTTCTTGAGGGCGTCGTAGGTCTCCTCCGGGTTGTCGGAGGTCACCCGCTGGTTCCCCCGCACGGCGGTGAGGGCCTGCAGAATCCCCTCGTAGGTGACGTTGTAGGTCTTGTAGAGCTCGGCCAGCTCCCGGTCGGCGGTCTTGACGAGGGCCAGCAGAAGATGCTCCACCGAGACGTACTCGTCCTTCATCTGCCGGGCGGTCTCCTCGGCGGTGTTCAGGGCCCGGTCTACGCCCTGGGAGACATAGATTTTCCCCATCTCCCGCCCCGGGCCGGAGACCTTGGGGAGCTTCTCCACCTGGGCCTTCACGGCGGCAGCGAAGCTGGGCACGGTGAGGCCCATGCTGGCCAGAAGTTGGGGCACCAGGCCGTTTTCGGCGGTGAGCAGGGCCAGCAGGAGGTGGCTCTGCTCAATCTGCTGGTTGCCGTATTCGGTGGCGAGGGACTGGGCGGCCTGGACGGCCTCCAGGGTCTTCTGGGTGTAGTTTTGAGTGTTCATGCAAACAACTCCTTTCCGGGAAAATACCTTTATTTGAACTTAGTATAGGCGGTTTTCCGGGAAAAATCATGAACGGCGTGTAAACAATTAGCACTCTTCTTATGTGAGTGCTAATTTGTTCTGATTGGTACCTGATTGCATGTCGGGACGTGCGTAAATCTGGGGGACATTTCTTTTCCCGAGGAAAAGAAATGTCCCCCAGACCCCCAAAGAAAAGTCTCTGGTGCTGACCTGCTCGCAGATTCCCTTTTTGGTAGAAGGTTTAGTGCCCGAAGGTAGGGTGAAAAGCACGGGAGCGTCTGTGCGACCCGTGGCCCCCCCTTGCGCCGCTCGGCCGCTGACGTGTTCTTGACACAGCCTGGTCTTTTAGCCTTCCCCTTGGGGGAAGGTGGCAGCCCGAAGGGCTGACGGATGAGGGGAACTGCGGATATGGAAAAAGCCCTGCCAATCCGATAAGTTCCCCCCATCAGTCTCGCTGCGCTCGACAGCTTCCCCCAGGGGGAAGCCTAAGGCCTGTCGAACCCCGGCTCCGTTACGAAGTAAGGGGCTGGGGTCATCCTGCGCTCTTGCGGACATCCCGGGGTGGTTTCCAAAGGAGGGGCGCCTGCGGGTGGCCCACAGGCAGGCCACCCATAAATCTTCACAATTTTAGAATATAAAACTTTTTACACTTAATTAGGTGTAAATCAAACACTTTTTCCAATTAACACTTATAGTAAGCACAAGGGGCACCTATTGCCCCGTCAGAAGGAGGCAAACCCATGGGTACATTCAAAAAAGACCTATCCGAACGCAAACTCTGCGGCACCTGCGCCCACTTCTACCAGCATTACGTCTTGAGGCGTTCCAGCTTCACCTCCGTCTGGTGCGGACACTGCACCACGCCCCGTCTCAAATCCCGGATGCCGGATGACACCTGCCCCAACTGGACCACCAGGGACGAAGAAGAGCCGGTCAGCGAAAGCTGACCGGCTCCTCTCTATTTTGCTTACTGGATGGCAATCTTGTGAGTCTCGGGCTCCACGGGCCTGGCCTTGGGCAGGGTCAGCGTCAGCACGCCGTTCTGATAGGCGGCGGTGATGCCGCTCTCGTCGATGCCGGTGACGTCGAAGCTGCGCTGGAAGGATCCGTACCGCCGCTCCCGGCGGATGTAGCTGCCCTTGTCGTCCTTCTCCTCGCTGCTGTCCTGGTGGACAGCGGAGATGGTGAGTATTCCGTCCTTCAGATCCAGAGAGATGTCCTCCTTGTTAAACCCAGGCAGATCGGCCTCCAGCAGGAAGCTGTCCCCGGCGTCCCGGATATCGGTGCGGAAGGCGGGCAGGTCGGCGTTGGACTTGCGGAAGAAATCACGGGCGAAGTTGTCGAAGGTGTCGAACACGTTGCTGTCACTGCGCTCAAACGGAAGCATACCAAACATAGAAATGAACTCCTTTCTTTGGAGACCCGGCCCTTTTCGTCCCGGCCTCCCGTTCCTTTTTTCAATGCTTAGTATAGCCGCGGCCTGTGAACAAAGATAGCAAAAAATATGTCCAAATTGTAAACGTTAGCACTCTGCTAGGCAGAGTGCTAACATTTCCGTTTTCTATTCGGCCTCCCGCAGCCGCTCCACGATGGTGCGCTTGGCCACGAAGTGGTACACCGCCAGGGGCACCAGCGCCCCCAGCAGGGCGAACAGCGGGGCCAGGATGAGGATGGGAGCGACCGTGAAGCGGTAGGTGAAGAACCAGAACAGGCTCTCCACCGCCGCCGCCCCCAGGGGACCCAGCACCAGGGAGAGGGCCAGGGCGGCCAGGACGGCCCCCAGGGCGTAGAGGAGGCCCTCATACACCAGCATGGTCTTGAGCTGCCGGCCCGTCATGCCGATGGACTGGAGCACGGCGAACTCCCGCTTCCGGGAGAGGATGCCGGTGAGGATGGCGTTGAAGAAATTGAGGATGCCCACCAGCCCCACGATGAAGCTCATGGCCCCGCCCATCATCAGGTACATAGCCCGCATGGACTCGAACTCCGCCACGTAGGAGGCCCGGCTCTGATAGTCGAACTGGGGGGCCACCTGCTGCGTGTAGTCCGCCAAAAAGGCCTCCATGGCGTCGTTGGCGGCGGTGTCCTCCATGTCGAAGGTGTAGAGCATCACTTTGTCCGTGCCGGTGTCCTGTATGAAGGTCTGGTCGTTGAGGATGAATTCGTCGCTGCCGTAGTAGCGGTAGCTGATGGCGTGGGGGACGGACACCAGGGCGGCCACGGTGTAGTCCACGTCCCGGTATTTGACCGGCCGGGAGGCGTAGGCCCGGTCCCCGTCCAGCTCGGTGGCCTCCAGGTCCTCGATGACCTCTCCGCTGTCCAGGTAGTAGTACTCCTTCTCCTCGATATACCGCAGGGTGACGGTGTCTCCCAATCTCGCCCAGTGGGAGTCCATCCGCGCCCTGCCGTAGTCGTCCTCGCCGTACACGGCGGCGATATACCGCCCGCCGGGCTCGTAGAGGCTGGAGAGGTCCCCCTCCAGGACGGTGAGCTTATCCAGGGCGAAGGGCTCCATGCCGAAGAGCTGGGCGTCGTCGTTCAGCCGCCCGTCCCCGTCCGGGTCCAGGCGCGCCACCGCCTGCTCCATCTGCTCCGCCGAGTACCAGCTGCCCCACAGGCTCCGGTAGTACTCCTCCGAGATGGTCTCCTCCACCCAGGAGGCGCGGCCGTAGATGCGCCCCCCGGCGGCGATGCCGCCCTGGGCCTCCGCCGCGGCGATGGCCTCCTGGGGGAGGGCGGTGTCGGCGCTGAAGTTGTCGCCGCCCACCTGGAAGTAGTTGGCGTCCGCCAGGATGAAGTCGGAGACCACATTGCCCGCCAGGTATTTGTCCATGTCAAAGCCATTTGTGACCATTACGGTCAGGTTGAGGAGGACCACCGCCAGGGAGAGGGAGAGGATGGTGACGGCGGTCTTGCCCCGGCTGCGGCCCAGGTTGGCCCGGGCCATGGCGAAGAGGCCGGCTCCCTTGGTTCTCTTTCGGGTTTTCTTCCGGCCGCCGCCCCCCTCGGTGTACCGCACCGCCTCCACCGGGGAGACCTTACCCGCCATCCGCCCCGGCTTGCGGCAGGAGAGAACCACGGTGAGGAGGGCGAAGAGGGCCGCCCCCACGAAGATGACGGGGTTGACCGAGACCACATTTGCAATGCCGTTAAGCTGCCCGATGACCACCGGCGTGAGCGCCCCGCCCACGAACCATCCCCCCAGCAGGCCCAGGGGGATGCCCACGGCGCTGAGCAGCAGGGCCTGCTGCCGGATGACCCGCCGCAGCTGCCGGGGGGTGGTGCCGATGGTCTTCAAAAGCCCGTAAAAGCGGATATCGTTGGTGACGGAGATCTGAAACACGTTGTAGATGATGAGATACCCGGTGAAGATGATGAGCAGCAGCACGGCGGCGATGGCGATGACCACCATGGGGTCCATTTTCTCGGCCAGCTGGGCGCCGGTGTAGCCCCAGTTGACGCCGGTGCGGATGAAGTTGTCCCCGGCGAGCCGGCTTTCGCTTTGGTAGCCGTGGTTGGCCAGCACCTGCTTCATGTCCTCGTCGATGTGCAGGCTGCTTTGGAGCATCACGTCCAGGTTCCAGGAGCCGGTCATGCCGTCGGCAGTTTTTGCCGGGTCCACCCCGGTCTCGGCCAGGATGGCGTCCACCCGGCTCTCGGGGAGGAGGATTTGGTTGGCCACCACGGCCTCGTCGTACGCCCACCAGCCGGAGAGGGTGAAGGTCTGGGTGGTGGGGCGGCCGTCCACGTCGAAGGAGAGGGTGAATTGAGCCCCCAGCTCCGGCGTCACCCCCAGCAGCTCCAGCACGCGGGTGTCGGTGGCGGCCTCGTCGGTGCCCTCCTGGGGCAGGCGGCCCTCCACCGGGTCGCAGTAGGTCCAGCGGGCGTAGTTGGCGTCGGCGTAGCCCACCTCCACGTGGGACTTGTGGAAGGGCGCCTCCGAAGGCATGGCGAGGAAGCGCCGCAGGCCCCACTCCCGGATGAGCGGGTCCTCCCGCAGCTCCTCGAACTGGCTCTGGCTCAGGTACTTGAACCCGCCATGGGAGTAGCCCCCCACCTGGCGGAAGTTGCTTTGCTGGAAGCCGTCGTTGATGGACATGGCAATGGTGAAGAGGGAGGTGAAGAGCACCGTGGTGAGGGCGATGGCCAGCACGGCCACGAGGTTGCGGGACCAGGCGGCCTTCATGCTTCGGAAGCTCAGGCGGCGGACGCACTTGCGGTTGGATACGTTGACCATAACCCTCACCCCCGGGCCGCGACGCGGCCGTCCTCGATGCGGATGATCCGGTCGGCCAGCTGGGCGATCTCCTCGTTGTGGGTGATCATGACCATGGTCTGGCGGAAGGTCTGGCTGGTGACCTTCAAAAGCCCCATCACGTCCTGGCTGGTACGGCTGTCCAGGTTGCCGGTGGGCTCGTCAGCCAGGAGGATGGCGGGCTTGGCCGCCAGGGCCCGGGCGATGGCCACCCGCTGCTGCTGGCCGCCGGAGAGGTTGTTGGGCAGGTTCTGGAGCTTGCCCTCCAGGCCCAGGGTCTCAATGATACGGCCCACGTAGTCCCCGTCGGGCGCGTCCCCGTCCAGTTGGATAGGCAGAACGATGTTCTCGTAGACGTTGAGCACCGGCACCAGATTGTAGTTTTGAAACACGAAGCCGATCTTCCGGCGGCGGAAGATGGTGAGCTCCTCGTCCTTTAAAGAGGACAGCTCCCTGCCGTCCACGGTGACGGTCCCGCCGGTGGGCCGGTCCAGCCCGCCCAGCATGTGTAGGAGGGTGGACTTGCCGGAGCCGGAGGTGCCCACCACGGCCACAAATTCCCCCTTCTCCACCGTAATATCCACGCCGTCCAGCGCCCGGACTTCCGCCTCGCCGGCGCCGTAAATCTTTTTCAAATCCTTTGTCTCTAATATCGTCATGGTCCATACCCTCCAAAAAGATAAAGTCTGTATTGCGTTCCACAACACAGACTTTACCACGGCAATCTTTCCACGTTCTTTCTGAAATCTAACACTTCTGAAAGATTTCACTTTTTGGGCAGGAACAGCGAGAAGGTGGACCCAACCCCCACTGCGGAGGATACCTTGAGGTAGCCCCCCTGCCCGGCGGCGATCTGGCGGCTCAAATAGAGGCCGATGCCCACCCCCTCCGCCTCCCGGGCGGCGTCGGCGCGGTAAAACCGCTGGAAGACCCTGGCCTGATCCTCTTCCGGGATGCCCATGCCGGTATCGGCCACGTCCACCCGGCAGAAGAAGCTGTAGGCCGTGGCCCGGACCGTCACCGTGCCGCCGGCGGGGGTGTACTTCACCGCGTTGTCCAGCAGATTGTAGAGGGCCTCCGCCGTCCACCTGGGGTCGAAAAAGGCGGTCTCCTGCGTGGGTTCCACCGCCAGCGCGACCCCCTTGGCCTCCGCCTTGGGGCGGACCTGGGCTGCGGCGCTCTCCAGGGTGGGCGCCAGGGGGGCGGGCACGGGGCGCAGGGCCAGGATGCCGGTCTCCAGCCGGGAGGTCTTGATGAGGGACTCGATGAGGAAGCGCAGCTTCTCGGCCTGGCGCTCCAGCGCCGCCGTACAGCTCCGGCTCTCCTTGGGCAAATCCTGCTCCGACAGGAGTTGGGTATATAAGAGGAGATTGGCCACCGGGGTTTTGGTCTGGTGGGAGATGTCGGCGATGAGGGTCTTGATGGCGTCCCGCTCCGCCTGGAAGTCCCGCCCGGACACCGCCGCGGCGGACAGGTAGTGGGCCAGCTTGGTCTCCACGGCGGAGAGCATGGTCTCGTCAAAGGCGTCCTCGGTGAAGTCCCCCCGGAGGGCGGCGTCCAGCATCCCGTCCATCCGCCGCAGGGTCCGCCGGAGCCGCCGCCGGTCCCAGACCACCACCGCCGCCGCGGCCAAAACGGCCCCCAGGGCCAGCCATTCCAGCGGGCCCATCACTTCACCGCCCAGGTGTAGCCGATGCCGTACACCGTCTTGAGGAACCGGGGCTTGGAGGGGGTCTCCTCCAGCTTGTCCCGCAGGCGCTTCACTGTCACGGACAGGGCGTTCTCGTCCACGTACTCCGCCCCGTCGGTCCACACCCGATCCACCAGCTCGGCCCGGCTCAGGGTCATCCCCCGGTTCTGGACCAGCACCCGCAGCAGCTTCTGTTCGGTCTTGCTCAATTCCACCGGGGCGGCCCCCCGGCGAAACTCCATGCGGTCAAAGTCGAAGAGGAATCCCCCCACCTCGAACCGGGCGGTGGGGGCGGCCTTGCGCAACTGCGCGTTCACCCTGGCCCGCAGCACCGCCAGGGAAAAGGGCTTGGAGATGTAGTCGTCCGCCCCCAACTCCAGCCCCGCCACGATGTCGGTCTCCAGGTCGTTGGCGGTGAGGAGGATGACCCCCGGCCCGCCGCCCCCGCGCAGCTCCCGCAGGAGGTCCAGGCCGCTGCCGTCGGGCAGGTTCACGTCCAGCAGCAGCAGGTCGAATTCCCTACCCGCCAGCAGGGCGCGGGCGCCGGCCAGTGTGTGGCACAGCTCCGCCTCCAGCTCCGGCCCCCGCAGGGCCATGCGGACCCCCTCGCCCAGGGCCCGGTCGTCCTCCACAATCAGCAAACGGTTCATACGCGGCCTCCCAAAGCATGATTGGAACCAGTATACCATAGCCGCCCCCGGGGGACAAGCCGCCCGGGGGACAAGCCGCCCGGGGGACAAGCCCTGTTGTAGATAAGTGTTGCTGGTATAAACTCCGTCAGCTTCACCAAACAACCTTGAGAGGAACAGTTTCATATGTCAGAATATAAACAAGTAGTTCGCATTAGGCGGATAAGGCGAAGTAAATGGGGTGCTGGGGTGTTTAATGAAATTTGTATTTATGAAGCAAAGATTGATAAACAAGATGAAATTGAAACTTTAATGAAAGAGGTTGCCGAGTTCTATCTTTCGCAACCCGGAGTTATTGATGTGAAGTATGTCAAACGCACACACCGGCAAGAGGATTTCAATGCTGTCAAGGAAGGAAAACCACCCATTCGATTGACTAAATGGGTAGGCAAAGTCACATATATTTTGCACTGGACACTTGAGGACGAAGAAACTCATGCCCGTGTTTCAAAACTTGGATTGGAACGGTTTTATAAGAGATGGAATCGTTGCCTAACCACAATGCCTAAAATTTTATTGGGTGAAAACATTGTGTAATGCGTCTTATTGGTATAAGGCGGCACAAATCCGAAAATCCCTACATGGAAAAAGTGTAGGGATTTTTTGGCTATTAAAATGAAGATCAGTTTGCTATGCCGAAAAGCAACGCTTATCTACAACAGGGCCAGCCGCCGGGAACTCTTTACTTTCCTTTGAAATCATGTATAATGTGACCTTGTGTGTATGATTTGTTTCTCAAAGGAGAGGATACCTCCATGCGGCGAAAAATCGACCTGGGCAATGACAGCGTGGGCCGGCTGGTCCTGCGCCTGGCCATCCCCACCCTGCTGGCCCAGTTCATCAACGTGCTCTACTCCATCGTGGACCGGATGTTCATCGGCCACATCCCCGTCATCGGGGACCTGGCCCTGGCGGGGGTGGGGGTCTGCGGCCCCATCGTGACCCTGCTGTCCTCCTTCGCCTATCTCGTTTGCCAGGGGGGAGCGCCCCTGATGGCCATGAAGATGGGGGAGGGGGACCACGACGGGGCGTCCGGCATCCTCTCCAACTGCCTGCGGCTGCTGCTCGTTTTGGCCCTGGCCCTGTCCGCCGTCTTTTTCCTCCTGCGCCGCCAGCTCCTTTTGTGGTTCGGCGCCAGCGCCGACACCTTCCCCTACGCCCTGACCTACCTCACCATCTATATCGCCGGCACCGCCTTCGCCCTCATGGCCACCGGCCTCAACAGCTTCCTCATCTGCCAGGGCCGCTCGGGCCTGGGCATGGGCACGGTGGTGCTGGGGGCGGGGCTGAACATCGTCCTCGACCCCATTTTCATCTTCGTTCTTGATTTGGGCGTGGCCGGGGCGGCCTGGGCCACCCTTTTGTCCCAGGCGGCGAGCTGTATCTTCGCCCTTTTGTGCCTGCGCCGCAAATCCATGCCGGTGCCCCTCCATTGGGGCCGGTTCGACTGGGGAGCCTGCAAGAAGGTGCTCACCTTCGGGGTCTCCCCCTTCCTCACCATCTGCTCGGACAGCGTGCTCCTCATCGTCCTCAACACCGTCCTCCAGCGCTTCGGCGGCCCCGGGGAGGGGGACGCCCTCCTCACCTGCACCGCCATCGTCCAGAGCTACATGCTCCTCATCACCATGCCCATGGGGGGCATCACCCTGGGCTGTCAGAGCATCGTCAGCTTCAACTACGGCGCGGGCCGGCCCCGGCGGGTGGAGAAGGCCCTCAAGCACATCCTGGCCCTGTGCGTGGGCTTCACGGCGGTGATGCTGGCCGCTACCTGGCTGTGCGCCCCCCTCTTCGTCCGCCTCTTCACCCAGAACGCCGACCTGGCCGCCCGGAGCGTCACCTTTATCAAGATCTACACCGCCGCCGTCATCCCCCTGGCGGTGCAGTACGTCATCGTTGACCAGTCCACCGCCCTGGGGCAGGTCCGGCTGGCCCTCTTCTGCTCCCTCTTCCGCAAGGCGGTCTTCCTCGTCGCCACGGTGGCCCTGCCCATGCTCCTCACCGCCTCCGCCGCCTTCTGGGCCGAGCCCATCTGCGACGTGGTCGCCGCCTGCGTCTCCTCCTTCCTCTTCCTGCGCTTCATCCCCCGGCTGCTGGCGGGCCGGGCGGGAGACAATCTTGACACCGTCCCCCGGGATGGGATATAATTCGACGTGTTAGCGTACAAAAGTCTGCCACAGAAAGCAGGTGCGGCTATGAAAAAGCCCTTTGTGTCCCTGGAACGGCTCCAGGCCATCACCCAGCAGTACCCAACCCCCTTCCACCTCTACGACGAGAAGGGCATCCGGGAAAACGCCCGGCGGCTCAAGGCCGCCTTCGCCTGGAATCCCGGCTTCAAGGAGTATTTCGCCGTCAAGGCCACCCCCACCCCCGCCATTTTGAAGCTCCTCCACGAGGAGGGCTGCGGCGTGGACTGCTCCTCCCTTACCGAGCTGATGCTCTCCGACCGATGCGGCTTCTCCGGCAGTGAGATTATGTTCTCCTCTAACGAGACCCCGGCGGAGGAGTTTGAGCTGGCCGCCAGGCTGGGGGCCACCATCAACCTGGACGACTTCACCCACATCGACTTTTTGCGGGAGACCCTGGGGTATATCCCCGAGACCATCTCCTGCCGCTTCAACCCCGGCGGGGTCTTCCAGCTCGGTGAGAGTAAAGAGGGCTTCCAGGTCATGGACACCCCGGGGGACTCCAAGTACGGCTTTACCCGCCCCCAGCTCTTCGAGGGCTTTAAAAAGCTGAAGGAATTGGGGGCCAAGCGCTTCGGCATCCACGCCTTCCTGGCCTCCAACACCATCTCCAACGACTACTACCCCGCCCTGGCGGGCATCCTCTTCCAGCTGGCCGCCGACCTCCAGAAGGAGACCGGCTGCAAGGTGGCCTTCATCAACCTCTCCGGCGGCGTGGGCATCCCCTACCGCCCCGACCAGCCGGAAAACGACATCGCTGTCATCGGCGAGGGGGTGCGCAGGCAGTTCGAGGAGATCCTGGTCCCCGCGGGCATGGGGGACGTGTCCATCTTCACCGAGCTGGGCCGCTTCATGCTGGGGCCCTACGGCTGCCTCGTCACCAAGGCCGTCCACTTCAAGCACACCTACAAGGAGTACGTGGGGGTGGACGCCTGCGCCGCCAACCTGATGCGCCCGGCCATGTACGGGGCCTACCACCACATCACCGTCATGGGCAAGGAGGACAGGCCCCTGGACCACGTCTACGACGTGGTGGGGTCCCTGTGCGAGAACAACGACAAGTTCGCCGTGGACCGGCCACTCCCCGAGATCGAGTTGGGCGACCTGCTGGTTATCCACGACGCCGGGGCCCACGGCTTCTCCATGGGCTACAACTACAACGGCAAGCTGCGCTCGGCGGAGGTGCTTTTGGAGGAGGACGGCTCCACACGGCTCATCCGTCGGGCCGAGACGCCGGAGGATTACTTCTCCACCATGGTCTTTGATTGACCCAAAAAGAGAGGGCGGAGTGATCCGCCCTCTCTTCCTTACGTATTATATTGATATCACCGGCAGCAGATGTCCTTTCCCCGCTCCTTGGCCCGGTACATGGCCTGATCGGCCACGTGGAAAAGCCCTTCGAAGTCCTCCCCCTCCTCGGGGGCCACGGCGATCCCCACACTGCACGACACCCGGCCCAGCCCCCTGGCGGGGGCCCGCTCCCGCAGGGCCCGGCAGAAGGTCCGCCCCGCCCGGCAGGCGTCGGAGGCCCCCGCCCCCGGCAGGAGGATCAAAAACTCATCGCCCCCCGCCCGGCCCACGTGGGCGGGACAGGGGAACAGCTCCCGCAAAAGCTGGGCGGTGAAGGTGAGCACCCGGTCCCCTTCCAGGTGGCCCCGGCTGTCGTTGACCTCCTTGAAGTTGTCCATATCCACCATCAGCAGGGCGGCCCGCCCCTCCTCCGCCAGGGTGTCCTCCACCCGCTGGGACATGCCCTGCCGGTTCCACAGGCCGGTGAGCCAGTCCCGGTGGGACTGCTCCAGAAGGCGCTGGCGCTCCATCTGCTCGGCCGTGGTATCCCGCAGCAGCCCCGCCAGCCGCCCGTCGCTCCGGCGCAGACCGGCGCACTGATACCACGTGCCTCCCCGGACCGGCTTTTCCAGCCGCACCTGGGCCTCCACAGAGGACTTTCCCCGGGTCTCTTCCCGCAGGACCGGCTCCAGCGCCCGGGCCAGGGTCCCAGTCTCCCCCGGGGAGAGGGGGCCCTCCGGCCCCATGACCCGCAGGCCGTCCCGCCCCCAGACAAACACAAGGGCGCCGGCCAGCCGAAGCATCTGCCGGGGCCCCAGGGGCCATCCCAGGCCCCCGAACCCGTCCTGCAATTTCATCCCTCCTATGTTCTATCATTATGTACTCCCCACAGTATATGATATCCCATCGGTGAACGGGAACGAATCCCGTCGAGGGGAAAGGAGATACCGCCTATGGAACCGACCACCGTCAAAGGCCGCTTCGCCCCCAGCCCCAGCGGGCGGATGCACCTGGGCAATCTCTTCTCCGCCCTGCTGGCCTGGCTCTCCGTCCGCTCCGCCGGAGGGCGGCTGGTGCTTCGGGTGGAGGATCTGGACCCGGTGCGCTGCCAGCCCGCCCACGCCTGGCAGCTCATGGAGGACCTGGAGTGGCTGGGTCTGGACTGGGACGAGGGGGGCGACGTGCCCTCCTACTGGCAGAGCAGCCGGGGGGCCCGGTACGCCGCCGCCTTCGCCAGGCTGGAGGAGCAAGGCTTGGTCTACCCCTGTTTCTGCACCCGCCTCCAGCGGCTCAACGAGGCCCCCCACGTCCACGACGTCTCCCCCGCCTGCCCCTGCGCCGCCCTCACCCCGGAGGAGGTGGCCCGCCGCGCCCAGGAGCGTCCGCCTAGCTGGCGGGTGCGGGTGCCCCGGAAAAGCGTCTCCTTCACCGACGGCTGCCAGGGCCCCTACACCCAGGATTTGGCCCGGGAGTGCGGCGACTTCCCCGTCCGCCGGTGGGACGGGGCCTGGGCCTACCAGCTGGCGGTGGTGGTGGACGACGCCGAGATGGGGATCACCCAGGTGGTCCGGGGCCGGGACCTCCTCTCCTCCACCCCCCGCCAGCTCTGGCTCTATGAGGCCCTGGGGCTGAAGGCCCCCTCCTTTTACCACGTCCCCCTCCTCCTGGCCCCCGGCGGCCGCCGTCTGGCCAAGCGGGACGCCGACCTGGACATGGGGGCCCTCCGCCGCCGGTACACCCCCCAGCAGCTCCTGGGGCTCCTGGCCCATCTGGCCGGCCAGCAGGCCGATCCCTCCCCTGTTGCCGCCGCCCAGCTGGCGGAGGACTTTTCCTGGGAAAAAGTGCCCCGCCAGGACATCACCGTGGACCCCGGGCTTCTGGCCTGAGAAAGGCGCGGCCCCTTCCCAGCCTGCACAAAACGAAACCCCCGCCCGCGTCCCAAGGGACGCGGGCGGGGGTTCTCTTTTTCGGTTAGCGCAGGGTGTACAGCACCTTGGCCACCTGGCCCCGGCTCATGGGCGCCAGAGGCCGCAGGGTGTTGTCCTCGTATCCGTTGACCACACCCTGGCCCACCAGGCTGCGGACGTAGGCCTCGGACCATGCGGGCACCTGAGCGTAGTCGGTAAAGCCCGTGATCTCCGCCTCGGGGTACCCCCGCATCTGGGTCCGGCCCAGGATGGTCATGGCCTCGGCCCGGTTGATGCTGTCGTTGGGGTGGGCGTAAAGCCCGTCGAACTCCTGGCTGCCCTGGACGATGCCCCGGTCATACATGGCCTTCACCGCGGACAGGGCCCAGGAGGGGATATCCTTGGTGTCGGCAAAGGGCAGGGACACCCCCTCATACCGGCTCAGGTCCAGGCCCATCCACCGGGCCACCATGGTGAAGAACTCCGCCCGGGTGATGTCCGTGTCGGGCAGGTAGTTCAGCACGTCACCGGAGGTGGCCCCCTTGGTCACCCCCTGCTCGTAGAGGTAGTTGGCGTAGCTGGCGGCCCAGTGGTCCTCCATGTCGTCGAAGATGAGGGTGGCCCCCTCTCCCACGTCCAGGGAGGCCCGGCCCAGGTTGCCGCTGGCGTCCACCGCCGTCACCGTCACCCGGTGGCGGATGGCCCCGGGGGCGGGCAGGGTGGCGGTGAGGGTGCCGGTCTGCTCGTTCCAGCTCCCGGTCAGGGTGGCCCCGTCGTACTGGAGCACCACCGCCCCGGCGGAGAGGGAGCGGTCCACGTTGTCGTTGACGGTGGCGGTGAGCTGGATGCCCTTCACCCGGATGTCGATGGTGGGCGGGGTGGTGTCCTCCAGGTCCTCATTGGAACTGGTGAGCTGGTCCAGCCAAACCGTGCCGGTCCGGTTCTCCCCGCCGCCGTAGATGAAGCGCAGGCCGGTCAGGGCCGTGGCCCCCTCGGGGATGGCCACCAGCACGTGTTTCCAGCCGGTGAAGCTCAGGCCGGCCACCGGCGCCAGCAGCTCCTCGCCGCCGGCGTTTTCAAACACGGCGGTCAGGTTGTTGCCCGAGCCGTCGGAGAGGACCCACAGGCCCAGGTAGTGCTCCCCGCCGGGGATGGCGATCCTGGCGTCCAGCTGGGCGGTGCCCTCCTCGCCGGTGTCGTAGTCCACCTTCAAGCTCTGGAGCCCGGTGCGGACATTGTTCAGGGTCTTTTCGATCTCGGCCGTGGCGGTGTCGGTGGAGGTGAAGCCGGTCTCGGTGCCCTCCATGTCCTCCAGGCTCTTCACATGGCCGGCCACGTTCACGGGGATGGCCACCGTCTTGCCCCCGGCGGTGACGGTCAGGTTCCCCGAGGCGCTCTTGGTCCCGGCAGTGAAGGTGCCGTCCTCCGTGATGGAGCCCACGGCCTCGTCGCACTTCCAGGTATAGCAGCCGTCCTGGGACTGGAGCAGCAGGTTCCGCCAACCGCTGGAGGCGGTGAGGGAGACGGTCTCCCCCGGGTCCAGGGACAGTGCCGAAATGGTGCCCCCGGTGGCCTCGTTCTTCACCACGATCTGGTCGGGGGTGTCCACCACCGTGATGTCCGCCCAGCCGGTGACGCCGCCGGAGCCGGTGCCCGTCACCACGGCGCTCCCGGAGGAGGCGCCCGCCGTAAAGACCCCCTCCGGCGTCACCTCACCGGCCCCCTCGGCGGTATAAGTCACCCCCGAGGCGTTCCCCATGCTGTAATAGGCGGTGTCTAAGACCCCGGCGCTCAAAGAGAGCTGGGCCCCCGCCAGCAGCAGGGCGTCCCCGGGCGAGAGCGCCAGGGAGCCCGGCTCCCCGGTGGCCTTCAGCTCGGTGGTCAGAAAGATGGCGGTGGAGTTGGAGCGTTCCGCCCCGTCGGAGGGGCTGTTGACCACCTCCATATAGTTCTTGTCGGGATAGGTGACCCCGATGGTGGTGGAGCCGCCGCCGTCCAGGCCCACGGCCTCCACACAGCCAAGCTCCTGGAGCCGCATGGCCACCTGGGCGCAGGTGGCCCCCACGCTGACCCCGGCCTGCTTGCCGTCCACGGTGTAGAAGATGACGGTGCCGTCCTCCTTCACTCCGATGGCGGTGCGGGCGGTGCGCTCGGCGTTCAGGTTGGCCCCCACCTGCCCGTTGTCCAGCAGGCGGTACATGGCGCCCAGGGCCTCGGTGGCCTCGGCCCAGCGGGTGTCCTCGCTGGTGATGTCGATGTTCACCTCGTCCCCCGGCTGGAGGGAGCGGAGCATATTCAAAGTCCCCTCGTCGTCCTTGCCGTTCATGGTGAGGACGAAGCAGCCCTCCGGGATGGGGTTGTCCCCAGCGGCCTCGATGACCTGGTCTACGGTACAGCGCACCCGGCCCCCGATCCTGGGCATGTCCGACAAGGTGAGCTCGAAGCCCGCCCCGCTGTCCTCGGCGGAGATCACCTCGCCCAGGTCCTCCGCCACCGGCCGCAGGATCACGTCCACCCCGGCGGAGGTGTTCTGGGTGGTGGCCCCGAAGTCCCGGGTGAGCAGGGTCAGTCCCCCGCCGTCCACCGAGCGGACCTGGCGGATCTTGTTCACCCCGCCGAACACGGTGATCCGCTCCCCCAGCATGGTGGCGGTGATGAGCAGGTTGGGGGTGCCCACGAAGGCGGTGCCGTCGGCGCGGAAGCCCACGGCGGAATGGTAGGAGGCGGAGGAGCGCAGGATGCCGTCCGTCACCACCAGGCCAAGGGGCTGGCCGGTGGCGAACACGTAGAAGTCCCCGTTGGTGCCCCCCACCACCCGCTTGCCCTGGGCCTCCAGGCCCCGGGCCATGGTGGAGAGGGTGGCCCGCTTGAGGACCGTGTCCCCGTAGGCCACGGTGGGCTTCACATCCTCGTTGGGGGTGTAGGACACGTAGCGCTCGGTACGCAGGTCCTTGTATGTATCGCTCCAAAAATAGGCCCTTGTCAACCCGGCGCCCTCGGACAGCGCCGTATGTCCGGCGTGGAGGTCGTGGCCCAGGGCGTCGGAGGCCAGGGCGGCCTGCCCCAGCAAAAGCGACAGGGACAGCCCCGCCGCGGTGATCTGTTTCATCCAGTGCTTCATGCTTCCTCCTGTTCCGGTCAACAAACGATGCGTACCGGGACAAGCCCGGTACGCATCATCTTATCACAGCCGGGGAGCGGTGTAAACCGCCCCGGCAATATTGGAACCAAATGTCATTTTTCCTTCAAAAACTTTCCCTCCGCCCGCAGGCGGGGCAGGGTGGTCTTGAGGGTGGCGGCCTCCTGGATGGTCAGCAGGTCCCCGATGAGCTGGTTGGACACCAGGAACCCCTTGGGGGTCAGGTGCCACCGGCGGTCCTTCTTCACCGCCCAGCCCTGGCGCTCGTACTCCTCCAATTTCTGCTCCAGAGGGTCGAAATTGAGGGAGAATTCCCGCCGGTACTCCCACTCCTCGATCCCCCGGACGGTCCGCAGGCGGAGCATGAGGTACTCGCTGCCCCGCTCCCGGTGGGGGATCAGCTCGGAATCGTCGATGACCGCCCCGCCGCCCAGGATACCCGTGATATACCGGTCCAGATCCCGGACGAAGGAGTAGCGCCGCCCGCCGAAGTCGGAGTGGGCGCCGGGGCCGAAGCCGATATAGGGCTTGCCCATCCAGTATTTCAGGTTGTGCCGGGACTGGAAGCCGGGCCGGGCGAAATTGGAGATCTCATACTGGGGATACCCCGCCTGGGCCAGCCGCTCCACCGTCCACAGGTACATGTCGGCCTGGGCGTCGTCATCCGGGAGGACCTCCCCCCGGGTGACCCGCCCGTCCAGGGGGGTGCCCGGCTCCACCTTCAGCCCGTAGCAGGACAGGTGCTCCGGCGACAGGGACAGGGCGGCCTCCACGCTTTTTTTCCAGCTTTCCATGCTCTGGCCGGGCAGGCCGTAGATCAGGTCCAGGGAGAGGTTTTTAATCTTGGCCTTCCGGGCCAGGGCCACCGCCTCGGTGACCTGACTGAAATTGTGAAGGCGGTGGACGGCGTGGAGCTCCCCGTCGCAGGCCGACTGCATCCCCAGGGACAGCCGGTTCACCCCCGCCCGGCGCATGGCCGTCAAAAAGTGCCGGTCGGCGCTCTCCGGGTTGGCCTCGCAGGTGATCTCGGCGTCCCGGGCCACGTCGAAGCGGCGCTTCACCTCGCCCAACAGCCCGGCCAGACGCTTGCCCCCCAGGACGCTGGGGGTGCCGCCGCCGATATACACCGTGTCCACCTGCCAGCCCTTGGCCAGGGGCGCCGCCTCCTTGATGTGGGCGGTCAGCGCCTTGCAGTATTCGTCCATGACCCCGTCCCGCTCCGGCAGGGAATAAAAGTCACAGTAATCGCACTTGGCCCGGCAAAAAGGAATATGGAGATAGACGCCCAGTTTTTCACCCATAGGTTGCACCTCGCTCCGACAGGGGTTTGAATTTTATTATTATACTACTTTTTTCACTGTTTGGAAAGAGAGCGGGTGCGGTTTTCCAAAAATTGTGGTAGAATCAATTCAAACCGCTTTCATTTCCGAGAAGGGAGGCGCCCCCTTGCGCTATCTGGAATTTTCCGTCCCGGAGGACGAGGCGGGCCGCCGGGTGGACGCCGTCCTCCGCAGCCGGGGCCTGTCCACCTCCGCCATCCGCCGGGCCAAGCACCGCCCCCGGGGCCTCTTAGTGGACGGGGAGGACATCTACACCAGCTACCTGGTCCACCCCGGGCAGACGGTGGCCATCCTGGCCGACGACAGGGCCCCCTCCGGCATCGTCCCCTTTGACGGCCCGGTGGACATCCGCTACGAGGACGACGATCTTCTGGTGGTGGACAAGCCCGCCGGGCTCACCGTCCACCCCTGCGCCGGGAACTGGGAGGACTCCCTAGGGGCCCGGCTGGTGGCCTACTACCAAACGATCGGCCTCCCCGCCGGCTTCCACCCCGTCCACCGGCTGGACAAGGGCACCTCCGGGCTGATGGTGGTGGCCAAGCACCCCGCCGCCCAGCATTCCCTCACCGCCGCCCTCCACTCGGGGGCCTTCCACCGGGAGTATCTGGCGGTGTGCGAGGGCCTCCCCTTCCCCGCCGCCGGGGTGGTGGACGCCCCCCTGGGCCGCAGTGACGATTCCTACATCCGCCAGGAGGTCCGCCCCGACGGGAAGCCGGCCCGCACCCACTATGAGGTGATTTGCCCAGGCGGGCTCTTCTCTCTGGTCCGCCTGGTGCTGGAGACCGGCCGCACCCACCAGATCCGGGTCCACATGGCCCATCTGGGCCACCCCCTGGCGGGGGATTTCCTCTACGGCACCGAGCTCCCGGAGCGCATCTCCCGCCCCGCCCTCCACTCCGCCCGGCTGGAGCTGCGGCAGCCCTTCACCGGGGCGGCCCTCTCCTTCCGCTCGGACCTGCCGGAGGACATGGCCCGGCTGATCCCCTCCTGATAAAAAAGCTCCTTGCGCTATTTTTTACGGCATATGGCCCCTCCGGGGCCATGCCTTGGATCACAGGCCGGGGCCGGGACGGCCCCGTGCCGTTTTTATAGATTGCCGCTGGCAATCTATAAAAACGCCGCCCTCCCCAGTGGGAGGGCGGCTTCCTGGTTATTCTTCCAATCCGCTCAGGCGCAGCCATTTCCCCCGCTTCCAGCGCACGGTGCACAAAACGCCTCGCAGGGTCAGGTCGATGGCCATGGCGGTCCAAATGCCGGCCAGCCCCCAGTCCAGCTTCAGCACCAGCAGGCAGGCCAGGGGCACCCGCACCAGCCACATGCACACCAGCCCCACAATCATGGGGAAGCGCACGTCGTCCGCCCCCCGGAGGGCGTTGGTGAGGATGATGGACACGGCGAAGAGGGGCTCGGAGAAGGCCACGATCCGCAGGGCCATCGCCGCCTGGGCCACCACCCCGGCGTCCGAGTTGAAGAGGGAGGCCAGGGGCGGGGCAAAGAGGAACAGGGCCGTGCCCGTCACCAGGCACAGCAGGAAGCCGATGCCTCCCGTCAGGTTCCCGTAGGCCTTGGCGTCGGCCTTCTCCCTGGCCCCCACCGACTGCCCCACCAGGGCGATGGCGGCGTAGCCGATGCCGTAGGCGGGCAGGTAGCACAGCCCCTCGGCGGTGTTGGCGATCTGGTGGGCCGCCAGGGCCACGGTGCTCAGCCGGGCCACCAGGGCGGTCATGGCGATCTGTCCCAGGTTGACGGTGGCCCGCTCGGCGGCGGAGGGCAGGGCCAGCCGGGCGGCCCGGCTGATGATGCCCGCGTCCGGAGCCAGCCCATCCCGGAAGGAGGTCTCATAGCCCACCTGCCGGAAGGCGGCCCAGGCGGTGCCCGCTCCGGCGGCGGCCAGGGCGATGGCCGAGGCCAGGGCGGCCCCCTCCACCCCCATCCCCGCCCGGGGGATGGTAATGCCCAGGAATT
The DNA here is from genome assembly GCF_038439875.1 of Pseudoflavonifractor phocaeensis. Classification (NCBI taxonomy): domain Bacteria; kingdom Bacillati; phylum Bacillota; class Clostridia; order Eubacteriales; family Oscillospiraceae; genus Pseudoflavonifractor; species Pseudoflavonifractor phocaeensis. The sequence continues at coordinate 389,904 of NZ_JBCDMT010000003.1, forward strand.
CCCCCGTGGGGTAGATGAGGAAAAAGTTCAGCACGATATTCAGCAGGTTTGCCGCCGTGTTGAAGATGAGCGGTGTCTTGGTGTTGCCCATACACCGCAGGATGGCGGAAAATACCGCCAGCATGGAGCCCAGGGGCAGGGCGGCGCAGTAGATGCGCATGTAGCTGACGGCGTGGGGCAGCACATCCGGCTTGGCCCCCAGCCACCGGGGGATGTAACCCCCCAGCGCCTCGTAGATGGCGCACACCAGCAGACCGCAGACCAGGGCCGCCAGGAACCCCTGCCGGATCACCCGCTTGACCCGCTCCCTGTCCCCCGCCCCCACGGCGTTGGATACCTGGACCGAGTAGCCCACGCCCACGCCCACCAGGATGCCCTGGACCAGCCAGATGGGGGCGGCGTTCACCGAGACGGCGGCGGTGCCCGCCGCGCCCATGACGCCCACCATGGCGGTGTCCACGTAGCTGACCATGGTCCCAAGCACCTGCTCGATGATGGCCGGCCAGGAGAGCCGCCAAAGCACCTGGAGGCGGGTCATATTTTGTCCTTCTGTGAGCGTCACGGCCTCACACCCCCGTCAAATCAAAATCCGGCACATAGTCCCCGCTGGCCGCCTCCGGGTCCTGGGCGTAACCCGCCAGCTCCAGAGCGGCCATATATTCCTCCGCGCTCCGCCGCTCACTGGGGCGGAGCTTCCGGTCGATCTCAGGATACTCCCCCGCCCGGCCCAGGGGCACATATTGGCTCATGAGGGAAAAACGGACCTCCCCCGGCGGAAAGGTCCCGGCCACCCAGTCCATCACCGCCTTGGCCTCGGGCAGGCCACCGGGCAGAAGCAGGTGCCGGATGACCAGCCCCCGCTTTAAAAGCCCCTCCCCGTCGAACACGCAGGGACCCGTCTGGCGGAACATCTCCAGGATGGCCGCCTTGGCCCGCTCCGGGTAGTCCGGGGCGGCGGAGTACCGCTCCGCCCGGGCCGGGTCCAGATACTTCAAGTCGGGCAGGTAGACCTGCACCTTCCCCTCCAGCCCTCGCAGAGTCTCCACCGACTCATAGCCCCCCGTGTTCCAAACCACCGGCACCGGCAGGGGCTCTTCCAGAGCCCGGGCCACGGCGTGGGCAAAGTGGGTGGGGGTCACCAGGTTGATGTTGTGGGCCCCCTGGCCGATGAGGGACCAAAAGATCTCCCGCAGCCGCTCCACCGTCACAGCCTTCCCGAAGCCCTCCTGGCTGATGACGCTGTTCTGGCAGAATACACACCGGAGGTTGCACCCGGAGAAAAACACCGTCCCCGACCCCCGGGTGCCGGAGATGGGGGGCTCCTCCCAGAAATGGAGGGCGGCCCGGGCCACCACCGCCTCGGCGGGCATGGCGCACACCCCGCCGGGGCGGCCCTCCCCCCGCTCCGCGCCGCAGGTGCGGGGGCACTGTGCACAAATCATAACGTTCTCTCCCCAGCCGTCAAAAAAAGCGCCGCAAAAGCGGCGCTTTTTTCGTGCGTATCAGTGAAGCTCAATCCCCAAAGTTGCCGGAGATCAGCTCGATGAGGGCCTCCACGGCCTCCTTCTCATCGGCGCCATCGGCGATGAGGTTGATGGCGGTGCCCTTGACGATACCCAGAGACAGGACGCCCAGCAGGCTCTTGGCGTTCACGCGCCGCTCGTCCTTCTCCACCCAAATAGAGCTCTTGAACTCGTTGGCCTTCTGAATAAAGAACGTCGCCGGGCGGGCGTGCAGGCCCACCTGATTGTTCACGGTAGCCTCTTTCATGTACATAGCAGTTTTCCCCCCAAAATACATTGCGGTACTGTTCCTATAGAATATCAAATTTAAGCTTTCCCGTCAATGGCATTTTACACAAAATACAAGCGCCAACCTTGGCCCCATACCCTGTTTCTCCCCATTACCAGTGCCGTTCAGTCCAGCCTTCCCCCTGGGGGAAGGTGGCACCGCCCAAGGGGCGGTGACGGATGAGGGGAACTTAGCCTCTATAGACCGGCTCCTTTTCGTGCCGTTCCCCTCATCCGCCCCCTTCGGGGGCACCTTCTGCCCACAGGGCATGATCTGTCCGTATGTGGCACATCCGCTGACGGACAGCCAACCCCAAGGGGAAGGTGTTGTTCCATAGGGATTTCTATTTCAGCTCCGCCACCGTCACGCCGTCCTCACCCTCGCCGAAGCGGCCGGGGCGGAAGGCCTTGACGTAGGGGCTGCGCTTGAGGTGGGTGCGCACGGCGGAGCGCACCGCGCCGGTGCCCTTGCCGTGGATGATGCGCACCTCCTGGAGCTTGCCCATGACGGCGTTATCCAGGAACCGGTCCAGCTCCACGATGGCCTCGTCCCCGGTGAGGCCCCGCAGGTCCACCTCGGGGGAAGCCCCCAGGCTTCTGAGCTGGTGGGAGGCCCGCTCCACGATCTTTTTTACCGACTGCTGGGTCTCCCCCTCGGTGACCCGGACCTCGTCCTGGGCGGCGGTGAGCTTCAAAATGCCCGCCTGGAGTTGGAGGGTACCGTCCTTCTTCACGTCCAGCACCGTGGCCCGGGTGCCGTTCATCTTGATGAGCTCCACCGTGTCCCCCTTTACCGCGGGGCGGGTGGGGGGCGGCACGGGGGCCTCGGGGGCCCGGCCCAGCTTGCCCTCGGCGGCGTTCAGCTTGCCCCGGAGCCCGGCCCGGGCCTCGTTCACCCGCTGCCAGTCCTCCTCCTGTTTCCGGCGCTTCTTCATCTCGTCCAGCTCCCGGAAGGTGTCGTCGGCGGCCTGCCGGGCCTCTGCCAGGATGGCCCGGGCCTCCGCCTGGGCCTTTTCCACGGCCCTGGCCCGCTCCTTCTCCAGCCCGTCCCGGTACTCCCGGGCCTGGCGCTGGTACTCCTCGGTCTCCCGCCGGAGTTTTTCCGCCGCCTCCTTCTCCCGCTCCATCTCCTGGCGCTGGCGGTCCAGCTGGGTCAGCACATCCTCGAAGCGCACGTTCTCGGCGCTGACCCGCCCCGCCGCCGCGTCGATGACATGGCCGGGCAGGCCCAAACGCTGGGAGATGGCGAAGGCGTTGCTCTTTCCGGGGATGCCGATGAGCAGCTTATAGGTGGGGGCCAGGGTCTCCACGTTGAACTCGCAGGAGGCGTTCTCCACCCCCGGGGTGGTCATGGCGTAGACCTTCAGCTCGGCGTAGTGGGTGGTGGCGGCCACCAGGGCCCCCAGGGACCGGGTCTCCTCGATGATGGCGGCGGCCAGGGCTGCTCCCTCCACCGGGTCGGTGCCCGCCCCCAGCTCGTCGAAGAGCACCAGGCTCCGCTCCCCCGCCTCCCCCAGGATGCCCACGATGTTCACCATGTGGGAGGAGAAGGTGGACAGGCTTTGGGCGATGGACTGCTCGTCCCCGATGTCGGCCAGCACCCGGTCGAAAACGGGCATCCGGCTCTCCCCGGAGGCGGGGATGTGGAGCCCGCACTGGGCCATAAGCACCAGGAGCCCCAGGGTCTTGAGGGTCACGGTCTTGCCGCCGGTGTTGGGGCCGGTGACCACCAGGGTGTCGAAGTCCTCCCCCAGCCGCAGGTCGTTGGCCACGGCGGTATCCCGGTCCAGGAGGGGGTGGCGGGCCCGCTGGAAGGAGATGCCCCTATTCACGATCTTGGGGGCCATGCCCCGCATCCGCAGGGACAGCCCCGCCCGGGCAAAGATGCCGTCCAGCAGGATGAGGAAATCGTAGTCCTGCCGGATGTCCTCCCGGTGGCCGGCGCACTCCGCCGACAGCTCGGCCAGGATGCACTCGATTTCCTTCTTCTCCTTGGCCTCCAGCTCCCGAAGCTCGTTGTTGGCCTTCACCACCCCCATGGGCTCGATGAAGAAGCTCCCCCCGCTGGCGGACACGTCGTGGACCAGGCCGGGCACCTCGTTCTTGCACTCCGACTTCACCGGCACCACGTACCGGCCGTTTCGCTGGGTGATGATGGGCTCCTGGAGGTACTTGGACTGGTTGGAGGAGATGAGGCGCTGGAGGATGTCCCGCACCTTTCCGGCGGTGGCCCGCTTGTGGCGGCGGATGTCGGCCAGCTCGGGGCTGGCGGCGTCGGCGATCTCGTCCTCGGCCAGGATGGAGCCGGTGATCTTCTCCTCCAGGAACCGGTTGGCGGTGAGGCCGTGGAACAGCGGGTCGATGGGGGTCTTTTTGTCGCTCCCCGCGGCGTACTCCATGGCCCCCCGGGCGCAGCGGAGCACGGCTGCGATGTCCAGCAGCTCCCGGGTGTTGAGGGAGCCGCCCATGTCCGCCCGCTGGAGGGAGGCCGCCACGGGCCGCACCCCCGAAAAGGAGGGGGAGCCCCGCAGGCTCACCAGGTCCACGGCGGCGGAGGTCTCGGCCAGGGCCCGCTCCACGTCGTCGGCGTCGGTGAGGGGGCGCAGGGCCAGGGCCCGCTCCTTCCCCTCCTCGGTCACCGCCTCGGCGGCCAGGAGTTCCAGGACCTTGGGCAGTTCCAGGGTCTCGATGGATTTTTCAAATAATTCGTCTCGCATAGTTAACCTCGATGTGGGTTTGTTTCGGTTGGTATCGGCAGTTCGTTTTCATGTTCGCTGATTGCACCTCGGAGGTGCGCTCTTCTGGGGGACATTTCTTTTCCCGAGGAAAAGAAATGTCCCCCAGACCCCCAAAGAAAAGTCTTTTGGTGCAGCCTTGAGCGCAGTTTTCCTTCCCAGTAGAAGGTCTACTGCTCATTGTTAGGGGGAAAAGCACGGGTGCGTCTGTGCGACACGTGGTCCCCCTAGCGCCGCTCGGCCGCTGACGTATTCTTGACTGAAGGCGTTGCATTGCCAGGGGCTCCCCCTTTGGGGGAGCTGTCAGCGAAGCTGACTGAGAGGGGGCCGCTGATGTGCGCTTGACAGAAGGTTGGTCTTCAGCCTTCCCCTCGGGGGAAGGTGGCAGCCCGAAGGGCTGACGGATGAGGGGAACTGGGGACATGGGAAAGGCTCTGCCAAACGATAAGTTCCCCTCATCCGTCTCGCGTCGCTCGACAGCTTCCCCCAGGGGAAGCCTAAGAGCTGCTGAACCCCGGACCCGTTACGGAGTAAGGGGCCGGGGTCATCCCACCCTCTTGTGAACAGCCCCGGGGGATGAATCCAAACAAGGGGGCCGAGGCCCCGCAGCGTTAAGAAAACTTGCCGGTGGCACCGCAGCGTGAAGCAAATGCGCCAGTGGCGCATTTGTAGCGTAGGCCGGGTGGCTGTGCCACCCGGGGCTCTCTTGCGCAAGCGGGATAACATGGCAAAGTTCCTCAACGGCACGAGCGTAGGCCGCCCGGCTACGCCGGGTGGGTCTCTCTTTCAAAAGAAGCAGGGCAGGGGCTATTCTTTCCAGAAAGAATAGTCTCCCACGTACGGTCCGCGCGTGACCATCAGCGAAGGAACAAATTCCCCACCTGGTAAATCAGGAAGCTCACCACCCAGGCGGTGGCCACCTGGAAAGCCACGGAAAACGCCGTCCACTTCCAGCTCCCCGACTCCCGCCGGATGACGCCGATGGTGGCCGCGCAGGGCACGTAGAGGAGGCAGAACACCATGACGCAGTAAGCGTTCAGCGGCCCAAAGCCCATGGCGGACAGCCCCCCCGCCACCGCTGCCATCCCGGCGGCGGAATTGATGTTGTTCACCCCGAAGAGGATGGCGGTGGAGGACACCACCACCTCCTTGGCGGAGATGCCGGCGATGAGGGCCACGGCGATGGGCCAGAAGCCCAGCCCCGCCGGGGCCAGGAAGGGCACGATGGCCTTGCCCAGGATGGCCCCGAAGCTCTCCTCCATAAGGTCAGTATACCCACCCGGCCCGAAGTTCAGGAGGAACCAGAGCAAAATGGAGGCCACGAAGATGACGGTGCCCGCCTTGGTCAGGTAGTCCTTCACCTTCTCCCACACATAGACCGCCACCGTCCGGGCCGAGGGCATCTTGTACTCGGGCAGCTCGATGAGGAGGTCGTTGGTCTGGATGCCCTTCCCCTTCTCCAGCGTGTGGAGGACGAAGGCCACCAGCAGGGCCACCAGGATGCCGATGAGATACATGGAGTAGGCCGCCAGCATAGCGTACCGGTCAAAAAACAGCCCGGAAAACAGGATGTAGATGGGCAGGCGGGCGGAGCATGACATGAAGGGGGTCACCAGCATGGTCTTGAACCGGTCCCGACGGTTCTCCAGGGCCCGGGAGGCCATGATGGCGGGCACCGAGCAGCCGAAGCCCAGCACCATGGGCAGGAAGGCCCGGCCGGACAGCCCCATCTTCCCCATGATGCCGTCCATGATATAGGCCACACGGGCCATATACCCCGTATCCTCCAGGAAGGCCAGGGCCAGGAAGAGGATAAAGATGTTGGGCAGGAAGGTCAGGATGCCCCCCACACCGGCGATGATGCCGTCGGTGATGAGAGCGGTGAGGAGCTCCCCCACCCCCCAGCCCGCCAGGAGGTCGGCCGCCGCCAGGGTGAGCCACTCCACCCCCAGCTCGAAAAAGCCCTTGAGAAAATCCCCCACCGTAAAGGTGAGGAAGAACACCAGCGCCATGATGCCCAAAAAGATGGGCAGGCCCCACACCGGGTGGGTAAGCACCTGGTCCACCCGCTCGGTCAGGGCCGCCTTTTCCTCCCTGTGGACCAGGACCTCCCCCATCACCTCCTCGATGAAGTCGTACTTCTGGTTGATGATGTCGGTCTCGTAGCTGCGGTCCAGGATGTCGGGCAGGTCCACCGGGTATTGGGCGGTCACCGCCCCGTCCCCCTCCAGCAGCTTGATGGCGTGCCAGCGGGTGTTTTTGATGGCGGGATACTTCCGCTCCAGGGCGGTGGAAACGGCGTCGATGCGGAACTCCATCAGCTCGTCGTACACCATGACGTACCGCTCGTGCTTTTCCGCCGGGCCCGTCCGGCGGCGGCTGTGCCACTCGTGCTCGTGGATGATGGGGTCCCTGTGCTCTGTCCCGGCGTGGTGGGCGGCGGCGTGGATCAGCACCTCCAGCCCCGTCCGCTTCCGGGCGGACACGGGGATGACGGGCACCCCCAGCATCTCGGGCAGGCGGTGGAGGTCGATCTCCATGCCCCGCTTGGCGATGATGTCCATCATGTTGAGGGCCACCACCACCGGCTTTCCCAGCTCTAAGAGCTGAAGGGTCAGGTAGAGGTTGCGCTCCAGGGAGGAGGCGTCCACCACGTCGATGATGACGTCCACCTCGTCGGAGAGGATGAACCGGCGGGACACCTGCTCCTCCATGGTATAGGAGGTGAGGGAGTAGGTCCCCGGCAGGTCCACCAGCTTGATGTTCAGGTCGTGATCCTTCACGGTCCCCTCCACCCGCTCCACGGTGACGCCGGGCCAGTTGGCCACCTTCAGGTTGGCCCCGGTGTAGGCGTTGAAGAGGGTGGTCTTGCCGCAGTTGGGGTTGCCGATGAAGGCCACCGTCAATTCTCTGGCCATGTCAAGCCACCTCAATCCTTCGGGTGATGCCCCGCCCAATGGCGAACCGGGTGCCCCGCACCTTTAAAATCAGGGTCCCGCCGCCTTTGCTGCCCAGGATGGACACCCGGGTCCCCAGGGTCATGCCCAGGGCCTCCAGCCGGTGCTCCACCTGCTCGGGCAGCTCCATGCGGGACACCGTATAACTCTGTCCCACTTCGCCGGAATCTAACGTCATATGTACCTGCCTCCTTAAAGCCCTCCCCTCTGTGGGAAGGGTGCCCCAACAGGGCGGATGAGAGGTGCCCTTCCGGCGTCCCCCCGCCGGTCCGGCCCATGGCCAGCCAGCTTCCCCCTCAGGGAAGCCTATGGCGATATCTGTAAGCTCTTGTAAAAATCCAGGGTGCGGAAGCCCCGCTCCAGCTGGGTGAGCAAAAAGCTCTCGCAGGCCCCCGCGAACCGCTCCAGGCTCCCGGCCTCCAGCTGGAAGGAGAACAGCCGCTTGGGCGGGCCGTACACCACATGCCGGAGGGCCGCCAGCGAGGGGCCGTCCAGGGGCATGGAAATGCCCTCCTCCCCCACCTCGCCCCGGCACCGCTGGCAGTGGAGCACCCCGGCGGAGAGGTTCAGCCGGGGCGCCTCGGGCTGGGGCAGGCCGCAGACGGCGCAGGCGTCCAGCAGGGGTTCGTACCCCACCAGGCAGGCCAGCTTCATCTCAAAGGCCCCCTTCACCAGGGCGGGGGGTTTGCCCAATTTGTCCAGAGCGTAGAGGGAGTTGAGGACCAGGGACAGCAGTCCCGGCGTCTCCACCCCCTCCTCGGCCACCGCCTCCGCCGTCTCGGCGAAGTAAGAACCCAGGGCCAGCTTCTCCAGGTCGGAGCGCACCCCCCGGAACTCCTCCAGGGTGCTGGCCTCATTCAGCGACCAGAGGTCCTGATAGTCGAACAACGTCATGTCCGACCACACCAAAAGCTGGGCGGGGGCGGCCAGGGGGCTGTTTTTCCGCCGGCAGCCCCGGGCCTTCACCGTCCGCTTCCCCTGGCCCTCGGCCAGGACGGTCAGGATCTTGTCGGTCTCTTTGTAGTTGACCTCCCGGAGCACCAGGCCCCTCGTCACCACGTGCATATCCTATGTACGGGCGTCAGGCGGATCGCTCCGCGGCCTGACGCTCCTCCTCCCTCAAGCAGCAATAGAGGCTGTACGCCTCCGGAAGTCCGGTCTGAACAAAAAGCTCCCAGGCAAGTGCGACGGTCATGACGGCGCCCCCTTCGATTTTCTCTCTGGGGTTAGCTTGCCGTATTCGCGGGGAATTATCAGCGTTAAATTTATCCCACGCCGACGCCGTCCCGCGGCCCGTCCGCGGCTTAAAACCAGATTTTTTTGACGATCAGCCAGGCCGCCAGCAGCCAAATAAGAACAATGGGGAGCGCGTAGTACCATTTCTTCGGCCTTCCATTTTCCCACAGATGCTCCGCCCGCTCACAGCTGCGCTCCCATACGCCGGCGGGGATCAACTTTATCGCCAGAGCGGCAAATGCTGGAAGGAGAATCAAGTCGTCCAAATACCCCAGGACCGGGATAAAATCAGGGATCAAATCAATGGGAGAAAGCGCGTACCCCACCGTAATGCCGGCCATCACCTTTGCCGCCAGCGGCGTCTCCTTGTCCTTGAGCGCCAAAAACAAAGCCGGGATACGTTTTTCCAGCCGTCCGCCGCCCTTTGGTTCCGCGCCTGCCATTCCAGCGCTTCCTCAGTCGTCCCGGTAGCCGAAGTTGTGGACCAGGTTCAGGTTGTCCCGCCAGTTCTCCTTCACCTTGACCCAGGTCTGAAGGAAAACCTTAGTCCCCATAAAAGCCTCCATATCCTCCCGGGCCATGGTGGAGATCTTTTTCAGCATGGCCCCCTTCTTGCCGATGATGATGCCCTTGTGGCTCTCCTTCTCACAGTAGATGGTGGCGTCGGCCTCGATGACCTCGTCGTCCCGCTCGGAGAATTTGGTCAGCTCCACGGCGGTGCCGTGGGGGACCTCCTTATCCAGGCACAGCAGCAGCTTTTCCCGCAGGATCTCCCCGCAGACCTGCCGCTCGGGCTGGTCGGTGACCATCCCCTCGGGAAAGAGGTGGGGCCCCTCGGGCAGATAGCCCTCCAGCAGGTCCAGAAGGTCCCCCACCCCGTCTCCCTGCCGGGCGGAAATGGGCATCACCGCGGCAAACTGGTGGTCCTGGGAATAGGCGGCGATGACGGCCAGCAGGTCCTCCTTCCTCACCGTGTCGATCTTATTGATGACCAGCACCGTGGGGGCCTTTACCGCCGCCAGCCGCGCCATCAGCTCCTTTTCCGGCTCCCCCACGTGGGGGATGGGCTCCACCAGCAGTAAGGCGGCGTCTACGTCGGCCACGCTCTGGCGCACCACCCCCACCATGTAGTCCCCCAGCCGGGTCCTGGCCTTGTGGAGGCCAGGGGTGTCCAGGAACACAAACTGGCTCTCCCCCCGGTCCACCACGGCGCAGATGCGGTTGCGGGTGGTCTGGGGCTTGTTGGAGACAATGGCGATCTTCTCGCCCACCAGGGCGTTGGTGAGGGTGGACTTGCCCACGTTGGGCCGTCCCACAATGGCGATCATGCCGGCTTTGCTTTTCTTCATAGGTGATCCTCAACTTTCTTTGAGCGTTTTATCTGGATCGGGGCCTGTGCCCCCGGCTTCCCGGGTCACAGGCTCCAAATGTAGCACAGCGTGAGGGCGGCCAAAATCAGGTGGGCCCCTGCCGTGATGGCGGTGGGGATACCCAGCGGGGTCTTGAATTTCCGCTGTTGGCCGATGGCGAAAATCAGGCTGAACACGGACAGCGGCGCGAAGCAGGCCCCGGCAATGACGAACCCGGTGCCCAGATAGAAGGGGGACAGTCCGGCGGTAAACAGGCTCAAAAGCAAGGTGACCATCCCACCCACCACCAGAAAAGGGCCGATGCACAAAAGCCCGCAGGCGACAGCCTCCAAAATCAGCAGAGCCAGAATCATTTTTTTGCTCTCCCGCCGGAACACGCGCCTCACCCACTTTCTTTTCCGCTTCGCTCCCCTATGCCTCTTTATCCCCGGGCTTGTCCGGCCCGTCCCGTGTCTCGCCCAGCTTTTCGCAGACGGCCCAGGTACAGCCCACGATCAGGCCGGGCAGGGTAAAGAGGATCAGGAGCACCACCGCCTCGCCCAGCAGGGCGGACAGCAGGTAAAATGCCAAAAGGGAGAGAAGCGCCATCCCAACAACGGCCCAAATCATACCGGGTCCTCCCGGGTAATACCCAGCTCTCCCAGGATGGCCTCTTCCCGCGCCCGCATCCGGGCCTTCTCCGGGCCCTCGTCCATGTGGTCATAGCCCAGCAGGTGCAGCACCGAGTGGACGGCCAGATAGGCCGCCTCCCGGCGGGTCCCGTGGCCGTACTCCTCCCCCTGGGCACGTGCCCGCTCCAGGGAGATGACCATATCCCCCAGGGGAGTCAGGCCGGTGGCGGGGTCGGCGTCGGAGGCGTCCACAGGGGGGCGCCCAGGCGCATACTGGAACATGGGGAAGCTGAGGACGTCGGTGGGGGCGTCCACCTCCCGCTGATCCAGGTTGATGGCGTGGATGCCGGCGTCGTCGGTCAGCAGCACATCCACCTCACAGGGGACGGCCACTCCCTCGGCCTCCAGGGCCGCCGGGATAACGGTTTGGAGAAGGGCCTCCACCTCCCGGGTGTCCTCCTCCAGGTCGGAGCTGATGATAATATTGTGGTTCACTCCATCATCCCCCCGACCAGCGCGGCATCCTTCCAGATGTGGTAATAGGTATAGGTGTAATAGACCGCGCTGACGGCAAAGGCCAGCAGCGCCGCAAAGGCCAGGTCGGTCCCCAGCAGCGCCAGTACCAGGGAGAGGACAACGCTGATGGCCAGCACATACCAGGTGGTGCGGAATTTTTTCACCCGCCCGGTCTCCCAGCTGCGCAGGGAGGCCAGCTCCTCCGCCCACACCACCAGCCGGTAGGTGACCAAAAGCTGGAATACCGCCCCCAGGGGGATGGGCAGGCCGGCGCCAAAGGCCCCCAGCACCCATAATACGCCGTCCACCACCGCGCCCACCGCGGCGATCATACGGCTGGTCTGGGTGGAGGGGCACTCCTCCACCTCCCCCAGGCCCAGGTAAATCAGGATATACCCCACAAAGGCAGGCGTCAGGTTCAGATCATTGATGCTGAAATTGATAAACACGAACAGCAGGCCGATAAAGACCTTCCGCATCTCAGGCTCCCTCCTCTTTCGCAAGCGCCGTCCTCACTTCTTCCGGCTCCTCCGGTTCTCGTCCTCCTCATACGCCTTGATGATGCGCTGGACGATGACATGCCGCACCACGTCGGCCCCGGTGAGCTGGCAGATGGCGATGTCCTCCACGCCCTTCAAAACCCTTGTGGCCTCCTTCAGCCCGCTGACCTTGTCGGTGGGCAGGTCGATCTGGGTCACGTCGCCGGTGATGACGATCTTGGAGCCGAATCCCATCCGGGTCAGGAACATCTTCATCTGCTCCCGGGAGGTGTTCTGGGCCTCGTCCAGGATGATGAAGCTGTCGTCCAGGGTCCGCCCCCGCATATAGGCCAGGGGGGCCACCTCGATATTCCCCCGCTCCAGGTACTTCTGGTAGGTCTCCGGCCCCAGCATCTCGAAGAGGGCGTCGTACAGCGGCCGCAGGTAGGGGTCCACCTTGGACTGCAGGTCGCCGGGCAGGAAGCCCAGCCGCTCCCCCGCCTCCACGGCGGGCCGGGTGAGGATGATGCGGTTGACCTCCCCCGCCCGGAAGGCGGCCACGGCGGCGGCCACCGCCAGGTAGGTCTTGCCGGTGCCCGCCGGGCCGATGCCCAGCGTCACCAGGTTTTTCTTGATGGCGTCCACATACCGCTTCTGGCCCAGTGTCTTGGCCTTGATGGGCTTGCCCTTGGCCGTGACGCACAGCACGTCGGCGGAGAGCTGTCCGATCTTGTCCTCGTGGCCCGCCTTCACCAGGTTGAGGATATACCGCACGTTCTGCTCGCTGATGGCCTCCCCCCGGCTGATGAGCTTCAAAAGCCCCTCCACCGCCTTCACGGCGTAGATGACCCTCTCGGCGTCCTCTCCCGCCACCTTCAGTTCCCCGTCCCGGCTGACCACGGTCACGTCCAGGTCCTTCTCGATGAGCTTGATATTCTCGTCCAAAGAGCCGAAGAGGCTGACGGCCTCCTCCATGCGCTCCACACTGATGGTCTGTTCAGTCAAATCAGGGTCTCTCCTTCGTATTCGTCGTTCCTATCCCGCGGGCACGAACCGGCCCAGCTCCTCCCGGCACTCGGCGGTAAGGGTGACCCGCAGCGCGCCGGAGCGCTGGACGGCAGAGTAGGTCTGGCTCACCACCTGGCCGGTCTCCCCCAGCAGTTCCCGCAGCTCCCTGTCCAGCCGCTCCTCCAGCATGGCCTGGGCGGCCTTCCCGTCCACGGGGAGGGAGACCACCTCATAGGCCCGGTACACCTCCCGCCGCAGGGTGAAGGGGAGGACCAGGCCGCCGGGGAGGGTCAGATTCCATGTCTCGCTTATTTTATCATATCTGTCAAAGGGAATTCCACTATTTTGAGCAAAATTCACCCTTTGCCCCAAAACCGACAGGGACAGACGGCTTTTTTCGTCGCCGGTGTATTCCTTCACCCCCGCCTCCAGTGGGATGACGGCGGTGAGGGTCCGCCAGGTGCGGCCCTCCACCCGCCCCATAGCCCGCACGGGCATCCACAGGGTGGGATTTTCGCTGTACTGGGGCGGGTCCATCCGGATGGAGCCCCGGATGAGGACGTCCCCGGGGAGCACGGTGGCCCCCTCGGCCACCGCCGGGTCCCCGGACCAGACCTCCATCTGGGTGACGATGCCGGGGGCCTCGGCCACGATGTCCCCCAGCTGGCTCCTGTCCACGATCTCCGGCTTGGCCACCTTCTCCCGCACCACCACCTGGGCCCGGATGCCGTGGAGGTTCACGGCCATCCAGGACAAGTCCTCCAGGCGGAGGAGGGCCTCGTTGGAGATCTCCCGGGTGGCCAGCCCCGGGCCGTAGGCCCCCGGCCGCAGCCCCGCCCGCCTCAGCTCGGTGAGGATGACCTGGGTGGGCACCGTCTCGTTGCCCTCCACCTCCACCACCAGCACGAACCGGGAGAGGAAGCACACCGCCGCCAGGGCCAGGGCCAGCCCGGCCAGGAGGGCGTACCGCTTTCGAAAGCGGATCAGGAAGGGGGGCACCCCCTTCCGCTCCGCCTCGGCCACGGTGCAGCCCGCCCGCTGGGCCAGCTCATCCAGGCCCTTCCGGTCCTGCCAGGCCACCGTGAGCCGCAGGACATGGTCCTCGGGCCACTCCACGGCCCAAAAGGCCACCGCCTTCTGGGCGCACAGGTTCAAAAAGCGCTCGGGAAAGGCGCCGGATACCTCCAGCCGCACACTCCCCCGCAGCAGGTTCACGATTTTCCGCGCCGCCATGCCGCCCCCCTATTCCAGCTCTACGGCCAGGAGCGTGCCGGTGATCAAAAGCTCGCTGGCGTTCATGGCCTTCAGCTCCAGGCCCACGCCCCGGACCTTGACGATCAGCTTGCCCCCGCTGACCAAAATTTCCTCCGGCCCGTAGGCCAGAATCCCCTTGTGGTTTTCCATCCGCAGCTCCTGCCGCCCGGTGATCTCCACCCGGGGCAGGCCCACCAGGTCGCCGGGCAGGTCAAAGACCTCGGCGGTCTTTTCCAGCAGGCCCTCTTTTTTCCCTTTCCGCTCCATAGGCACCCTCCATGCGCCCTTTGGCGCCCCGTCAGAATATGAAGTCAGCTCCGGGGAGCTTCGGGCCGCTGTGGGCGACCTGACGGTCTTTCCCCATACTCGGAAAACGCCCTCCCCGTCCCGCTATGTATATGCGGGCGGGGAGGGCGGCATGAGTTCCGGCGCCGGCGGAGGGGCTTGCTTTTTCCTGCCGGGCGGCGGTCAGCCCTCGGAGGACTTTCCCAGCAATTCCCGCAGGCGGGGGGCCGTGTTGTCCTCCGGATGCTCCAGTACGTGGAGGGCCAGCCGTTTCTGGGCGGCGCTGATGGCGGGGCCCCGGAGCCCCAGGGCCATCAGGTCCCGGCCCGAGAGGGCCAGGGCGGGGATGACCGCCAGTTCCGGGCGCTCCACCCCCCGGCGGAGGGCCCGCTCCACCGGCAGGGCGGTGATGGGGAAGCCCGTCAGGGCGCAGAACCCCCGCCACCGGGCCTCCTTGGTGGGGGGAAGCCCCGCCAGTTCCGCCAGAGCGTCCAGCTCCGGGCCCTTGGGCATGGGGTGGAGGTGGTCCAGCAGCCCCGCTTGGACCATGGCGGCGATGCGCTGGGGCCGGGGGGAGAGGAGGGTCTTTTCCATCTCGGCCTTGATCCGCTCCCGGGACACCTTCGCCGTCAGCGGGGCGTTCCGCCCCATAGCCGCCCAGGTCTCCGGCTCGATGGAGAAGCCCAGTTGGGCGGCGAAGCGCACCCCCCGGAGCATCCGCAGGGCGTCCTCGGAAAACCGCCTGTCCGGGTCCCCCACGCAGCGGATAACCTGCCCTTCCAAATCCCTCTGCCCCCCGAAGGGGTCCACCACGGCCCCGTCGGGGGCCAGGGCCATGGCGTTGACGGTAAAGTCCCGCCGGGAGAGGTCCTCGGTAAGCCCCGCGTCGAAGGTCACGGCGTCGGGGTGCCGCCCGTCGGCGTACCCCCCCTCCCGGCGGAAGGTGGTGACCTCCACCGGCCCGTCGGGGGTGGGCACGGTGACGGTGCCGTATTGGATGCCGGTGGGGACAGCGTTTGGAAAGAGTTCCATCACCCGCTCGGGCCGTGCGGCGGTGCATACGTCCACGTCCCCCGGCGCCCGCCCCAGCAGCAGGTCCCGGACGCAGCCCCCCACCGGGTAGGCGGCGAAGCCCGCCGCCGTCAGCCGCTCCAGGCAGTCCCGCGCCCCCGCGGGCAGGTCCTTCCAGGTCATGTCCCCACCTCCCTTCCGGTATAACCCCGGTTTCTTTTGTATAGAATTACCTTGCCAATTTTTCCGCCCTGTCATATAATAATATGTCAAATGTAGAAAAAAGGTTGTGTCCTCATGACTAACACGGATATTACGGAATATTTGCTCCCCGGACGGCGGGCCCACCTGGTGGGCATCGGCGGGGTGTCCATGGCCCCCCTGGCGGAGGTCCTCCACGGCATGGGCATGGTCATCACCGGCTCCGATATGCGGGAGAGCGCCACGGTGGAGCACCTGCGGGGCCTGGGCATCGAGATTGCCATCGGCCAGAGCGCCGAGCATCTGGGGGACGCGGAGCTCGTGATCCGCACCGCCGCCGCCCACGACGACAACCCGGAGATTTCCGGGGCCCGGGCCCGGGGCATCCCCGTCTTTGAGCGGGCCCAGGCCTGGGGGGCCATCATGAAGCGGTACAAGAACGCCCTGTGCGTCTCGGGCACCCACGGCAAGACCACCACCACCAGCATGTGCACCCACATCATCATGGCCGCGGGGCTGGACCCCACGGTGATGATCGGCGGTACCCTGCCCCTGCTGGGGGCTGGCCACCGGGTGGGCCAGGGGGACACCATCGTGCTGGAGAGCTGCGAGTACTGCAACTCCTTCCTCTCCTTCTTCCCCACCATCGCCGTCATTTTGAACGTGGACGCCGACCACCTGGACTTTTTCAAGGATTTAGCGGACGTGGAGAAGTCCTTCCGGGCCTTCGCAGATCTGGTGCCCGAGGATACCGGGATCATCGTGGCCAACGCCGACGACGCCAACACCATGGCCACCCTGGCCGGGGAGAAGCGCCCCATCCTCACCTTCGGGCTGAACGCCGGCGACGTCCACGCCGAGCGCCTCACCTGGAAAAACGGCCTGCCCGCCTTCGACGTGGTGTACCGGGGCGAAACCTACACCCACGTGGAGCTCCAGGTCCCCGGCGAGCACAACGTCCGGGACGCCCTGGCCGCCGCCGCCGCCTGCATCACTCTGGCGGTGCCGCCGGAGGCTGTCGCCCAGGGGCTTGCCGGCTTCAAAGGTGCGGGGCGCCGCTTTGAGAAGAAGGGGGTCTTCCACGGGGCCGACGTCTACGACGACTACGCCCACCACCCCAGCGAGGTCCAGGCCCTTCTCACCATGGCCATGGGCCTTGGCTACAAAAGGGTCATCTGTGCCTTCCAGCCCCACACCTACTCCCGGACCCACGCCCTCTTCGACGAGTTCGTGCAGGTCCTCTCCGAGCCGGACGTGACCCTCCTGGCGGAGATTTTCGCCGCCCGGGAGGACAACGACCTGGGCATCTCCTCCAAGGACCTGGCCGACCGGGTCCCCGGCAGTGAGTATTACCCCACCCTGAAGGCCCTCACCACCCGGCTCCGGGCGCTGGCCCAGCCCGGCGACCTCATCCTCACGGTAGGGGCCGGGGACATCTACACCGTAGGCGAGGCCCTGGTCTCGGAGCCCTAACCCCCTCCCCCACGACAAGACGCCCCCAAAAAAGCCTTCCCCCCGGGGGAAGGTGCCCCGAAGGGGCGGATGAGGGGAGCCTCCCCCCATCCGCCCCACCCAATCCAGAACGTCCTACTCTTCGGCGTCCGCCCCCACCGGGGCGGGCGCTTTCTCTTCCTCCGCCGTCTCCCCCTGGACCGCGGCCGTCAGCGCCGCCTCGGCTTCCTCCCGCTCCCGGCGGGCGGCCTCCAGCTCGGCCTGCCTGCGCTCCTCCTCGGCCCGGGCCGCCGCCTGGGCCTCGGCCTCCTTCCGGCGCGCCCGCCGCTTTTTCAGGCTCTTGAACTGGGCCAGCATCCCAAAGACGGCGAACACGGCAATGATAAAAAAGGTGCAGATGGTCCCCGCCGTGGGGGCAAAGTCCCCCTTCAGCCCGGCGATGAACCACCCCGCGCCCCACCCCAGAGCACAGCCCGCGTAGTAGAGCAGGGTGAACCGGTACAGCCGCAGGAACACGGCCAAAGCCCCGGCCAGGGCCAGGGCGGCGTACACCACCGCCAGCTGGGCGGAGACGAACTCCCCCGCCGACAGGTAGTACCCCGTCAACCCGATAGCCAGGAAGGCCGCGAAGCTGACGATGGCGGAGACCAGGTTGGCGGCGGTAAACAGGGGCCGCTTTTCTTCCTTCTCTTTCATGAAAAACCCTCCAAAAAGCCCCGCCCGCACTGCGCGGGCGGGGCTTTCATGTCATTTCTCAGCCGTTGAGCTGCTTGCGCCGGGACAGGTTGATGGTGCCGTCCTGCATCCCGTCCAGGGACTCCAGGCTCTTGCCCGTGCCGTAGGCCACGCAGGAGATGGCGTCGTCGGCGATGTGGGTCTCGATGCCGGTGTGGGACTCGATAAGCTTGTCAAAGCCCTGGACCAGGGAGCCGCCGCCGGTCATGACAATGCCGTTGTTGGAAATGTCGGCCACCAGCTCGGGGGGCGTGCGCTCCAGCACGCCGTGGATGGCCTCCAGGATGCGGGCGGAGGGCTCCTCGAAGGCCTCGATCATCTCGCCGGAGGTGACGGTGAACACCCGCGGCAGGCCGGTCATCAGGCACCGGCCCTTGATTTCCACGCTCTGCTCCTCCTCCGGGGGGAACACGCAGCCGATTTTCATCTTCAATTCCTCGGCCGTCCGCTCGCCGATGAGCACGTTGTGCTTGCGGCGGATGTACTTGATGATGGCCTCGTCGAACTGGTCGCCGGCGATTTTGATGGAGGTGGACTCCACGATGCCGCTGAGGGAGATGACGGCGATATCGGAGGTGCCGCCGCCAATATCCACCACCATGTGGCCGTCGGGCTTGGCGATGTCGATGCCCGCGCCGATGGCGGCGGCCACCGGTTCCTCGATGAGGTAGACCCGCCGGGCGCCGGCCTGGATGCCCGCGTCGATGACGGCCCGCTCCTCCACCTCGGTGATGCCGGAGGGGACGCAGATGATGATGCGGGGCTTAAAGAGGCGGAAGGAGGTCACCTTGCGGATGAACTCCTTGAGCATCCGCTCGGTCATGTCGTAGTCGGAGATGACGCCCTCCCGCAACGGGCGGATGGCCACGATGTTGCCGGGGGTACGGCCCAACATCTGCTGGGCGTCGGTGCCCACCTTCAACAGCTTGCCGGTGTTTTTGTCGATGGCCACCACGGAGGGCTCCCGCAGGACGACGCCCTTGCCCTTGACGTAGACCAGGATGGAGGCGGTGCCGAGGTCGATTCCAATATCTTTACTGAACATAGCTGCACCTCATATATCTTCTTCCAGGCTATTGTAGCCCGGAGCCGTTTCTTTTAGTCCGGGGTATGATTCAGTGTATTATTATATCCGCTTTTTCCGCACTTTTCAACGTCAAACGGCAAAAAAGAGGAAATTTCCTTCACCTGGCCCGGGCCAGGGCGGCACAAACCACCCCCTCCGCCCCCGCCAAGCGCAGTACCTTCGCGCACACCCCACGGAATGTCCCATTCCGCGGGGGCCCCTTTGATTTCAATCCTCGAGGCAAATGAATTGCCTCTCCGGCAAGCCTTCGGCTTGTACGCGCCAAACGGCGCGGCCCGGCTCCCGCCGGGCTCCGAGCGCGCGCCCAGCCTTATCTGGCCCGGGCCAGGGCGGCGCACACCACCCCCTCCGCCCCCGCCAAGCGCAGTACCCGCGCGCACTCGGAGAGGGTCGCGCCGGTAGTCACCACGTCGTCCACCAGTAAGACGGTTTTCCCACGGACGGCCTCCGGGTCCAAAACAGCATAGGCCCCCAGCACGTTGGCCCGGCGGGCGGCCTCCCCGGTCAGGCCCGACTGGGCGGGCACTTCCCGCTTTGCCAGGGTCGGGACTACGGGCCTGTCCAGGGCCTTCCCCACCTCCCGGGCCAGCAGCTCCGCCTGGTCATAGCCCCGGCTTCTGCGGCGCTTTGGGGACAGCGGTGGCCAGGAGACGAGGTCGAACGCCGTCCCCCGGTCGGCAAGGCACTGGGCGATGAGCACCCCAAAGGCGCGGCTCCGGGCGCTCTTCCCGCCGAACTTATAGGCGTGGATCGCCTCCGCCACCCTCCCCTCGTACCGCAGGGGCGCCACGCACCCGCCGGTGAGCTCCACCGCCTTCTCCCCCGACGCCCCGGTGAGCCACGGCAGGTCTTTCTGACAGTCCGGGCACAGCAAAGCCCCCTTCTCCAGCAGCCCGCCGCAGAAGGGGCACTTGGGCGGGAACAGCAGGTCCCACAGAGGATCAAGCCTGCCCATGGCCGTTCTCGTCCGGGTCGATGGGACCGTTGGCGCGCTCAAACTCCCGGATACAGGTCGTGATAAGATGCAAGACCTGTTTATTGATGGACCGGCCCTCATAGGCCGCGATATACTTCAGCTTGTCATGGGCGGATCGCTCCATCCGCAGTCCCAGATGGGCCTCTTTCTTTTCCACAAAATCACCTCAAGTCCATTTTAAGGCGATTTTGTACTTATATACTTTATTTGTACTTGTTTTAAGTATATAAAAATTTTATGAAGAGGACCGCGCGCCATTGGCGCGCGGTCCTCTTTTCGGTATGCTCAGTCCGCGCTAACCAGCTCCACGGTGTAGCCCAGGTCAATCAAGCCCTGTACCACGCCGGTCTCGCCGATCATGTGGCCCGCGCCCACCACCAGGATGCCGGTGTTCCCGGTGCCCTGGCTCAGATAGTCCGCGGCGTAGCGGATCATGTTGGGGTCCCGCTCGGTGAACAGCTTCACGTTGAGCTCGTCGCCGCTGGCCAAAACAGCCTCCTTGTCGAAGACGCCCTCGAAGGCCTCCAGGTCCCGGTCCTTCCAGGCCGTCAGCATGGCGGAGATCACGTCCAGGGATTCATCGGCCCCGTCCCCGGCCTCCGCCCCGGCCGAGCCCGCCTCGTAGGTAGCGAGGCCGGCGGCCAGATATTCCTCCTGGTAGGCGTCGGACAGGCTGTTGAAAATTTCGGACTGGTAGACGGCGCTCTCCACCCCGTTCACCGTGATGCTGTTGTTGAGGGCCTTGCTCTGGACGTACAGGTCCACCGCCCAGGCCGCGTCGCCGGTGCTATCGTCGCTGATGCCCAGCTGGGTCAGGGACCCGGCCAACACCCAGGGCCGGTAGGCGTCGATCTCCTCCTGGGTCAGGCCCAGGCTCAGGAAAATATCGGAGACCGCCTCGTAGAGCTCCGGGGAGATATGGTCGGCCAGGGTGGTGCCGTCGTCATACATCTGGAGCTGGACGAAGGCCTCCATGTCCGCCTCCTGGGTGAAGTCCACCTCAAAGGCGGCCAGGGAGCTGGAGGTGATGGCGTCCCGCACAGACTTGTGGAGGGGGTAGACGTTGTCCCGGTCCACGTGGATGGTGCCCAGTAAGTACAGGGTGTTGCCGTTGCCCTCGGCCTTCCACAAAAGGCCCTTGGAGCCGGCGTCCTGAAGGTCGTAGACATTCAGCACCAACCGCTGGGCCATCACCAGGGCCTCCTGGAGGGTGCACACGCCGTCCAGGGCCAGGTCGCCGCCCTCCCGGCCCTTCACCACGCCAAGCGCCTCCATGCAGGCCACGGGCCCCTCCGCCACGGCGGGGACCTCCCAGGCGGAGACCTGCTGATAGAGGGCGTTCAAAACGCCGCCCCGGGTGTGGTCCACCACCAGGGGCGCGGGCTCCCCGGCGGGGACGTAGGCGGGCAGGCCCAGCAGGGCCAGCTTGTCCGCCGCCGCCGCGGTGAGGCGGTCCATCTGCTCGTCGGTGACCTCGTCCAGGATGCAGTAGTAGAAGCTGTCGTCCCACATCCCCAGGGCGTTCACCTCGCTCATGGCGTCCCAGGCCCAGGGGGCGATCTCCTGGGGGGCGGGCGTCTCGCTGATAGGCATCACGTCGCCCTGGGCGGGCTGTTCCATGGGTTCGCCGGGGGTGGCGGGCACGTCCTCCGCCGCGAGGGCGGGCAGGGAGAGGGTCAGGCCTAGGGCCATCAGCAGGGCCAGCAGTCGTTTATTCATCGTCAGGCTCCTTTATCTTTTATTAGGGTCATTCTACACCTTGGGCCGGTTTTTGTCAAAAAGAGGAATTTTCTTCCTCCGCCAAACGGGCCCGGAGCCCGGAATAGCGTTTGGATTGTCGGTTGTTGGCGGTCATCCGGGCCACCACCCCCTCGTCCCCCACGATGACCAGCAGCTCCCTGGCCCGGGTGATGGCGGTGTAGAGCACCCCCCGGGTCAGGAGCCGGGGGGCAGTGTCCAGGGCCGTCAGGATCACCGCCCGGTACTCGCTGCCCTGGGACTTATGAACGGTGACGGCGTAGGCGGGCTCCAGCTCCCCCAGCATGTCGGGGGCGTACTCCACCAGGTGTCCGTCGAAGTCCACGGTGATGAGCTCCCGGCGGTTGTCCACCTCCAGGATATGGCCGATGTCGCCGTTGAATACCCCCATGCCCATCTCCAGCCCGTCCTGGGTTTTCCAGAGGATGTCGTAGTTGTTTTTCACCTGCATGACCCGGTCCCCCTGGCGGAAGATATACGGGCCGAACTTCCGCTCCCCCTTGTCCTCCCCGGGCGGGTTCACGGCGGCCTGGATAGCCCGGTTCAGGCTGGCGGTGCCCCCGGCGTACTTCCGGGTGGGGGAGAGGACCTGGATCTGGTGGGAGGGGATACCCATATTCTCCGGCAGCCGCTTCTGGATGAGCTCCACGATGGTCTCCTCGGCGTGGACCGGATCGGGGCGGCGGAGGAAGAAGAAGTCCCGGCGGCTGTCGTTTTTCAGCTCGGGGACCTCCCCCCGGTTCACCTGGTGGGCAGAGCGGATGATGGCGCTCTCTGCGGCCTGGCGGAACACCTCGGTGAGGCGCACCGTGGGCACCCGGCCCGAGCGGATGAGGTCGGACAGGAGGTTCCCCGCCCCCACGGAGGGGAGCTGGTCCGGGTCCCCCACCAGCACCAGGCGGCAGTCCTCCCGCAGGGCGGAGAGGAGGGCGGACATGAGGGAGATGTCCACCATGGAGGTCTCGTCCACGATGACGGCGTCGGCCTTCAGCGGGTCGCTTTCGTTGTGGGCGAAGGTGAGCTGGCCGGTCCTGGGGTCGAAGCGGGTCTCCAGCAGCCGGTGGATGGTGGCGGCCTCGGCGGAGCACAGTTCCCCCAGCCGCTTGGCCGCCCGGCCCGTGGGGGCGGCCAGGGCGGTCTCCAGCCCCAGAGCCTCGAAGAGGGCCAGGACTCCCCGGAGGGAGGTGGTCTTGCCGGTGCCGGGGCCGCCGGTAAGGAGCATGACCTGCCGCTGGGCGGCCAGCTCCACCGCCAACCGCTGCTGGGGGGCATAGGTGATGCCCTGGGCCTTCTCGATGCAGGAAATCAGCCCCTCCAGCCCGTCGGGAGGATACAGCTCGTTCCGGCTCATGGCGGTGATCCGCCGGGCCACCTCCACCTCGGCGTCATAGAGCGGGGCGAGATAACAGGCCTCCTCCCCCGCCACCGCCTCCTCGGTGACCGCCCCCCGGGCCGTCAGGGCATCCAGGGCGGAATCCAGGGCCTCGGCGTCGGCCACGCCGATGAGGGCCTGGGTGGCGTAGAGCAGCTTCCCCCGGGGCAGAAAGGTGTGGCCGTTGTCCAGATTGTGCTGGAGCTCAAAGGTGAGCCCCGCCTCCAGCCGCCGGGGATGGTCGGAGCCGAAGCCCAGCTCCAGGGCCAGGTCGTCGGCCACGCCGAAGGCCACCGCCAACTCCCCCTCGGTGAGAAGGTAGGGGTCGGCCCGCACCGCCTCCAGGGCCCGGTCGCCGAAGCGGCGGTAGAGGGGCATCCCAAGCTGGGGGGGCAGGCCGTGGCCGGTGAGGAAATCCAGCAGGCGGCGCATTCCCATCTGGAGGCGGAAGGCCTCCCCCATGGACAAGGCCCGCTTCCGGGTGACCCCCTTGATGGCGGTGAGCCGTTCCGGCTCGTTCTCCAGCACCTCCAGGGCGTTCTCTCCGAACTCCTCCACCATCCGGCGGGCGGTGGCCATGCCGATGCCCTTGACGGCGCCGGAGGCCAGATAGTCAAAGATGGCCTTCTCCCCCGTGGGCATCCCCCGGCGGGCCACCTCGGCCTTGAACTGCTCCCCATAGGAGGCGTGGCGGGTCCAGGCCCCCTGGACCCAGAGGCTCTCGCCGGGGGCCGCGCCGGGGATGCAGCCCACCACGGTGACGGCCTCCTCCTCCCCCGTGTCCAGTTTGAGGACAGTGTAGCCGTTCTCCTCATTTTGATAGATGACCGTCTCCACGGTGCCTTCGATGCAGTTCATGATTTCGTCCATGGGGGTCACCTCCCGTTCAGATGAGGGAGGGCCGGCCCGGCGGCCCCGCCCTCCAAAAAGAGACGGGCATTGTGTCAATGCCCGCCTCTCGCTTTTTCCCGTATGTAGTCCGGCAGGTCGGCCGCCGGACACACGTCGATGCCCGGCTCCCGCAGGGTCAGGGCCGCGGCCACGGCCTTCCCCGCGGCGTTGAGCCCGCAGTCGGCGATGACCACCGTACCCTTGATGAGCCCGCCGCCCCGGAGCCAGAGGACCCCGGTCACCGCCTGCTCCAGATCGCCGCCGTCCCCGGTGCCGGGGACCACACAGCAGGCCCGGCCGCCCCCCGCGGGGGTCAGGATATGGCCGAACAGGATCCAGCCCAGACTCAGCAGCCCCATCACCGCCAGCAGGGACAGCACGATCTCCAAAATTGCCCGCATGATGCCTCACCTCGGGCCATTCTATGCCGGAGGGCGGCCTTTGGTCAAAACATGGCGGTGACGCCGTAGGTGATGCAGGAGACGATGACCCCGGCGATGCAGACGCCGGCGAAGATGGAGGGCAGGGCCTTCCGAAGGGGCATGTCCAGGAAGGCCGCCGCCAGAGCTCCCGTCCACCCGCCGGTGCCCGGCAGGGGGATGGCCACGAAGATCATCAGGCCCAGGTATTTATACTTGTTCACCTTCCGGCCCTTCAGGTGAGCCTTGCGCTCCAGGGCGTCCACCATGCCGTCCAGCCGGGGCATCCGGCGGCGCATCCACTGAAAGACCCGGCGGATATAGACCACAATGAAGGGCAGCGGGATCAGGTTGCCCAGGATGCTGGCCACCAGAGCCACGATGGGGTGGAGCCCCAGGGCCACCCCAAAGGGCAGGCCGCCCCGCAGCTCGATGACGGGGATCATGGAGACCAGCACGGTAAAGACGAACTCCCCCGCCATGGTTTCGTTGAGCCATTGAAGAAGGTCCAAAGCGCTTCCTCCCGGTACTTTTGTGATGATACTCATTGTAGCATAGGTCGGGGGGGCAGGCAAATGAAGAATTTATGAAGGGCGGGGGGTGGGGAAAGGTTCCACTCATCCGGCCCTGCGGGCCACCTTCTACCCGCAGGGCATGAGCTGCCCGTAAGCGGCGAAGCCGCTAACGGACAGCCAACCTCAGGGGAAGGCTTCATTAAAGCATCCGCTTGAGGTATTGGCCGGTGTAGCTCTTTTCGCACTTGGCCACCTCCTCGGGGGTGCCGGTGCAGACGATACCGCCGCCGCCGTTGCCCCCCTCGGGACCCAGGTCGATGAGATAGTCCGCTGTTTTGACCACGTCCAGGTTGTGCTCGATGACCACCACCGTGTTGCCCAGCTCCACCAGCTTTTGCAGGACCTCGATGAGCTTGTGGACGTCGTAGGAGTGCAGTCCGGTGGTGGGCTCATCCAGGATATAGATGGTGCGGCCCGTAGCGTGGCGGGCCAGCTCGGTGGCCAGCTTCACCCGCTGGGCCTCGCCGCCGGACAGCTCGGTGGAGGGCTGGCCCAGCTTCACGTAGGACAGGCCCACCTCGCTGAGGGTGAGGAGCTTGTTGTAGATTTTCGGAAGGTTCTCGAAGAAGGGCAGGGCCTCATCCACCGTCATCTCCAGGACCTCGTAGATGTTCTTGCCCTTGTAGCGCACCTCCAGGGTCTCCCGGTTGTAGCGCTTGCCCTTACAGACCTCGCAGGGGACATAGATGTCGGGCAGAAAGTGCATCTCGATCTTCAGAAGGCCGTCGCCGGAGCAGGCCTCGCACCGCCCCCCCCGGACGTTGAAGGAGAACCGGCCGGGGCCGTAGCCCCGGGCCTTGGCGTCGGGGGTGGAGGCGAAGAGGTCCCGGATGTCGTTGAACAATCCGGTGTAGGTGGCCGGATTGCTTCGGGGCGTGCGGCCGATGGGGGACTGGTCGATGTCGATGACCTTGTCCAGGAACTCCTCCCCCTCGATGGCCTTGTGCTTCCCGGGGCGGGTCTTGGCCCGGTTGAGGTCCGCGGCCAGCTTTTTGTAGAGCACCTCGTTGACCAGAGACGACTTGCCCGAGCCGGACACGCCGGTGACGCAGGTGAAGGTGCCCAGGGGGATGGACACGTCCACCCCCCGGAGGTTGTTTTCCGCCGCCCCCCGGACAGTGAGGAACTGGCCGTTCCCCTTCCGCCGCTTGGCGGGGACGGGGATCTTGCGGGCCCCGGAGAGGTAGGCGCCGGTGATGGACTCGGGGTTGGCCATGATCTCCTCCGCCGTGCCCTCGGCCACCACCCTGCCCCCGTGGACTCCGGCGCCGGGGCCCACGTCCACGATATAGTCCGCCGCCCGCATAGTGTCCTCGTCGTGCTCCACCACCAGGAGGGTGTTGCCCAGGTCCCGGAGGTGCTTTAAGGTCTCCAGCAGCTTGTCGTTGTCCCGCTGGTGGAGGCCGATGGAGGGCTCGTCCAGGATATAGAGGACCCCCATCAGCGACGAGCCGATCTGGGTGGCCAGGCGGATGCGCTGGCTCTCGCCGCCGGAGAGGGTGCCGGCGGAGCGGGAGAGGGTGAGATACTCCAGACCCACTGACTGGAGGAAGCCCAGGCGGGACTTGATCTCTTTCACGATCTGCCCGGCAATAAGCTGCTTTTGGGGAGTTAGCTCCAGCTCCTCCATGAAGGAGAGGGCGTCGTTCACCGGTTTGTGGCAGTAGGCGTCGATGTCCAGATCCCCCACGGTGACCGCCAGGGACTCCCGGCGCAGCCGCTTGCCGTGGCAGTCGGGGCAGGGCTTCTCCGACATACACTCCTCCAGCTCCCGGCGCACCGAGTCGGACTGGGTCTCCCGGTAGCGGCGCTCCAGGTTGTTGCAGATGCCCTCGAAGGGCTGCATGAGAGTGCCCTGACCGTTGGCCCGGTCGTAGGTGAGCTTCAGCTTCTCCCCCTTGGTGCCGTAGAGGATGACGTCGATGACCTCCTCGGGCAGCTCTGCCACGGGGGTGGTGAGCTTGAACTTGTACTTTTTGGAGAGGGCCTCGAAGTACATCCGGGAGATGGAGTCCCCCTTGATATTGTTCCAGCCCGAGGCGGTGATGGCCCCGTCCAGGATGGAGAGACCTTTATTGGGGATGATGAGCTCCGGGTCCACCTTGAGCTGGACCCCCAGGCCGGTGCAGGTGGGGCAGGCGCCAAAGGGGTTGTTAAAGGAGAACATCCGGGGGGTCAGCTCTTCGATGGAGATGCCGCAGTCCTCGCAGGCGTAGTTCTGGGAGAAGGTGATGTCCCGGTCCTCCCCCACGATGTTGATGACCACCAACCCCCCGGCCAGGCCGGAGGCGATCTCCACGGAGTCGGTGAGGCGCTGGGCGATGTCCTCCTGGATGACCAGGCGGTCCACCACCACCTCGATGTTGTGCTTCTTGTTTTTGTCCAGCTTGATTTCCTCGCTGAGGTCGTAGAGGGAGCCGTCGGCCCTCACCCGGACGTAGCCCGATTTCCGGGCGTCCTCGAAAATCTTGGCGTGCTCGCCCTTCTTCCCCCGGATGACGGGGGCCATGACCTGGATGCGGGTGGCCTCGGGCAGGCGCATGACCTGGTCGATGATCTGGTCGATGGTCTGCTGCATGATCTCCTTG
This sequence comes from Pseudoflavonifractor phocaeensis, assembly GCF_038439875.1. Classification (NCBI taxonomy): domain Bacteria; kingdom Bacillati; phylum Bacillota; class Clostridia; order Eubacteriales; family Oscillospiraceae; genus Pseudoflavonifractor; species Pseudoflavonifractor phocaeensis. The sequence continues at coordinate 417,210 of NZ_JBCDMT010000003.1, forward strand.
CCGCAGATGGGGCAGTGGGGGGTGCCCACCCGGGCCCAGAGAAGGCGCAGGTAGTCATAGATCTCCGTCACGGTGCCCACGGTGGAGCGGGGATTTTTGGAGGTGGTCTTCTGGTCGATGGAGATGGCGGGGGACAGCCCGTCGATGGAGTCCACGTCGGGCTTTTCCATCTGGCCCAGAAACATCCGGGCGTAGGAGGAGAGGCTCTCCACGTACCGGCGCTGGCCCTCGGCGTAGATGGTGTCGAAGGCCAGGGAGGACTTGCCCGAGCCGGACACGCCGGTGAGGACCACCAGCTTGTCCCGGGGGATGGACACGTCCACGTTTTTCAGGTTGTTGGCACGGGCGCCCTTGACGGTGATATGGTCATGCATAGGCTTGGTTCTCCTTTTTTACTGGGACGGACTTTGGGGAAAATAGCGGTCCTCCCGCCACCTGGCGGGGTTGTCGTCCACATACTTCCAGATGAGCAGATAATCCGCCTGGCTTCGGATGACGTGGTCGTGGAAGCTTCTTTGCCAGAGGGGCGCACCCGCCGCGCGGCTGCTTGCCCGCTTCATCTGTCCAACCACCGTGGACAGGGGCTTTGTAGGGGCGGATAGCATCCGCCCGCCGCCTGGCCCCAGTGCCAGGATCACGTGGATGTGGTTGGGCATGATAACATATTTGTCCACTTTGACACCTGGGTAGTGGTTCGAAATCTCTTGGATGGCTGTGTCCACGATTTGGCCCAGGGGGGTCAATAGGGGCGGGGACGGGCGGATGCTATCCGCCCCTACGGGGGTCTGCCAGAACAGACACTCCCTGCCTTTGGTGCAGAGCGTAACAAAATAATACCCTGACGCCCCGTAATCATACCCTTTCAAGCGCAGGGACTTCCGCCGGGGGATATCCTCCCCCATTTTACTGCCCGAACTCCTTCGCCACGTCCTTGAGCATCTCACGGATGGGCAGATCATAGGGGCAGCGGGTCTCGCAGACGCCGCACTCGATGCAGTCGCCGGCGTGGACGGCAAAGGAGCCGTAGCGGGCCTTGGCCCAGTCGGCCAGGTCGTACTTGCGCAGGTAGTTCACCATGAGGAAGTTGGAGGGGATGTCGATGCCCACGGTGCAGGGGGCGCAGTAGCCGCACCGGCGGCAGAAGTGGGTGCCCAGGTCCCGGCGGATCTTCTCGCACTCCGCCAGCTCCTCCGCCGTCAGGGGGGAGAGTTCCTCCGCCGCGGCGGCGTTGCGCTCCACCTCCTCCACGCTGCCCATGCCGGGGATCGACACGTCGATGACGCCGGAGGCGTCGATATACCGCAGGGCCAGCTTCCAGTCGTCCAGGTTGCCGCCGGCCATGGGCTTCATGGCGATGGTGCCCACGCCCTTGGCCCGGGCGGCCCGGAGAAGCTCCTCACCCTGGGCCTCCACGATGTTGTACGGGAACATGACGGTCTCGATCTTGTCGGAGTAGTCCTCGATCATCATTCTCAGGGCGTCCAGGCTGTGGGCGGTGGCGCCGATGTGGCCGATCTTCCCCGCCGCTCTGGCCTCCTCCAGGGCCTTGTAGGCGCCGTCGGGACCGAATACCAGCTCGAAATCCTTCACGGGCAGGTTGTGGAGCTGGTAGAGGTCGATATAGTCGGTCTGGAGGTTATGGAGGCTGGTCTCGATGTCCTTCTTCATGTTCTCATAATTCCGGGACATGGACTTGGTGGCCAGGAGGAACTTTTCCCGGCGGCCCTTCAGGGCGGCGCCCAGATATTCCTCGGAGACGGTGTAGCCCCGGGCGGTGTCGATGAAATTCATGCCGTGCTTTTCCAGGGCGTCCACCACCGCCATGGTGTTGGCGGCGTCGGAACGCTGAATGGGGATACCCCCAAAGGAGACGACCGCGCATTTAAGACCAGTTTTACCAAGTTCCGCGTACTTCATGTTTCAATTCCCTCTTTATTATGTATTTCAGTATATTTATTTCGCGAGCATTTTCAGTTCGGACAGCCGTTCCACGTCCTCCAAAACGGGGCGGGACCTTACGTCCAGCACCAGCCAGCGGCTTCCGTTTATGCCTCCGGCCTGGGCGAAGCGGTCCCGGGTCTCCGGGGAACACTGTTCCATCAGGCCCTCCGCCAGGGGGACCAGCTTGGGGCCCAGTACCACCATAGCGGCGTAAAAGCCCCGCCGGGGATAGAGCGCGCAGACGGCCTTGCTCTTTTTCTTCAATTTCACGTTCCAGCCGGGGTCCATGCCGCAGCGGCTATACTCCAGCGATGCCGTCAGACCGTTTTCCGTCCCCCAGCCAAGGATCTCATCAAAAAGCGGGGCAGCGATCCAGGCGGAGACCTCCTCCAGTGCGGGCTGATGGTCGGACGGGTAGCACTCGTGCCAGCGGGGTGTTTCCATGGGTGTTCCTCCTTATTCTTCTTCATGCGCCCCGTCAAGACAGCCCGGACAGACTCAAGGCGTAGCAGACGATGGCGAGAACGGTCAAAGCGATCTGGCCGAAGGAGCGGCCCAGCAGCTCCCATTCCGAGGGCTCCGCCCCCTCCGGGTCCCGGATCCGAAAGCGCAGGTCCCATCGGAACAGAGCGTCTGCAAACAGGATGCTCACCACAGCCGCGGCCGTCACGAAGAGGCCCACGAGATAAAACTCCACTGCTCCACGGCTGACCAGCGCCGGGCCCGCGGACAGGCGGAGGATGATTCCCACCGAGGGGGCCGCCCCGGCGGACGCGTGAGAAGAATCGTGCACCGGGCCGCCGTCCTCGGCGACCAGGGCGGAAAACCGCTCCCCGGCCCAGCCGCCCCGGAAGAGGCGGGTGTTCCCCTCCCACACCTCCACGCCGGTGAGGACGCCGGCCAGCTGGCTGTCCCGGGGGACCGCCGTGTCGTCATAGATCACGGTATAGGGGCCGTGAGTCACGTCTCCCCACCGGCAGGTCACGCTTTGGTCCGGGGCCACGGTAAAGACGAGGTCCTGGCCCTTCGCCCGGCCGGAGTAGGTCTTCCCATTCTCCGTCTGGGAAAAACGCAGAAAGCCGTCCCCATACTGGATGCCGGTCTGCCGCCCGATCAGGGCGTAGAGAACGCTGAACACAAGGGTGGACAAGGCCAGGAGCACCAGGAGGGCCTTTTGCAGCAGGCCCAGGCTCTTCCATTTTTCCACGGCGGCCCTCACTTGCCCCTGAGTTCGATGATGCGGTCCCGAAGGACGGCGGCGTACTCGAACTCCAGGCGCTTGGACGCCTCCTTCATCTCCTTCTCCAGCTTGGCCACCGCCTTTTCGATCTCGGTGCGGGTCATCTTGGTCTTTTCCCGGACGGCCCGGTCGGCCTCCTCCTCCCCCTCGGCCAGGTTCACCACGTCCCGGACCGATTTGATGATGGTCTTTGGCGTGATGCCGTGGGCCTGGTTGAACTCGTCCTGCTTCTTCCGGCGGCGCTCGGTCTCCCCGATGGCCGCCATCATGGAGGGGGTCATCTTGTCGGCGTACATGATGACGAGGCCGTCGGCGTTCCGGGCGGCCCGGCCGATGGTCTGGATGAGGGAGGTCTCGCTGCGGAGGAAGCCCTCCTTGTCCGCGTCCAGGATGGCCACCAGGGACACCTCGGGCAAATCGAGGCCCTCCCGCAGGAGGTTGATGCCCACCAGCACGTCGTAGGTGCCGAGGCGCAGGTCCCGGATGATCTCCTGGCGCTCGATGGTGTCGATGTCGTGGTGCATATACTGGACCTTGATGCCCACGTTTTTCAGGTAGGCGGTCAAATCCTCCGCCATCTTTTTGGTCAGGGTGGTGACCAGCACCCGCTCCCCCCGCTCCACCCGGGCGTTGACCTCCCCGATGAGGTCGTCGATCTGGCCCTCCACGGGCCGCACGTCGATTTTGGGGTCCAAGAGGCCCGTGGGGCGGATGACCTGCTCCACGATCTGGCCGGAGCGGGTGCGCTCGTACTCTCCCGGGGTGGCGGAGACGTAGACCACCTGGTTCACCCGCTGCTCGAACTCCTCGAACTTGAGGGGGCGGTTGTCGAAGGCGCAGGGCAGGCGGAAGCCGTAGTCCACCAGGGTGGTCTTTCGGGCCTTGTCCCCGTTGTACATGGCCCGGACCTGGGGAAGGGTCACGTGGGACTCGTCGATGAACATGAGGAAGTCGTCGGGGAAATAGTCCAGCAGGGTCATGGGGGCGGAGCCCACGGGCCGGCCCGCGATGACCCGGGAGTAGTTCTCGATGCCGGAGCAGTGGCCAAGCTCCTGGAGCATCTCGATGTCGTACATGGTGCGCTGCTTGATGCGCTGGGCCTCCACCAGCATGTTGTTGGCCTCAAAGAAGGCCACCCGCTCCTCCAGCTCCTTATAAATTTCCTGGATGGCACCCGCCATTTTCTCCTTGGGGGTGATATAGTGGCTGGCCGGGTAGATGGGGATGTGCTCCAGGCGGCGTATGGGGCTGCCGGTGACCACGTTGATTTCGCTCAGGCGGTCAATCTCGTCCCCGAAGAACTCCACCCGGATGGCGGTGTCCCGCCAGTAGGCCGGGAAGACCTCAATGGTGTCCCCCCGGACCCGGAACATGTTGCGCTCGAAAGCGATGTCGTTGCGCTCGTACCGGTCCTCCACCAGACGGCGCATCAGCTCCTCCCGCTTCATGGTCTCCCCCACCCGGAGGGTGATCATCATGTGGGCGTAGTCGTCCGGCTCGCCCAGGCCGTAGATGCAGGAGACCGAGGAGACCACGATGACGTCCCGCCGCTCGATGAGGGAGGCGGTGGCGGACAGGCGCAGGCGGTCGATCTCGTCGTTCACCGCCGAGTCCTTCTCGATGAAGGTGTCGGTGTGGGGGATATAGGCCTCGGGCTGGTAGTAGTCGTAGTAGCTGACGAAGTACTCCACGGCGTTGTTGGGAAAGAACTCCTTGAACTCGGCGCAGAGCTGGGCGGCCAGGGTCTTGTTGTGGGCCAGCACCAGGGTGGGCTTCTGGACCTTCTCGATGACCTTGGCCATGGTGAAGGTCTTGCCCGAGCCGGTGACGCCCAGGAGGGTCTGCTCGCTCAGGCCGTTTTCCACCCCTGCCGCCAGGGCCTCAATGGCCTGGGGCTGGTCGCCGCTGGGCTCAAAGGGACTGACCACTTTCAGTTCCGGCATGGACGGACCTCCTCTCCTCCAAATCAGATAGGACCATTGTATCAAAACATTTGTTCTATTGCAACAGGAAATTGTGGGAGCTCTCTCTTCTGAGGAAGATCGTCCGCCCGGCCTTCGCGGCCCGGCTCCCCGCGGGAAGCCCCCGCGCTACTCCTGGAACTGGAAGCCGCTGTCCCGCAGGGACACCATGTCGTCGTCCACAAAAATCATGTGGTCGGCCAGCGTCACGCCCACAGAGGACAAAACGCCGGTGAGATAGCGGGTTGTGGCCTTGTCCTCGGGGGAGGGGAAGGCCAGGCCGGAGACATGGTTGTGCCCCAGGATGACCTGGGTGGCGTTGAGGGAGAGGGCGGCCTCCACCACACCCCGGGTGGTGACCTCGGCGGCGTTGACGCTCCCCTCGGCGATTTGGCGGACGCCCAGGCTCTTCCCTTTCCCGTCCATGCAGAGCAGATACACCCGCTCGGTGCGGGCACCGAAGAAATAGGGCCGGAGGATCCGGTAGGCGTCGGCGGTGGCGTTCACCGTCTCCTCCGTATCGGTCCGGGCGGTGAGATACCGGCCCCCTGTCTCCTTGACCGCCTTCAGCAGGGCGACGGCGTGCTCCCCCACGCCCGGCACCTTCATAAGATCCTCGGGCAGGGCGTCCAGCACCCCGGCCAGGGAGCCGAAGCGCTCCATGAGGAGGTGGGCGGTGGGGTTTGTGTCCCCTCTGGGATTGGCGTAAAAGAGCAGCAGCTCCAGCAGTTTGTGGTTGGGGAAGGAGTCGGGGCGGGCCAGGAACTCCCTCTTCATCCGGATCCGGTGGCCGTCGTGCATCGCCATAGTCTTCCCCCTCTCCAGCAGTTGGATGCGCTTGTCTAGGAAACCGCCCCTCTCCTCTCTCAGAGGGGGCGTTTGGATTCCTTATTTCCCGCCGTACTGGGCCAGGTATCCTTCCATCCTGTCCTTCATGGCGTCGTCGATGTACACCTTCCCGTCGATCTCCCGGTTGTGGAGGAAGGCGATGACCTCCCGGACGGTGACGATGGGGAACACCTGGATGCCGTACTGCTCCCGCAGCTCGTTGATGGTGGTCTTCTCCCCTGTGCCCCGCTCCATCCGGTCCACCGAGACGATGAGGGCGGTAAGCTCCACGTCGGCCACGTGCTGGAAGAGCTCGATGGTCTCCCGCACGGCGGTGCCGGCGGTGACCACGTCCTCCACGATGACCACCCGGTCCCCGGCCTTGGGCTGGTAGCCCACCATGGTGCCGCCCTCGCCGTGGTCCTTGGCCTCCTTGCGGTTGAAGCAGTAGGGCAGGTCCCGGCCGTAGTCCCGGTAGAGGCTGGAGGCGGCGGCCACGGTGATGGGGATCCCCTTATAGGCGGGGCCGAAGAGGCAGTCCACCCCCTGGGGCAGGTTTTGCTGGATGCAGGCAGCGTAGTAGTCCCCCAGCTTGGAGGCCTGGGCGCCGGTCTTGTAGTTGCCGGTGTTGATGAAGTAGGGGGTCTTTCGCCCGGATTTGGTGGTGAAGTCCCCGAAGGTGAGTACGCCGGAGCGCACCATGAAGGTGATGAATTCCTCCTGATAGGACATTGAGTAGCCCTCCCCTGAAATTTGTGTTCCAGTGTTTAAATGTCGAAATATTATATCACCTTTCCCGCCCCCGGACAAGGGCAAATCCCCGGCTGTTTTTTGATCCCCGGAATGTTTTTTGCCCCTTGCGCTCCCTGGGCGGGAGTGGTATCATCATCCCAATCCCAAATCAAAGGAAGTGCTTCCCAATGGAGACCATGCAGGCTGTTTTTGGACGAAAAAGCTACCGCGGCGGGTTCACCGGCGCCCCCGTGCCCCGGGAGGACCTGAGAGAGATCATGGAGGCCGGACTGGCCGCCCCCTCGGGCCACAACCTCCAGACCACCCAGCTCATCGGGGTGGACGACCCGGAGCTTTTGAAGCGGCTGGCCGATTGCTTCCCCCACTCGGGGATGACCACCGCCGGGGCCATGGTGGTGGTGCTGGCCAAGAAGATCCAGTGTGTAGATGGGGCCTTCTACCACGTGGAGGACTTTGCCGCCGCCACGGAGAACATGCTCCTGGCCATCCACGACAAGGGCTACGCCTCGGTGTGGCTCCAGGGGGTCATCCGGGGGGAGCCCGCCGCACGGATGGCGGCCATCCTGGGCGTGCCCCGGGAGGTTGAGGTGGTGGTATGCCTGCCCATCGGCATCCCCGCCAAGCCCTTCAAGGCGGCGCCCAAGGCCCCCTTTGAGGACCGGGCCTGGTTCAACGGCTATCAGGTCTGACCCCACCAAGGAGGACGCCGGTCTCTTTTAAGAGGCCGGCGTCCTCCTTCCTTTTCGCACCCGCGCCACCTCCGGCGCATAGAATGACCCGAAACGGAAGGGAGGCGGATATCTATGGAGGAAAAAGACACCCTCTGCCGGTCCCTCAGGCAGGTGGACACCTCTCTTGTTTTCCTGGTGCTGATCCTTTTCTCAGTCCTGCTGTCCTACTGGTCGGTGGGCATCCAGCGCGACCAGCTGTGCCGGACCATCCAGGGGAAGGACGTGTCGGGCTTCCCCTCCGTCTATCCCATCAAACACGCCGCGGCGGCCATCGTGGTAGGGTCGCTGTCCTTTTTCCTCTGTCTGGCCCTGTCCGCCGACCGCCAGGCCCAGGCCGGGAGCGATCCGGCGGCCTGCCGGTCCGCCCGGGTCAACCTGTTGGCCTCCATCCTGGTGCTGGCCGCCGCCCTGCTGCGGCTGGACGATCTGACCTTCGTGGAGCGGTCCCGTCAGAGCGCGCTGCTGGAAGAGGACACCCTGCCGGACTGACCCGCGGGCGAAAAGGAGTGAGGAAATGGCTTATTCCGACCTGGAACTGCTGGCCCGCATCGTGGCCTGCGAGGCAGGCGGCGAGGGCGACAACGGGATGCAGGCGGTGGCCAGCGTGGTGATGAACCGGGTGAACGTGACCTACGGGGAATATTCCCGGTACAAGACCGTCCGCCAGGTAGTGTTCCAGCCCCGGCAGTTCGTCTGCGCCATGGAGACCGTGGGCGGCGAGTATAACGCCCAGAACATCTACAACATGGCCCTGGAGCAGGTGCACTGGGACATCGCGGAGTGGGCGATGGCCGGGAACCGGCTGACCAACCTGGGCACCGCCCTCTGGTTTTTCAATCCATACAGCCCCAACTGCCGCCCCAACTTCCCCACTCAGGTGGGGGAGTTTGTGATCCGCATCGGTGACCACTGCTTCTACAACCCCACCGATGCTTACGCTCTGACTTGAAACGGAGGCAAACGACATTATGGCCAGACTCTATCCCGACGCGATGCAGGACATCGCGCTCAACTCCGCTAACGAAAGCGGCTCCATCAACACCCCGCCCCCCCAAGACTTCAACACCCCCGCCATGCGGGGGTCCGTGCAGCAGTTTTTGTCCGATAACCTGGGCGAGTTCGTGGTGGTGGAATTTCTCATCGGCACCCAGACCATGGTGCAGAAGGCGGGCATCCTCTACGCCGTGGGCACCAGCGTGCTGACTCTCTATGACGAGGTCAACCAGACCTTCGTCACCTGTGACATTTTCTCGGTGAAATTCGTCACCTTCTACCTCCCCGGCCGCCGGCCCTGGCAGATGAACAACCCCTATTTTACCGGCCAGGGCGGCCTGGGGATGGGCGCGTTCCCCGGGCAGTCCGGCATGGGCCTGCCCGGCCAGGACGGCTCCCTCCTCCCAAGCCAGGGGGCCACGGGCGGCTGCACAGGCAGCGGATGCGGCTTTCTGTCCACCCTGGGCCGGTGAGGTCCTCCCCCGCGCAAAAAAAGAGGCTCCATCCCTTGGGATGGAGCCTCTTTTTGTCCCTACCTGATCCGGGTCCTGCGGTAGGTGGCCGTCTCGTGACAGAGCCGCCGGGCCAGCTCGGGGGTAAACGTACCGGGGAGGGCCCGCCATTTCCAGTTGCCCCCCAGGGTGGCGGGGACATTCATCCGCGCCCCCGCTCCCAGCCCCAGCAAGTCCTGGGCGGTGACCACCGCCAGGTCGGCCACCGAGGCCAGAGCCCCCCGCATGAGGCCCCAGTGGGCCCCCTCCGCTTCGGTCAGCTTCAGGTAGTCCACGGCGAAGGCCCGGTCCTCCGGGGCGGCGGAGGCCAGCCAGCCCAGGGCGGTGTCGTTGTCGTGGGTGCCCACGTAGCACACGCAGTGCTTTTCATAGTTGTGGGGCAGATAGTCGCTCTCCTCTCGGCTGTCGAAGGCAAACTGGAGCACCTTCATGCCGGGGAAGCCGGACTCCCGCAGCAGCTCCCGCACCCCGTCGGTGAGGAAGCCCAGGTCCTCGGCGATGATATCCTGCTTCCCCAGGGCGGCCTCCACCGCCCGGAGGAGCTTCATGCCCGGACCGGGGCGCCAGCGGCCGTTCCGGGCCGTGGGCTCCCCGTAGGGGATGGCGTAGTACGCCTCCAGCCCCCGGAAGTGGTCGATGCGCAGCACGTCGTAGAACCCCCGCTGGCGGCGGATCCGCTCCACCCACCAGGAGAAGCCGTCGGCCTCCATCCGGTCCCAGTCGAAGAGAGGGTTGCCCCAGAGCTGTCCGTCGGCGGAAAAGCCGTCGGGGGGGCATCCCGCCACCTCCACCGGGTTTAAGTCCCCGTCCAGCTGGAATTGGTCAGGCCGGGCCCAGACGTCGGCGCTGTCCCCCGCCACGTAGATGGGCAGATCCCCGATGAAGGAGACCCCCTTCCCTTTGGCGTAGGCCTTCAGGGCGTTCCACTGGCGGAAAAAGAGGTACTGCACCCCCCGCCAGAAGGCCACGGCCTCCCTGTGATCCTCCCTGGCCTGGGCCAGGGCCGGGCCCTCCCGGCGGCGGAGGGGCTCCGCCCACTCCTGCCAGGGCCGGCCGCCGTTGGCGTCCTTGAGGGCCATAAAGAGGGCGTAGTCGGGTAGCCAGGTGGCGTTCTCCGCCAGGAAGAGGGGGTAGTCCTCCGGGGGGTGGGCCAGCAGCCGCTCCACCGCCCGGGCCAGCACCGGCCAGCGCTTTTCATAGAGCAGGCCGTAGTCCACCCCCTCAGGGTCCTCCCCCCAGCCGATCTCCTCGTACTCCCCCCGTTCCAGCAATCTCTCCGCCGCCAGGTCGTCCAGGTCGATGAGGTAGGGGTTGCCCGCGAAGGTAGAGAAGCTCTGGTAGGGGGAATCCCCATAGCTGGTGGGGCCGATGGGCAGAATCTGCCAGTAGCTCTGCCCCGCCGCGGCCAGAAAATCGGCGAAGTCCCGAGCCGCCTGCCCCATGGTGCCGATGCCCCAGGGGGAGGGCAGGCTCGTCAGGTGCATGAGCACGCCGCTTGTCCTCACGTTACATCCATCCCATCACACGCAAAATCGTTTCAGTTCTTCCAAAAGCCCCTCCTCGGGCTTGCCGTGGAGCTCCAGGTCCAGGGGCTTGGACAGGTCCAGGCTGAAAATGCCCATGATGGACTTGGCGTCCACCGTGTACCGGCCGGAGCGCAGGTCGGCCTCGCCGGAAAAGCGGAAAATGATGTTCACAAAATTCTTCACCTTATCAATGGTGTCCAGGGTGATCGTCAGCGTCATACGCTCTCTCCTCTCAAATGCGTTGTTCCGTCTCGGGGTCAAAGAGGTGTACCTTGTTGCCGTCCACCGCCAGCCGGACGGTATCGCCCCCCCGGATGGCCATGCGGGAGGGCACCCGGGAGATCAGCTTTTGTCCGTTCACGGTGATGTAGAGGTAGATCTCCGCCCCCATCATCTCCGCCAGGTCCACGTGGGCCTCCAGCTGGCCCGAGGTGGACAGGGCCAGGAATGCCTCCTCCCCGTGGATGTCCTCGGGCCGGACCCCCACGGTGACCTCCCGCCCCTCGTAGGGCTCCAGCCCCGCCGCCGGGGTGGGGACGCGGCAGTCCCCAAAGACCAGGACGTGGCCCCCCTGGGCCCGCTCCACCCCGGCCTGGAAAAAGTTCATGGGCGGGGTGCCGATGAAGCCGGCCACGAAGCGGTTCACCGGATGGTCGTAGAGCTCCTGGGGGCTGTCCACCTGCTGGATGACGCCGTCCTTCAGCACCACGATGCGGTCGGCCATGGTCATGGCCTCGGTCTGGTCGTGGGTGACGTAGACGAAGGTGGTCTGGAGCTTTTGGTGGAGCTGGGAGATCTGGCTGCGCATCTCGGTGCGCAGCTTGGCGTCCAGGTTGGACAGCGGCTCATCCAGCAGAAAGACCGCCGGGTCCCGGACCATGGCCCGGCCCAGGGCCACCCGCTGCCGCTGGCCGCCTGAGAGGGCCTTGGGCTTGCGGTTCAGGTAGGGCTCCAGCTCCAGCACCTTGGCCACCTGGCGCACCTTCCGGTCGATCTCCTCCTTGGGCGCCTTCTTGAGCTGGAGGGCGAAGGCCATATTCTTGTAGACCGTCATGTGGGGATAGAGGGCGTAGGACTGGAACACCATGGCGATGTTCCGGTCCTTGGGGGGCACGTCGTTGACCCGCCTGTCCCCGATGAACAGGTCCCCTGAGGTCACCTCCTCCAGCCCCGCGATCATCCGCAGGGTGGTGGATTTGCCGCAGCCCGAGGGCCCCACCAGGATGATGAACTCCTTGTCCCGGATCTCCAGGTCCATCCCGGGGATGACGGTGACGTTGTTGTCATAGGTCTTGACGATGTTTTTCAGTGTGATCCCCGCCACAGGGCATCACCTCCTATTCGTTCAGATCCCGGATGCTCTCGCCGGGCAGCAGTTGAAAGGGCACGATCTCGTGGACGGCGCCGCCGCCCCCCGCGGCCTGCCGGAGCAGGATCTCCACGCTCCGCCGGGCCAGCCGCCCCGACCGCTGGCGCACCGTGGCCAGCCGGGGGACGCAGTAGCCCGCCTGCTCGATGCCGTCGTAGCCGATGAGGGAGATGTCCTCGGGCACCCGCAGGCCCCGGTCCCGGATAGCCCGGAGGGCGCCGATGGCCATGACGTCGGACATGGCAAAGAGGGCCGTCAGGTCGGGGCACCGCTCCAGCAGAGCGTTGGCCGCCTCGTAGCCCCCCGGCATGGAAAAGCGGGCGGCCTGAAACTGGAGCTCCTCGTCAAAGGGGACCCCCGCCTCCAGAAAGCCCCTCCGGCAACCGAAGAACCGGGTCTGGCTGGTGTTGGCGCCCCCCCGGCCGCAGCCGGCGCAGAAGTGGCCCCCGATGACGCCGATGCGCCGGTGCCCCGCCTCGATCAGGCGGCGGATGGCCTGGGCCGCCCCCTCGGCGTCGTCGGTGGAGACGCTGGAGAGATTTTGAAAGCCCATGGTGTCCGCCCGGGTGGTCACCAGGACGCAGGGGCAGGTGACCCGCTCGAAGCGGTCGGCGAAGTTGTTTTGGTTGCCGCCCAGGAAGAGGATGCCCAGGGGCTTGAGCTCCCGGCAGACCCGGACCGCCTGCTCCACCTCGTCGTCGTCCTCGTCCAGATAGTAGACGGCGGCGGCCCGGCCCGCGGCGCGCACCCGGCTCTGGACCTCCTCCAGGATGCCGGCGAAGAGCAGGTTGCGGGCGCCCTTGACGATGACGGCGATGCTGCTGCTCTCCCGCTGCTTGAGGTGGCGGGCGTTGTCGTTGGGCTGGAAGCCGGTCTCGGCCACCACCGCCAGGATCTTGGCCCTGGCCTCGTCGCTGACGTCGGGGTGGCCGTTGAGGACCCGGGACACCGTGCCCACGGCGTACCCCGCCCGCTGGGCGATGTCTTTGATGGTCATGGCCCTCACCCCTTCACCGCGCCGGCGGCCACGCCCTTGATGATATACTTCTGCCCCGCCAGGTAGACGATGATGATGGGGATGATGGTGAGCATGATGCAGGCCATCATGGGTCCCATCTCCACCCGGCCGAAGCTGCCACGGAAATGCTGGATCAGCATGGGGATGGTCATATATTTCTTGATGTCCAGTACCAGGGTGGGCAGCAGGTAGTCGTTCCAGACCCACATGGCCTCCAGGATGCCGACGGACACCAGGGTGGGCTTGAGCATGGGCATGACGATGAGGAAGAAGGTCTGCAAGGGGTTACAGCCGTCGATCATGGAGGCCTCCTCCACCTCCACCGGCACGGAGCGGACAAAGCCGCAGAACATGAACACGGCCAGCCCCGCGCCGAAGCCCAGATAGATGATGCAGATGGTCCAGGGGGTGTTGAGCCGCAGGTCAAAGAGGCCGAAGAAGCTGATGCGGAACCGGTCCGCCGTCTGGGACAGGGTGAACATCACCATCTGGAAGGGCACCACCATGGACAGCACGAAGAGGAAATAGAGCCCCCGGCTCAGCCGCCCCTTCACCCGGGTGATATACCACGCGCACATGGAGCAGCACACCAGGATCAGGGCCACCGAGGAGATGGTGATGAACAGGGAGTAGCCCAAGGACTGGAGGAAGCCCTGGGAGATGATGGCGCTGACATAGTTCTCCAGCCCCGCGAAGGTCTCGGCCGTGGGGAGCTGGAAGGCCGCCGAGGTGGTGATGGCCCGCTCGGTCTTCAGGGAGTTCATCAGTATCATGAAGATGGGGTAGAGATACACCAGGCTCAGCAGGGAGAGAAAGACGGTGATGACCACGTTGGAGGCCTTGCGCTGTTTTTTCATCACTGCTGCACCTCCCTGGACCGGGTGGCCCGGAGCTGGAACATGGAGATGGCCACCACCAGGATACAGAAGAGGACGGCCTTGGCCTGTCCCAGCCCCTTCCACTGGGCCCCAGCCCGGGCGTAGAAGGTGTTGTAGATGTTGAGGGCCAGCATCTCGGTGGCGTGGGCGGGCTCCCCGGCGGTGAGGGCCAGGTTCTGGTCAAAGAGCTTGAAGGAGTTGGTGAGGGTGAGGAACATGCAGATGGTGATGGAGGGCATCACCATGGGCAGCTTCACCCGCCAGAGGGTCTGCCAGGAGGTGGCCCCGTCGATCTGGGCGGCCTCCGTCAAATCGTCGGGCACCGCCTGGAGCCCGGCAATATAGATGATCATCATATACCCCACCTGCTGCCAGCACATGAGGACGATCAGCCCCCAGTACCCCGCCGCGGAGTTCAGCGCCAGCAGGGGCCGGCCCGCCAGGGAGAGCAGGCAGTTGATGAGGATCTGCCAGATATAGCCCAGGACGATGCCCCCGATGAGGTTGGGCATGAAAAACACCGTGCGGAACAGGTTGGTGCCCTTCAGCTTCCGGGTCAGCAGCAGGGCCAGGGCGAAGGCGATGACGTTGATGAGGACGATGGACACCACGGCAAAGGCCACGGTGAACCAGAAGGATTTCAAAAATTGGGCGTCGGCAAAGGCCCGCTGGTAGTTGCCGATCCCCGTCCAGGTGGCGTCGCTCACCGTGGTGAACTGGCAGAAGGACAGATAGATCCCCTGGAGAAAGGGGAATAAAAAACCGATGGCAAAGGCCAGCACCGTGGGAAGGACGAACAGGGGGGCGTAGCGTTTCAAGGCCCGTTCCATGACATGGATCCACCTCCGTTTCGTGATCTCGGTTTGTGTTGAAAAAAGGGGCGGGCTGGGCCCGCCCCTTTCCGCTTACGATGGATGTGTCCCTCAGCCGTTGGCCAGCTTGTACTCGGCGGCCCAGCCGTCCACAAAGGCGGTGACCACGCCCTGCCAGTTGGCGTCGGTGGGGTCGGCGGCGTAGATGGTCAGGGCGGTGCCCAGGCCGTTCTTCCACTCCTCGGAGGGCATGGTGGAGAAGCACCAGTCCACAGAGGTTTTGCCGCTGGCCACGTACTCGTTGGAGATGGCCACCAGATGGTTGGTGGTCTCCTTGGCGCTCTGGAAGGGGATGACGAAGCCCAGGGACTCGGCCATGGCGGTGGTCCCCTCCTCGGAGGTCACGCACCAGTTGATGAAGTCCAGGGTGGCCTGGATGTCCTCGGGAGAGGCGTTCTTGTTGACGCACCAGTAGTTCTCGGAGCCGGTGCAAAGGCCTTGATTGGCCTCGCCGTCGGCGCCGATATAGATGGGCAGCATGCCCAGGTTGTCGTCGCCCAGACCCTTCACGTCGTCATAGGCCCAGGTGCCGTTCTGGTAGAAAACGGCCTCGCCGCCCGCGAACTCGGCCACGGCGTCGTCTCCGGTCTTGGCGGAGAGCTCGCTCCCCGGGCAGGTGGCGTCGGTGATATAGAGGTCCCAGATCTGGCGGTAGTCGTCCAGGAAGGTGCCCTTGATGGCGTCGGTGGAGGAGATGCCGTCGGCCTTGTACTCATAGTAGATGGGCAGGTTGGCCAGATGGGTCTTGAACCGCCAGTCGGAGGAGCCGTCCATACCGGCGGAGGTGAAGGCTCCCTTGACCCCCAGCTCGTCCTTGCGGGCCTGGATGTCGTCGGCCACCCGCTTGAGGTCGTCAAAGCTCTGGATGTCGTCCTGGGTGTACCCGGCCTTCTCCAGCAGGGCCTTGTTGTAGATGATGCCGTAGGTCTCGATGACGTAGGCCACGGCGGCCACCTCGTCCCCGTTCTTCAGGGCGAAGTCCTCACTGGTCAGGTTCTTGTAAATATCGGAGCCGGACAGGTCGTAGCAGTAGTCCTTCCAGTTGTTCAGGCCCACGGGGCCGTTGACCTGGAACAGCGTGGGCGCCTCGGTTTTGCCCATCTCGGCCATGAGCTGGGTCTCATACTGGCCGGAGGCGGCGGTAACCACGGTGACGGGCACGCCGGTGGCCTGGGTGTAGGTCTTGGCGATCTCCTTCCACTGCTCATCCTGCTCGGGCTTAAAGTTCAGGAAGTAGACGGATCCGCCCGCGGCGGCCGCGCTCTCCACGGGGGCGGTGCTGTTGCCGGGGGCGGCGCTCTCTTTGCTGTCTCCCCCGCATCCGCTGAGCAGGCCGACGGTCATGGCGGCGGACAGCCCCAAGGCAAGCCATCTTTTTTTCATCATTGTTCCTCCTTTTCGATTCGCGCCGGATCGGCGGCGCGCCGGGTCTGGAAACGTTTCCAGACTTCTATGGTTTCATCATAGCCTTTCTCGGTCGCGAAAGCAAGCAGTTTTTGCGCAAAGTGCACAATTTTGTGGAAAGTCGCAAAAGCTATCCCTTGCAAATTGTAGCATTTCACCAGAAGCCTCTTTTCATTCAGTCTTGCCATTTTTGATTGGAAACGTTACAATAAAGCTGCGCCCCCTTTCTATTCCGGTCCCAATTCCCCAGGGGGAAGTTTTTCATGAATCGCGGTGACGTCCCATGGCCTTTGAGCCCGCCCCCGCCCCGCCGGTGAAGCGGGGCCACAAATGGTATTTCAGCGTCCTGTCCCGGGAGTTCAGCCGTCTGGCGGGGCTCAACCTGATCTTCGTCCTCGCCTGCCTGCCCGTGGTCACCCTGGGGCCCGCCCTGTCGGCCTTCGGCCGCGTGCTGGGCCGGATGGCCGACGACCAGCCCACCGAGCCCGTGCGGGAATTCTGGGACGCTTTCCGCTCCCGCTTTCTCCTCAAGCTGGGCTGGGGCCTGGCCCTGCTGGCCGCGGCGGGGGTCTTGGGCTCCGCCCTTTGGTTTTACGGCAGCCTGGGCGGGATGTTCCTGCCCCTGGCGGGACTGTCCCTGGCGGGGCTTCTCTGCCTGTGGGGGGTGGCTCTCCACCTCTTCCCCTCCCTCTCCGACGCCGTCCCGCCGCCCCATCCCCTCAAGGCGGCCGCCCTGGCCGCTCTGTCCACCTTCCGCCGGACCGCCCTCTCCATCCTGGCCGCCCTGGCCTTTCTCCTCCCCCAGGTCCTCTTCTTCCCCGTCACCGTCCCCCTCACCTGCGTCATCGGCCTGGCCCTGCCGGGGCTGGCTCTGGCCTTCCCCCGCCTGGAGGGCTGAGGCGATTTTTGGGATTGACTGCACAGGGAAAATATGATAAACTTTTTACTTGTGAAAGCCCTCAGCGCCACTGCGGGCCCACACCCAAAACAGGAAGCGGCGGCCCCGCTTTCTCATCCCCGCTACTGTGGCTCAGTTGGTAGAGCAGCTGATTCGTAATCAGCAGGTCGCCGGTTCAAGTCCGGCCAGTAGCTCCAAAAAAGAAGGGATTTTGTCAGATGGCAAAATCCCTTCTTTTTTGCGCTGCCCCGCTGAGCAGGATCATCCTTTTCCGATTAGTTTTTCCATGTGGAGGCAAAAAGGCCGGGAAATCTGTGATTTCCCGGCCTTTTCGTATCCTCCACACCTATTATGAATGTGAACATCCGAGCGCGGCGGGCCAAAAAACGGCGGCTTCGGTAGATAAAGACCGTTTGGAACCATCCCGACCTATTTTGTCCCGCAGTCGATCCTGCTGCCCAGCACAACACAGTTCCGGCCCGCGTTCTTGGCCTGGTACAGCGCCTTGTCGGCCTGGTTGTAGAGGGTGGTAAAGTCAATGGGAGCCCTGGCGGAGGCCGTGCCCACACTCACCGTGACACAGCGGTTCACCGCGTCGGTTGCGGCCTCCAGGCCGAGATCCAGCACTTTCTGGCGAAGCCGCTGGGCCGCGGGGAGCACCTCCATGGCCGGACAGTCAATGAGCACCACCAAAAACTCCTCCCCGCCGATCCGGGCGGCAAGGTCGGCGGGGCCGCGGACACAGCGCCGGAGCGTATCGGCCACCTTTTGCAGGCACACGTCGCCCTGATTGTGGCCAAAGCGGTCATTATAGGACTTGAACAGGTCGATGTCCACCATCAGGAAAACCACGCCAAGGCCCCCGCCATTCTGGGAGAGCGTCTCGTCCAGCGTCTCCTGGACGCCGCGCCGGTTCAAAAGACCGGTGAGCGGATCGGTACGGGCCAGCGCCGCCAGCTTTTGGTTGGAGACCTCCAGCCGCGCCAGGGTGATGTCGTTGCTCCGGTGCGCGTTGTAGAGCACCCGGGAGAGGATCAGGGCAAATACGGCGATCAGCGGCAGCTGAAGCAGCTGCTGCGCGGTAAAGCCGAACACCACCGCCACGTGGATGGCGACCGCCGCATCCAGTCCGAAGAGCCAAAACGCCTCCTTCCGGGACAGCAGGGGAAACGCGGCGGTGAGAATAAGCAGATAGAAATAGTTGTTGGTCAGTCTCCGGGTGATGATCTCCAAAGCGACGAATACCAGCATATTGATGCTGAAGAGCCACCAGAAGGCCCGGTAGAGGGACTTGCAGCGCCGGCGCTCCACCACGGGGGCCGTGAGGAACCGGTAGGCCAGAGCGGCGGCGGTAACCATCAGCGCCAGCATGGAAGCGCCCGCCGCCAGATACGCCCCGTGGGCGGCGGGGGAGATATCCGCCGTGAAGATGACGGCCTGGTTCAATATCTCGATCAGGAAGATCAGCGCGGAAAAGGGCACCAGCCTCCGCACATTGACCACGGCGTTTTCGGTGTCCAGCCGCTCCAGCATCTCCGCGGGGAGCTGGAGCTGATCGGCCTCGCTTTGACGCAGAATCTGCCGCTCGTCTGAAAGGCTGTTTTTTAAAAAGGTGAAAAAAGACATCCCATACACCTCTGATATCGTGATAGCGGCTGACTGCGCCTATCTACCCATGCAGGATCACACTGGCCCGGAAAAGGCCGGCCTCCGCCTCAAAGACGGCCCTGCCGCCATACTTTTTGGCGGTGGCCCGCACGGAGGACACCCCCACGCCCATCCGCGGCCCCTTGCTGGAGAGGAACCCACTCCCCTCCCGCCGGGGGTCGCCTTCGAAACTGTTCTCAACGGTGATGGAATAGGTCCCCAGGGAAGGGCCCGCCCACAGGCGGATGTACCTTTCGCCCGAGGACTGGCGCCCGCAGGCCTCCACGGCGTTTTCCAACAGATTTCCGAACATGACGCACAGGTCCACGTCGCCGAAGGGCAGCTCCTCCGCCGCCTGCACCGCCGCGGTGAACGCCACGCCCGCCGACTTGGCCCGGGCCGCGTAGTGGCGGATCACGGCGTCCACCGCCGTGTTCTCACAAAACACGCCCTCATACCGGGGTGGCAGCTCCCCCTCCAGCTGGTCGAAATACCGCCTGAGGGCGTCCGTGTCCTCCGCTCCCACAAATTCCCGCAGGACGGAGAGATGCTGCCGCAGATCATGGCGGAAGGCCCGCTCACAGGAAAGGGCCTCCATCATGGCCCGGTGCTGCTCCTTCTGCATGGCCACGTTTTGCCGGGTCAGCCGGACGTTCTCCTCCAGCGCCAGGCTCGTGACGGTCCGGCTGTAAATCTCCCCCAGGAGGACTCCGCCGATCAGCAGGACAAGGCACAGGCTGCCCAGCTCCAGAAACCACCCCGAGCAGATGGGCTCGTAGAGGGGCAGCAGCCGGTCCATCACCAGCGCGGCGTCAAAGATTGCCATCCCGCACAGGAGGACCCTGGCCCGGGGCGCCGCCTCGTCCCCCTGCCGAAGGCTCAAGCAGGCCCCCGCCGTCAGCAGGACGGCGGCCAACCACTTGTAAAGGCCCATGAGCTTGGAGTAGGCGAGGATCAGCCCCAGCCCCGCCCCGGGCAGGAGCAGGTGGTAGATCACGCACGCCAGACAGACCAACGCCCCGAAGCAGACGCCGAAGAGATTGACCGGGTGGTCCAGGTCGAAGAGCTTCCGCTGCAGGAGAAACACCAGCAGGATCATGGCGCAGAAGGACAGGTTCTCCACAAAGTGGAGCCCGGGCAGGCCGGGGAACAGGGTCTTTACCACCGGGTGGCAGGTGTAGCCCAGAAAGGACAGGCACACCAGGGCGTAGAGGCCGGGCAAAGGGTTTTTCCGGTCCGCCGCGAAGAGCAGCAGGGCGATCACGCCGACCAGTGTCGTAAGGGTCAGAAGCCCGGTCCGCAGATTGAGCCGGAGGGCCGCCATACCGTCCACGGCGTCGGGCAGCCCAAAGGCCGGAGGGTACACCAGCCCGCTGTATGTATTGGAATAGTCGGACACGGCAAGGAGCAGCTCCGCCTGTCCCGCCCCCTGGAAATAAACCACCTTCTCCGCCGTCTCCGCCCGATAGCCCTCCGGGCCGGTCCGTCCCAGAGCCAGCAGCTCCACGCCGTCCACGTACAGCCGGTAGGCGGAAAAAACCTCCGGCAGGTAGAGGGCGTAGGTCCGCGCCTCCTCCGGCAGGGCGAGGGTGAGCCGGTAGCTGGCGCTGCCGTGGGGCGCGCCGTCCACGCTTTCGAAGCCGCCCAGCTGCCCCGCGAACACATAGCGGTCGGGCACGGGGGCGCCGTTTTGAAAATCTCCGGGGGTGAGGGGCTCACCGCCATAAAATGCCCAGCCGTCCACCAGCCAGACAAGGCCCCGGGTCTCAAGCACGTCTCCCCGCAGGTCCATATTGCCATACGCCGCGCCCGGTCCGGGCGCGGTGTATTTGTTGTCATACCGGTATAACAGCCCGCAAAACACCGCCGTCAGCAGGCACAGGGCCAGCAGCAGCAGGGGAAGTCCCAGCTTTTCCCGGCCCCGCCGAGCCTTGGCGGGCTGGGCCTCTAATTTCTGCATCAGCGGCCACCCCGTTTCTTTCGGAGGGTGACCAGCGAAGTCACGCCGCCCGCGGAGACCAAAAGAGCGGCGGGCAGAACCAGTCCCCGCCCGGAGCGGGGCCGCCCCTCCCCTTCCCCGGCTGGATCAGGAGAGGGCTCCCCGGCGGCGCTGGGTGCGGGGGCGGGCGTCTGTGTGTCCTCCGCCGGGGGCTCCGGGGACGCCGCCCCGGCGATGACGGGGACGGCGGAGCTGTCCGTCCCGTCAGAAGGAACGGCATTTTGAGAAGCCTTCGGAGGCTGGGAAACCTCCGGCGCTCCCGCCGGGGCGTCTTCCGTTCCAGGCTCCAAGGCCGGGGGCTCTTCCGGCGCGCCGCTCAGAGAGGGCTCCGCCGCCGGGGTCTCCTCCGAAATGGGGGAAGCCTCCGGGATCGGCGTCACCTCCGGGGTGGAAACAGTCCCCGGCGCATGGGTGGGAACCGCTTCCGCCGTGGCCGCCGGAGCGGCCTGGGGCGTCGGGGCCGCCGTGGGGCCGGGGGTGTGCTCTGGGCCGGGGGTGGGCCGGGGGGCAGGTGTAGGCTTGGGGGTAGGGGTGGGCTTGGGCTCTCTGTCATCAGAGCTTCCGCCGCTCCCCGTTCCGCCGCCGTGGGTGCCGCCGTCCCCGCCGGGCTGTTCCTCCCGGTCGCCGCCGTCCCGGTCCCCGCCGGTGCCGGGAGTGAGCACGCCCTCCTCGCCGGGGGTGAGGGTCACCACATTCCCCCAGCCCGCCCCGTTTTCCAGAACCAGGGAGATGGAGTGGTCCAGCCCCGCCGTGTCCAGGGCGAACCGCTCCACGGCGGCGGGGCGGATCAGCCAGGTCACGGCGTCCGTGGCGTCGGACCAGGTCTCCCCGCCGTCGTTGGAGCGCCAGAGCTTGGTCTCCGGGTCCCAGACAGCCCCCGCCTTCACAAAGTAGTCGGAGGTGGAAAAGGTCAGGGTGTCCCCCGCCCGCTCCACGTCGGTCAGAATGGGCAGGGCCGGGTCCCGGATCCACGCCCGGAAGGTCAGTCCCCCCTCCCCCTCCAGCCCCAGCCCTTGCAGCGCCTTCGGCAGGGCCACGGGGATGTCCACGGGGCCGGGAAGCTTGGTGTCCAGCCGTCTGTCGTAGTTATCGTCATAAATCAGATACACATCTATGTAGTTCCCGTTCGTCAGGCGGTAACGCTGAACATCGTCGAGCCTCACAATGGGCTCGATGTCCCGGCGGCGTGTCCCCAGGGGGATCTGGGGGTCGATGCCCACCCGGCATTCGATCCGGGGTCCCTCCCCCTCCTGGTCCAGGATGGAGCCGTCGGTGTCCACTCCGTCCCCCGCCGGACGGCCCCCCGCTTCGGCGGTGAGGGCGCAGAGGAAGGCCTCCGTCCCCTCGGGACCGTCGATGGCCACAGCGCCCTCCCCGCCCACGTCGATGTCCAGGCAGTTCACCCGGGCGGGCACGTCCAGCTTCAGGCCCACGGCCCCCGCCCCGTAGGCGTGGATGCGCCCCCGGGTCTCGTAATACTCCAGGTTGTTGCGGACCACGCTGTCAGACGTGACCTGGACGGCCACGCCCCCCCGACCGTCCCGGCCGGTGGCGGTGACCTCCTGGTAGGCCAATACCTCGTTCCAATCGCTGCCGAAGAACTGGTCCCCCCGCAGCTCCAGCACGGGGGCGTCCACCCCCTCGCCCTCTATCTGGAATATTCCGATCTCCTGGCCAACGACGCGGATGCCCTTGCCGTCATAGACCAGGCTGTGGGGCCCGGTGTGGATGACGGCGGGTTTTTCCAGGTTCGCGCCAAAGAAGGGGCTGTCCTCCCAGTCGAGGGTGACGGTGGCCCCCAAGGTGATCTCGCCTCCCTCGGGGCCCAGGCTCCGCATCCAGGCGCACAGCTCCCCGGCGGTCTCCACCGTACCGTCGGCCCAGGCGGACGGATCCACCGGCCCTTCCGGATCGGGGTCGGGGTTCTCCCCCTCCCCCAGCTCAGGCGGCCACTCCCCGGGCCAGATGATTCCACCCCCAGGCAGCTCTTCCCACCCACCGGGGCCCTCCTCGCCATCCCCGGCTTCTCCGCCGCCGGGCCAGAGGCCGCCGCCGGGGAAAAACGTCTCCTCCCCGGGCGGGGTCTCCCCACCGGCGGGAGGCTCCTCCCCGGCCCGGGCCGGGAGGCCGCATACCAGCAGCAGCGCCAGGGCCGCCGCCCACCGCCGGGCCTTCATATCCCGGCTCCGACGGCGTGGGTGTCCCGCATCGTTTGAAGCGCGAATGCCTCATACGCCCGGATCACCTGCTTGCGGCTGTACTTCGAGATGGGGACAGGCAACCCCGTATCCATCAGAAAGACGGAGTCACGCAGCGCGGTGATATGGTCCATATTCACCAGAACGCTCCGGTGACAGCGGAGAAACCCGGCGCCGCCGCCCGCCTGTTCGATCTCCCGCTCCAGGTCCTTCAGGGTCATCCTGACATGGATGTCCTCCCGCTTCAGATGGACCACGCTGATATTCCCAAAGACCTCCGCGAAGACGATCTCGCTCAAAAGCACCCTCCGCAGGGCCCTCTCCGTGCGCAGCAGAATGAACTTGGACCGCTTCTCGCACAGCCGCAGGCAGCGGTCCAACGCCTGCGCCAGCTTGGGGTAGGCCAGGGGCTTTGTCAGGTAGTGGGCCGCGTTTACCTCGAATGCCTCCAGCATGTGGTCGGCGCTGCGGGTAAAAAAGACGATGGGGCAGTCCTGGTCCAGCCGCCGCAGCTCCCGGACCACCCGCATCCCATCCTCGTGTTCCAGATAGATATCCATAAAAACCAGGTCGTAGACCCCCGGCACGCACCGCTCGGAAAAGGCGGACCCGGTGGAAAACACGTCCACCGCGAAGGGGGGCAGGCCATATTCCCGGCAGTACCGTTCCATCTGCCCCCGCAGGACCTCCGCGTCCCTTGCGCAATCCTCACACACCGCGATCCTGACGCTCATTTCCGGCCCACCTCACTCATCTCTCGCTTTGTTCCTATTTAAGCATAGCGCCGCGGCGGTTGTCAACTTGCCGCGGGGGCAAAAAAATGCTTTTTCTGGACGCCCCATCCATTCGTCACAGAAATCAAACCACTCATCACAAAACCCCCAAAATGGATTCTTTTCTTGATAAAATCTCAGGATCAATAAAGGCTGTAAGAATCCCCATGGGGATTCTTTCGTGATGGGATATCCCATCACGAAAATCTGTTCCGGCACCGGCCGCGGAGAGGAGATGTTGAGGGGTTATGACGATCCTGGCGGTGGACACACACCCCGAAGGACTCAGTGAACTGGTCGGCAACCTGCGGGAGGTGTTTCCCGAAGAGGAGATCGTGGATTTCAACGTTCCCGCCCTGGCCGTACAGCACAGCTTCCGCGCCGAAGTGAACCTGGTGTTTACGCGGGTGGATATGAAGCGGCTGGGCGGGCTGCAGGTGGCCCAGGGGGTGCGGTTTTACTGTCCCCAGGCGAAAGTCTTTCTGGTGACCGATGAAAAAACGCCCAAGAGCGTTTTCAGGCAGAGGGAGATCAGCGGGTTCCTGCCCTGCCCCGTCACGGCCGACGCCATCCGAAGGGCGGTCGGAACAGCGGAGGAAGCAGGGCCGGAAGAGGGAGCAAAAGCGGAATGAGAAGTTGGAGGACGGACATGAAAAAAAGGACAAATAATTCCATGACAAGACGGGCGGCATCCTTTTGCGTCGCCCTGACGATGCTGATCACCTGCCTGCCCCTTCCGGCCATGGCGGCGGAGCGCCGGGGAGAGATCCGGTCGTTTGAGCCGCTGGCGGAGGCGGAGGCGGCACAAAGCGCGCCCCTGGGCACGCCGCGGGAGGCTCTCGCCCTGCCTGAGACCCTGACGGCGCAGGTCCTTTCGGAGCCGGTTCCCGCGGCGGAGCCGGAACCGGAGGCGGAAGCCGCCCCGGAGCCCGGCACGGAATCGGAGGAGGCCCCGGAGCAGGCGTCCCGGACGGCGGAGGTCGCGGTGCGCTGGACGGCGGAGCCCGCCTATGACCCCGAAACCGCCGGGACCTACGTCTTTACGGCCGCGCTGGAGGAGGGTTATACCCTGGCGGAGGGGGTCACCCTGCCCGCCATCACCGTGACAGTGGAGCCGGAGGACGCCAACGCGCTTCCCAGCGAAGCCCCGGCTCAGGCAGAGGTCACTCTGGAGGCCCTCCAGGCCCGGGCCGACACCCTGCTGGCCCGGTGGCAGGTGGGGGCGGACGCAGGGGCGGCGGACACCGATACGGTGGATAAGGCCGAGTTTTCCGAGGCCCTGTACGCCCTGCTGACCGACGCGGGGGAGCTGGACGAGGGCGGGCAGGAGGATCTGCAGACCTACGGCAGCTTTTTCATCCTCTACCAGATCTTCCTGGCCCAGACCGGAATGGAGCCTTACGGTCTGCCCAACAGCGCCGCACTGCCCACCAACGCGGGCGCCGCGCTGTCCGACAACACCGTATACACCGTATCAAGCAGCACAACGATCACGAACAGCAGCAGGGGCAGCAACGGCCTCAATGTCAACAGCAACTCCACCGTAGTGATCTACATTCCCGCGGATGTAATTCTGACGGTGAGGGGCGGCGACGGCAGCGGCACCACCGCCGGCGGCGCGGGTATCTCCATCCCCAGCACCTCCACCCTGATCGTCACCGGCGGCGGCACGCTGAACGCTTACGGCGGCTCGGGTGGAAACGGCGGCAATGGTGATGGGGCGTCTTATGCCTATGCAGGTTCAGGCGGCAGTTACGGCGGCGGCGGCGGTGCGGGTATCTACCTACCCGACCGGGCTGCGCTGTACGCCTTGGGCGGCACAGTGAACGCTTATGGAGGTGCAGCTGGAAGCGGCGGCAGCGGCGGCAGCGGCGGCAATCCCAGTTCTGACGCGGATAATCCCGGCGACGGCGGTGGCGGCGGCGGTGGCGGCGGCGGCGCGGGAGCCGGCATCGGAACCGGCGGCGGCATTGGTGCCTCCGGTGGCACCGGTGGTCTGAGCAATGCCAAGCCCGGCGATGAGACAGACGGCGTAAGTGGTAATAATGGCAACATAGGCAGCAGCGCCAGCAGCGCCGGAACCCTGTACCAAGGCTCCGCCTCCCTTACATACACGGGCGGTGCCGGTGGTTACGGCGGCGGCGCGGGCAGCGGCGGTACGCGGGGAGAAAGACGCTATGTCTCTAAAAGAGACCGCTGTTCTTCCAGCGGCGGCGGTGGCGGCGGCGGTGGCGGCGGCTGGCCGGGCGCGGGCTACGGCACCGGCGGCGGTGGCGGCGGCGGCGGTGGCGGCGGCGGCTCCGGCCATCATTCCTCATATGAGGAACCGGGCCGCGCCTATTTTTGCGGCAGCGGCGGCGGCGGCGGTCTCGGTTACCAAAACGGCGCGGGCGGCTATGGCGGCAGTGCCAGCAATGACACAAATGAAGTCAATTACTCCGGAAACCGCGGGATCAGCGGCGGCGAAGGCGGAGCTAGAGTAGGTGATAGGAACGGCCGCCATGTGTACGGCGGCGCGGGCGGCGGCGGCAATGCCGGCGGCGGTGCCGCCACCTCCTATACCTCCCAATCGCCCACCACCCCCGAAGGCGTCAAATACACCCTCACCCTGGACTACCGGGGCGGCACGGGCCCGGACGGCAGCCCCACGGGGACCGTGGACGTGGTTCTGGGCGAGGACATGCCCGCCGTCGCTATGCCCACGCCCCCGGTCATGTCCCCGGCGGAACAGTACGTTTTCCAGGGCTACTTCACCGAGATCGACGGCGGCGGAGACCAGTATTACAAGGCGGACGGGACCGGCGCCCGGGTGTGGGACAAGGCCGGGGCGGAGGGCTCCGGGACGCTGACGCTCTACGCCGCCTGGAAGGCGTCCGTCATGCTCCCCACGGTGGACACGGTGAACCATATCATCTACGCCAACGGCTCCGCCCTGCTGGTGACAGACGGTCTCAACGGCGGCACCACCATCTACATCGACGAAAACAGAAACGGCACGCTGGACCCCGGCGAGCTGTCCCTGGCGGAAGCTGACGCACTCGGCGCCCCTCAGGACGGCGCGGACCTCTCCGCCTATACGGTCTACGGCGGCTTCAAGGTCTACCCGGTCTCCGGCACCCTCGTCACCCTGGCGGGCGGCAGGGTCAAGTCGGTCCACGGCGGCGGGCAGGAGCCTTCCGCCGCCGTCACCGGGGACAAAATCGTCCAGGTGAAGGGCAGGCCCGTCATCCTCGACGGCATCGACCTGAGCTCCCTCACCGGGGGCAGGGCCCTGGTGAAGGACGCGGTAAAGTGCGCCCCCGGCGGCATCCGGCTGCAAAACCCACTCTCCACCGACACGGGAACCGTCGTGATCGGGACCGCGCCCGGCGTGAGCACACAATTTGTCAACGCGGTGAAATTCTCCCTCCCGGGAAGCGAGCTGGTGACGAATCCGGCGGCGGGCGAGGTCCGCATTTCCGGCCCGCTGGATGTCTCCCTCTCAGGCGAGCATATCCAGGCGGACGGCCAGCACTTTGGCCCCGGGAACGCCGCCTACGGCAAGGTGTGGTCCGGCATCCTGCTGCCCGTGGCGGGCTATAAGCTGCCGGAAAGTGTGTCCGTCACCATCGGCAGCGCGGCCGCCCAGGCCGGAGAGGACTTCACCTACAACCCGGTCACAGGAGAGGTCCGGGTCCCCTGGCCCACGGGGGATATCGCCATCTCCGCCGAAGGGGACGACATCCAGTATACGCTGATCCTCAACCCCAACGGCGGCCATGTGGAGGGCGGATCGCCGGAGCTTTCGGTGGATCTGGCCTATACGGAACTCTACGCGCTCCCGGAGGCCACAAGAGGGGCTGGGACCCAGTTCCTGTTCACGGGCTGGTCGAAAAGCCCCACCGCCACCGTGCCGGACAGCGGTTTTGAGAATGGCCGGAGCATCTCGGGGCTGAGCGCCATCGACACCGCCCAGATCACCCTGTACGCGGTGTGGAAGGCGACGAACAGCCTGAACACCTCCCTGCAAAACGGCAGCTTCGAGACTCCGGTCAATGGCAGCAGCTTCAGCCAGTTCTGGAACGACGCCACCACACCGGACGGCAAAAACAAGAAAATCGAGTGGAAAACCACGGCCAGCGACCACAAGATTGAGCTGGGCCGCCCCTCCAAAAACCTGAACAACTCCTACAACGCCTATGGCACCCGGACCGCCTCCGAGGGCAAGCAGTTCGCGGAGCTGAACGCCAACATGGTGGCGGCGCTCTACCAGGAGGTGGCCACCGACCCCGGCAACACGCTGTACTGGGGCCTGGACCACCGCGCCCGAGCCAAGACCGGCACGGAGACCATGGAGGTGTGGATCGGCTCCATCACCCAGGTCAACGAGGCCATCACCGCCTATAAAAAGGACGGAAACAAGGTGGGCACAAATACGCAGGCGGTGTTCGCGAGGTACGCGGGAAAGCTCCAGCGCTACACCTATCTGACGCCCGACATGAACTGCCAATACCTGAGGTGCGATTTTAACGCGTGGTACCCCGTGGACGGCGAATATACCGTCCCGGCGGGACAGGACAAAACCATGTTCGCCTTCGTCAGCATCTCCAGCCCGGCCAGCAACTCCTGCGGCAACCTGCTGGACAACGTGTTTTTCTCCATGGTGAAGCCCAAGGAGCGGCGGCCCCTGGCCGTCTCCGCCACGGTGGGCGGCACGGTCCAGGTCAGCGACCCGGACGGGCTTGTCGACGGAAAGCTCCCCGAGGTGACCTCCGGCAATCCCTACGAGAAAAGCCTGGCGCTGGGCGACAGCGTGAAGCTGACCGTTATCCCCAAAGCCGGGTACTCCTTCAACGGCGGCTACGTGGACGGTGTATATTACACCAAGGACAGGCTTCTGGAGGCCTTCACGAACCTCAGCTTCCGCATCGGTGACGGCGAGAGCGTCGTCCCCGCCAGCCCCCGGGACGTCTCCATCCTCTTCGCCAAGGACAGCACCCTTGTTTTCGACCCCCAGGGCGGAGAATACGAGAAGGAAGAGGTCGCTCTGGCGGCAGTGGCGGTGGGGAGCAGCCAAACCTCCTATTCTCTGGCGGCGCCCTTCCGGGACGGCTATACCTTCATGGGCTGGCTGGCGGCGGGGACCGAGACGGTCCTCTCCACCGGCGCCGTGATCCGCTACGTGACGGATCCCGCCACCGGCGACACCTTCCTGCGGGACAGCGGCGGCAAGGTAAGCCTCCCCACCGAGGAGGGCATGGTCCTGATCGCCCAGTGGACGGAGACGAAAATCCCCCTCCCCACCACCACGCTGGTCCTGGAACCCAACGGCGGCACATACGGCCAGGATACGGAATTCAAATGGACGGACGAAGGTAATGTCGAACATACGGAGACCGTGTCCGAGGTATGGCAGACGGTCTACGAGATCGACGCCTCCTACGCCCTGGGCGAGGGCGGTGACCCCGGCGGAGCGCTGGTACTGAGAGCGCCCTTCCGGCACGGGTATCAGTTTGTCGGCTGGCAGGTGTCCGCGCCCTATTCGGACCTCTTCCTCCACGCGGACGACATCATCTCCTATTCCGTCGACAATGGCGGAACGCCCCACCTGGTGGTCACCGCCGGCGGCACGGCACAGGAGCTCGGCGTCCCCGCCTCCCTGACCCTGACCGCCCAATGGCTCAAGGGCTCCGAGGTCACGGGCCCCGAGGAGACGGCCAACCTGGTCTACGGCTACGGCGCCTTTGACTGTATGCTGGCGGTGGGGGCTTCCGCCGGCGCGGGAGAAACCCTGAGCTATCAGTGGTATCAGAGCGACAGCAAGACAAACCAGGGCGGCACGCTCATCGGCGGCGCCACCGGCGCCAGCTATTACGTCCCCAAGGGGCTCGGAGTGGGCGAGCACTACTATTACTGCCAGGTCACCTCCACCCGGGGCGGCGTGTCGGCCATCACCGCCAGCGCGGTCTCCACCGTCACGGTGAAGCCCGCCCCCCTCACCGTCACCTACGCGGGGGAGACCATCAGCTTTGGGGACACCCCCCAGCTCAAGGTAACGGTGACAGGCTTTGTCTACGGGGAGACGCCGGAGGGCTTGTCCGGTTATCAGGCGCCCGCCATTCTGGCCGACCCCTCCACGCTCACGGCGGTCGGCACATACGAGCTGAAGCCCTCCAACGCCGATCCCGACGCCAACGCGACGGCAAACTACCAATTTGCAAACTATGTGCCCGGCAATCTGATCATCAACCCGGCCAGCATGGCGGCCGGCGTGACCGCCGGGGGCGTCGCGGTCATTTACGACGGCAATGGATACAGCATCACGGTAACCCGGACGGGCGCGGCGGAGGGCGCAGCGGTCACCTACTCCACGGATTTGAACGGCCCATACGGTGAAACGCCTTTTGTCTATACGAACGCGGAAAGCTACACCGTTTACTACAAGGTGTCCAAGAACGGTTATACCGACGTGCTGGGCTCCGCCCAGGTCGTGATCGCGAAAAAGCCGGTCACGGCCACGGGCGTCACCGGCCTTGACGGCACGGAAAAGATATATGACGGCAGCACCGCTCTCCCCAGCGGCGTCACCCCCATCATCACGCTGAAGGACGCGTCGGGCAGCACGGTCTTGGCCACGGCCACAGGAACCATCCAGTTTACCGACAAAAACGCGGGGGACGGCAAGTATGTCAGCGCCACCGGGATCAAGCTGGACGATGCGAGCGCGGTGAACTACGTCCTGACCAACACGACCCTGCTTGATCAGGAGACCACTGCGAAGATCACCCCAAGGGCAGTCACGCTGAAGTGGGAAGGGGCCGATTCCCGGACTTACGACGGCCAGCCCTCCGACGTGTACGCCGTTGTCAAACCTTCCGACCTGGTTCCGGGCGACGTGTGCTCCGTCACCGTCACCGGCGGCGGTGAAAAAAACGCGGATATCCACACCGCCACCGCCACGAACCTGTCCAACCCCAATTACAAGCTGCCCGAAGACGGCACAGTTTCCCAGGCCTATACCATTCAAAAAGCCACCCTGACGGCGAAATACGAGGGTGGGGCGGTTATCTACATGGATACATTCCCAGACGCCGCAAAAAGCATTACCGTTCAGGGCTTTGTCAGCGGTGAGACGCCGACGGGCTTAGGGCTAGACTATACCGCGCCCACCTCCCTGACGGGAACGCTGAACGGTACTTCCTTCGACCTGCTGGATCCCGACTTTGACACGGACACCCTGACGCCCGGAGACTACTCCCTTACCCCCGGCGGCGGCAGCGCGAAAAACTATGAATTCGCCGCTCCTGTCAGCGGAACTTTGAAGGTGCTGTACCGAACGTTTGGCACCGCGCTGATCCAGGACTACATCGGTGAGTATGACGGTGAAATTCACACACCAACCATCGTCGGACCCGGCGACCCCACACCGGGGGGCCTCAGCATCAAATATTATACGGACATCGACAAAACACAGGAAGTTACGAACCTGAATTTTAGGGACGTAACGAATACGACGCTTTACTATGAAGTAACCGCCCCTGGATATGAAACTAAACCCGGCACCGTCACCATTCAAATCACTCCGAAAACAGTCACGCCCACCATCGCCGCCAGCAACTCCCCCACCCGGGAATATGACGGCACCAATAACGCCATTGGTCAGACGAAGCTGGGACTTGCCGGCGTGGTGAATGGCGACAGCATCAATATTGCGGCGGCTTCCATCACCTTTACAGACAAAAACGCGGGGGAAAACAAATCCGTCACCGCCAGCGGCCTTTTCCTCACCGGACCCGACGAGGGAAACTATGTGCTCTCCACCACCACCGTCAAAGGAGGGGCCTCTCTGGGCGTGGGCATCACGCCAAAAGTAGTTGGGCTGGACTGGAAAAACCATGAGGGGCTGACCTACACCGGCCGGTCCCACAATGTATACGCCGTCGTACCGGCGTCCGATCTGGCGCTGGACGACACCTGCACCATCACCGTCACCGGCGGCGGCGAGGCCAACGTGAACTCCCCCGGCACACAGTATACCGCCACCGCCGTCTCCCTCTCCGACGAAAACTATGTGCTGCCCACCGATGTGACCCAAACCTACACCATCGCGCCAAAGGAACTGACGGTCAAATTCAAAACCCAGGCGATCACCTACGGCAATAAGCCGGACCTGGAGCTCGTTGTCGAGGGCTTTGAAAACGGCGAGAGCCCCGTCACCGCGGCGGGTTACGAGGCGCCCACCGTCAGCGGGACCATCCCCGAAAATGTCGGCACACACCCGATTACCCTGACCGGCGGAAAGGCCGACAACTACACCTTCAAGCTGGAAGGTGTCACACTCACCATCAATCCCGCCATCATGGGGGTCAGCGCTGTCGGGTATAACCGCGTGTACGACGGCAGGCCCCACGGCATCCTGGTCAGCGCCCCCCAGGGCGCGGTGATCACCTATTATAGGGACGCCGCGTGTACAGACGAGCACAAGCTGGCGTCCGGAGATGAAATGAGCACAAACGTGGTCACCGGCAAGACCGTCTGGTATAAGGTGACCCTGCCCAATTACATAGACGTGACGGGCAGCAACACCATCACCATCACCCCGAAAGAGGTCTTCCCGTCCCTGGGCTCGGCGGAGAGTAAAACCTATGACGGTGATGCCGGCACCCAAGGGACCATTCTGCTCTCCGGCTTGGTGGAGGGCGACGAAACCAAGGTCAGCGCCGAGGGGACCTTCACCTTTACCGGGGGAGAGGGACAGCCCCCGGTAAATGGCAAGGATGTGGCCCTGAACAAGACGGTCGAGATCACCGGCATCACCCTTGGCGGCGATGCGAAGGACAATTATAAATTGTCCACCGATACGCTGACCTCCGTTCCCACCAGCGCCGCCGTCACGCCCCTGGAAATCGGCCTGACCTGGATGGACGGCGACCTGGTTTACAGCGGAACCGAGAAAAACGTCACCGCCAATGCCACCGGTCTGGTGCCCGGCGACATCTGCGAGGTCACCGTGGCCGGCGGCGGCGCGAAGAACGTGGGCAGCTACACCGCCTCGGCCGCCGGGGTGGACAATCCCAACTACGCCCTGCCCAGCAGCGCGACCCATCCTTACGCCATCACCCCGAAGGATCTGACGGCGAAATTCAAGGACGAGACCATCCGGGTCGGAAATCCGGAAAAGGATGTGCCGCCCAAGCTGGAGATCGAGGTCGAAGGCTTTGTCAACAGTGAGACCGCCGAGACCGCCGCGGGCTACATGCCCCCCGCCATCGTCACCGAGATCCCCACCACAAAGCAGTCCGTCCCGGTTCCCATCCTAGTGGCGGGCGGCCGCGCCGACAACTATACCTTCCAATATGAAACCGGGCATCTCACCGTCAAGGGCTACGAGATCGAGGGGGTCACGGCCACGCCTTACGTGGGCAACTACGACAGGCTGAAACACGACGGCGTGACGGTGACCGGGACCTGGCCCGGGGACAAGATCTATTACCAGTACAGCACGGATGGCGGAACCACCTGGACCGAATTCGCGCAAGACATCCCCCAGGTAGGCCCGGAAGGGGAAACCCCGATCAGGGTCAAAGTCACCCGGGACGGCTGGGAAGACCTGACCCTGGATACCGTCATCGCGAAGGTCAAAGCCGCCCCCGCCGTCCAGCTGGCTCCGCCCATATTCGACCGGGACGATGTGGGCAAGGTGACGCTGGGCGGAACCGTGACCAAGAAGAGCTATCCCATCGCTGCCCAGGCCTTGGAATACCGCGAATACCACAAAGCGGGGGACGGGGAGGCAGAGTGGGTCGAACTGGCCCGTGACGACGCTCCCGTCTCTGCCACGACAACCTACACGGTAGCTGCGGAGGGCCTGGCGCCGGACACGGAATATGAGGTGCGGCTCACGGCCACCGATAGCCAGGGCAATACGGCCGTCGACACGCTGCGCTTCCGCACCCAGTCCGAGACGCCGCCCAGCGGCGTCATCGATGGTAAGGTCGAAGATCCAGGCGCGCCGGGCGGGACCACCATCACGGTCACCATCGAAAAGGGCAGCACCTTCGTAGCCAGCCAGGACAGCCTGAGCCCCGGAGACAGATTCCACTTCGAGGGCCTGGCCGACGGCGAGTACAACCTGGTCGCCATGGACAGCCGCGGCTACAAGGTCACCCAGATGGTGACCATAAAGGACGGCAGGAGCGATCCCCTCACCGTGACCATCGTGGGCAGCACGCAGAGCGTGGTGAAGGTGGAGCCGGACGCGCCCGAGGTGGCTGTGGACGGGCTGCCCGGCCTCTTTGAAACGGATCTTTACCTGGCGGACACCAGCGCGACGCAGACAGTCGCCGACGGCGGCACGGTGGAGATCCGCCTCACCGCCGGCACGGCGAAAAACATGTATGAGAAGGAACAGATCGAAGCCCATGCGGACGGCAAGATCAACGGCCTCTTCGTGGACCTCAGCGTGGAGATGCTCATCATGCCCCTGGCGGGAGAGGGAACGGTCAAGTCCATCCGGGACACGAAGGAACGGCTGACCGTCGCCATCCCCCTTCCCAGCGAGGCCCAGGGACAAACAGGCTACCAGCTCCTTCGTTTCCACAACGGACAGGTGAACAGTCTGACGCCCATCGCCGCCGGCGCCGCGCCCACGGAGGAGAGCTTCTATGTCAGCGGGCCATACGCCTACGTCTTCGCCAGCAAATTCTCCACCTACGCCCTCTACTACGACAAGGCGTCGGGCGGAAGCTCCAGCAGCGGCGGCACGAATCAAAAGCCCCCGGAGGCCGCCAAGCCCGTTCCCGCCCCGGACAAGATGGGCGTGAGCGAGTGGCTCAACACCCAGGACCACACGGCCTACATCATCGGCCGCTCCGACGGCCTGGTCCACCCGGAGGCCGACATCACCCGGGCGGAGGTGGCCATGATCTTCTACCGGCTGCTCCGGGAAGACGTCCGCGCCAGGTATGAGACTTCCGACAGCCCCTTCCCCGACGTGGAGGCGTCCGCCTGGTACAGCGGGGCCGTCTCCACCCTGGCCGGTGCGGACATCATCACCGGCCGGTGGGACGGCACCTTTGGGCCGGATCTGCCCATCACCCGGGCGGAGTTCGCCGCCATCGCCTCCCGGTTCGCCAGCCTCCCCTACACGGGCACCGACCTGTTCTCCGACACCGCCGGCCACTGGGCCAGGGAGGAGATCAACCGGGCGGCCTCCTACGGCTGGGTGAACGGCGTCGGGGACGGGACCTTCGCCCCCGACCGGGCCATCACCCGGGCCGAGGCCATCGCCATCATCAACCGTGTCCTGGGCCGCCTGCCCGAGACGGCGGAGGACCTGCTGCCCGGCATGAAGACCTGGCCGGACAACGCCGAGGCGGATAAGTGGTATTACCTCCCCATCCAGGAGGCCACCAATGGGCACGGCTTCGACCGCAAAAAAGACGGGATCCACGAGACCTGGACAGAGCTGACCGGCGAGCCCTGACCCTCAATCCACAGCGCGCGGAGGGGGCAAAAGCCCCCTTCCGCTCCAAGCCCGTCTTCCCCGGAAGGCGGGTTTGGAGCGGGAAGCGCGGAACACAGCCCCGCTGCCGGAAAAGTACCGGCTGCGGCCCACATCACGGCCGCTCGATTGTGAGGTACACTTTATGAAGTCGATCCAAACCAAATTCATCGCGCTGATTCTGGGCTGCGTCCTGCTCTCCTCGGTGGTCATCGGCGGGGCGGGCATCCTGAACGCCCAGCAGGTGGTGGATGGGGATTCCGCCAAGATCATGAACCTGCTGTGTGAGGAAAAATCCGCAGAGCTGAACGGCCTTCTCACCCGCATCGAGCAGTCGGTCAAGACCCTGTCCATCTACACGCTGGACCGGCTGGAGAGCGTGGAGCGGCTGAAAACAGATCCCGACTATCTGGAGGAATACACCCGGAAGCTGGAATCGGTGGCGGTAAACGCCGCCGGTAACACCGAGGGCGCCCTGGCGGTCTATGTCCGCTTCAACCCGGAGCTCACCCCGCCCACCTCCGGCCTGCTGTGGAGCAAAACGGAGCGCAGCGGCACCTTTCAGCAGCTTACCCCCACCGATTTTTCCGGGTACAGCCCCTCGGACGTGGAGCACGTGGGCTGGTATTACATCCCCGTGAAAAACGGGCAGGCCATCTGGATGTCCCCCTATTTCAACCAAAATCTGAACGTACAGATGATCTCCTACGTGATCCCCCTCTACCGGGACAACCAGACCGTGGGCGTGGTGGGCATGGACATTGATTTCGGCGTCATCGAGGATATGGTAGGGAGCATCCGGCTCTACGACAGCGGATACGCCTTCCTGGCCGACGGTCAGGGGACCGTGATGTACCACAAGGACATCTCCCTGGGCACGCCCATGGCCGCCGCGGACAAAAGCCTCCTGCCCGTGGTGGCCGAGCTGGAGAACGGGACCTCCGGCAGCGCCCTGTTCGCCTATGAGCGGAACGGGGAAAAGCGGGAGCTGGCCTTCCGCACCCTGCGCAACGGGATGCGCCTGGCCGTCACCGCCCCGGTCAAGGAGATCGACGCCGGACGCAACGGCCTGATCCTGCAAAGCTGCGTGGCCCTCCTGCTGGTCAGCGCCCTCTCCGTGGCCCTGACCCTGGTTTTCACCCGGCGACTGGTGCGCCCGCTGAAAGAGCTCAACCAGGCGGCGAAAAAAATCGCCGACGGTGACCTGTCCGTATCCATCAGCACCCAGACCAAGGACGAGGTGGGGGCCCTGGCGGACAGCTTCCAGAAGACGGTGGAGCATTTGCAGCAGTACATCAGCTACATCAACGGCCTGGCCTACCGGGACCCCATGACCGGGGTCAAAAACAAGACCGCCTACCAGGAGGCGGAGCGCCAGATGGAGGACCGGATGCGCACGGGCCTTCCGGAATTCGCAGTGGTGGTGCTGGACATCAACGGCCTCAAGCACGTCAACGACACCTACGGCCACGACTTCGGCGACATGCTGATCGTGGACGCCTGCCGCCTGATCTGCAAGACCTTCAAGCGCAGCCCCGTCTACCGCATCGGCGGGGATGAGTTCGCCGTGATCCTGGAAAACGGCGATCTGGAGAGCTATCCGGCGCTGCTGGAGCATTTCGAGCGGGACATGGCGGAGCACAACGAGACTGCCCGCCCGGACAGCCGCCTCTCCATTGCCCGGGGCATCGCCGTCTACGACCCCAGCGTGGACCTGGTCTTTGCCAACGTGTTCAAGCGGGCGGACGACGCCATGTATCAGAACAAGAAGGCCATCAAGGCCCGGGAAAAACAGGGAGCGCTTTGAGCCGTTTTTTCACAATAAAGAGGCCGGGAAATCATAGATTTCCCGGCCTCTTTATCATTTTTATGGAATTGCCGGACCGCTCCGCTCAGGGCTTTCCGCCGTCCTCCTCTGAGGTGAATTCCGCCTTACGCTCCTCCTCCATTTTCTCCGCCATTTTGGACGAAGACTTCGTGGATTTGGTGGTGCGCACACTGAAGTAGAGCATGATGAGCAGGAACACGAAGATGGCGATGCCGAAGGGGCGGGTGACCATGGCCAGGGGGTCGTTGCTGTACTGGATCATGGCCCGGCGCAGGGCGGTGTCCATGGTATTGCCCACCAGCAGCCCCAGCAGCATCGGGGGAATGGGGTAGCCGAACACCTTCATGAGATAGCCCAGGACGCCGAATACCAGCAAAAGGATCAGGCTGAACTTGGTGTAGGTGGTGGCAAAGGCGCCGATGGCGCAGAAGATGGCGATCAGCGGCATCAGCAGGGATTCCTCCAGGGTCAGGAACCGGATGGCGAAGCGGCTGAGGAAGTACCCCGCCACCATCATCACCAGCGCCGCCAGGATGAAGAGCACCGTGATGGCGCACAGCACGCCGGGAGAGTCCGTCATCAGGGTGGGTCCGGGGCGGTAGCCAATGAGGAAGAGGGCCGCGATGAACACCGCCGTGGAGCCGCTTCCCGGGATGCCCAGGGCCAGGCTGGGGATGAGGGCCCCCACGCTGGAGGCGTTGTTGGCCACCTCCGCCGCGATGATGCCCTCGGGGACGCCGGTGCCGAAGTCCTTGCCGTTCTTCTCCTGCTTTCTGGCCAGATCATAGGAGAACCAGCAGGCCGCCGACTCCCCGATGCCGGGAATGAAGCCCACCCAGAGCCCCGCCAGCAGGGAACGGATGATATTGGGGATGTTTTTCAGGAAAACCGGGATGCGGACAATGGGAAAGCCCGACTCCGCCTTTACCCGGATCTCCGTGGGCCTGCTCAGCGTGTAGATGACCTCCCCCAGTCCGAAAAGGGCCAGGATGGCCACCACGGAGCTCACGCCCCCCAGGAGCTTGGTGGTGCCGAAATTGTACCGGACCACCGACTGGACCGCCTCGGCCCCGCACATGGAGACAAAGATCCCCACGAAGGCGGAGACCCAGCCCCGGATGGGGTCTCCCCCCACCAGGGAGCCGCAGAGCATCACCCCGAACAGGCAGAAGAGGAAGGTCTCCCAGTTGCCGAATTTCAGCGCCACCGCCGCGATGAAGGGCTGGATGAAGAACACCAGGATCATGGCCAGGATGGAGCCGATGCAGGAGGAGACATAGGCGTAGCCGCAGGCCTCCCGCCCCCGCCCCTTCTTGGTCATGGGATATCCGTCCATGACCGTGGCGGCCGCGGCGGAGGTGCCAGGGATATTGGCCAGGGAGGCGGTGATGCCCCCCGAGCTCATGGAGGAGACCAGGATCCCGATCAGCAGCGCCAGCCCTTCCACCTGGGGCAGGCGGAAGATCACGCCCAGCACCAGGGCCATGCCCATGGTGGCCCCCAGGCCGGGGATGACGCCGATGATATAGCCCAAAATCACCCCTCCGCACAGGTAGAGGAGCGTGGGCGCGGAGGTCAGGATATTGCCAATCGTGGTGCCGAGGTAGGACCACTCCGCCATCAAACCAGACATTTCAACACCTCCATCAGGGCAGACGCAGCCCGATCAGCTTCGGCAGGACGATAAGGGCCACAAACACATAGATCCCGCAGATCAGGGCCAGCTTCCAGGGGCTCTTCTTTTTCACGTTCAGATAAAACAGGATCGCCACCGTATAGACGATGGTGGGCACCGTGAAATTGCTGAAGTAGACCGCCAGCAGGTATCCCGCGATCAGCGGCAGGATCACCGCCAGCCGTTTCAGCTCCTCCTTGGAGATATGGGCGCTGGCGTGGGTCCCCTTCAGCTGTTTGACGGTGAGCAGGATCCCCAGGATGAGGACCGCCGCCGCCGCGATGGTGGGGGTGAACTTTGCCTGGGCGAACAGATTGACCCATCCGATGTCCAGGCTCACCGGGTTGTTCTCGATGCTCAGGGCCAGGGCGAGCATCATGAGGCCCAGGGCCGTGATGACCAGCCCCTCTATGCTGTTTTTCCAATTTAATTTTGACACGTCAGCCATCCCTTCCCCACAAGGTGGATCAGCGTTTTTCGTTCAAGGGGCCCGCAGAGCGCCGGAGGCTCCGGCGCTCCGCGGGCGGTCTCCTCAGCCCTGGGGCCAGGGGTTCACCTTGCTCAGATCCAGCTTGCTGTAATCGAAATCCGCAATGGAGGGGATCCCCATATCCGCCGGATTCTTCCCCTTGGCGGCCAGGTTTTGGTCATACAGCGTCCAGGCGTACAGGGATTCCGCCTGGGCCATCATTTTGTCCATCTCCTCGCCGTGGATGCACACGGGGATCATCCCCAGGCTCTCGGCGTACTCCTTGAACTCGTCGGAGTTGACCGCCTTGTCAAAGGCCGCCTGGAACGCCAGAAGCTGGCTGGCCTCCGTGGTCCTGGGCAGGGCCATGCCGTAGTAGCCCAGGGCGGCGGCGTTTGCGGCGGCCTCGGGGTAGGCGTCAAACAGGGAGGGCACCTGGTAGGACGTGCCGTCCACCCGGTCGATCTCCATCTCCTGGGTGTTCACCGTGCCCAGGCACACCAGGTCGCCGCTCTCCAGCAGGTCCTTCACGTCTCCCACGCTGGCCCAGACCCAGTCGATCTCCCCCGCCATCACGTTGGTGGCCGCCTCTCTGCCGCCGCTGTAAGGCACGGCGATGGCGTCCACGTCCACGGCGTCCAGCAGCATTTGCCCGGAGAGGTGGATGGCGCTGCCGATGCCGGCGTTCCCCCATTTCATCTGCCCCGGCGCCGCCTTGGCCGCGTCAAAGACCTCCTCGATGGTGGTATAGCCGGAATTCTTGGATACGCTGAAGCAGAAGGGGGACTGGACCGCCGCGAAAGAGTACCAGTCCGACCATGTGCTGCCCTCCAGATAGCCCAGAACATCCCAGGAGCTTGCGGCGGGCAGAAGGTACCCCAGGGCCATGTCCCCCTGCTTCCCCTCCTCCAGCACCTTCATCCCCGCCACGGAGGCCGAGCCGCCGGTGACGTTGACGCAGTTGGAGCTGCATTTCAGCTCTTCCGCCATGAGGGCGGAGAGCTTGCGCACGATGTTGTCGGAGGTGCCGCCCGCGGTGTAGGCGATGACCGAGGTCAGCACCCCGCTGGCGGGGTACTTGGGGTCCGCCGTGACCTGGCCGGACCCGGCGCCGGAGGCGTCCGGCCCCTCCGGCTCCTTCGGGCCGCCGCAGGCGGTGAGGGACAGAGCCATTGCCGACACGAGAAGGAGAGACGTCCATTTCTTTAACATGTGATAACTTCCTTTCCTTTTTTCGATCCGTCCATTCCTGTCATTGCCCCGCCCGCGCTCCGGCGGGCGGCCGGTTGATTCTCCCTGAAGTTTCTGCTATCATGGTATCACATAATCTAAATCGGATGGGTGGGATGTCCGGTGGATACACGTCAGCTGGAGTACGTTTTGACCCTGGCGGAGGAGCGCAGCCTGTTCCGGGCCGCCGAGCGGCTCTTTGTCTCCCCCAGCGCCCTGAGCCAGTCCATCGCCAAGCTGGAGCAGAGTTTGCGCACCAAGCTCTTCACCCGGGGGAAAAACGGCTGGAACCCCACCCCGGCGGGCAACATCTACCTCGACATGGCCAAAGAGGTCATCGACCTGCGCCGGAAGGCCTACACCGAGATCAGCATGATCGCCAACCAGGTCAGCAGCACCCTTACCGTGGGCATCACCCCCGGCCGGGGGACCATCATGTTTGCCCAGATCTTCCCGGTCTTCAACGCAAAATACCCCAACATCAAGATCTCCCTGGTGGAGGACTCCGTCCGTGCCATCGTGGACCAGATCGTCCAGGGCAAGGTGGACCTGGGCTTCCTGACCTCCGGCTTCGACGACAGCGCCGTGGCGGTCCGGCATATGGTCACCGAGCGGTTCCTGATCGTCATCCCCCGCTCCCACCCCATGGCCGGCCTGGCCGACAGCTACCCTTACGGTGACTATGCCACTGTCAGCCTCTCCCAATTCAAGGACGATGAGTTCATGCTCATGGGCCACGGCTCCACCCTGCGGACCATCGAGGACAAGATGTTCGCCGACGCGGGCTTTACCCCCAAGGTCTCCTTTGAGACCTCCAGCATGCAGACCATCAACAGCCTGTCCCGGCAGGGGTTCGGCATCTCCTTCGTCCCCCAGTTTTACGCCACCTACACCGACCAGGCCGTCTACTTCAAGCTGGACCCGCCCGTCTCCTGGGACCTGCTGGCGGTCTACCGGCCCAAAGCCCGCCTGACGACTCCCGAGGAATTCCTCATCTCCATCGCCAGGGACTATTATAAGACCACCCCGTATACCCCCGAGTGACCCCCCGGCCGGTCACAGCCGGGCGGCGCCGCTCCTCCGGGCCGCCTCGGCCACCGCTTTCGCCACCGCCGGGGCCACCCGGGGGTCGAAGGCCTTGGGGATGATATGCTCCGGCCCCAGCTCCTCTTCGGAGACCAGGTCCGCCAGAGCCAGGGCGGCCGCCATCTTCATCTCCTCGTTGATATCTCCGGCCCTCACGTCGAAGGCCCCCCGGAAGATGCCAGGAAAGGCCAGCACGTTGTTGATTTGGTTGGGGAAGTCGCTGCGCCCCGTGGCGATCACGGCGGCCCCGCCCGCCCTGGCCTCCTCCGGGTAGATCTCCGGCGTGGGGTTGGCGCAGGCGAACAGGATGGCGTCTTTGTTCATGGTCCTCACCATATCGGCCGTCACCAGATTGGGGGCGGAGATGCCGATGAACACGTCGGCGCCCGCCAGCATGTCCGCCAGGGAGCCCTTTCGATGGTCGAGGTTCGTCACCTCGGCCATCTCTTTTTTGATCCAGCTCATGTCCCCGCAGCCCTTGCAGATGGCCCCTTCCCGGTCGCACATGACGATATTGGAAAAGCCCGCGGAGAGGAGCAGCTTCACGATGGCCACGCCGGCGGCCCCCGCCCCCGAGGTGACGATGCGCACGCTCTTGTCCTTCCCCGTCACCTTCAGGGCGTTCAGCAGCCCCGCCAGGGTGACCACCGCCGTGCCGTGCTGATCGTCGTGGAAAATGGGGATGTCGCACACCGCTTTCAGCTTCCGCTCGATCTCGAAACAGCGGGGGGCGGAGATGTCCTCCAGATTGATCCCCCCGAAGCTGCCGGCCAGGAGCTCCACCGTGCGCACGAACTCGTCCACGTCCTGGGTCCTGACGCACAGCGGGATGGCGTCCACCCCTCCGAAGGTCTTGAAGAGGGCGCATTTCCCCTCCATGACCGGCATGCCGGCCTCCGGGCCGATGTTCCCCAGCCCCAGCACGGCGGAGCCGTCGGTGATCACCGCGCAGAGATTGTGGCGCAGGGTCAGGTCATAGCTTCGGTCCGGGTCCCGCCGGATCTCCAGACAGGGCTGGGCCACCCCCGGCGTGTAGGCCAGGGACAGGTCCTCCTCGGTCCGAAGCGGCGCCTTGACGGCCACCTCGATCTTTCCGCCCCACCGCTCGTGGAGCCGCAGGGATTCCATCGCGTAATCCATGGCGTCCATCCTCCCTTTCTCTCCCGGCAGGGACCCTGTTCACGCCAGGTCCCGCCGGGCTTTTTTCTCCCCGTCCGTGTAGTCGTACCAGCCCTTGCCGCTCTTGCGGCCCAGCTCCCCGGCCTCCACCAGGCGCCGCACCCGGCCGGTGGGCCGCCAGCGCTCCTCCCCCGTGGCCCGGTACAGGGTCTCCAGGCCGGCCAGGCCCACGTCCAGGCCGGTCATATCGTTGAGCTCGAAGGGGCCCATGGGGTGGTTCAGCCCCAGCTTCAAAGCGGTGTCGATATCCTCCACGCTGGCGATGCCCTCCTCCAGGCAGCGGTAGGCCTCCATGCGCAGGGCGTAGTTGATCCGGTTGACCAGAAACCCGGGGCTGTCCTTCACCAGCACGCCGGTCTTGCCGATGCCGGAGATGATCTCCCTGGCCCGCTCCGCCGCTTCGGGGGCGGTGCGCTCCCCGCGGATGATCTCCACCAGCCTCATGGCCGGCACGGGGCTGAAAAAGTGGGTCCCCAGGAACCGTTCCGGTCTTTGGAGGGCCTCGGCCAGCTGGGTGATGGGGATGGAGGAGGTGTTGCTGGAGATCAGGGTCCCCTCCCCGCAGCAGCGCTCCGCCTCACTCAGGAGCCCTTTCTTGATGTCCCGGTCCTCCAGGATGACCTCCACGATCCAGTCCGTCCCCCGGGCCGCCCTCTCCAGGTCGTCCACCGGCGTGACGCGGCCCAGGACCTCCTCCGCGCGCGCCCGGGTCTCCTTCCCCTTGGCCACCCGTTTGTCCAGGCTCTTGGCTATGGCCTCCAGGCCGCGCTCCGCCAAGGCCTGGGTCTGGTCCCAGAGCCGGACCCGGTGTCCCGCCCCCGCGCAGACCTGGGCGATGCCGCCGCCCATGAACCCCGCGCCCAAAACAGCGATTTCCACAGCGTTCCTCCTCTCTTATGCTTCCGTGCCGTCCAGCTTCTGCCGGACCACATCGATCACGGATCCATCCCTATACTCTACCACGCCCACGATCCGGTCTCCCAGCCGGGGGCGGGCTTTCCGGTCCGCCCGCTCCTCCCCCAGCTCCTTCAGCCGGGCGATATCCACCGTCTCGATGTCCGCCCGGCGCAGCTTCTCCAATAGGTCTCCCCGTCTGGGGTTGACGGCGATGCCCAAATCCGTCACCAGCACGTCCACGGTCTCCCCCGGCGTGGTCACCGTAGTGACCCGGTCCCGCACCAGGCAGTAGCCCCCCTTCACCAGCTTGGACACCACCACGGCGACCTTGGCCCCGGCGGCGCAATCGCTGTTGCCCCCGGCGGCGCTCATGATGGCCCCGTCCGAGCCCGTGATGACGTTCAGGTTGAAATCCAGATCCAGCTCCGTGGCCCCCAGGATCATGATGTCCAGCCGCTCCACCGCGCAGCTCTTGGCGGCGGGGTCGGCGTATTGTTCGGCGCTGATGACCACGTGGTCTCCGTCCTCCGCCACGGAGCGGATGGCGGCGGCGTCAAAGCACTGGGTGTCCAGCAGGGCCCGGAACAGCCCCCGGTGGAGCATGTCCACCAGCGGCGCCGTGATCCCGCCCAGGGCAAAGCTGCCTGTGACCCCCTCCGCCTCCATGATCCGCCCCACCTCCCCGGCCACCGCCAGGGAGATGCCGCCCGCTCCGGTCTGAAGGGACATCCCCGGCTTGATGTACCCCGCCGCCCGCAGCAGCTCCGCCGCGGACCGGGCCACGGACAGGCTTTCGGGGTCCGCGGAGACCCGGGTGGGCCCGTAGGCGATGCCGCCGGGGTCCCCGATGGCGTCCACCCGCACCACCCAGTCCACGTCCGTCTGGCAGATCTGGGCGGGATGCAGGGGGTAGGGCTCCAGGGTGTCGGTCACCACCACAACCTGGTCGGCATACCGGGCGTCCGCGCA
This sequence comes from Pseudoflavonifractor phocaeensis, assembly GCF_038439875.1. Lineage (NCBI taxonomy): Bacteria > Bacillati > Bacillota > Clostridia > Eubacteriales > Oscillospiraceae > Pseudoflavonifractor > Pseudoflavonifractor phocaeensis. Next base: position 461,566 of record NZ_JBCDMT010000003.1, read on the forward strand.
GGCGTAAGAGAGCATGCCGCAGGCCGACGGCCCCGTCCGGCCGCTGGCGTTCCCCTCCTCGTCGCAGGAGGGCGCCGCGATAAAGGCCACGTCGATGTGGAGCTCCCCCGCCGCGATGGACCGGGCCCGGCCCCCGTGGGTCATGAGGACGGCCGGCTGTTTCAGCCGCCCCCCGCTGATGGCCTGGGCCACCTTTCCCCGGGAGATGGTGCTGAAGGTCATGCCGGTGATCACGCCCCGGTCGATCAGCTCCGCCAGGGGATCGTGGCAGGCAAAGAGGCCGGAGGCCGCCACCCGGATATCCTTGAGCCCCAGCCGGGCGATGGCCTCCATCACCAGGACCGTCACCCGGTCCCCGTTGCGCAGATGGTGGTGGAAGGAGACCGTCATGCCGTCCCGCAGGCCCGTCCGCTTGATGGCCTCCTCGATGGACGGCAGCAGCTTGCCGCCGCTCCGCCGCCCGCCCGCCGGCCTGGCCGCCCGTTCCGGCCGCCCCGCCGGGGCATGGGCCCCCGCGAAGGGCCGCACCGGGCCGTAGCCCTCTATGTATGAGGGGAGCTCTCTCCCCACCGCGTTTTTCATGCTCCGCCCCCTCTCAGATGCCCCAGGGCCGCCCCCTGGTCCAAAAAGCCCCGGATCTCGGCCTCGGAATAGTGGAGGCGCTCCAGCACCCGCACCGTGTCCTCCCCCAGCAGCCCGGCGGGGGCGGTGTGGCAGACCTCCTCCCCGAACCGGATGGGCGGGCAGGGGACCACGGCCCTGCCGCCGTCGGGAAAATCCTCGTATTCGATATATTGGTTGACCCAGGCCTGCTCACTGCCGGCGATATCCCGGAAGTGGTTGAGCCGGGTGCAGGGGATGTCCCGCTTTTCCAGCTCCGCCAGCCACTCTCCGCTGGTCCGCCGGGCAAAGATGGGCTCCACCACCTGGAACAGCTCCCGCTTGGAGCTTCTGCGGGCCTGCACCGTGGCAAACCGGGGGTCGGACAGCAGGTCGCCGCGGCCCAGCGCCTCGAAATAGGCCTGTGCGTACTTGGCCTCGTCCAGGATCATGACCATGATCCACTCCCCGTCGGCGCAGCGGAACTGGGCCCGGAACGCGCCCCCCTCCTCCCGGCTCTTGGGGTAGGTCAGCCCGTACTTGTCCTGGGCCATGATGACCATGCAGCCCATATACCAGATGGCCGCGCTGTACAGGGAAGTGCTGATCCGCTCTCCCCGCCCCGTCTTTTCCCGCTGGAGCAGGGCCGCCAGGATCCCGCCCAGGAGCAAGGCCCCCGTGGCGGTATCCCCCACGCTGGTGGGGTGCTGCACCGGGACGCTGTTCTCCCCCCGCACCGTCATATCCGCCAGGAAGCCGGTCTTGGCCCAAAAGGCCACGCTGTCGAAGCCGGGGGACTGGGCCTCCGGCCCCTTTTCCCCAAAGCCGCTGAGGGTGGCGTATACAAGACCGGGATAGCGCCTGTGCATCTCCTCCCACCCCAGCCCCAGCTTTACCAGGGACTTCATGCGGGTGTTGCTCAGGAACACGTCGGCCTCCCCCAGCAGGCGGTGGAACGCCTCCATCCCGGATGGGTTCTTCAGATCCAGGGCGATGCACTCCTTGCCCGAGTTGAAGAGGTCGAACAGGGGGTTCTCCCCCTCGTCGGACCGGATGCCGTTGTTGGCTCCGTGGATGCGCCACACGTCCCCCTTGGGGCTCTCCACCTTGACCACCCGCGCGCCCATGTCCGCCAGCATCCTGCCGCAGGCGGGCACCGCCACGTATGTACTCAGCTCAACGACCTTGATCCCTTCCAGCGGTTTCGTCATTCCCATCTCCGCTCCGCCCTTTCCTCTCTCTCATACCCGTTCCACGATCACCGCGCTGCCCATGCCGCCCCCCACGCACAGGGTGGCCAGGCCGTAGCGCACGCCCCGCCGGGCCATCTCGTAAAGCAGGGTCCCCACCAGCCGGGCCCCGGTGGCCCCGTTGGGGTGGCCGATGGCGATGGCTCCGCCGTTGACGTTCACCCGCCGGGGGTCCATCCCCAGCTCCCGGATGCAGGCCAGGCTTTGGGCGGCGAAGGCCTCGTTGAGCTCCACAAGGCCCATGTCCTCCATGGACAGCCCCGTCCGCTTCAGGGCCAGCCCGGCGGCCGGGATCGGCCCGATCCCCATGATCCGGGGATCCACCCCCGCCGAGGCCTGGCCCACGATACGGCCCATCGGCGTGAGGCCCAGCTCTTTGACGGCCTTCTCTCCCGCCAGCAGCACCGCCGCCGCCCCGTCGCTCCGGGGGCAGGAATTGGCGGCCGTCACCGTCCCGCCCTCCCGGAAAACCGGCTTCAGCTGGGCCAGCTTTTCCAGCGGGGTCAGCCGTGGGGACTCGTCCCTGTCAAAAAGGACGGGCTCCCCCTTTTTCTGGGGGACCGGGACGGCCACGATCTCCGCCTGGAACTTCCCCGCCTCCAGCGCCGCCTGATACCGGCTCTGGCTCTGGAAGGCGAAGGCGTCCTGATCCTCCCGGGAGATGCCGTATTGCTCCGCCACATTCTCCGCCGTGTCTCCCGTGCCGAAGGCTCCGTAGATTGGCACCGGCTGGGAGTTCACCGAGCCCTCCGTCACCGGGTCGGCGAAGATCCGGTTACCTACCCCCAGCCCATACCGGCCGCCCTTCAGATAGAAGGGGGCCATGCTCATGCTCTCCACCCCGCCGGCTGCGATGACGCCGGCCTGGCCCAGGGCGATCTCGTTGGCGGCGTTCTGGATGGCCTGCATGGCGGAGGAGCATTGCTGCATCACCGTATAGGCGGGGACGCGCTCGGGATAGCCGGCCAGCAGGGCGGCGTACCGGGCGATATTGGCCGCCTCCGCGCTCTGGCGGGTCTGTCCCAGGATCACCTCGTCCACCTGCTCCGCGGCAACGCCGCCCCGGGGCAGGATATCCTGGAGCACGGCGCAGGCCAGCGCGTCGGGCCGGACCTCCCGCAGGACGCCCCCCATCTTGCCGAAAGCCGTGCGGTTGGCCGCTACAATATACACATCCTGCATTTCCAGTTCCCCCATCTATAATCAGTTTTTCTGAAATAAAACCTTTAAGTCCAACTAATTAATTTTTATTTATTGTAAAACTTAGCCAATTATTATCCTGTTTCCCCTTACATTTACTCATTATAGGACAGAATTCCAAAAAAGCAATTTCGATGAAATGAACGCAGATTCAGTTTTACTGAATCTGCGTTCATTTCAGAGCCCCAGTGAAAGAAAGCGAACGCTCCGCCAGGACCACCGCCCCTACCGCCTCAAGGAATTGTCGAAATCCGTCGCCCGGCGCAGGCGCCGCAAAGGCCGTAAAAGGCAAAAGAAAAGCGGCCCCACAGCGGGGCCGCCTCCCCGGCGGTTCGCCCGGTCCGTCCCGTCAGGTCCCGCTCCCCTGCCGCCGGATCACGTCGGCATATTGGGGCGTGCCCAGGCCGTAGCCCCCCGCCACGTCCAGGATGTGGCCGGTGATATAGGAGGCGTCGTCTCCGGCGAGAAAGAGCACCGCGCCGGCGATGTCCTCCGGCCTCCCCATCCGGTTCAGCGGCACGTGGGACAAAAAGGAGCGGATGAACTCCTCCGGCATGTTGTCCAAGGCCGCGTCGGTGGCGGTGAGGCCCGGCAGGACGGCGTTGCAGCGGATGCCGTCCCGGGCGAACTGCAGGGCGATCTGACAGGTCAGGTTGTTGATGGCGGCCTTGGACACCCCGTAGCCGGTCCGGGTCACATCGGGGATGAGCCCGCCGATGGAGGATATATTGACGATGCTGCCGCCCCCGCGCTTCCGCATGTGGGGGATCACCAGCCTGCTGACCCGGTAGACGCTCCCCAGGTTCAGCTCCAGGATGCGGAAAAAGGCCTCCTCCGAACCTCTGACCACGTCCAGATCCTCGGCTGGCAGGCCCATGCCGAAGTTGTTCACCAGGATGTCGATCCCCCCTGTCCGCTCCGCGGCGGCGTCCACCATGGCGGCATAGCTCTCCTTCCGGAGCGCGTCGAAATACACGGGAAAGAGCTCCCAGCCCTCCGCCCGGTGGCTGTCGCAGATCTCCTGGGCCGCCTCCAGCCGCCGGACCCCCATGGCCACCTTCGCCCCCTCCCGCGCCAGCGCCAGGGCGCAGGCCAGGCCGATGCCACGGGTGGCCGAGGTCACCAGAGCCGTCTTTCCCTCCAATTTTTTCGCCATGCTGATCCCTCCCTTTCCTTTCAGTATCTACTCCGCCGGGCGTTCTATTCGTCCGTGCCCCCCGCGGCCGCACATAAACAGGCCCGGCGGGGCCCATAATAAGCGAAAACCCAGGAAAGGGGCACGGGATGAAAAAGAGAAAGCCGCATGGCGCGTGGATCATTCTGCTGGGGGTCATCCTCATCCGGGGCTTTGCCGGAGGCGGGCTCAACACCGTCTCCGCCCTGTTCCTCTCCCCCGTGGCCGCCGAGCTGGAGGTGGGGATCGGCAGCCTGTCCATCTACCTCAGCATCACCTCCGTCGTCACGGTGGTCTGGCTCCCCGCGGCGGGCAGGCTCATCAACCGGTACGACATCCGGGCCGTGGCCCTGGCGGGCGCCCTGCTGCAATGCCTCTCCTTCGCCGGTTTCGGATGGATGGACAGCGTGTTCGGCTGGTACCTGCTGGGCATCCCCTACGCCATGGGGGCCACCATCCTGGCCACCCTGCTGGGCCCCATCCTCATCAACCGCTGGTTCGCCAGGAACACGGGGCTGATGCTGGGGCTCCAGATGGCCTTCGTGGGAGTGTTCGGCGCGGTGTTCCAGCCCCTCGCCTCCCGCCTCATCGCCCAAAGCGGGTGGCGGAGGGCCTACCTCACCTTGGGCTGCGCCGCCCTGGCCGCCATAGCGCTGTCCATCCTGCTCTTCCTCCGCAACCGCCCCCAGGATCGGGGGCTCTCCCCCTACGGGGCGGATCAGCCCCCCGCTGGGGCGGACAGGCGCAGCTGCCCCGAGGACCAGGTAAACGTAGATGAGCAGACCGCCCTGCGCTCCTCCTCCTTTTACCTGCTTCTCCTCTTTATGATCTCCTTCACGGGGGTGGGGGTGTTTGCCCAGCACATCCCCACCTACAGCGGCATTTTGGGCTACTCCCTCCAGCGCACCGGCGCCGCCCTGGCCTTCGCCTCCGTGGGCAGCGCCGTGGGCTCCATCGCCATCGGGATGATCAGCGACCGGATCGGCGTTTTAAAGACCTGCTATGGCGTCCTCGCCGCCGGGCTCGCCGCCGTGGCGGGCTTTCTCCTCAGCGGCGGCCGCTTCCCCCTCTTCGCCCTCTCCACCTTCCTCCACGGCCTCACCAGCTCCGGCATCATGGTCCTCGCCCCCATCCTCACCCTGAAATTTTACGGGCAGCAGGACTATGAGAAGATCTACGCCAAGGTCTCCATGGGCGCGCCCCTGGCCTCCATCCTTCTCATCCCCGCCTACGGCTTCGTCTACGACCTGACGGGCAGCTACCGCTTCGTCCTGCTGGCCATGGCCTTCCTGCTCCTTCTGGCCCTCTTCTGCATCGTAATGGGCTGGAGACGGCGCTGCATCATCTACGGCTGCCCCACCTGGCGGAAGCGGTAACGCTCCCACCCCGGCCCACGCGGAAAACGGCATGGCTTTTCAAAGCCATGCCGTTTTCCTATCCCCGGCCCACCGGATCGAGGCCAGCGCTCCGCCCCCCTTCCCCCGCCGGAGCCCCTTTCCCTTTTCTCCCCCATGCCTTATAATGAAAAAAGAATTTTTCCTCTTTTTCTGTCACAAAGGGGCCGCCCGGGCCGTCCAATCAAACAGGAGGTGCAAACATATGAATCGAACCGAAGAAACGGCCCTGCTCCAGGCGGCGGTCTCCGGCGACCAGAACGCCCTGGAATCCCTTTTGTCCGGCGTGCAGGACATGGTTTTCAACCTGTCCCTGCGGATGCTGGGCACCGTCCCCGACGCGGAGGACGCCGCCCAGGAGATCCTCATCAAGGTGATGACCCGCCTGTCCTCCTTCCGGGGGGAGAGCGCCTTCTCCACCTGGGTGTTCCGGGTGGCGGCCAACCACCTGAAGGACTACCGCAAGGGCATGTTCGCCCAGCATCCCCTCAGCTTCGAGGCCTACGGCGAGGACATCGCCTCAGGCCGGGAAAGGGACGTCCCCGACCTGAGCGGCGGGGTGGACCAATCTCTGCTGGAGCGGGAGCTGAAGCTCTCCTGTGCCAACGTCATGCTCCAATGCCTGGACCCGGACAGCCGGTGCGCCTATATCCTGGGCACCATGTTCCGCCTGGACAGCCGGACGGCCGCCCAAGTGCTGGACCTGACCCCCGAGGCATACCGCCAGCGGCTCTCCCGGGCCCGGGCCAAGATGTCCGCCTTCCTGGCCGAGTACTGCGGCCTGAGCGGCACCGGCAAATGTTCCTGCGCCCGGCGGACCAACTACGCCATCGCCACCCACCGGCTGGACCCGGCCCGCCTGTCCTTCCAGGCCCTCCCCCCGTGCCGGTACGAGGAGATCGTCCAGTGCGCCGACGCCATGGAGGAGCTGGACCAGATGTCCCAGATCTTTGCCGCCTTCCCCGCCTACCGCTCCCCGGAGCGGGTCTCCGCCTGGCTGAGGCAGCTGGTGGCCTCCCAGAGCTTCTCCGCCGCAGTGAGAGGGGAGGGGACGGTATGAGCCTGAGCGCTATGCTGGATTTCCTCTCCCAGCTGGAACAGCACAACGACCCCGAATGGTTCCACAGCCACAAGGCCGAATACCAGCGGGCCAAGGGGGACTTCGAGGATCTGGTGCGCCGGCTCAACCTGGAGCTGAGCGCCCGGGACGGCGCCATCCCCCTGACGGAGCCCGCCGCCCTCACCTTCAAGCTGAACCGGGACACCCGGTTCAGCAAGGGCAAATCCCCCTATAACCCCTCCTTCCGGGCCCACATCGGTCCCCAGGGCAAGCTGCCCATCCCCGTGGGCTATTCCGCCCCGGGGACCGCTCCTTCCTGGGGGGCGGGCTCTTCGCCGACATGTTCTCCAACGCCACCGCCCTGGTCCGGGACCACATCGCCGCCCACGGGGCGGCGTGGGGGGACATTTTGACCGCCCAGCCCTTCCCCGTCGGCGGCTCCGCCCTCAAAAACGTGCCCAAGGGCTTCGACCCGGCCCACCCCCAGGCGGAGTACCTCAAGTATAAAAGCTGGTACATCGAGGACCCCGTCCCCGACGCCCTCCTCCTGGAGGGGGACTTCGTCCCCTACGCCGTGGAGCGCTTCCTGGCCATGAAGCCCCTCAACGACTTCCTCAACGAGGCCCTTCGGGACTTCCAGATGCCCACTCGATAACCAAAAAAAGAGCCGCGGGGAAACTTTCCCCGCGGCTCTTTTATTCTGTTTTACGCCTGTTCCAGCGCCTTCTCCACGTCGGCCAAGATGTCCCGGATATCCTCGATGCCCACGGAGAACCGCACCAGGTCGGGGGAGACCCCCGCCGCCGCCAGCTCCTCGTCGGTCATCTGCCGGTGGGTGGTGGAGGCCGGGTGGAGCACGCAGGTCTTGGCGTCGGCCACGTGGGTGGCGATGGAGGCCAGCTTGAGTCCCGCCATGAACCTGGAGGCCGCCTCCCGTCCCCCCTTCACCCCGAAGGAGACCACGCCGCAGGTGCCCTGGGGCATATACTTCCGGGCCAGGTCGTAGTGGGCGTCCCCCTCCAATCCGGGGTACTTGACCCAGCTCACCTTGGGGTGGTTTTTCAGGAACTTGGCCACCGCCAGGGCGTTTTCGCAGTGGCGGGGCATCCGCAGGGCCAGGGTCTCCAGCCCGATGTTCAGATAGTAGGCGTTCTGGGGGGAGGGGATGGAGCCGAAGTCCCGCATGAGCTGGGCGGTGCACTTGGTGATGAAGGCCCCCGCCAGCCCGAACCGCTCGGTGTAGGTCACCCCGTGGTAGCTCTCGTCGGGGGTGCACAGGCCGGGGAACTTGTCGGGGTACTTCGTCCAGTCAAACTTCCCGCTGTCCACGATGGCGCCCCCCACGGCGTTGGCGTGGCCGTCCATGTACTTGGTGGTGGAGTGGGTCACGATGTCCGCCCCCCACTCGAAGGGCCGGCAGTTCACCGGGGTGGGGAAGGTGTTGTCCACGATGAGGGGCACCCCGTGGGCGTGGGCGGCCCTGGCGAACTTCTCAATGTCCAGCACCGTCAGGGCCGGGTTGGCGATGGTCTCTCCGAACACCGCCTTGGTGCTCGGCCGGAAGGCGGCGTTCAGCTCCTCCTCGGTGCAGTCCGGGTCCACGAAGGTGAACTCGATGCCCATGCGCTTCATGGTCACGTGGAAGAGGTTGAAGGTTCCGCCGTAGATGGCGGTGGAGGCCACCACGTGGTCGCCGCAGGAGGCGATGTTGAAGATGGCGTAGAAGTTGGCCGCCTGGCCCGAGGAGGTGAGCATGGCGGCGGTGCCGCCCTCCAGGGCGGCGATCTTGGCGGCCACCCGGTCGTTGGTGGGGTTTTGCAGCCGGGTGTAGAAATACCCCTCCGCCTCCAGGTCGAAGAGGGCCCCCATGGCCTCCCCGGTGGCGTAGCGGAAGGTGGTGGACTGGACGATGGGGATGTTCCGGGGCTCCCCGTTGGCGGGGGTATACCCGGCGTGGATGCAGTCTGTGCCGCGCTGATGGTCGGACATGGGCGCTCTTCCTTTCTCTTGGAACGTTTGGTTTATTTTAGTCGGCGGGAGGGCGGTTGTCAAGGACTTTGGGACGGATCGGGCACGGGGTCAGCCGTCAGGGGCAGGGAGAGGTCGGTCTCCCCAAACTGCTCCAAATCCTGCCCCTCCACCCGGAAGGACACCTGGACTCCCGGCTCCAGGGCGGCCAGAGTATCCACCACGGCGTAGAGCCGCTGGGCGGTCTGCTCCCCCTTCATCCACTCCTCGCTGAGGTCCACCACCAGGCGGCCCTTTTCCCGCTCCAGGGAGAGCAGGCGGGTCCCCTCGGGGCACACGGGGGAGAGCCCGGCGGTCTCCGGCCCGGCCAGGAGGGCCTGGAGAGCGGCCACCAGGCGGTCGTCCCCCACCTCCAGCCGGAGGGTGCGGCTCTCCCGGGACAGGACTTGTCCGCTGGGGAACCACAGCTCCGCCTCCAGCTCCGAGGGTCCTCCCTCGCCGTTGTCCAGCACCAGGTCGGAGGCGCGGAGCATCTGGTCCCGGAAGGGCCGGGGGCAGCCCTCCACCGTCAGGTAGACGGCCTCCACGCTCTCCAGCTGGCACAGGGTCAGCACGATGCACCCGTCCGCCAGGGACAGGTCCACCCCGGAAAGCCCCCCGTAGGCCTCGGACAGGTCCACGAAGGCCACCCCCTCCTCCACCCGCCAGCCCCGGAGGGTGGTGCCTCTGGGGAAGGGGGAGGCCAGCTCCGGGCTCTCCGGGCCGGAGAGCAGCAGGCGCAGCAGGCCGTCCACCGCCCCCCGCCCGGCGGGGAGGGCCCGTGTCTCGCTGTCCAGGGCGGCGCCGTCCTCCCGGCCCTGGTGGGTGGGGAAATAGACGCTGTACTCCCCCTCCCTGCTCCCCCCGTCCCCCTGGGCACATCCGGCGCAGAGGAGCAGGAGGGCCAGCAGCAGGGCGGAAATCCGTTTTTTCATACGCTCCCCTCCCCCCGGCACAGCGGGAACGTGACGGTGAAGCAGGTGCCCTCCGGCTCCCGCCGCTGGGCCTTCACCGTGCCGCCGTGGCGGCGGGCGGTGTCCTGAACGATGGACAGACCCAGGCCCGTGCCGCCCGCGGCCCGGGAGCGGGCCTTGTCCACCCGGTAGAAGCGGTCGAAGATCTTGGCCAGATCCTCCTGGGGGATGCCCACGCCGGTGTCCTCCACCGTGAGGACGGCCCGGTCCAGCTCGGGCCGGGCCGTGATGAGGACCCGGCCGCCGGGGAGGTTGTATTTCACCGCGTTTTCCACCAGGTTGAAAATGATCTGATAGAGGTCGTCCCGGGTGCACCGGATATAGAGCCCGGGGGCCAGGTCCAGGGTGATGGACACGTCCACCGCCCGGGCCAGGGGCTCCAGCATGTGCTCCACCCGCCGGGCCACCTCCTCCACGTCCACCGGCTCGGTGTTCACGGGGGCGGCGGCGTCCAGCCGGGTGAGGGTGAGGAGCTTTTCCGTGATGCGCTGGAGCCGCTCGGACTCCTCCCCGATGTCCCCCACGAACTCCCGGACGGTGCCGGGGTCGATGTCCCCGTTCTGGAGGATGGAGTCGGTGAGGAGCCGGATGGAGGCCAGGGGGGTCTTGAGCTCGTGGGAGGCGTCGGACACGAAGCGGCGGCGGACCTCCTCCGTGGTCTGGAGGCGGCCGGTGAGCTCGTTGAACTCCTCCGCCATCTGGCTCAGCTCGTCCCCGCCCCCCATCTGGACCCGATGGCTGTACTCCCCCGCCCGGACGATGCGGATGGCCCGGAGAAGCTCGGCGATCCGCCGGGTGAGGGCCTTGGAAAAGACGAAGGACAGGGCCAGGGTGACGGCGGCGATGACCAGGGAGATGGTGCGCAGGGTCTGCTGGATGCCCACCAGCAGCTTGCCCTGGTCGGCGTCATATTCGTCCACGTAGACCGCCCCCACCGTCATGCCCCGGTAGACCACGGGGGTGGCCGCCCGGCTGTGGAAGGCCCCCCCGGTATAGTCGGAGCGGAAGGTGTCGTTCCCCCGGAGGGAGGAGGTGATCTCCCCCAAAAGAGCGTAGCGGCCCACCGCCCCCGAGGCGGGAGAGCTGTCGTAGAGCACCACCCCGGCGGGGTCGGTGACCAGGACCCGGCTCAGCCCCGTGTCCCCCAGCACCTCCATGACCCGGCCCACCCCCTCCTGGCTCAGCCCCTCGGGGCCGGCCAGGGTGGAGGCGATGACGGCGGCCTGGCTTTGCAGGGAGTTCTGCTTGGACTTGAACACCAAGTCCTGGGAGACCAGGATGGGGTAGGTGTTGAGGAGGATCAGCACGGCGGCGATGACCACGATGTAGGTCATGGCGTACTTGGTCTGGAGGGAGCGCCACAGGGGGATCTTTTTCGATTGTTCCTCGGCCACGGCGGCCCCTCCCTTCCCATGTTTTATAGAACAAATGTTTCACATGAAACATCGGCTTTTCGTACACCTATCTCCCGCAGGGGATCACAGGGGCGGTCAGCCCCCGCTTTTCAGATAGTAGCCCACGCCCCACTTGGTGAGGATATACTCGGGGTTGGCCGGGTCCAGCTCCAGCTTTTCCCGCAGCCGCCGCACGTGGACGTCCACCGTCCGGTAGTCCCCGGCGTACTCGTAGCCCCAGACCACGTTCAGCAGGTTCTCCCGGCTGTACACCCGGCCGGGGTTGCGCATGAGCAGCTCCATGAGGTCGAACTCCTTGGCGGTGAGCTCCACGCTCTTGCCCTCCTTCCAGGCGGCCCGCTCGTCGGCGTCCAGAAGGATGTGGCCGGCGGCCAGCCGTCCGCCCCCCTCCTTCTGCTGGGCCATGCCTGCCCGGCGCAGGAGAGCCCGGATGCGGGCCTTCAGCTCCAGGATGTTGAAGGGCTTGGTGATATAGTCGTCCGCCCCGCACTCGAAGCCCATGAGCTTGTCGGCGTCCTCCCCCTTGGCGGTGAGGATGATGACGGGCACGTTGGAAAACTCCCGGATGCGCATGCAGGCCTGGAGCCCGTCGATCTTGGGCATCATCAAATCCAGGATGATGAGGTCGAAGGCCCCGCCCCGGGCCAGGTCCACGGCGGCCTGGCCGTCGTAGCCCACCTCCACCTGGTAGCCCTCGCTCTCCAGGTTGAACTTGATACCCTTCACCAGCACTTTTTCGTCGTCCACGACCAGTATTTTCATTGGGTCTCCTCCCCTGTTGTGATCTCGTCGATCAGCCCCGCCAGCGTCTCTTCCCCGATGCCGCTGACCCTGGTCAGATCTTCCGGGTAGCGGTAAGGGCCGTTGGCCTCCCGGTCGGCGATGATGTCGGCGGCCCGCTTCTCCCCGATGCCGGGCAGGGTCATGAGGGCCGCGGCGTCGGCGGTATTGATATTGACCGGCCCGGGCTGAGCCGTCTGGGTGGGGGCGGGCAGGGCGGTCACCGCCGCCTCCAGCCGCCGCTCGGTCTCCACCCGGAGGGGCTGGGCGGAGGTGTTCCCCCGGAGGAACCAGCCGGCGGTGAAGGCCAGGAACACGGCGGCGGCCAGAATGACCCCGCCCTCCAGCTTGGAAAGTTTCACCCTTTCTCCCCCTTCCCCGTTGCGCCCGGCGGCCCGGTCTGCTATAATGACGTACGAATTGATTATATCACACGAAGCAGGAGTTTCCTATGAAAAAATATCGTTCCCTCCCACCGTTTTTCCTGGCCCTGGTTCTGGCTTTGAGCCTCTTCACCCCCGCCCTGGCGGTCTCCTCCCCGGGAGAGGCGTTCTCCCCGGTCAACGCCGCCTCCGCCATCCTCATCGACGCCGATTACGACGAGGTCCTCTACGAGCAGGCGGCCGACGAGCTGCGCTACCCCGCCAGCATCACCAAGGTGATGACCGGCCTTTTGACCGTGGAGGCGGTGGACCGGGGAGAGCTGTCCCTGGACGCCCAGGTGACCCTGGGGGACACCCTCTACACCGGCATCGGGGAGGGGGGCTCCACCCAGGACTTGAAGCCCGGGGAGATCCTCACCGTGCGGGACCTGCTCAACTGCGCCCTCATCCCCTCGGCCAACGAGGCCTGCAACGCCCTGGCCGTGGTGGTGGCCGGGAGCATCCCCGCCTTTGTGGATCTCATGAACCAGCGGGCGGCGGAGCTGGGGATGGACAACACCCACTTCGTCAACACCCACGGCTACCACGACGACAGCCACTACACCACCGCCCGGGACATCTCCCGCATGTGCCTGGAGGCCATGAAGCACCCGGACTTCCGGGAGATCGTCTCCTCGGTGAGCTACACCGTCCCCGCCACCAACCTCCACGCCCAGCGGGAGCTCCACGACACCAACGCCCTGGTGTCCAACTTCCGGACCGGCTCCACCGGCCTGCTCTACCGGTACGCCATCGGCATCAAGACCGGCTCCACCCCCGAGGCGGGCTACTGCCTGGCCTCCGCCGCCGAGAAAAACGGCCGCACCATGATCGCCGTGGTCCTGGGGGGCGAAAACTGGCGGGTCAAGGGCGTGGACGTGGAAAACAACTACTTCACCGAAAGCAAGCGCCTGCTGGAATACGGCTTCAACTCCTTCTCCCGGAAGGAGGTCCTCTCCCCCATCGACCCCGTGGGCACCATCCCCGTCTCCCTGTGCGCCGAGCAGGACTACGTGACCGTCCAGCCCGCCCTGGGGCTGGAGGCCACCCTCCCCAACGACCTGGACCCCGCCGTCTTTGACCGGCAGGTGACCCTGCCCGAGACCCTGGAGGCCCCCATCGCCAAGGGGCAGGTGCTTGGCTCTATCGCCCTATCCTACGAGGGGAAGGACTACGGCACCGTGGACCTGGTGGCCACCACCGCCCTGGAGCGCTCCCAGTTCCTCTACGTGCTGGACCAAGTCCAGCGGTTCTTCGGCCACCTGTGGGTGAAGATCGCCCTGCTGGCGCTGGTGGTCCTCATCCTCATCCTGGTGGTAAGGCACCTGGTGTTCGGCTCCTCCCGCCGCAACCGCCGGGGCGGGAGCGCGCCGAAGGTGTACCGCTCCAGCTACCGGGGGAAGAGACGGTAATAACGAACCCCGCGGCCGCCTGACAGCGGCCGCGGGGTTTTTTCAGCCTTATTGGGAAAGGCGTTGGGGTAACGTGTCGTGAAGCGGGGAGGGGGGCACCAAAAGCCTTTCCCTATTAGAAGAGAAATTCCCGCGCCCAATCGAAGTCCCCGCTCTTCTCCACACATTCGGGCCAGTGGGCGCACCAATCCGGCACGGCGGGCCGCTCCACCCGGTCCAGGCTGGGAACGTAAGGCTTCAAATCCAGCACGGGACTACCGTCCCCGGCATCCAGGTAATCCAGCGCGACCACGCCCCGCTTCCGATCCAGTCCCAGGATGCCCGCGCAGGACAAGGCCAAGGGATTGGGCCGCTCCGGGGCCCGGGTGGCGAAGGTCCCCAGCCGGTCGGGGGCGTTGGTATAGGGCTTACTCTCCCACCGCTTGGCCCGGGAAGGGGCGTTGTCACAGCGGTCGAACCACCACAAAACCTGGAGGTGGCTGTACCCCTCCAGGCCCTCCAGGGCAGGGCAGTACTCCGGCTCCAGCTCAAGGCGGAAGCCCTCACTGCCGGCACGGATCACGCCGATGGGCCTGACGATATACTGTTGTTCCATAAAAATCTCCTTCGCTTTTTGATTTTTACGGCGCCGTTGAGGCCAGTATAGCAGAGGGGTTTTATACTACAAGCCCTTTTTGAAAAAAGAGGCGGCGCCGTTTTCACGGCGCCGCCTTTTGGCTGTCACATGGCCTGTTTGAGGGCCTGGGCCAGCTGATCGGGGCAGGAGGTGGGCTTGAAGCCGCACCGGATCCCCTCCAGGCGGCCGATCACCTCGGCCACCGGCATGCCCTCCACCAGCTTGCTGATGCCCTGGAGGTTTCCGTTGCAGCCGCCCCGCACCTGAAGGGACTGGACCACGCCGTCCTCCACCTCGATGATCATCCGCTGGGAACAGACTCCCCTGGGTTTAAAATCGATGGTCATTGGAATCTCCCCTTTATCTTTGATTAAGCTACTACATGATATCATAGGCGAGAAAAAAAGGCAATGCCGGAGAATTTTGGCCCCCCTCCAAAGTGTGGGGGCCGGACCCGCCGCTTTTTGGTCGTTTTCACCCTTGCGCCGGACCGCCGATACGCCTAGAATAAATATCCTGCAAAGGAGGCAAACCATGGACTATCAATTTCTGCTGCGGCTGGCGGTGATCCTGCTGTGCACCAAGCTGCTGGGCATCCTCACCAAGCGGGTCTCCCTGCCCCAGGTGGTGGGCGCCCTCATCGCGGGGGTCCTGCTGGGTCCGGCCTGCTTCGGCCTTATCGGCGAGACCACCTTTCTGGATCAGATCGCCGAGCTGGGGGTCATCGTCCTCATGTTCACCGCGGGGCTGGAGACCGACCTGGACGGGCTCAAGCGCTCGGGCAAGGCGGCCTTCGTCATCGCCCTGATCGGCGTCATCGTCCCTCTCGCGGCGGGCTTCGCCGTGGCCTGCTTCTTCAACCGGGGGGAATTTCTGCAAAACGTCTTTATCGGCGTGATCCTCACCGCCACCTCGGTGAGCATCACGGTGGAGACCCTCAAAGAGCTGGGCAAGCTCTCCACCCGGTCGGGCAACGCCATTTTGGGGGCCGCCCTCATCGACGACGTGCTGGGCATCGTGGCCCTGACCATCGTCACCTCCATGGCGGGCCAGGGGGCCGGCATCGGCATCGTGCTTTTAAAAATTGTCCTCTTCTTCGCCCTCAGCCTGGTGGTGGGCGTGGTGCTCCACAAGCTGGTGCAGAAGTGGTTTGAGACCACCGCCAACGATAAGCGGCGGTTTCTGGTGGTGGCCTTCGCCCTGTGCCTCCTCTACGCCTACGTGGCCGAGGACATCTTCGGGGTGGCCGACATCACGGGGGCCTATATCATGGGGGTCATCTTCGCCGGGACGCCCAAGGTGGCCTATCTGGAGAACCGGTTCGACACCCTCTCCTGCATGCTCCTCTCCCCCGTCTTTTTTGCCAGCATCGGCCTGAAGGTGGTGCTGCCCCAGATGTCCGGCGCCGTGGTGCTCTTCTCGGTGCTCCTCATCCTGGCGGCGGTGGCCAGCAAGGTGGTGGGCTGCGGGCTGGGGGCCAGGTTTTGCGGCTACACCGGCAAGGACGCCCTCCGGATCGGTGTAGGCATGATCTCCCGGGGCGAGGTGGCCCTCATCGTGGCCAACAAGGGCATCGCCTCCGGGCTGATGAACGACGCCTTCTTCGGCCCGGTGGTGCTGGTGGTCATCGTCACCACTGTCATCACCCCCATCCTTTTGAAGCTGGTCTACAAGAGCAAGGAGAAGGACTACTCCGATCTGGAGGAGAGCGAGCTGGTCAACCGCTACGAGGACCGGCAGGACTTCGACCTGGCCTCTCAAATGCTGCTGGACGACCACGATACGCTTCAGGAGAAGAAGCCCAGGAAATAAAAGAAAGAGGCCCATGCCGGCGGCATGGGCCCCTTCTTTCTATTCGGGACCTTCCCGAGGCCGCGCCTCGGGGGTATCCCGCCGCTGATGGAATCTCTCATTGGAATTTCAGCAAACAAACCCTCCGCCGCGGGTCCCCACAGTTGTTGGACCCTTACCGCCAATATCGCAGCCTCCGGCCGGGACAGAAAAGTCTTTTTTCCTTTGAATGTGAAAGACCCCAAGTCCGCCGGTTCCGGGAACCAAGAAATCGAGCGAGCGTGTTTGTTGCCGCAAACAATCAATCGGCGATTGACACGATAATGATCGCCGCTGCCTATTTTTGAAGAAAGCGCAGCCTGTCAGGACACTAGAAATTTTGCCCCCTTTACTTTTCCTTCCGCTGGAGCTGGAGCCGGTCTGCGATCATGGCGATGAATTCGGAATTGGTGGGCTTGCCCTTGGCGTTGGAGACTGTGTAGCCGAAGTACTTTTGCAGCGTTTCCAGGTCGCCCCGGTCCCAGGCCACCTCGATGGCGTGGCGGATGGCCCGCTCCACCCGGCTGGCGGTGGTACCGAAGCGTTTGGCCACCTCTGGATAGAGGACCTTGGTGACGGCGTTGATGACGTCCATGTCCTCCACGGCGATCATGATGGCCTCCCGGAGGTACTGGTAGCCCTTGATGTGGGCGGGCACGCCGATCTCGTGGATGATGCCGGTGACGGTGCCCTCAAGGCTCTGGCCCCGGCGCTCGGTCTCGGCGGTGTCCGCCCGGGCCATGCTGGTCACCTGGCGGATCCGCTCCACCACGGAGCCCGTCTTGCAGGGCTTCATCATGAAATAGTCGGCCCCCTTGGCGGCGGCCAGGTCGGCCACACTGCCGCTGGCAAAGCTGGAGATGACCAGCACCTTGGGCCTGGGGTTCCTGCTTTCCAGCGCGGAGAGGAGCTCCACGCCGTCTACCTTGGCCAGGATCATATCCATGACGACCACGTCGGGCTGGCGCTTGTCGCACAGGGACAGGGCCTCTTCACCGTCTCCGGTGTCCCCCACCACAGTGAGGTCGTTCTCCGCGTCAATGGTCTCCACCAAAAGGCGGCGGAATTCCTCTCCCGCGTCCGCCACCAAAACTTTCTTCTTATCCATTCAATCGGACTCCCTTTCCGCTTCTATGTTCGCCTGGCCATGGCTGATTACCGGTCTTCAATAATTTACCATAAATAGACAGCGAACGCAATGGGGTTTTGCCAATTTTTGGATAAGAATAAATCGACTTGATTCGACTGGATGTTGGAGAAAGAACCTCGAAAAATGAAAAATTGTGGTTCTTTGTGCCTTATTTTTGTCCTATTTCTGGAAGAAAACGGAATATTTAAGGCCTCCATTTTCCTGTTATCCCCATTTCTCCCAGTTCCCGCATGTTCTATTTCCATTTTCGCAGGGGAAGGGCCCGCCGGATGGCGGGCCCTTCCCCTATTTGGTTTGTCAGACCGCTTCCGCTCCCGCCTGGAGCATGTTTTCCGCCTGGATGCCGTAGCCCTGGGTGGGATCGCCCACCAGCACGTGGGTCACGGCCCCCACCAGCCGCCCGTTTTGCAGGATGGGAGAGCCGGACATCCCCTGGACGATGCCCCCGGTGGCGGCCAGGAGGGCGGGGTCGGTGACCTTCACCATCATGTCCCGGCCGTCGGAGGCGTTGGGGAAGAGCTTGGTGATCTCCACCTCATAGGCCTTTACCTCGTCCCCAGAGATATTGGAATAGATGACGGCCTTTCCGGTCTCCACCTGGTTCCGGGCGGCCACCTCCACCGGCTCCAGGCCCGAGGCCAGGCTGTCGTTGGAGAGGGTGCCGAAGATGCCGTGGGCCGTGTTGGCCCTCAGTTCCCCCAGGTCCTCGGTCAGGTCAAAGGCCCCGTGGAGTTCCCCCGGCTCGCCCCGGCGGCCTTTTTTCACGTCGGAGACGGTTGCCCCCAACACGTTGCCGCTCTCCATGGGCATGAGCTGGGCGGTATCCACGTCGTTGATCCCGTGGCCCAGGGCGCCGAAGTCCCCGGTGGCGGGGTCGTAATAGGTGACGGTGCCGATGCCCGCCATGGAATCCCGCAGCCAGGCCCCCAGCTTATAGCTGCCGTCGGTGGAGCACTGGACCGCCTGGGCGGTGACCTGGAGCGCGTGCCCGTTCCGCAGGGCCCGGATGCTCATGGCCTGCCCGCCCACCTGGGCCAGCTGCTCCTGGACCTCCTCGATGGTGTCCACCTCGGCGGCGTTGATATGGGTGATGATGTCACCCTCTTTTAAGCCGCAGGACTTGGCCGGGGTGGCGTTTCCCCCCGCCGCCGGGATCTGTGAAAAGCCCACCACCATCACGCCGTCAGAAAATAACTTGATGCCTACCGCCCGTCCTACCGGGACCACGGTCCGCACCGATGCCGCCCCGCTCACCGGCCGGACCTCCGCCGCCCGGGCAAAGGCTCCGCCCTGCCCCATGAGCCCCAGCAGCACCAGGGCCACCGCAGCCGCCCGGAGCAGAGGCAGGGCGTATCCCGCCCCGGGCCGCTCCCGATGTTCCTCTTTCAATCGACCACCCCCATCAAAATTTGAAAACAGCGCCCAAGGGCGCCGTCTCCCGCCGGGTCCGAAAACAGGGGCGGCAGGGCAAGCGGCCGCTGCCGCAAAACTGCCGCCGGTATTTTGGGACCCGGTTTTAATATGAGCCGATGGGGGAACGGGCACACTGGAAATGAACAGCGGCTTTGGCTTGGTGGTTTTTGCCGGGCGCGGGGCGGCAGGGCGGACGGATTCTATCCCGGCAAATGGGGCCAGTTATCCATTTTTTAACATCGCTGAAAGAGGGCGGAACCTCCCCGCATATTTTTTCTCCCTTGTCCATAGATTATACGGAAAAAAAGGGAGGCGGCGACCATGAAAAATTGTTCGAAAAAAATCTGGCTGGCCTTCGCGGCCACCACGGTGGCCGGGGCCTGCCTCCATTTCCTGTACGACCTGCGCCCCGCCCTCCTCACCGCCCTTTTGAGCCCGGTGAACGAGAGCCTGTGGGAGCATTTGAAGATCCTGTACTGGCCCTGCCTGATTGCCGGGGCCCTCTTGGCCCGGGGCCGCCGGGAGGAGTTGGCCCCCCGGATGGCCGCCCTGCTCCTCTCCTGCGCCGCCATGCTGGCCGTGGGCTGGGCCTATCACGTCCTGCTGCGGGGGGAATCCCTGTTTTTTGACATCGCCCTCTACGTGGTGCTGGCGGCGGTGTGCTTTTTTCTCCCCTGTTATGGAAATACGCCCCTGGGCTCCGGCCGCTTTTTCCCGCTGGCCCTTTTGACGGCCCTGCTGGGCGCCGCGCTGATCGTCTTTACCTTTTTCCCGCCGGACAACATCCTCTTTTTTGACCTCTCCGGCGTCTGGAGCTGGGTCACCCTCCCCTGCTGAGCTTGACTTTACCCTTCCCCTCCTGTATGCTTTTCATAAATGAAAAGCATACAGGAGGGACAAGGATGGAAAAGATCGGCGTTTACGGAAGCGGCGTCATCGGCGCCTGCGAGGCCACCCTGTGCATCGGCAACGGCTTCGAGACCGTGGTGGTGGGGCACTCCGCCCCCGGGCTGGAGCGGTGCCGGGCGGCCATCGGGAAAAACTGGGACGATCTCATCGCCCAAGGCCTGGCCACCCAGCGGAACAAAGAGGCCGCCATGGAGCTCCTCACCCTGACGGACGACCCGGCGGCCCTGGCCGGGCGCACCTTTATTTTTGAGGCGGTGGCCGAGGATCTGACGGTGAAGCAGTCGGTCTACGCCGCCGTGGAGGCCGTGTGCGGGGCGGACACCATTCTCGCCTCCTGCACCTCCTCCCTCACCGCCGCCGCCCTGGCGGCGCTGGTGGAGCGGCCGGAGCGGCTGGTCATCGCCCACCCCTTCCAGCCCGCCCATATGCTCCCCCTGGTGGAGCTGGTGCCCAGCGAGCGGACCGAACCGGCGGTCCTGGACCGGGCTAAGACCCTGCTGGAGGGCCGCCTGGACCGGCAGGTGGTGCTGCTGCGGCGGGACGTGCCCGGCCTGCTGGTGAACCGGCTGGCCCAGGCCATGTTCCGGGAGTCCCTCTACCTTATCGAGCAGGGGGTGGCCACGGCGGAGGACATCGACAAGGCGGTGAAATGGGCGGTGGGCAAGCGGTACGCCTCCATCGGCCTGCTGGAGTACTTCGACGAGGTGGGCTTCCAGCTGGAGCGAGACATCGCCGCCAACGTCTACCCCTCCCTGTGTGACACCAAGGACATCCAGGGCATCGTGACGGCCGGGCTGGAGAGCGGAAAGACCGGCGTGGCCGCCGGGCAGGGGCTCTACGACTGGTCGAAAAAGGACGTGGCGGAATTCCGTATGCGTAAGCAGGCCCCCTATTTCACCGATCTGAACTGGAACCTTCCCGAATAGGAAAAACGGCCGTGGGGGCCGGTTTTCCTCCGGAGGCTTGGGGGGCCGTGAAAGCAAAAAGAGAGTCCGCGCCGTTGGGCGCGGGCTCTCTTTTGTTTGACCGCTCAGTTCTTCCGCTTGCCGAAGATGCGCAGCACGTAGAGGAACATGTTCACAAAGTCCAGATAGAGCTGCAAAGCGGAGTAGATGGAGGCCTTTTTCAGCATCACCGGGTCGCCGCTGTACGCCTGGTAGAAGGCCTTGATCTTCTGGGTGTCATAGGCGGTATAGGCCAGGAAGAGGATGAGGCCCACGGTGCAGATCACCTGATCCATGACCTGCAGGCCGGGAATGAACATCATCAGCAGGTTCATCACGATGAGGAAGATGAGCCCGCCCAGCAGGACGGTGCGGATCCGGGACAGGTCGATGTGGGTGACGTAGCCGAACACCGCCATGCCGCCGAAATAGAGGGAGGTGGCGGCAAAGACCAGAATGAGGCTGGGGATCTCAAAAATCAGGAAGTAGGCGGAAAAGACGATGCCGTTGAGGATGGAGTAGAGGAAAAAGAACACGGTGGCCGTCCCGGTGGAGATCTTGTGGAGGAAGGCCGTCATGCCCAGCACCACCGCCAGCTCGGCCACCAGCAGCACCACGTGGAACATGGGGATATAAAAGACGTAGATGATCGCTCCGGTGGCGTAGCCGAAGAAGGCCACGCCGAAGGTCACCAGCAGACCCAGGAACATGGTCAGAAAGGTCTTGGCGGTGTATCTGCCGATGCTCTCCCCCGTCACGCCCTGCTCCTGCATTTTTTCCTGCGCATAAAAGTTTTCTTCCATTCAGAACACCTCTCTTTGTTTCATCATACGCACATTGTAACATTTCAGTCCGCTGTCTGCAAGAAAATTTCAGCTTTTCTTCCTTTTTTTGATACCGGTTTTGTTCCAAACCGACCACACCAGGCGGCCCAGCCGGCGGAAACACCACAGGATGGCCCGCATCACCGGATAGGACAGGGCCAGGAACACCGCCAGCACCAGCCCCTCCTGGAGGCCCAGGGGGCTGAGGGAGAAGAAATCCTGAAGGAAGAGCACGCAAAAGACCATGGCCGCCGCCACGCCGCCCCAGAGGGCCCGGCGCTTGCCGTCGAAGGGCTTGCAGACCTGGAAAAGGATGAGCAGGCCGATGAAGGCCATACACAGGGCGGCCAGGGTGGAGAGGGACTGGGTGGAAAAGTGGAAGGCAAAGGCGAAGGCCTGGATGCCCAGGATGATGATGAGATCGGTAAGGCCGCCGGGAAAGGCCTCCCGCAGGACGTTGACCATGAATTTCCCGCTGACCCGGCTCTTGTTGGGCTCCAGGGCCAGGACGAAGGAGGGGAAGCCGATGGTGAGGGCGCTGACCAGAGAGAGCTGGATGGGCACCAGGGGATAGGGCATGTCCACCAAAATGGTCAGGAGGGACAGGCAGAAGGAGAAGATGTTCTTCACCAGGAACAGGGAGGCAGAGCGCTGGATATTGTTGATGACCCGCCGCCCCTCAGCCACCACCTGGGGCAGACAGGCGAAATTGGACTCCAGCAGCACCAGCTGGGCGGCGTGGCAGGCCGCGTCGCTCCCCGAGGCCATGGCGATGCCGCAGTCGGCGTCTTTGAGGGCCAGCACGTCGTTGACGCCGTCGCCGGTCATGGCCACGGTGTGGCCCTGCTTCTGGAGGGCCTTCACCAGCTTGCGCTTCTGGCCGGGGGTCACCCGGCCGAAGACGGTGTACTCCTCCGCCGCCTTAAAGATGGCCTCGTCGGTCTGGAGGGTGGCGGCGTCCACCCACTTCTCGGCGTTCTCCACCCCCGCCTTCCGAGCCACCTCGGCCACGGTGAGGGGGTTGTCCCCGGAGATGACCTTCACCGCCACCCCCTGCTGGGCGAAGTAGGCAAAGGTCTCGGGGGCTTCGGGGCGGATGCGGTTGGAGATGAGGGCCAGGGCCATGGGGCGCACCCGGCGGCCGTCCAGAGGACCTTTGCCGTCGGGGACGCCGTCGTACTCGGCCAGGAGGAGGACCCGGTAGCCCTTGGCGGAGTATGGCTCCACCATCTCCTTCAAGTCCTCGTAGCGCTCTCCCATCACGAATTCCGGGGCTCCGGCCACGAAGGCCCCCTGGCCGGGAAAGACGGCGGCGGAATACTTGTTGGCGGAGGTGAAGGGGACCGTGGCGGAGGGCTTCCATCCCACCTTCTTTTGGAAGCGCTCGGCCATGGCCCGCCCCGTGTCGTTGTCCGCCCCCAAGGCCTGGTAGAGGGCGCTCACCGCCTCCTCCACCCGCTCCATGGGATAGCGCTCCTCGTCCAGGGGCACCACCTCCCGCACGGTCATCTTCTGCTCGGTGATGGTGCCGGTCTTGTCCACGCAGAGGACGTCCACCCGGGCCAGGGTCTCGATGCAGTTCATGTCCTGGGCCAGGGTCTTTTTCTGGGCCAGGCGGATCATGCTCACCGCCAGGGCCACGCTGGTGAGGAGGTAGAGCCCCTCGGGGATCATGCCGATGAGGGCGGCCACCGTGGCGGTGACCGCCTGCTTCAGCCCCAGTTCCAGCACGAAATACTGCTTCCAGAAGAGGATGGCCCCCATGGGGACCAGAGCCACGCCGATGACCCGGATGAGCTTGTCCAGGGAGGCCATCATCTCCGACCGGCCCGCGTTCACGTCCTTCTTGGCCTCCAGGGTCAGCCGGGCGGCGTAGGAGTCCGCCCCCACCTGGGTGAGCTGGGCCCGGCAGGAGCCGGAGACCACGAAGGAGCCGGAGCGCAGCTTGCCCCCCGGACCCTTCTCCAGGGGGTCGGCCTCGCCGGTGATCATGGCCTCGTTGACCTGGACCACGCCGGAGCGGACCACGGCGTCGGCGGTGATCTGGTCCCCGGCGGAAAAGACGGCGATGTCGTCCCGGACCATGTGGTCGGTGGGTACGCTCATCTCCGCCCCCTCCCGCACCACGGTGCCCCGGGGGGCGGCCAGCAGCTTCAGCTTGTCGATGGTCCGCTTGGAGCGGATCTCCTGGAAGATGCCGATGGCGGTGTTGGCCACGGCGATGAAGATGAAGGTGGCGTCCTTATAGGACCCCACCGCCAGCAGGGCCACGGCCAGCACCAGAAAGATGAGGTTGAAAAAGGTGAATACATTCTCCTTCACGATCTCTTTTTCCGTCTTGGTGGGGCTCTCCACCGCCACGTTGGACCAGCCGCCCTTCTGGCGGAGGGTCACCTGCTCCCGGCTCAGGCCCGACTCCGGGGCCGGGTCCTCCACCGGGATGGCCGCCCGCTGGACGGGGATCTTCGATTGCGGCGCTTTTCTTTCTTTCATTGCGGCAAATCATCCTTCTATCATGCCTCGTCCCCCGCATACATAGGGATAAGGAGGCGGTGGCTTTGAAACTGGAACCAAACAAAGGCGAACTGATGACCCGGCTGGCGGTGTGCGTGGTGATCGCCATCGCGGTGGTATACGCCGCGGAAAAACTCTGTGCCGGGAAGGGATACCCCCTGTGGGAAAAATACGGCCCCTGGCTCATGGACAACAAGGTCCAGGCCATCGCCGTGGCCGCGGCGGTGCTCTACGGCGCCTCTCTGGCCTTCTTCCCCGAGGGGGGGCAGCCTTTTGCCCCGCCGCCGGAGGAGGAGGACGGCTTTTCCCCCTGCTGAGCCTCAGCGGTACACCGGGACCAGGGCCGCGCCGATGATGCCGGCGTCATTGCCCAGCCGGGCCGGGCACAGCCGGGTCCGGCGCGCCCCGTCCCGGGTGAATTCCTCCCGGTCCAGGATGGCCCGGATGGGGGCGAGCAGGGCCTCCCCCTGCTTGGAGACGCCGCCCCCCACGCACAGCACCTCGGGCTGGAAGAGATTCACCAGGTTGACGATGCCGCAGGCCAGGTCCCCCACGTAGTCCTCCACCACGGCCCGGGCCGCGGGGTCCCCCGTCCGGGCGGCGTCGAAGGCGGTCTTGCCGTCTACCGCCTCCGGGGTGGGGGCGAAGGTCCACAGGGCGCTGTCCGGGTGGGCGGCCATGGCGGCCCGGGTAGAGGAAATGAGGCCGGTGGCCGAGGCGTAGGCCTCCCAGCAGCCCAGGCGGCCGCAGGTACAGGGGCGCCCGCCCCGGTGGATGACCATGTGCCCGGCCTCCATTCCGGCGTAATTGAAGCCGGTATAGAGCTTTCCGTCCAGCACCGCCCCGGCCCCCACGCCGGTGCCCAGAGTCACCGCCACCAGGGAGCGGGCTTCCTTCCCCGCCCCCGCCACGAACTCTCCCAGGGCGGCGGCGTTGGCGTCGTTTTCCAGCACGGCGGGCAGACCCAGCAGATCGGACACCATGCCGGCCAGGGGCACGTGGTCCAGGCCCAGGTTGAAGGCGTGCTCCACGATGCCCCCGGCGGGGTCGATGGAGCCGGGGGAGGCCAATCCCACAGACTGGGCCCCGGCGGGGTCCACCCCGGCGCGGCGGGCCGCCTCTTGGGCGGCGTGGGCCACAGCCTCCGCCACCGCCTGGGCTCCCTTGGGCGTGGGGTGGCTGAACTGGCCCAGCAGACGGCCGCCGCCGTCCACGATGCCGGCGGCCACGTTGGTGCCGCCCAGGTCGATTCCGATGTAATACATAGTGTTCCCTCCGTTGAAAGCGGCCGGACGGCCTGAAAAGATAACAGCGTTATTATAATCCAAATCCGCCCGCCTGAACAGTCAGGGGGCGGATTTTTAATGGTTTCGCAATAATTGGATGGATTTTGTACCGGGAGGGCGGCGGAGAAGTCCCTTTCCCGCGGTCACTCCAGCGCCTCGCACACCGCCCCCCGCCAGCCCTCCCCGGCCAGGGCGGTGAACCGGAAGCCGTCCCGCTCCTCTGTCCCCCCGGGGTCCAGCAGGGGCACGGCGATCTCCCGGGCCGGACGGCGCAGGCCCTCACCGGTGCATTTCACCCGGGCCTCCTTCATGGTCCACAGGGTGTAGAAGTCCTCCCAGCGCGCCCCACGGGCGCGGAACCACTCCAGTTCCCCGTCGCTGAACACGTACCGGGGCAGGCCCTCCCGCCTGGGGCGGAGGCGCTCCACGTCCCCCCCCACCGGCCGGTCCGACAAAACGCACAGGGACAGCGGCCCGGAGTGGCTGAGGCTGAAGCACCGCTCCGGCCGGCCGGGGAACCAGGGCTTCCCCCCCGGCAGGCGGGCCGGTTCCGGCAGGGGGTCCAGCCCCCAGACCTCCTCCGCCAGCCGGGCCAAAAGGGCGTGGGCATCCCCCATCTCCACCGTCCAGACCATGCCCCCACCCCCTTCTTTAGGGTGCATCTGAAAACCGGCGAAATGCCCAGTGGCGGGTCTTTTCCCGCTCGGACATCGCCATTTTTCCTTGAAATCCGTCAGGATTCCCGCGGCAAAATGGCTCGCCGAGCGAAAAAATCCCTCGCTCCTGCCCATTCCGCCAATTCTCAGATACACCCTGAAAAGATTTTAGCATTTGTTCCCTTCCCAAGGCAAGGGTTTTGCGTTAAAATACGATTATTGAAATAAAAGGAGGCTTTTCCATGGAGCAGCAGCAGTACGTCTGTCCCAAGTGCGGGTGCACCACCTATGAACACGACCAGTTCCAGGCCACCGGCGGCAACTTCGCCAAGGTCTTCGACGTGCAGAACAAGAAATTCCTCACCATCTCCTGCACCCGCTGCGGGTATACCGAGCTCTACAAACAGCAGGGCAGCGACGGCTGGGACATCCTGGATTTCCTCATCGGACACTGAGCAGGAATCGGCCAAAGGGTTGCTTGAGCAGAAAAGTCTGAACAAAAAAATGGATATGGACGCGGCAGACGTCAGGAGGCGGCCCTGTGATTGAATTGTTGACGACCAATCATTTGGAGACGATTTTAGACCTCTTTGAAGAGTCCCAAGCGGAAATCAAAATAATCAGTCCTTTCTTAACGGTATCCATGGCAGAGCTCTTATGCGCGGCTGCGGCCAGGCGGCACATTTCCTGTACCTTCATCACTCGTTTATATTTGGAGGATTTGATTGCAAAAGCAAACAGCCTGGACGCTTTGGAACTGATGCTGCATAATGGCATCACCGTTTACGCCGTCCAGAAGCTGCACACAAAGCTGTATCTCTTCGATGGCAGGAATGCCATCCTGGGCTCCGCGAACTTCACCAGCGGCGGGTTTAAAAGCAACGTGGAATTGTCGCTGCTGCTTTCTGACGAGGCACAGGTTTTGGAAGAGCTTGGGGCGTATTTTGACAATATGGCGCGGGAGCTGAGCTCCTCCGAGGGCGGAATCGTTACACCCGGAATGCTCAAAGACGCGAGGGAAAAGTACGCGGCGCTCTACCAATCAAAAAAGAATGAGGGGAAGAGCACGGTTCGCAGCATTCAAATGTATGGTGCCTCCCTGGATAAGCGCAAAAAGGAATTGACCGTTGATGAAAAACTGAAGGAATTGGACGCCTGTCAGGCGGACCATGACCTGGTATGCGAATTGTTTCAGGAAATGGAGCACACGGAACAAATCCGGTATCCATACACCATCTGGCTGAAATTTGTCGGGGAGGGCGACGACCGATTTCTTCCCGATGAGACGTATACCTTGACCTCCTTCCCGTTAAACGGCAATACGGCCTATCTCTCCAATTATCCTTTCAGGGCCGGGTCCGTCAAGGAAAATGATGAAATTTACATCGCCGCTTTGACCTCCGACCGGCGCGGTAAAAAACAGCCAGTCATTATAGGCAGAGGGCATCTGGCGGAATTTTCCTCCGAGCACTATGCCACGGAGCCCATGCTTCAAAAATATGATTGGATGGATCGGTTTCCTTGGTTCTGCATCATAAAAGATTGTGAAGTGCTCGATACCGCTGTAAAAAACGGTGTCCCTATGGATGTGGTTTGGGACGCTCTGGGCTCCGACACCTATGTGGCTTCCTTCGGCAGGCAGGAGGATATTCCAGCAGTTGCCAGAAAGCACTATCAAAAGGCGCATATCAGGTTGTCGGGAAACGCAAAACAATTTATAGATCAGAAGTTTGACTTGCTGAAAGCGCAGTATGGTACAGTCGAATATCTCTCCAAGTAAGGAAGAGGCGATACGCCCGTCGGCGTATCGCCTCTTTTTTGACGGCGGCAAACCGGTCCGTACCGCAAGATTCCTTTTACAGAAGAGAAATCCGCCCTTTTTTGTGTTATACTCTATTTTAAATGGTTCTTAAAACTTTCCCCCCTTTCGTTTTAAAATATTCTCCCTATACTGGGGAGCATGAGGTGATCGCATGTATAACATCCTGATCTGCGACGACGACAAGGACATCGTCTCCGCCCTGGACATCTATCTCACGGCCGAGGGCTACCAGACCTTTTCCGCCTACGACGGCCGGCAGGCCTTGAAAGTGGTGGAGGAGCAGGACATCCATCTCATCCTCATGGATGTGATGATGCCCAACCTGGACGGCATCCGGGCCACCGCCAAGCTGCGGGAGAAGTGCAACGTGCCCATCATCCTCCTCACCGCCAAGAGCGAGGACGCCGACAAGGTGCTGGGGCTGAACATCGGGGCGGACGACTACGTCACCAAGCCCTTCAATCCCATGGAGGTGATGGCCCGGGTGAAGAGCCAGCTGCGGCGGTACACCACCCTGGGCGGCCGGGGCGGCGCCCTCCCCGAGGAGGAGGCCAACCTCCTGAAGAACGGCGGCATCGCCCTGGACGACGCCGCCAAGACCGTCACGGTGGACGGGGAGCAGGTGAACCTCACCCCCCTGGAGTTCAACATCCTGCGCCTCCTCCTCCAGCGCCCCGGCCAGGTCTTTTCCACCGCCCAGATCTATGAGCAGGTGTGGAACGACCCGGCTTACGGCTCGGAAAACACCGTGGCCGTGCACATCCGCCACCTGCGGGAAAAAATTGAGATTGACCCCGCCAACCCCCGCTACATCAAGGTGGTGTGGGGCCTGGGGTATAAAATGGAGAAATCATGATGAAACACGATCTGCGTTCCAACGCCTGGGTGAAAGCCCTCGCCATCCTCATCACCATCTCGCTGGGCGTGGCCTCCTTCTTCGGCTGGGTCTACTGCGGCGTCCACTGGGACACCCTGTTCGACATTGGGGACTACACCTCCTCCGCCGCCTACGGCCAGGCCATGAACGACAGGTATTCCCAGCTCATGGCCCTACTGGACTACGAAAAAAAATTGACCTACGGCGGCACCTTGACCTACACGGAGCAGAGGGACTACGCGTACTGGGAAGAAGTCCTGAGCCCCTCTTCCACCAACTTCCGCTACATCGTTCGGGACAACGCCACCGGCGAGATCCTGTTCAGCTCCAAGGGAGAGGACAGCCTGGCGGGCGTGAGCGACGTGAGGACCTCCGTGCGAAACTGGTCTCCCTCCTACTACAGCACGGACTATGACGACGACACGGGGATGTACACCTACTATGACGACATCGGCCGCGAGTACACCACCCCCTACCCGCCCGACAGCGGCAATTCGGAGGACCGCTTGGAGCTGGCCATCGAGTACGGCGTGGACAGCACCCTGCCGGTACAGGACGCCTTCACCGAGGCCCGGGACTCCTTTACCAAGGGGGACATGGATTACCTCTACCTCACCTGCATCTCCACCCTGTCCTTCCTCGCCTTCTCGGTGTTCCTCCTGTGCTGCGCCGGGCGGCGGAAGGGATACGGCACCTTCGTCCGCAACTGGCAGGACAAGATCCCCTACGATCTCTATCTCTGCCTGTCCATTACCGCCATCGCCGGCTGTACGGCCATCGCCATCCAGGGCCTTGAGAGCGTCATTTTCTACTATGGGGGCGAACCCTACGCCGACGCCCTCTACGGGGTGTCCGGGACTGCCCTGGCCGCCGGGTTCGGCCTCTACGCCGCCCTCCTCATGACCACCGCCACCCGGTGCAAGACCCACACGCTTCTCCGCAACACCCTCATTTGGCGCCTCTGCGCCTGGATCGGCCGGGGCTGCGGCTATATCGGGAGCTGGTGGCGGGCCACCTTCGGGAATTGGGACGTCACCAAGCGGGCCGTCATCCTCTTCGCCCTCTATCTGCTGGGCACCCTTATCACCACGGCCACCATCATCCTCATCCCCTTCTACCAGGGCTTCGTGCTGTGGCTGCTGTGCCGGTGGGTCAAGGAGTGGAAGAACATCCGCACGGGCACCCAGGCCATCGTGGGCGGCGCCCCCGACACCGTCATCGACGTCTCCGGCATGCGGCGCTTCCCCGACCTGCTGGAGCACGCCGGGCAACTCAACGACCTGGGCTCCGCCATCAACTCTGCGGTGGAGGAGCGGATGAAGTCGGAGCGGATGAAGGCCGAGCTCATCACCAACGTCTCCCACGACCTGAAGACCCCCCTCACCTCCATCATCAACTACGTGGACCTGCTGAAGAAGGAGGACATCCAGGACGAGAAGGCCAAGGAGTATATCGAGGTGCTGGACCGGAAGAGCCAGCGGCTGAAAAAGCTGACGGAGGACCTGGTGGAGGCCTCCAAGGCCTCCACGGGGGCCCTGACGGTGAGCCCCGAGCGGCTGGGGGTGACCCAGCTGGTGACCCAGGCCCTTGGGGAGTACGCCGAGAAGTTCGCCGACGCCGGGCTCACCCCCGTGGTGAGCCTCACCGAGGAGGAGGTCTACGTCAGCGCCGACGGCCGCCACTTCTGGCGCATCCTGGACAATCTCATGGGCAACTGCGTCAAGTACGCCATGCCCGGCACCCGGGTCTATCTGGACCTGGTATCCTGGGACGGCTACGTGACCCTCTCCCTGAAAAACATCTCCGCCAGCCAGCTGAACGTCCCCGCCGAGCAGCTCATGGAGCGCTTCGTCCGGGGGGACGAGAGCCGCACCACCGAGGGCTCCGGCCTGGGCCTCTCCATCGCCCGGAGCCTCACCGAGCTCCAGGGCGGGCTGTTCCGGCTGGACGTGGACGGGGACCTCTTCAAGGCCGTGGTCAGCTTCCCCGAGATCAAATAGCGCCTCTTAGCCTTCCCCCTGAGGGACACCCCAGGGTGGCCTCGCCCCCAGGGGCCCCTCTCGCCGCCTTTGGCGTCTCACCTTGTCTTGCCCCTCCGGGGCAATTCACCTCCAGGCGCCCCGAAGGGGTGGATGAGGGGAACCTCATTCTTCCCAAAACGCCCGTCTAAAGGAAATCCCCCCGTATAAAACATCCCCTCCTCCGGCAAACTGCCCGGTAGGAGGGGATGTTTTTATGGTTTATGACGTCATTATCATCGGTGCGGGCCCGGCGGGGCTTACCGCCGCCGTCTACGCCCGGCGGGCGGGGCTGTCCACGCTGATCCTGGAGGGCACCCTCATCGGCGGCCAGGCCGCCGTGACGGCGGACATTGAGAACTGGCCGGGGAGCCTGCGGATGGCGGGGGCCGACTTCGCCCAGGCCCTGTGGAAGCAGGCCGAGACCCTGGGGGCCGGGCTCCTGTTCAGCCGGGCCGAGGCCCTGTCGGTCCAGGAGGGCGGCTTTCAAATCAAGGCGGCCAACGGGCTCCTGGAGGCCCGCACCGTCATCCTGGCCCCCGGGGCCAAACGGCGGAAGCTGGGCGTGCCCGGGGAGGAGAGCCTCGCGGGCAAGGGCGTCAGCTGGTGCGCCGTCTGCGACGGGGCCTTTTTTCAGGGGAAGGACGTGGCCGTGGTGGGGGGCGGCAGCACCGCCCTGGAGGACGCCCTCTTCCTGGCCCGGCTGTGCCCCCGGGTGTGGCTGGTCCACCGGAGGGAGGCCTTCCGGGGAGAGGCCCGGCTCATCCGGCAGGTGGAGAAGACGGGCAGCATCCAGCGCCGCATGAACAGCACCGTCCGGGCCATCCTGGGGGACCACCAGGTCCAAGGCCTGCGGATCGACGGCCCCGAGGGGGAGCTGGACCTGCCCGTCCAGGGGGTCTTTGTGGCCGTGGGGCTGGAGCCGGACAACCTGCCCTTCTCGCCCCCCGTGGAGCTGGACCAGTGGGGTTATATCAAGGCGGGGGAGGATTGCCGCACCAACGTCCCTGGCCTGTTTGCCGCCGGGGACTGCCGCACCCGGGACCTGCGGCAGCTGGTCACCGCCGCCGCCGACGGGGCCATGGCCGCCAAGCAGGCCGAGGAGTGGCTGAACCATTGAAAAAACGGGGGCCTCTCCATAGGAGAGGCCCCCGTTTTTTTATACTGTCTCGTCCAAGAGCTGGATGCCCGCCCCCAGAACGCCCTTGCCGATGTAGACGCTGAGGGTGGCGTCCAGCTGGGAGTCCCAGATGTGCCGGCAGCCGGGCAGGGCGGCCAGAAGGCCGGCCTTCAGCTCCTCCATCTCCTCCGCCGCGCCGCCGTTGGCCACCGCCAGGTTGAACTGCTTGTGGTCCCCCAGATGGGCCTTCACCAGCTCGATGAGCTTGCCCTGGACCTGCCTGCGGCCCCGGACCTTGGCGATGGACTGGAGCTGTCCGTCGGAGGCGAAGGTGATGAGGGGCTTGATGCTCAGCAGGGTCCCCGCCAGGGCGGTGACCTTCCCGATGCGCCCGCCCTTCTGGAGGTATTCCAGGGTGTCCACCGAGAAGTAGGGGAAGGTGTTTTTCAGCAGATAGGGCACCCGCCGGCCGATCAGGGCGTCCCAGCCCATGCCCGCCTGGATGTCCTCCCACAGCTGGAGGACCACGATGCCGATGCCCAGGGACCCGCTGAGGGTATCGAAGGCCACCGCCTCCAGGTCCCTGCGGGCCATGCACTGGAGCCGCACCATATTGTAGGTCCCGGAGAGGCCGGAGGACAGGGGCAGGGCGATGACCCGCTCGTAGCCGTCGGCCTTGATCCGGTCCAGGGTCTCGGCCACCCGCAGCATGTCGGGCAGGGAGGTGCGGGGCAGCTGGCCCATCTCCAGACGGCGGTACACCTCCTCGGCGGAGATGTCCTCCCCATCGCTGAACTCCCCGTCGGTGCAGGAGATGCGCAGAGGCACCGTGTAGATGGGCTTATCCTGCCGGTGCCGCTCCAAAAGGTCGGCGCAGGAATCCACCAGGAAGGCGATCTTTTCAGGATTCAAAGCAATATTCCTCCATCGGTTGACAGCCCGCCGCCGTCACCGTATAATTGGGATAACAGTGTTATGTGAGTATTATAAGGGTTTCTAAAACTTCTGTCAAGGAGGGCACGGCATGGATTATCAGGCACGCAGGCAGGCCCGGGCCCAGGAAACCCGCCGGGCCATCCTGGACTCGGCGGTCCGCCTCACCCGGGAGCGGGGCTTCGACAAGGTGACCATCCGGGACGTCTGTTCCGCCGCCGGGGTGACCACCGGGGCCTTTTACCACCACTTCTCCTGCAAGGAGGATCTTTTGAACCAGGGCTTTTCCTCCCTGGACGCCTACATGGAGGAGGCCCTGGCCCCCTATCTGGACCGCCCCCCCATGGAGCGGCTGGAGGCCCTGCTGCGGCTCTACGCCCAGTACATGGAGGACCAGGGGTGGGAGACGGTGGCCCTCTACTACGGCCGACGGCTGGCCGACCCCGCCGCCGCCTCCATGTCCCCCCAGCGCTTCACCCTCCGGGCCATGCTGGACTGCCTCACCGCCCTGGACCGGGAGGGGGTCCTCTCCCCCTCCTTCACGCCGGAGTGGACGGCGGAGTTTTTCTTCCGCCACTTCCGGGGGGTGGTGGTGGACTGGGTCCTCCACCGGGGCTCCTATCCATTATGGCCCAAACTGGCCCAGGATTATCAGCTTTTTGAGGGGGCATTCCAGGCATAGCCCTCTCCTCCGCCGCATAGGGTTTAGGGTATATCTGAGCTTTGGCGGAGGTGATGGGAATGGGACGGCTGCTGTCCAGGGAGGGGTTTCGGGAGATCTGCGCGGGGGTGGCCCTTCTGTGCTGCGCCCTGGCCCTCATCTGCTGGCCCAAGGAGATCAGCGCCGCCGTCCGCAGCGGCCTGGGGCTTTGCTACAACGTGATCATCCCCTCCCTCTTCCCCTTCTTTATCCTCTCCTCCCTGGTCATCTCCCTGGGGCTGGCGGGTTATTTGGGGCGGCTCCTGGAGCCCGTCATGCGCCCCCTTTTCCACGTCAGCGGCTCCTGCGCCGCCGCCCTGGCCCTGGGGTTCATCGGGGGCTATCCCGTGGGGGCCCGGTCGGCCCTCACCCTCTATGAGAGCGGCCAGTGCACCAAGACCGAGGCCGAGCGGCTGCTGGCCTTCTGCAACAATTCCGGCCCCGCCTTCATCCTGGGGGTAGTGGGGGCGGGCATCTTCGCCGACAGCCGGGTGGGCATCCTCCTGTGCGTCACCCACGCCGCCGCCTCGGTCTGCGTGGGCCTTCTCTTCCGATTCTACCACTGGCGGGACCGGGACAGCCGGGAGCCCCGGCCCAGTCCCCCCATCGCCGCCCAGCGCTTCACCTCCGCCTTCACTGGGGCCGTAAAGGACTCCCTCGCCTCGGTGCTCAACATCTGCGCCTTCGTGGTGTGCTTCACCGTCATCATCCAGCTTTGCTTCCGCTCCGGCATCCTCCCCGCCCTGGCGGAGCTGCTGGGGCGGCTCCTGGCCCCCCTGGGCTTCACCCAGGCCTGGGCCGAGCGGCTCCTCACCGGAGCGCTGGAGCTCTCCTCCGGGGTCTCCACCCTCAGCGGGGACGGCTCTCTGGCGGGCAAGCTGTCCATGGCGGCCTTCATGCTGGGCTGGGCCGGGGTGTCGGTCCACTGCCAGGTCCTCTCCTTCCTGGGCTCCAGCGGGCTGAATATCCGCACCTACATCGGCGGCAAGCTGCTCCACGGGGTCCTCTCCGCCGGTCTCACCGCCCTGCTGTTCCGCCTTTTCCCCCTGGAGGAGCCGGTGTCGGCCTACCTGGTTCAGCAGGTGGCGGGGATCGCAGGGACGGATTTTTACACCGCCCTTACCATCTCCACCGCGGCGGCCTGGGTGGTTTTTCTTCTGTTTTTCCTGGCGGCGGCCATGGGCCTCAAAAAGGGTCGAAAAACCTGTGGTAAAGGCCGTCGGAACATGATATAATAATTATAATTACGGCAGTTATGCCAAATTTCACAGCGGTCAAAATTGACGAGAGAACCCCGCCGAGGAGGAGAGCCCATGCTGTTCCAGAAGAAGATCGAGCCCCGCTGCACCTACTGCGCCAAGGGCGCCCCTCTGACGGACGGACAGATCCTCTGCGCCCGGAGGGGCGTGGTGGCCGCCGGCGGGAGCTGTTCCGGCTTTCGCTACGATCCCCTGAAGCGGACCCCGCCCAAGCCGGCCACCCTGGACACCAGCCGGTTGAAGGACGAAGATTTCCGTTTGGATTGACGGCAAATCAAAAAAATCGGGCCGGGAGCGTTTGCTCCCGGCCCGTTCCTTTTTGTTATTGCTTCGCTGCCTCCAGCCCGTCGGCCTCCAGGGCACCCAGGATGGTGCGGTCCTGGGCCTCCTTGGCGTGCTTTTGCACGTCCACCTGGTTGCGGGGGCTGCGGATGAGGATGCCCGCCCCCTGGACGCAGCCGCCCTCGCAGGCCATGCCCTCGATGAAGTTCACGTCGCCGATGCCCTTGGCCATCTTCATCAGCTCGGCCTTACAGGCGGCGATACCGCTGCAGGAAACGGCGTTGAGCTTGAACTGCTCCTCGGTGACCTCGTGCTCCTTCAACCCCTCGGCCACGGCGGCGGCCACGCCGCCGGAGTGGGCGAAGGAGCGGCCGAAGCCGCTGGCCTCGTCCAGAGGGGTCTCCTCCAGGCTCTCGATGTCGATACCCTTGGACTCGAAGAGGGGGTAGAGCTCCTCAAAGGTGATGGCGCAGTCGATGGTGCCCATGGTCTTGCCCAGCTGGAACTCCCGCTTCTTGGCCACGCAGGGGCCCACAAAGACCACCCGGGCCCGGGGGTCCTTCTCCTTGATGCGCTTGCCGATCATCACCATGGGAGAGGGGGTGTGGGAGATCAGGGGGGCCAGGTCGGGGAAGTTCTTCTCCACGTAGTCCACGAAGGCGGGGCAGCAGGAGGAGAGGAGCTTGCCCTTCTCCACCAGCTCCTCGCTCTCGGCCTTGGCGGTCATATCGGCACCCAGGGCCACCTCGGCCACGTCGTAGAAGCCCAGCATCTTCAATCCCGTGACCACCTGGCCCAGCTTGGCGGGGGCGAACTGCCCGGCGATGGAGGGGGCCAGCACGGCGTAGACCCGGAAGTCCCACCGGGCGGCGCCCCGGAGCATCTGGATCACGTCCACGATGTAAGATTTGTCCATGATGGCGCCGAAGGGGCACTGGTAGACACAGCTGCCGCAGGCGATGCACTTATTGACGTCGATGGCCGCCTTCTTGTCCTCGCCCATGGTGATGGCGCCGGGGGCACAGCCCCGCTCGCAGGGGCGCTGGTGCTTTTCAATGGCGCCGTAGGGGCAGGCGGAGACGCACTTGCCGCAGGTGATGCACTTGGAGTGGTCAATGACGGCCTTGTGGTTGATGATGGTGATGGCGTCCTTGGGGCAGGAGTGCATGCACCGGGTGGCGATACAGCCCCGGCAGGCGGGGCCCACTTCGATCTGGGTCACGGGGCACTCGTCGCAGGCCACCTCCATGACCTCCACCATGGCCGGGTTGGAGCTGTCCCCCCCGATGGCCATTTTGATGCGGTTGGAGACCACCGCCCGCTCTTTATAGATACAGCAGCGCATCTTGGCCTCGGGGCCGGGCACGATCTGCTCGGGCACGTCCAGGACGCCGGTGGCCAGGCGGTCCTCCCAGGCCAACTCGGCCACAGCCTTGAGCACCTGATCCTTCAGCTCTTGTACCGATGTCTCAAATTCACGCATAAAATGTTCTCCTTTTTGAGAGGATCTTGTCGTCTTTTTCACAATGCAATTCATTTTACTCTCTCCCGCGGCGGACTGTCAACGACAATATTTT
Organism: Pseudoflavonifractor phocaeensis; assembly: GCF_038439875.1. Lineage (NCBI taxonomy): Bacteria > Bacillati > Bacillota > Clostridia > Eubacteriales > Oscillospiraceae > Pseudoflavonifractor > Pseudoflavonifractor phocaeensis. Next base: position 497,984 of record NZ_JBCDMT010000003.1, read on the forward strand.
CTACTTCGAAGGGCCGCTTTTGTGAAGGTTGACCAAGTCCCCGCGGGCGGGGCTTGCCCTCCGCCGCCCCTCCGGGGTATAATAGCCGTAAGAGATTTGCGGGAGCCGGTCTCACGCCGGTACCACGGCGGCCCGTACCGCCCGCGGCATCCCAAAACACCTTTCCCGACGGAATACGAAGGAGGCGCTCGACATGGACCCTTCCCAGCTTCGGAACCTGCCCAAGATGGACGCCCTGCTGGCCCTGCCCGCCCTGGCGGACTCCGGCCTGCCCCACGCCGTCCTGCTCCAGGCCGCCCGGGCCGAGCTGGAGGCCCTGCGGGCCGGGGAGGGGCCCCTGCCGGACCCGGACGCCCTCTCCGCCGCCGTCCTGCGCCGGGCCCTCCGCGCCATGACCCCCGGCCTGGGCCGGGTGGTGAACGCCACCGGGGTGGTGCTCCACACCAACCTGGGCCGGGCCCCCCTGGCTAACGCCGCCCTGGAGGCCATGGCCGGGGCCGGGGGGTACTGCGCCCTGGAATACGACCTTGACACCGGCCGCCGGGGGGACCGGGGCGGCCGGATCGAGGCCCTCCTCCGGGACCTGACCGGGGCCGAGGGGGCCCTGGTGGTGGGCAACAACGCCGCCGCCGTCCTCCTGGCCCTCACCGCCCTGGCCCAGGGCAAGGGGGTGGCCCTGTCCCGGGGGGAGCTGGTGGAGATCGGCGGCAGCTTCCGCATGCCCGACATCATGGCCCAGAGCGGGGCGGAGCTGGTGGAGGTGGGCACCACCAACCGCACCCGGCAGGCCGACTACCGGGCCGCCGTGGAGGCCGGGAAGGTTCAATACCTGCTCAAGGTCCACACCTCCAATTACAAGCTGGTGGGCTACACCCAGGAGACCTCCCTCTCCGAGCTGGTGGGGCTGGGCCGGGCCTACGGGCTGAGCGTCCTTTACGACCTGGGCGGCGGGCTTCTCCTGCCCCCCAGGCTCCTGGGGCTCTCCGAGGGCACCCCCTCGGTGGCCGAGGCCGTCCGGGCGGGGGCCGACCTGGTGTGCTTTTCCGGGGACAAGCTGCTGGGTGGGCCCCAGGCCGGCATCCTGGTGGGGCGGAAGTGGGCCGTGGACCTCCTCAAGGCCCACCCCATGGTCCGGGCCCTCCGGCCGGGAAAGGAGACCCTGGCCGCCCTGGAGGCCACCCTTCAGCTCTACCAGGACCCGGCCCAGGCCAGACGGGACATCCCCACCCTGGCCATGCTCTCCGCCCCCCTGGAGGAATTGGAGGGCCGGGCCAAAGCCCTGGCCCAAGCCCTGGAGCCGGTCTGCGGGGCCGGGTGCGCCCTGGCGGTGGAGCCCGGCGAGAGCGAGGCCGGGGGCGGAGCCCTGCCCGGCGTCAGCCTGCCCACCGCCCTGGTGACCCTGGCCCCCGCCGCCCTCACCCCGGAGAAGCTGGAGGCCGCCCTCCGGGCCGGGCCCACGCCGGTGGTGGGGCTTCTCCGCCGGGGAAAGGTGGCCCTGGACGTGCGCACCCTGCGCCCCGGAGACGAGGAGGCCGTCTGCCGGGCGGTGGCGGCGGCCCTGTGAGGGCCCTCACCTTCGCCGTGGCCGGACACGTGGACCACGGCAAGACCGCCCTGACCCGCGCCCTCACCGGGGTGGACACCGACGCCCTGGCCGAGGAAAAGCGCCGGGGCCTCACCATCGAGCCGGGCTTTGCCCCCCTCCGGCTGGAGGGGGCTCTCATCAGCCTGGTGGATGGCCCCGGACACGAAAAATTCATCCACAACCTGCTCTCCGCCAGCGGGGGGGTGGACGCCCTCCTCCTGGCGGTGGACGGCCGGGAGGGACCCATGCCCCAGACCTGGGAACATCTGGAGCTGCTCACCCTGCTGGGGGTGGAGCGGGGCGCAGCGGCCCTCACCAAGGCCGACCTCCTCTCCCCGGCGGAGCGGGAGGCGCGGCGGGACGCCCTGGCCCTGGCCCTCCGAGGCACCATTCTGGAGGGGGCTCCCATCCTGCCCGTCTCCGCCCGGACGGGGGAGGGGCTGGGGGAGCTGAAAGCCGCCCTGTCGGCTCTGGCCGCCGCCTGTCCTCCCCGGGAGGAGGGGCGGCCCTTCCGCCTGCCGGTGGACCGGGCCTTTTCCGTGGACGGCTTCGGGGCCGTCATCACCGGCACCATCTGGGACGGGAGGGTTCAAACGGGGGACACCCTTCAGCTTTTCCCCGGTGACACCCTGGTCCGGGTCCGGGGGCTCCAGCGCCACGGAGAGGCGAAAGACGCCCTCTCCGCCGGGAGCCGGGCCGCCCTCAACCTGGCGGGGGTGGAGGCGGGGGCGCTGTCCCGGGGCATGACCGCCGCCGCCCCCGGCTCCCTTCTCCTAACCGACCAGCTGGATGCCTTCGTCACGGTGTGGGAAAAAAGTCCCCTCCCCCTCTCCTCTGGGACCCCCCTTCGGTTTTACCATGGCTCCGGCTGGGTGACGGGGCGGGCCTTCCCCCTGGGGGGGCAGGCTTTGGCCCCCGGCGGGGCCGGCTTCGTCCAGCTCCGGCTGGATGCTCCCGCCGCCCTCCGGCCCCTGGACCGGTTCGTCCTGCGCGCCCTCTCCCCCGCCGCCACCCTGGGAGGCGGGAGGGTGCTTGATCCCCTGGCCCCCAGGCACAGGCGGCGGGAGGCCGTCCTGCCCGGCCTGGAGGCGATCCGGGCCCAGGGCCGCCCCGCTCTGGCCCGCCTGCTTCTCCGGCGGGCGGGGGCCCCCCTGTCCACCGGCACTTTGGCCCGGCAGCTGGGCCTGTCGGAGGGGGAGGCGGCGGAGCTGCTGGCGGGGCTGGACGACGCCCTGCCCCTGGGGGGAGAATGGATCAGCCGGGAGGCCCTCTCCCTGTTTCGCCAAAAAGCGGAGAAGGGGCTGTGGGAATACCACGCCGCCCACCCCCTCTCCCCCGGCATGGGCCGGGAGGAGCTGCGCGCCCTCCTCCCCGACGCCGCGGCGGAGGCCCTGGCCCAGGAAGGATCCATCCGGCTGGAGGGTCCCACGGCGTCCCTGCCCGGCTTTGTCCCCGCCTGGCCCCCCCAGCTCCTTCCCGTGCGGGACGCCCTGCTGGCGCGCTATGAGGCCTTCGGTCTGGCCCCGCCGGAAAATGCCCGTGTGGAGGCCCTCTTCGGCCGGGACGCCGCCCTGGCCCGGCAGGCGGGCCGCAGGCTGGAGGAGGAGGGGCTCCTCATCCCCTACGCCCACCGGCGGCGCATGGGAAAATCCTCTTATGACAGGGCCCTGGCCATTTTGCGAAGGCTCTTCTCCCAGTGCGAACGGGTCACCCTGGCCCAGTTCCGGGACGCCGCCGGAGTAAACCGGGACGCCGCCCTCCTGCTGCTGGAATACTGGGATGGGCTGGGCCTCACCCGCCGGTTGGGGGACGGCCGGGTCCTGCTAGAGCATTAAAAAAATGCCGCCCCCCTCTCAGGAGAGGAGGGCAGATGCTTTGTGAGAGATCCAAGGCCCCGAAAGCCCGCGCCAGGGAGGGCTTTCGGGGTACGGTGCAAAGATTTTTCCCGCATGGCCGTGCCGGGAAAATGCCGGCATTGATATGGAAGCGGAGCGGTCCTGGTGGGCCGCGCGGTCTTCAAAACCGTTGGGGGCGGCAGACCCGCCCCGGTGGGTTCGATTCCCATCCGCTTTCGCCAGAAAGGGCCGGGAGGGTGATCCCTCCCGGCCCCTTTTTTCCTTTCCCGCATAGGATGGTGTGACCCCCTGCCTTGGTTGGGGGCACACCATCCTTCTCCAATGAAAGGAGTTTTCAACATGGAAACCAACTTCAGCGCCCCTCTCGGCCGGGTGGCCGGACGGGACGTGCCCGTTGCTCCCCTGCCCATGCCCGGTGAGGGCGGGGCCGTCGACAGCGGCGCCACCCCCGTCGTCCCCCTGCCCGACGTGGGCGAGGGCGGCCCTGTGGGCGGCGGCCAGACCCCCGGCGGCATGCTCCCCGATTTCGGCGAGGGCGGCCCCGTGGGCGGCGGCAGCCAGACCCCCGGCGGCATGCTCCCCGACTTCGGTGAGGGCGGCCCCGTGGGCGGCGGCAGCCAGACTCCCGGCGGCATGCTCCCCGATTTCGGCGAGGGCGGGCCCGTGGCCGACGGCAGCCAGACCCCCGGCAACATGCTCCCCGACTTCGGCGAGGGCGGCCCCGTGGCCAACCCCAGCCCCAGCCCCTCCTTTGCCTACGTCCGCTTCCTCAACGCGGTCACCGACGGCGTCCCCCTGCGGGTCAGCCTGGGCAACCGGCTGCTGGCCACCAATCTGGCCCCCGGCAGCCTCACCGGCTACTACACCGTCTCCGCCGGGTTCCGCAATCTGGTTCTGGCCGACGCCCGCTTCCCCTGGACTGTCCTCTTCCGCTCCGCCGTGCCCTTCTCCAACCGGGAGATCGTCACCCTGGCGGTGGTCCGCTCCGGGGCCGGGGTGGATCTGGTGCGGGTGGACGACCGGCCCTGCTTCAGCCGGGGCACCAACCGGGCCTGCGTGCGGACGGCGAACCTGATGTACAACAGCCCCGGGCTGGACGTGATCCTCACCGACGGCCGGGTGGTCTTCAGCGACGTGCGCTTCAAGGAGGTCACCACCTTCCGCAGGGCCAGGGCCGGGCAGTACGACATGTACATCGCCCAGACCCCCTACGTCCTCCCCCTGGACTATACCGACATCGAGACGGTGGAGGATATGCCCGTGGTGATCCCCGACTACTTCCTCCCCGGCTACGGGGCGGTGGAGCCGCTGGCCTCCTTCTTCCTGGACGCCCGGCCGGGCGCCATGGTGACCATCTACCTCATGGGCAACTGGAACCGCTCCCACAACGTGCGGGTGCGTGTGGTTCAAAACTTCTAAACCGGCAAAAAGAGGAGGGCTTACGCCCTCCTCTTTTTATGACTGGATCACGACGGATGTTTCCCCTTTCGCCGCCATTCGACCGATGACCGCAGCGGTGAGCCCCCGGTCCCGGAGGCGGCGGATCAGCTCCTCCGCCCCCCCTTCCGGCAGCGCCACCAGCAGCCCGCCGGAGGTCTGGGGATCGAAGAGGAGGTCCGCCCTTTCCCGGGAAATACCGCCGGCAAGGGCCACCTCGTCCCCGGTGTCCGCCCGGTTGCGGTGGCACCCGGCGGGGAGCAGCCCCTCCCGGGCCAAGTCCAGCGCCCCCGGCAGCAGGGGGACCTCCCCCGACCACAGCTGGGCGGTCAGGCCGCTCCCACGGGCCATTTCCAGGGTGTGCCCTACCAGGCCGAAGCCGGTGATGTCGGTGCAGGCGTTGGGCCGGAGGGGCATCATGGCCTCCCAGGCCCAACGGTTGAGCAGCGCCATGGTCTCCACCAGTTCTCCGGCGGCGGCCTCACTCAACAGCTCCGCCTTGGCGGCGGTGGTGAGGACCCCCGTGCCCAGGGGCTTGGTGAGGACCAGCAGGTCCCCCTCCCGGGCCGTGCTGTTGCGCAGGACGGCCTCCACCGGGGCGAAGCCGGTGACGCACAGGCCGTACTTGGGCTCGTCATCCTGGATGGAGTGGCCCCCCGCCAGCACGGCTCCGGCCTCGGCCACCTTGTCCGCCCCTCCGGCCAGAATGGCCCGGACGGCCTCGGCGGGGAGGCAGGCGGGCACCGCCAGCAGGTTCATGGCAAGCCGGGGCGCGCCCCCCATGGCCCACACATCGGACAGGGCGTTGGCGGCGGCCACCCGGCCGAAATCGTAGGGGGCGTCCACCACGGGAGGGAAGAAATCCACCGTCTGGATGAGGGCCTGGCCCCCGTCAAGGGCGTACACGGCGGCGTCGTCACTGCCGCTGTGGCCTACCAGCAGACGGTCATCGGACCCCGCGGGCAGGTCTTTGAGCAAGTTTTCCAGGGCACCCGGCCCCAGCTTGGCCCCTCACCCACCGGCCGAGGTCATCTGGGTCAGTTTCACCCGTTCCAGCGCCGACATGGCCGCCACCTCCCTTCCCTTCAGCTGACCCTATTGTATCCTTTTTTGGCGGCTTTCGCAACGGCTGGCACCCCTTTTCTCCGCCGGGCATACTCTGAATTGGGTCAACTTTCTGAACGGAGGGTCATTTTTATGGAACCAAAGGTCTCATTTTTCCTGGGAGCCAACACGCCCTCGGGTTTTTATTCCCTGTACGATCAACTCATCGACCCCGACGAAGCCCGCCGGGTCTACCTGCTCAAGGGCGGGCCGGGCTGCGGCAAGTCCTCCCTCATGCGCCGGGTTGCGGCGGCCCTGGAGGAGGCGGGGGAGGCGGCGGAATACATACAGTGCTCGGGGGACCCGGGCTCCCTGGACGCCGTGGTCTTTCCCCGCCTGGGCGCCGCCATCGTAGACGCTACCGCACCCCACGTCATGGAGCCCAAACTGGCCGGGGTGGTGGACTGCTACGTGGATCTGAGCCGTTTCTACCGCCGGGAGGAGCTCCTTCCCCTGCGGGGGGAGATCGCCAGCGCCACCAGCGGCTACAAGAGCCACTACAAGCGGGCCTACCACTGCCTCACCGCCGCCGCCCAGCTCATGGAGGACAACCGGGCCCTGCTGTCCACCCCCGCCCTGGAGGCCAAGGCCCTGAAGCGGGCCAGGGGCATCCTCTCCCGGGAGGTGAAAAAGACGGGCCGCCAGCCGGGGCGGGCAGTCCAGCGTTTCCTGGGGGCCGTCTCCTGCCAGGGGGTCTCCTGCAATTTTGAGACGGTGGACGCCCTGTGCCGCCGGGTCTACGAGCTGTCCGACAGCTACGGCCTGGCCTCGGGGATGCTCACCGCCCTGGCGGCGGGGTGCATGTCGGCGGGATACGACGTGATCCTCTGCCCCTCCCCCCTGTTCCCGGAGCGGGCGGAGCATCTGCTGGTCCCCGAGCTCTCCCTGGCCTTCGTCACCAGCACCCCCGCCCTGCCCTATCCCCAGCGGCCCTACCGCCGCATCCGGCTGGACGCCATGGCGGACGCCGAGCTCCTGCACAAGTACAAGGCCCGGCTCAAATTCTCCCGGAAGGTCACCGCCGCCCTCATGGAGGAGGGTGTGGACGCCCTGGCCCACGCCAAGGCGGTCCACGATCAGCTGGAGGCCCTCTATAACCCCCACGTGGACTTTGAGGGTGTCTACCAGGAGGCCGGCCGTATCACGGAAGAACTGCTGTCCATGAAGTAGGAACAAAGAAAAGACGCGCCGGGGGAAAATCCTCCGGCGCGTCTTTTTTGCTTTTCTCAGCGGATGCGCAGGCCGGTTTCCCGATGGAAATAGTGCATCCTGCTCCGGTCCAGGGTGATGGAGATGCCCTCCCCCGGCCGGGCGGAGAAATCCGCCCCGGCGGCCATGGTGAGGGGGCCGATCCCCTCGGCCTCCAGGAACACCAGTGCCTCCCGGCCGGTGCGCTCCACGTTTTCCACCCTTGCCCGGTACCCCTCCCCGCCGGGGTGGACGTGTTCGGGCCGGATGCCCGCCACGCAGGGGGCGTCCAGCACCGTCTCCTCCCACACGTTCATGGGCGGGGAGCCGATGAACCGGGCCACGAAGAGGTTGGCGGGCTCGTTATAGACCTTCTGGGGGGTGTCGGCCTGCTGGAGGACGCCGTCCTTCATGACGGCGATACGGGTGCCCATGGTCATGGCCTCGGTCTGGTCGTGGGTGACGTAGACGGTGGTGGTGCCCAGGGAGCGCTGGAGGGAGACGATCTCCCGGCGCATATCCACCCGGAGCTTGGCGTCCAGGTTGGAGAGGGGCTCGTCCATGAGGAAGAGCCGGGGGCTGCGGACCATGGCCCGGCCCAGGGCCACCCGCTGGCGCTGGCCCCCGGAGAGGGCGCCGGGGTAGCGGTCCAGGTATTCCGTCAGGCCCAGGGAGGCGGCCACCTCCGTGACCCGGGCCCGGATGTCCGCCTTCTTCCAGCGGCGCATTTTCAGGGGGAAGGCCATGTTGTCGTAGACCTTCATAGTGGGGTAGAGGGCGTAGTTCTGGAATACCATGGCGATGTCCCGCTCCTTTGGGGGGACCTTGTTCACCACCCGCTCCCCCATGCGGATGGTCCCGCCGTCCACCCGTTCCAGCCCGGCGATCATCCGCAGGAGGGTGGACTTGCCGCAGCCCGAGGAGCCCACGAACACCATGAATTCCCCCCGGTCCACCTCCAGGTCCATGTCCACCACGGCGTGGACGCCGCCGGGGTACCACTTATTGGCCTTTTCCACGCTCAGGCTGACGCTCTCTTCCATAGGGGGGACCTCCTTGCCGGCTGGCTCTGAAAATTAGGCGGACTAATCCTTCATGCCCGCGGCGCTGATGCCCGCCTCCAAATATTTCTGCCCGAAGAGGAAAATGAGGAGGGCGGGGACGAGCATGATGACCGACGCCACCAGGGAGACCCCGGCGTTGTCGGCGGTGACGGTGGGCAGATAGAGGGACAGGGGCCACAGGGTCTTGTCCTTCAGAAAAACAAGGGGCTGCTCCAGGGCGTTCCAGTACTCCAAAAACCCCAGCACCACGGCGGAGAGGATGCCCGGGGCCCCCAGGGGCAGGCCCACGTGGAGAAAGGTCTGGAAGGGCCCCGCCCCGTCCAGGGCCGCCGCCTCGGTGAGGGCCGAGGGGATGGCGGTAAAGAAGCGGACCATGAGGAACACTGGAAAGGTGGACACCGCCCCGGGCAGGATGATGGCCCACACCGTGTTCATGAGCCCCAGCCCGTCCAGCACCAGGTAGCTGGAGACCATGGTCACCTGGAAGGGCATGAGCATGAGGACGATGTACAGCGAGAAGAGGGCCTTCTTCCCCCGGAACCGGAACCGGGCGAAGGCCCAGGCCGCCGGGGCCCCAATGAGGACCTGCCCCAGCACCACGGGAAAAACCTGGCGGCAGGAGTTCCAGAACATGGCAAAGAACTGGGGGGTATCCAACAAAAGCTCCACGTAGGGCTTCAGGGTGGGGTACATGGGCAGCAGGGGCCACACCGCCGTCCCCTCCGCGTTTTTCAGCACGGGGGCCAGGTTTTGGGCCATCTCCTCCGCCCCCATGAGGGAGCCGGAGAGGAGCAGCCACAGGGGGACCCAGACGAAAAAGGCCACCAGGACCAGCACCATGCCGATGAGCCATTTCTTCATCCCATCCCCTCCCTTCCCCACACCCGCTGGAGGACCAGGATCAGCAGAAAGACCACCAGGGCCATGAGGACCGCCCCCGCACACATCTTGTCCACGTCCAGGTCCACGAACCAGTTGTTGAAAAGGTGCTGGAGCATGTAGATGCTTTTGTTGGGGTAGCTGCCCCCGATGAGGTATGCCTCCCGGAACACCTTGAAGGAGTTCAAAAGAGAGAGGACCGTCACGGTGAAGAGGGTGGGCTTCAGGTTGGGCAGGGTGATGCGGAAAAACCGCTGGAGCCCGCCGGCCCCGTCGATCTCGGCGGACTCGTACAGGGCGGGAGAAATGGCGGTGAGGCCGGAGAGCCACAGCACCATGTCGTAGCCCGTATTTTTCCACAGGTAGGTGAACACCAGCACGAAGAAGGTCCCCGAGCTGTCCAGCCAGTTCACCGGCTCCAGCCCCCAGGCCCCCAGCAGGACGTTGAACAGGCCGTTTTCGTGAAAGACCACCTGCCACAGCAGCACGATGGAGGCCACGGGGATGGCCATGGGCACGAGGAAGGAGGTCTTGAAGATCCCCCGTTTTTCCTGAAAGGCGTTGACCAGCAGGGCCAGAAAGAGGGAAAAGAGGAGCAGCACCGGGATGCACACCGCCGCGAACTTGGCGGTGTTGGCCGCCGCCAGCCGGAAGGCGCCGTTTTGGAGGACGGAGAGGTAATTCTTCATCCCCACGAACTGGCCGCTCATGGCGGAGAAAAAGGAGCGGCGCACCGCGTCGGCGAAGGGGAGGAGCACCAGCACCAGCACCGCCAGCAGGCTGGGCAGGAGAAAGAGCCAGGGGGCCGCCCCGTCGGTCTCAGGGGGCAGGCCGGAGCCCCGGTCATTCCCCGTCCCCCGGCGCTTCCAGAGCTTCATGTTCTTCCCCCCTCTCCCTCGGTCTTAAAAATTCCTCATGCCGGGCAAGGCCCCAGCCGAACAGAGGCCACAGCACCGGCAGCAAAAGCATGGGCCGGCTGAGGGCCAGGCCTCCCCGGTCCCCCAGAAGGAACACCAGGGCCAGCAGGGTCCCCAGGCTGAGGACCCAGCCCGCCACGACCCCCCGGCCGTCCCGGGGCCTGACCCGCTCGGCGGCCAGCAGGGTGAGGGCCAGGGCGGCCGCCGACAGCAGCAGGCAGCCCAGGGCCAGGGGCCACAGCCGCAGGTCCCGCAGGGTCAGCGGCCCGGACAGCCAGGCCCCCAGGCTCTCCCCCAGCCCCGACGCCAGCCGGGCCCAAAAGCTGAAGTCGGACCACTTGGTGGGGATGAGGGCGGCGGGCACCCTGGGGGGGAAGTTTCCGCACCACAGGGCCAGGGCACCGGCGCACAGGGCGGGGGGCAGGTAGGACGCCAGCAGCAGCGGGCTGGCCCGGAGGGCCAGGCCCCGGCGCAGCAGCTTCCACAAAAGGCCCAGCAGCAGGGCGGCGCCGGGCAGGCCCGCCAGGGCCGTCACGCACCAGGACAGCAGCTTCAGATCCAGCAGGTCGCCCCCGCTCCAGCCGTTCCGGTTCAGGAAGGCCTGGGCCGCCTCCCGGCCCCCCTGCTGGGGAAAGCGCAGGAACAGGTTGGGCCAGGCATCGGCGTCGTCCGCCCGCCCCGGCAGAAGGGCCAGGCCGCCGTCCCCCCGGAATACCCCCCGGAGGACGTAGGTTTTCCCCTCCCAGCGGACGATCTGGCCGGGGCGGCCCACCCCGCCCCACAGGGCGGCGGAGAGGGCCTCGTCCACGGCGATGCCCTCGGCGTCCCCCTGGGCGGGATAATTGCCCGTGAGAAAGGGGACCGGCCAAAGGTCGGCCCCCTGGCCATAGAATTCCACCACCGAGGCGGCGGCGGTCCGCTCTTCCCCCTCGTCCCAGAGGACCGCCCCCGGTTTCTCCCGCCACAGGGTCATGCGGGGGACGTTCTCCCCCCCGTCCTCCCGGGCGTAGCGAAGGGCCTCCTCCACCTGGGTGGGGCTGACGCCCCCCTCCCCCTCCCAGCGGGCGGACACGCCGGAGGAGAGGGCCCCGATCTCCTGGGCCAGAAAGGCGCACAGCCCCCAGGCCAGCAGGGCCAGCACCCCCAGGAGTGGGGCCGCCCACTTACTTGTCTCCCGTTTCAAGGCGCACCCGATCCCCTTCCCCGATGGGCTTGCTGGAGCTGGTAACGACCTGCTCGGTCCCCATGAGGGAGGATTCCACGGCCATGGACTCGCTGTCCCGGTCCAGGACGGTCACCTCCACCCGGACCACGGTCTGCTCGATGCCCATCACGGTGTTTTTCTCCTGGAGGACCAGCACATAGTCCTTGTCGCCGTCGCTGCGCAGGGCCCCCAGGGGCAGGCAGGCCCCGTACTGCTCGCTGCGCTTGGAAAGCTCCAGCTTGGCGGACACGCCGGCGGGGTAGCTCCCCTCGGGCAGGGTCACGGTCACCTTGACCTGGCCCTTGTCGTCGGCGGCGCCGATGGCCGAGACCACCCCCACCGCCTCCCTTGCCTTGCCGTCCTGGTGGTAGGTCACCTTGCCCTGGTCCCCCAGGGACAGCTTTTCGGCGCTCTTCTCGTCCGTGGCGGCCTCCAGCTGGAAGCCCTGGTCGCTGCGGGACAGGGTGGCCACCGACACCCCGTCCTGGGTCCGGCCCGTCTCGGTGAGAATGCTCTGCACCGTGCCGGCGATGGGGGCGGTCAGCACGCCGCCCCCGGCCGCCACCCGCTCCAGCTCGGCCAGGGTCCGGGCCTGCTCCCGGCGCTCGCTCTCATAGCCCAGCCGCTCGATCTCCCGGCCCCGCTGGTCCTTGGCCGCGGACAGGCGGTTTTCCTCCGCCTTGCGCTGGGCCTGCTCCACCGCCCGCTGGGCGGCCTCCACGGCCCGGCCGGCGGTAAAGATCTGCTCGTCGGTGGCCACGTCCGTGTCCTCCACCCCCCGCTGGGCGGTCTTGAGGGCCCGCTCTGCTCCCTCCAGGGCGGAGCGGGCGGAGACCACCAGGGCCTCCTCGCTGACGTCGCTCTCCTTCTTCACCTTCTCCAGCTCGGCCTTGGCCTCTTCCAAGGCCTGCTCCGCCTTCTTGACCTTTTCCCCCTGGCGCTCGGTCACCTTGGCCAGCTCCTCGGCGGCCCGGGTGACGGCCAGGTCCCCCTTGTAGTTGTAGGACTCCATGCTCCAGTTCGCGGCGTCCACCTCGGCCTGGGCGGCGTCCACCTTCTCCTGGGCGGCCTGGAGCTGGGCCTCGGTGGCGGTGCCGGAGTCCTGGAGCTCCTGGAGCTCCGCCTGGGCCTTTTGGAGCCGCTCCTTCGCCGTTTTCAGGTTCCGCACGGAGTTGTAGTAGGGCTCACTGAAGGCTTTCGCGCTGTCCTGGGCGGCGGTCAGGCTGGCCTGGGCGCTCTCGATGGCGGACTGGGCCGCCTCCTGGACGGCCTCCAAATCCTTCTGCGCCCCCTTCACCTTTTCCTCCGCCTCTTTGACCAGGTTTTCCAGGGCCTTTTTCTCGGCCTTCTCTAAATCCTCCAGGGCCTTGTCATAGTCGGCCTGGGCCGTGAGGAGGTCCTCCTCGCTCCGGCCCTCGGCCCTCTCGCGGCTGTTCACCAGCCGGTCGTAGTCCTCCTGGGCGTCGGCCAAGGCCTGCTGGGCGGCCAGGATGGCCTCCGTGTCGTCCCCGCTGTTGCCCGAGAGGGCGTTTTGGATCTTCAAATCCAGCAGGCGGATGTCGTTTCTCAGCTTTTCCATGGTCCGGTCCAACCCGGCGCCGTCCAGCTCCAGCAGGGGGTCCCCCGGCTCCACCCGCTGCCCGGCCTGGGCCCGGATGGAGGTGACCTGGATGCCCGCGGGGAGGGTGAGGTCCAAGTCCCCCAGGGGCTCAATGGTGCCCGAGAGGTCCACCCGCTGGGTGAGGATGCCTGTCTTGGGCCGCTGGGTCTTTACCCTTGCCACCGTCACGCCCTCCGCCGCCCGGGACACCAGGGTCAGGCACAGCATCAGGGCGAAGAACCCGGCCAGCAGCCGGACCGCCGTGCGCTGGAGCCTGCTGGTAAAGCGGGACTTGGGCTTCTCCCCGCTTTGCAGGCGGACCCGTTCCTCCTCGGCGCGGATGTTCAGTTGTTCCATGGGCTTCAGGGCCATGGGAAACACCACCTTCTGGGTCGTCTCTGATTGTCCGCCGCCGTGCTTTGGCTGGCGGAGAAATTATTCGGAAAGATAGATCTGGGTCTTTTCCACCACCTGGGCGGCAGCCTCCTCCGAGGTGAGCCTGCCCTCCAGCAGGGCCTTGGTCTGATCGAGGACCACGTCGGTCACCACCTGGTCGGTGAGCAACGGCTGGGACAGGCTTCCGCACAGGGACAGGAAGCCCATGTCGTCGGCGCCGTCCAGGATCTTGATCACGGATTTTTCCAGGGAGCCGCGGACCACGGAGAACCCGTCGCCCAGGTACTTGTCCTGGACCGTACCGGAGAGGAGCATCTTCACAAAGCTCTGGGCCAGCTCCTTCTGCCGGGAGGTGGTCACAATGCCCACCGCGCCGGAGGGGGTGTAGGCCCCCTGGCCGAAGAGGGAGTCCAGCGCCCAGCCCTCTTCCCGGCCTAAGTTGGTGCAGATCTGCTCCAGGCCGTAGATTCCCCCAAGCTCCTGGATGTGGAAGAGGGCCTGGCCGTTTCTGAGGACAAAAGAACCCATGTCTATGACCTCCGCCCGGCCTCCGCCGTCCGACATGGTCACGAGGATCGCGCTGGTGCTGCCGTTCTGGGGCGTGTTCTTTTTCAGGGCGGCGTCCATCTGGGAGACCTGCCGGAAGAACTCCGTCAGGGCCCCCTCCTCCACCCCCGCGCCCTGGCGGGCCGGGGCGAAGAGATTCACGTACAGGGGGGCCGCGCCGTCCTCACCCCAGAGGGTGTCGGGGGCTTTCAGGAAGGGGGTGGAGCCGCCCTGCCGCTCCTCCACCTCCCGGGCCAGGTCCGCCAGGGCCCGGACGGCCATCACGTCCTCCGACCTGCCCATCATGACGGGCAGGGTGAACCGGGAGGGAAGGGCGAATACGCCCTCGCCGGTGCGGTAAGCCCCCATGAGATTGGGCATGAGGCCCTGGGCCTCCAGCTCATCCTCCAGGCCGCTCAGATCCTCCAGCACGCCCTTTTCGATGTAGGAGGCGGCGGGCAGGCCGTCCAGCACCAGCAGGTCGGGGCCCTTGCCGTTCAAAAGCTCGGTGTTCAGCGCCCGGATCACGTCCTCCGGAGTGGCGGCGGACTCCCCCTCCAGCAAAATCTGGAAGTTTACCTTCACGCTGGTGTTGCGGCGCTGGAACTCGCCGATGGCCTGGCGGATGGTGGCATTGTCGTCCAGGGCGGCGATGGTCAGCTCGGTGTCGGGATTGGTGGGGGTGTCGGCGCTGTAAGTGTAGCGCATGACCTCCACCCCCTCTTCCCCGGAAAGCAGGGCCCAGAAGCTGCCTGCGGGGCCGGACGCCGTGGCCGCGATGCTCAGATCGGGCATGGACAGGGAGGTGAGCTCGCCGTCCACCAGCTTCTCCCACAGGGTGCCCCCCTCGGCCTGGCGGTAAATGCCGCCGCTGTTGGTCAGGAAGACGCCCTCCCCGTCCAGGTTGGGCACGGTGGCGTAGTCCAGCCCGTCAAAGACGCACTCGCTCTTCGCGCCGGTGTCCAGATCATAGAGCCACAGCCCGCTGTAATTGGGGTCAAAGGCCAACAGCTGATTGCCGTAGACCGCCGTGGAGCCGGCGTAGGCGGTGCAGGGATACTCCCGGATCAGCGCGCCATCCGCGCCGCTGTACCGGGATACCCCCTTATTACCGTAGGAGATCAGGTAGTCCCCGTTTTCCAGCACGCTGAACCCGGTGGGGGGAATCAAGGAGAACGGCTCTCCCACTGCTCCCCCGTCTACCCCGACAGAGACGCTGCCCTCCACGGTGATCCCGCCAAAACTGTCCGAGATGACCGCACCGCTCTTGCCGTCGGAGGTGGTGGCGCTGGGGTCATTTTTGCTACCGGAGACCGTGATTCCGGCCCCTTCCCCGCCGCCCGCCTTCTTTTCCCAGTCCGGGATCTCGATGCCCTGGGGCGTGTCCCCCTCCGCGCGGACCAGATGGGGGGTCCCCGCCTGGTCCATGTACAGCGCGAAAAGGGCGCCGTTGGAGGTCTCGTTGATGCCCAGGACGCTGTTCCCGGCGGCCATCAGGCCGGAGACCCACGCGACGTCCTCTTCCTGGATCTGGCCGTCCTGGGAGATCTCGTACCGCTTGGCCCACTGCTCGGTTTTGCTGTACCCGTAGGTCACCAGCACGCCGTCCTCCCGCAGGCAGGTCCCCCGGACCCGCTCGACCCCCGGCAGGGACCCGGTCTGCTCCTCGATGTACCGCCCCATGGGCACGTTTCCGCCCTGGGTCCCCTCGGAGCTCCCGCAGCCGGACAGCAGCCCGGCGGTCAGGCTCAGGGACAGTGCCGCGCATAAAAATCGTTTCATGATCTTGCTCCCTTCTGAAATGGTGTCTCCAGGATATCTCATTTTTCTCTAATCCACCTGTAAGAATCTTTGTAGATTTTTTAGAGATAAGGCTGTTATACTGGTAACACCGACATCACTGTTTAAAGGTGGGAGCACTGCATGCGCATTTTGATGATCGAGGACGACCGGGACCTGTGCGGGGCCGTGGATATCCATTTAAAAAGCCAGGGTTACACGGTGGACTACGCCTATGACGGGGAGGACGGCCTCCACTTTGCCCGGCAAAACGCCTATGACCTCATCCTCCTGGACCGGATGCTGCCCGGACGGAGCGGGGTGGAGGTGGTCTCCGCCCTTCGGCGGGAGGGGCTGTCCACCCCCGTGCTGATGATCACCGCCCTGGACGGCATCCAGGACCGGGTGGACGGCCTGGACGCCGGGGCGGACGACTATCTGCCCAAGCCCTTCGCCACCGAGGAGCTGCTGGCCCGGATCCGGGCTCTGGCCCGCCGCCCCCGGCAGGTGGAGACCACCCACCTCCTCCGGGCCGGGGACCTGGAGCTGGATGTGGAGCTGTGCGCCCTCCGGGGCCCCGCCGGGCCCTGCCCCCTCTCCCGGCGGGAGGCCCGGCTTCTGGAGCTGCTGCTGCGCAACCGGGGCCAGACCTTGACCCGGGAGCTGCTGCTGGCCCGGATCTGGGGCCCAGACGCCCCCGTGGAGGACGGGAACCTGGACAACTATATCCACTTCCTCCGCCGCCGGTTAAAGACCGCGGGCAGCCGCTCCCAGATCGCCACGGTGCGGGGGGTGGGCTACCGGCTGGAGGAACCGCCATGCTGAAACAGCTGCGTCTGCGCCTGACCCTCCTGGCCGCCGCCCTCACCGGGGCGGTGCTGGTGGTCATGGCCCTGGCCGCCCTCTCCCTGTCCGAGGGACGGCTCCAGGAGAGCCTTCGGGCCAACTTCCAAACCAGCGCCAACGGCATCGTGGTCAAGCTCCAGACCGACCGGGTGGTGAGCGCCGCCTGGCTGGCCCAGCTGGAGGCCGGGGAAAACCTGGTCATCTCCCTCCGGGACGGGGGGCGGCCCATCACCTTCCGGGGGGCCTGGGCGCCGGCCACCGGCCGGCAGGTATTGATCGACCGGGCGGCGGAGCAGGGGCGGGCCCTGGGGGTGGACCCCGGCCTGCCCCCCATCTCCATCCTGGAGCCCACCTCCACCCCCGCGTTCCAGGTCCAGGGGGACCACGGGGATCGGTATCTGGCCTCCGTGACCCTGATCCCCGCGGGGCGGGGATGGCAGAGCCTTGTGCTCCTCAAGGACATCGCGGACAGCCGCCGGGAGATCTGGCTCCTCCGGGGGGCCTTCGCCGGCCTGGTGGCCCTCGGAGTGGCCGCCCTGGTGGCCCTGTGCTGGCTCTTCGCCGGGAGGGCCATCCGGCCTATCGAGGAGAGCCAGAGGCGGCAGGCCGAGTTCATCGCCGCCGCCTCCCATGAGCTGCGCTCCCCCCTGGCCGTCATCCGCACCGCCGCCTCCGCCCTGGCGGTGGACCCGGCCCAGGCGCCCAGGCTGCGGCGCAGCATTGAAAACGAGTGCGCCCGCATGGCCCGGCTGGTGGACGACCTGCTGTCCCTGGCCCGCAGCGACGCGGGCACCTGGAGCGTGGCCGACGCCCCGGTAGACGTGGACGCCCTGCTGCTGGAGACGGCGGAGAAGTTCCTCCCCCTGGCCCGGGAAAGGGGCCTTTCCCTCCATCTGGAGGTGCCGGACACCGACCTGCCCATGGTCAGGGGGGACGCCCAGCGTTTGGGCCAGATCCTCACCGTCCTGCTGGACAACGCCCTGAGCTACACCCCAGCCGGAGGGGCCGTCACCTTGGGGGCCCAGGCCCTTCCGGAGGCCGTGCTCCTCCGGGTGGCCGACACCGGCCCCGGCATCCCCTCCGCCGACGCGGCCCACATCTTCGACCGCTTCTACCGGGCGGACACCGCCCGGAACAGCAAGGAGCACTTCGGCCTGGGCCTCTCCATCGCCCAGGAGCTCACCCGGCTCCACCACGGGACCCTCCGGGTGGCCTCCACCGGGCCGGAGGGTACGGTCTTTGAGCTGAAACTGCCGGTGCCCAAGGAACCCCTCTCATAAAAGAGAGCGCGCGTCACTCCGCCAGGTAGAGCTCCAGCTTCCCGATCACCCGGTCCACCGCCCCGTCAAGGTCCTGCTTTCCGGCGAAATAATCCGCCGTCTCCTGCTCCATAATGGTCTGGATACTGCCGTCCAGGAGGACCGGGGTATCCAGGGCCTTAAGGGTCTCCGCCCAGGCGCTTCGGTAGTCCTCCGGCGGGTAGTCGATGGTGACATAGATGGGCACGTCGGCCCCGTCCTTGTCCGTCAGGGTGGTGCCGTAGGTGGAGAAGTGGCCGTTCCGGCCCGCGTCCGTGTCCTCCTGGGTGGATGCCTCAAAAGCGGCGGCGTTCACCGGCATCCCGGTCCCCACCCCGGAGCCCTGGACCTCTTCCGACAGGGCCGTGGCCAGGAACTGCCGGGCCACGGCGGTATTCTGGCTGCGGGCATTGATGCCCAGGATGGTTTTGGGCTGGTACAGGCCATGGCCGAAGAGGGGAACGATCTCCCCGTCTCCCCGGTTCTGGCTGACCTGCCACGCGGCGTACAGGCTGTCGAAGCTGCACAGGTAGCCCAGGTCGATGCCCACGGCGTCGATGGACCAGGCCAGCGCGCCAAAGCCGAATTCCGGGTGGAGCCCCCAGCTGTCCTCCACCACCCGGCCCTGCTCCATGTCCCAGATCCGCTTCATCTGGGACAGGAAGGCGGTCCAGGCGGCCTCGTCCCCCGCGTAGAGGCGGTCCCGGTCGGTCAGGGTGAAGATCTGCATGATCCAGTCGATCTCCGTCACCGACAGGGGGTGGTTGAAGCTGTCCCGGTTGGCCTCCAGCCAGTCCACCATACTTTCCAGGTCCCGGCTGGCGGACACCGCCGCCGTGGAGGCGTGGAGAACCGGGGCATCGAATTGCAGCGGGATGCCGGGCAGGGTTCCGTCGGCCCGGCGGCAGGCCGCGGCCTTGTAGGGCAGAAGCCGGTCTTCCAGGGCGGCAAAGTCCTCGGACAGGTCCAGCAGCACCCCCTTCTCGGCGTAGGAGTCCAAAGGCATCCCGTCCAGGACCAGCACGTCCGGCCCCTTCCCCGCCACCAGCTCGGTGGCGATGGTTTTCAGGGCGTCATCCCAGCTGTAAGAACCCTCTCCCTCGGTGTAGCCCAGCTCATAGGTGACGTACACCTCCGGGTGGTCCTTTTGGAAGGTCCCGATGGCCTGCCGGACCAGAGGGTCCTCCTCCATGGACCACACCCGCAGTTCCTGCCCCGGCAGGGTGGGCACGCCGGGGTCGTAGACATAGGCGGTGAGGCCCCAGGCCTCGTTGACCCAGGAGACCATCAGGAAGCTGTCGTCTAAGGGAACAAAGAACTGCATCAGGAAAGAGGGGGTCCCAAGGCTGGTAAGGCCGCCGTCCACCACCTGCTCCAGCATACTGTTGCCCGTCTGGGTCCGGTAGATGCCCTTGGCGTCGGCGTAGCACACCGAACCGTCGGGGGTGTAGGCCGCCAGCCGGTTCCATGTGCTGTTGTCGTTGGAGGAGTGGACAAAGGAGGCGGCGGCCACCCGGCCGGTCTCCCTGGCCGCCTCCATGTCGTAAAAAACCAGGGCGTCATTGGCGCAGTAGACCGCCTCATTGCCCCGGATGTCATAGCCCTCGACGGAGCCGTCCTCCACCTCGAACTGGTTTTTGACCGCCCCGGTCTCCCCATCCAGGTGGTAGAGGACCCACCAGCAGTCCACCAGCAAATCGCCGTTGTCCGCCACCTTGAAGCTGCGGGGGCCGGCGCCGTCCGGCTCCTCCAGGGGCAGCTCTGTGATGGTCCCGTCCGGGGCGATGCGCCAGAACAGGGACGGGACGCCCTCCCCCTCTGGCACGTCCGCGCCGTAATCATAACCGAAGAACCACAGGTTCCCCTGGCTGTCCCAGCAGGCGGTCTCCTGTGTATACTGGTCCATCAGGCCGCCATTGAAGGCGGTGCTGTCCTGGGCCTCCCAGGTCATACCCCCGTCGGCGGAATGGAACAGCTTCAGGTCAGCCCAGTGCGCCTCGTCCCCCTCCCGGCGGATGAAGGCCAGCAGGTCCAGTTCCCCCGCCTCGTCGGCCCGCAGGGCCAGCACTTGCCCCATCCGGTCGGGCAGGGTCCGGGTCTCCTCTACGTACCGCCCCATGGCGGGCGTTCCGCCCTCCTCCCCCTTTCCGCCGCAGGCGGTCAGAGGCAGCGCCATCGCCAGGGCCAGCAGCCCGGCCAACAGTCGTCTCATCTTCATGTTTCCTCCCATCGTTGCTGTTGGCTCCAGTATACCGCGCCAATCTCTAAGTTTTTCTCCAAAAACAGGGCCTCCGGCCCCGACAAATTGGAGAAAGGTTAGAGGAATGTATGCTATAATAGGGACAAAAGGGGCAAAGGGGGCGGCGGGATGCGCATCCTGATGATCGAGGACGACGAAAAGCTCTGCGAGGCGGTGTGCTATCACCTGGAGCGGGAGGGCTTCACCGTGGACGTGTGCCACGACGGGGACGACGGCCTGCGCTGGGCCCGCCAGCAGGCCCACGACCTGATTATTCTGGACCGGATGCTCCCCACCCTCAGCGGGGTCACCGTTCTGGAGCGGATGCGCGCCGGCGGCATCCAGACCCCCGTGCTCATCGTCACCGCCCTGGGAACGGTGGCCGACCGGGTCCAGGGTCTCAACGCCGGGGCGGACGACTACCTGGTGAAGCCCTTCGACCTGGAGGAGCTGACCGCCCGGGTCCGGGCCATGGCCCGCCGCCCCCGGCAGTGGGAAAACGCCAGCCTCTTGCGCTGCGGGGACGTCCAGTTCGACCCCGAGGCCCGCGTCCTCTCCGGCGCCGGGGGCAAATGCTCCCTGTCCAAGCGGGAGGCCGCCCTTCTCGAGCCCCTGCTCCGCCACCCGGGGCAGACCTTCACCCGGGGCCTGCTCCTCTCCCGGGTCTGGGGCCCCGACGCCCCGGTGGAGGAGGGCAATCTGGACAACTACATCTATTTCCTCCGCCGCCGTCTGGCACAGGTGGGCAGCGCCATGGAGATCCGCACGGTCCGGGGCGTGGGCTACAAGCTGGAGGCGGGCCATGTTTGAATCGGTCCACCGCCGGCTGACCCTGTTCCTCACCTGTATCCTGGCCACCGGCGCCATTTTGCTGGCCACCGCCGCCGGGTTCCTCCTCTTCACCCAGAAACAGGCCTCGGAAAACGCCGAGGCCTCCTTCAACAGCACCGTCAACGCCATCCTGGCCCACCTGAGGAGCCAGCCGGTGCTGGATCACGCCTGGCTGAGCCAGACCGAGCACGACGGCGGCCTGACCCTCCACGTGGAGTTGGACGGCCGCCCCCTTCTCTACGCCGGGAACGGGGACGGGGAACGGGGCGGGCTGATCGCCGAAGCCAAGGCCGCCGCGCTCTCCGGCCAAGGCCTGGACCTCTCCCTCCCCCCCACCTCCAACATCCAGACCCAGGAGGCCCGCTACGTCTTTACCGGCCGGGACGGGGGCCGCTACCGGGCCGCCGCCGCCGTCATCCCCCTGTCCTCCGGCTGGGCGGGGGTGGTGGTGGTCCGCTCCACCGCCCCCGAGTCGGTCCAGCTCACCGGCCAGCTGGCCCTGCTGGGCTCTGTCACCCTGGGCGGGCTGTGCCTGCTGGCCCTCTTCGCCTGGTTCTTCACCCGGCGGGCCCTGCGGCCCATCGAGGAAAACCAGCGCAAGCAGCTGGAGTTCGTCCACGCCGCCTCCCACGAGCTGCGCTCCCCCCTGGCCGTCATCCAGGCCAGCCTCTCCGCCCTCAAGACTGCCGAACCCGGGGAGCGGGAGCACTTTATCGCCCTGGCCGACGGCGAGTGCACCCGCATGTCCCGGCTGGTGGGGGACCTGCTGGCCCTGGCGGGAGCCGACAGCGGCCAGTGGACCATCCGCCCGGCCCAGGTGGAGCTGGAAACCCTGGTCCTCAACGTCTGCGAGGGCTTCGAGGGCCCCGCCCGGCACGCCGGCATCCGCCTGGAGCCAAGGCTCCCCGCCGCCCCCCTCCCCCCCTGCCGCTGCGACGGGGAGCGGGTGGCCCAGGTCCTCTCCATCCTGCTGGACAACGCCCTGGCCTACACCCCCGCCGGGGGACGGGTCACGGTGGGCGTGGACCGGGGCGGGAGAGGCTTCCTCCTCACCGTGTCCGACACCGGCCCCGGCATCCCCGACGGGGAAAAGGCTCATATCTTTGACCGTTTTTACCGCGCCGACCCCTCACGGTCCAAACGGGAGCACTACGGCCTGGGCCTGTGCATCGCCAGGGAGATCGCCGGACTCCACAGGGGAAGCCTCACCGTGGGCGACCGCCCCGGCGGCGGGGCGGTGTTCACCCTGGCCCTGCCGGGGTAAGGCCTTCTGACGGTAAAGAGAGCCGCCGCAAAACCGTTGTTTTGCGGCGGCTCTCCTTATCTGCCCTCTCGCTCCCGGCTCTCTTGCTTGAGCCGTTCCTTCGCCCGGGCCGTGCTCTCCCCCTCCCGGGTGAGATAGCGGTCTATGAAGGCGTCCTCGATTTTGGTGTAGGTACCAACCACGGCGGCCTCAATCCGGCAGAACCCCGTCGTGACCGCCCTGGCCGCCGCCCGGTTTGCCCGGACCAATCTTGCCCCTGCCATCACCGCAGCCCCTTCACCATGGGGATGAGGCACAGCAGGACCACGATGCCCGCAAGGCCGATGGCGACGCCCAGCGCCAGCTGGCTCCACACCATGGTGAAGCACATGCCCACGCCCAAGGCCAGAGCCCCCACCACGCTGACTGCCACGGTCAGGACCGTCTTTCCGGAAATTTGGATGGGGGCCTTCCCCTCCATCTTCCGCCACACCGCCACGGTGACCAGGGCCAGGGCCAGCCCCGCCACGCCGAGGATGATTCCAGGCCGGCGGGCCCCCCACTCCGGCACCAGGGCCATGCACATCCCCAGGGCAAAGAAAATCCCGCTGATGGTCCCCAGGACCATGGCCGCAAAGCTGCTTTTTTTCATGTCGATTCCTCCAAGCATTATTACCACAGTTGTTTGTTTATTGCAGTTGTAGTATAATACGGAAAAGCCTATGGGGGCAATCAGCAATTTGCGGACATCTGTTGGAATAATGGAGAGGCGCTTATGAATACCAAAAACAACCGGCGGAAAAAGGAGTCCCGGGAAAAGCTGGAGGGTGCGTTTATGGAGGTTTTGGAGAGCAAGGACCTCAACCAGATCTCCGTGTCCGAGCTGTGCAAGCGGGCGGGGCTCAACCGCAGCACCTTCTACGCCAACTACCTGGACATTTACGACCTGGCCGACAAGGTGAAGGAGCGGGTGGAGGCCGAGGTAAACCAGCTCTATGCCCGGGAGCTGGCTATGAGCTACAACAGCAACGACTTTTTGAAGCTCTTCCGCCACATCAGGGACCACCAGCTCTTCTACAAGACCTGCTTCAAGCTGGGGTACGACAGCTCCTATCAAATCACCCGGTACGACACCCACCTGACCAAG
Source organism: Pseudoflavonifractor phocaeensis (assembly GCF_038439875.1). Taxonomy (NCBI): domain Bacteria; kingdom Bacillati; phylum Bacillota; class Clostridia; order Eubacteriales; family Oscillospiraceae; genus Pseudoflavonifractor; species Pseudoflavonifractor phocaeensis. The sequence goes on from NZ_JBCDMT010000003.1 coordinate 521,143, forward strand.
CTGTATTTCGACGACCGGCACGTGGAGTACCACATCGAGTTTTTCCGGGCCGGGTTCAACCAGATCGTCCGAATGTGGCTGGACCGGGGCTGCCCGGAGACGCCGGAGGAGATCAACGAGGTTCTCCTGAGCGAATACCGGGGCAGAGCGTCCACCGCATCCGCCCATGTAGAGGAATTGCCTTCATGAGGGAGCTGGTGAGCAAAAGCATCGATTATATCATCCGCTCCCTGAAGGACGACCTGACGGTAAAAAGCGTGGCGGATCATTTTCATTATTCAGAATTCCATTTTGCCAGGCTGTTTAAAGCGGAGACCGGCGAGAGCGTCTACGCTTTCATCAAACGTCTTAAAATGGATCAGAGCGCCATTGATTTAAAGCTGAAACACAATAAAAGCATCACCGAGATCGGATCGGATTACGGATACTCCCCCTCCAATTACAGCTCCGCGTTCAAAAAGCACACCGCCGCCTCCCCCGCCCAATTTCGGAAAACCGCAAACGCGGGGAAGGTCAATAATCCCTTTTATCCCGCAAGGACTGACGTTTTTGAGACCTATGCCGCCTACGACGACAGGATCAAAATTGAGGAGCTGCCGGATCTGTTTGTACTCTACGAGCGAATGATTGGAAGCTATGCCGACATAAAAGAAAACTGGCTTAAGTTCATCAGCAAATATAGGGAGTATTTTCAGAGCGGCGCGCGGATGCTCGAGCGGTTTTACGACGATCCATCAGTCGCTTCTCCCGGCAGCTGTATTTGCGATTTGTGCCTATCTGTGGAGAATTCCTGCCCGCTGGAGAACGTGACGACCATAAGGGGCGGCAGGTTCGCCGTCTACCGCTACGAGGGAGCAATCGCGGATATCTTTTGCGCCGTGCAGGGCGTTTTCAGCGTTTGGCTGTCCCAAAGCCGCTACGAGATGCGGGAGCGGTACGGTTTGTCCATTTACAGAGAGATCGAGTGGGACCACAACCACGTTGTGATGGATCTGTGCATCCCAATTCAATAGAGCAGGAATTCAGAAGTATTGATCCAGGACTTGCCTTATCATGTAACCATAGAATAAGGACTGGCGAGCAGTCTGTTTTGAGGGGACGGGGCAAGATGGAGAAACCGGCATTTGACATAAGGGACATCCAGGAGCGTGTCATTTGGGAAGCGGTCAGGGCAGAGAGCGACGGCGGCACCGCAAAAGAAATCGTATACGGGCCTTGCGGTGATTCCCGGTGCGAGGACAACGCCGCTTGGGTAAAGTCGGCCATGCGCCGCCTGGAACAGAAATTTGACCCCGATACGGCAAAACACATCCGAATGAACTGCCAATGCGGGTATGGAATGGATGACAAGCTGGCGCTTTTGAACGAGCTGATGGCATCCGCCGCAAGCATAGAGGAGCTTGCGGCCTCGGACCGGGCCAGGTCCGCCGGCCTTTCCTGTGAAGGCGGGGAGCTGTATCTTCAGTTTTGGTTCTGCCCCTGTCCCATGCTGGCGGAGGTGGAAAGGCTGGAGACAAAGACCTGGTGCCAATGCACGACCGGGTACAGCAAGGTCCTCTTTGAAAAAGCGTTTGGCTGCGAGGTGGACGTTGAATTGTTGAAAAGCATAAAAACGGGGGACGACATCTGCTTGATGAAGATTGTCCTCCGCGGTCCCATTAAAAAGCGCCCCTCACAGACGTGAGGGGCGCTTGCCGTTTCATCAGCCGGGGAAGAACTTTTCCTTGTAGCCCATGAGGAAGATGAAGAGGATCATGATGGGCACCACCCACTTCATGTAGGCCCGCAGGCCCTTGGGGAAGCGCAGGCCCTGGCCCTCGTTGGCCTCGGACAGGAAATTGTCCCAGCCCCAGCCGCTCTTGCTGACGCAGAACAGCAGGTAGATGAGGGAGCCCAGAGGCAGGAGGTTGTTGCTCAAAATGAAGTCCTCGAAGTCCATGATGCCGCCGCCCAGGATGGACACGCCGCCCCACAGGTTGAAGCCCAGCAGGCAGGGCAGGCTCAGGACAAAGATGAGGGGCAGGTTCATGGCCACCGACTTTTTCCGGCTCCAGCCCCACTTGTCCATGGGGAAGGAGATGATATTCTCAAAGACGGCGATGATGGTGGACATGGCGGCGAAGGACATGAAGAGGAAGAACAGCGCCCCCCACAGCCGCCCGCCGGGCATGGCGTTGAAGATGTTGGGCAGGGTGACGAAGATGAGGGAGGGGCCGGCATCGGGGGTCACGCCGAAGGCGAAGGCGGAGGGGAAGATGATGAGCCCCGCCACGAAGGCCACGAAGGTGTCCAGAATGGTGACGTTCACCGCCTCGCCCAGCAGGCGCTGTTCCTTGCCGATGTAGCTGCCGAAGATGGCCATGGCGCCGATGCCCAGGGAGAGGGTGAAGAAGGCCTGACCCATGGCGGCGAAGATGACCTCGCCCAGGCGGAACTTGCCGTCGTCGGTATAGAAGAGGCTTTTGAAGTCGGGCATGAGGTAGAATTCCAGGCCCTTGGCCGCCCCGGGGAGGGTCACGGCCCGGATGGCCAAAATCACCAGCAGGGCCAGCAGGCAGAGCATCATCACCTTGGTGATCTTCTCCACGCCGCCCCGGAGGCCCTGGCCGCAGACCGCCATGCCCAGCAGGACCACCAGGGCCATAAAGGCCAGCATCACGCCGGGATTGGCCAGCATGCCGTCAAAGGCCGCCCCCACCCCGGCGGGGTCCAGGCCCACGAAGTCGCCCTTGGCCATCTTGACGAAGTATAACAGCATCCAGCCGGCCACGGTGGTGTAGAACATCATGAGCATATAGTTGCCCGCCATGCCGAACCAGCTGTACCAGTGCCACTTGGTGCCCTTGGGCTCCAAGGCGTGGAAGGACACGGCGATGCTCTTGCGGCTGGCCCGGCCCACGGAGAACTCCATGGCCATGATGGGAAGGCCCATAATCACGAGGAAGAACAGGTACACCAGCACGAAAGCGGCGCCGCCGTACTGGCCCACGATGTAAGGGAACCGCCACACATTCCCCAGGCCGATGGCGCACCCGGCGGAGATGAGCACGAAGCCCAGCCGGGAGGCGAAGGTCTCTCTTTCTTTCACAGAACAATCCCCCTTTGGATTTTCACACAGGCAATATCATACAAGACTTGGGCGGATTTGTCAAAGGGGTTGTGCGGGCCCCCTCTCAGTCAGCTGCGCTGACAGCTCCCCCGGAGGGGGAGCCCTTGGCAGAGAATGAGGGGGTTTCCTTCTGCTATTGCCTTTCTTCCCTGGGCGGTGGGGCAGGCGGATATTATCCGCCCCTACGGGGTGGGAGGGGGTTCGGGAGAT
>NZ_JBCDMT010000004.1:0-495641 GCF_038439875.1 Pseudoflavonifractor phocaeensis
CCTTGAGGACGTTTTGGGGGAAGTATGAGAGACTTCCATCGCAAGAGCTGTGAAATCAGCAGGGATGTGTACTATCAAGTCAAGGGGATATTGATGGGATATGACCGGCTGAAGAAAGAGAAGCTCGATTTGCTATACGGGACCCAGTACGTGATAAGCGGAATGCCTCACGGTAGCGGTGTTGGGGATCCGACTGCATCCAAGGCCGAGAAACTCGCTGTCATTGATGAACGCCTGAAGGGGATAGACCAGGCCGCCGTACTTATGCGCGGGGAACGCGGAGAACGTGTATATGAGAGCTTTGACCCTATAAAAGCCTACTGGAGCTACGATTACTTTAACTGCCAGCACAAGCGGACAAAAGAGAGCCCTAACGGCCCATGCCGCCGGACTTGGAATAATTATAAAGATCGGTTCAGTACAGCTATTGCGCAAAATCTAAAAATATTTTGATCAGTTGCACTTTGGGGCAAAAACTCCGGTGTATATTGATAGCATGGCAAAGGCTTAAGGCATGGGCCTGTTGCCATCGCAGCAGTCGCCCGGCACCGTGGCGGCATGAGTAACGGGCGCCTCCTTTCCTACCTGCCCGGCGGGGTGCCAGCCTCGTCGGGCCCCATGCCCAGGCTGTCCGCATGAGGACGGCAGGGGCCGTTTCCGTTTCCTTCACCCGAAAGGGGGAGGGGCCACGGCAAGCAGGAAAAGCCGTTGAGCCTGCAACGTACCCCGAAGAGGGGTATATGCCCTTGTAGCTCAGTAGGGAGAGCGGCCCCAGTATCGGGGCAAAGGTCGCCGGTTCGAGTCCGGCCAAGGGAAACACGAGAAGTCCGGGACGATACCGGACGGCGGGCTATGGTGCGTGGTCTGCCGCACAACAAGTATCGCTCCAAAGGCCACGGAGCTGACACCCCGGAAAGACGGGGGCATGCGGATAGCGGGACAGATGGAGATGTCGGCCATAGACCTAGGCTCCTATGGCAGAAGTCGGTTCGATTCCGGCGCTATCCACCAAATGCCAAAGCTGACAGCGTACAGGGGTACTCAAGCGTGGGTGTCCCGTCAGCGGGCCCCTGCTCCATGGGAACTGGAGGGGATGACCTCGTTCCACAAACCAGAGGTGACAGCCGGGAGAGACCGGCTATATGTCACTCTTGGCCGCATGAGGCTGATGGTGGCACTAATGATTTGAGAGGTGACGCAAGGCGGGGTATTCTCCCGCCGCCTCTCAGATTCAACGAGAACCCCTGCGATAGTGGGGGCCTAAAAAAGACCGCCGGGGGATGGGGTTTATGCTTAGAATTATTTGCAACTATTTTCGAATGTGTTGTTGCAAACATGAGTTTGAACTTTTGGCCGAAGTCGAAACGCATGGATTCTTTGGCACAAGCCATCACCAGACTTATCGTTGTAAGAGGTGCGGATTCGTCCAGCGTGTGAGACTCTAGCATCGGTGCATGATAATGCCGCCGGGGGATCAGTCCTCCGGCGGTGCTTGCTCTTTGTCTGGATCTGGAGTAGTACAGGTCGGTGCGCCAACAGCACTGATAAAATCAAAAGTAGCCTTAGCGGTTTCGGCTTGGGCTTTGACGGCGGCGTTCAGTGGAGCGCTGATAAGAGAGTCCATGGGCAGACCGCTGAATTGGTCACTGATTGGCATAACACATTCCTCCTTGTGAGGTTATTCTATACGTTTTAGGCGGGGCTGTCCAGAGATGGGCGGCTCTTTTTAATGGGAGGGAAAGGTTTATGTGGATGTTCGTTTCGGTGGTAGCAATCACGCTCTTAACTGTGTCCGTGTGCGCCGAGGAGGGGAAGTTCAAAAAGAACCTGGCTAGGGCGGCGTGGATTGCGCTAGCTCTCCAATGGGGCTTGTGGATTTTCTGTCCGTAGGAAAACAGTAAATAGCTTTTCGTGGAGGTGGTGAGGGTATGGCAAAAGGCAAATATGAATACTGGCTGACAACTGACGGCCTCACCCTCCTGGAGGGTTGGGCAAGGGACGGGCTGACAGATGAACAGATTGCGTCCAACATGGGCATTGTGTCCTCGACCCTTTACACATGGAAGAAAGACCACGAGGAGATTTCGGAGGCCCTAAAAAAGGGGAAAGAGGTCGTAGACTACGAAGTTGAGAATGCTTTGCTGAAAAAGGCCATGAGCGGGGACATTACAGCGGCTATTTTCTGGTTGAAGAACCGGCGCTCAAACAAGTGGAGGGACAAGCCTGTACAGGATAGCTGGGGGACAAAGAGCAACAATCTCCTTAACGCCGTGCAGCAGAGCGTGGGGGAGGACGTAGACACGGATGAACTACCAGAAGTTCAGTAAGCGGCAGCTCCTTGCGTTGACGTGGTGGAACCGGCCCAGGTTTAGGAACCGGGACGCCATCATCTGCGACGGCTCCGTGCGGTCAGGCAAGACACTGTGCATGGCGGTGGGGTTCATACTCTGGTCGCTCTCCGCATTCAACGGGGAAAAGTTCGCCATCTGCGGAAAGACCATTGAATCCCTGCGGCGGAACGTGATCGTCAATCTTCCCCTCTGGCTGGAAGGGCTGGCCCAGGTGACGGAGAGCCGCAGTGAGAACAAGGTGACCGTGACCATCGACGGGCGGACGAATACCTACTACCTCTTCGGTGGGCGGGATGAATCCAGTTATGCTCTGATCCAGGGCATGACCTTGGCGGGGGTGCTGCTGGACGAGGTGGCCTTGATGCCGAAGTCCTTCGTGGAACAAGCTCTGGCCCGGTGCTCTGTGGCCGGATCAAAGTTCTGGTTTAACTGCAATCCAGAGGGGCCGGAACATTGGTTTAAGAAGGAGTGGGTGGACAAGAAAGCGGAACATAACGCCCTGCACCTGCACTTCACCATGGCGGACAATCCGTCCCTGCCGATCGAGATAAAAACCCGCTATGAGTCCATATACTCCGGGGTGTTCTACCAGCGCTATATTCTTGGAGAATGGCGGGTGGCGGAAGGGCTGGTCTACACCATGTTCAATAAGGACTTCCACGTGGTCTCCAATATCCCAAGGCCCTACGAGAAGTATTATATCTCCTGCGACTATGGCACCCTGAATCCCACCAGCGCCGGCCTCTGGGGGCTGGCAGATGGGAGGTGGTACCGGGTGCGGGAGTATTACTACGACGCCCGTAAGGCGGGGAGGAGCCTTACGGATGAGGAGCATTATTCCGCGCTAGAGGATCTGGCCGGGGACGTTCCTGTTTCCTCCGTCATCGTAGACCCGTCGGCGGCCTCCTTCATTGAAGTGATTCGGCGGCATGGCCGGTTCCGGGTGGAGAAGGCGTCCAACAGCGTCATTGACGGTATTCGTGATGTGGCAACACACCTGCAGATGGGGGACCTGTTTATCTGCGAGGGGTGCAAGGACTGCATCCGGGAGTTTGGTCTATACCGATGGGACGAAAAAGCGGCTGGGGACAAGCCGATCAAGGCGGACGACCACGCCATGGACGATCTGCGATACTTTGTTCACACCGTGTTTGCGCCACCCAGGTTCAGCTTTGAGTAAAGGAGATGATTGTGTGCCGGTGATTACTGAGACGGAGCGGGTGAAGGAAATCATTGCCCATGGAGGCGGGGCGGGGCTGACGGAGCTGGAGTTCTTTGCCCGTGAAATCTGTGCGTGGAAAGATTCGGATGTCCGTAGGGACCAGCAGCTTGGGGAACGCTACTATGCAGGGGAACAGGACATTCTGAGCCGCAAGCGGACCGTTATCGGACCCGGCGGCACCCTGGAGGCGGTGGAGAACCTGCCCAACAACCGGGTGGTGGATAATCAATATGCCAAACTGGTAGACCAGAAAGCCAATTATCTGCTGGGCAAGCCCTTTACGGTGGACTGCAAAAGTGAGGGATACGCCGCCAAGCTGAAGAAAATATTTGACTGGCGCTTCCGGCGGCTCCTGAAACAGGTTGGAACCGATGCTCTCAATGGAGCGGTGGGGTGGCTGTGCCCTTACTATGGTCCAGACGGGGGGTTCCGCTTCAAACGGTTTCCGCCCTGGCAGGTCTTGCCTTTCTGGGCTGACGATGAGCACACGGAACTGGACTGTGCGGTGAGGCTCTATGAACAGGAGATATGGGAGGGCTTTGCCAAGCGGACGGTGGAGCGGGTGGAGCTGTACATGCCCGACGGCCTGCACCGCTTTCTCCTCTCAGGCAGCATGCTTATCCCAGATGTGGAGCTGGGGGAGTATGAGCCCTACATTACGGCGGTCCCCAAGGGGCGGGACGGCAAGCTGGACCCGGCCAAAGCCCAAGGCTACACATGGGGGAGGGTCCCTCTGATCCCCTGGCGGTATAACGACCGGGAGATCCCTTTGCTCCGCCGGGTGAAAAGCCTCCAAGACGGCATCAACGCCATCCTTTCCAACTTTCAGAATAACATGGAGGAGGACGCCCGGAACACGGTCCTGGTGCTGGAGAACTACGACGGCCAGGATCTTGGGGAGTTCCGGCGCAACCTCGCTACCTTCGGCGCCGTGAAGGTGCGGAGCGTGGAGGGAAGCCGCGGCGACGTTCGGACGCTGGAGATCACGGTGGGCGCCGACAATTACAAGGCCATCCTGGAGCTCTTCAAGAAGGCTCTCATTGAGAACGCGCGGGGGTATGACGCCAAAGACGACCGGTTGTCCGGCAACCCAAACCAGATGAATATTCAATCCATGTACTCCGATATCGACCTGGACGCCAACGGTATGGAAACAGAGTTTCAGGCATCCTTCCAAGATCTGCTGTGGTTCGTGAGCCGGTACCTCCTCCAGACGGGACAGGGGGACTTTACCGGCGAGGAAGTGTCGGTTGTTTTTAACCGAGATATCCTCATTAACGAGGGGGAGGCCATCGACAACTGCGCTAAGTCGGTTGGCATGCTGTCGGAGGAAACCGTCGTGGAACAGCACCCCTGGACAGTGGATAAGAAGAAAGAATTGGAACGTATCAAAAAAGAGGAGGCGGAGCGGAGTGCTGAGGCCGGCGAATATGCCGGGGCCTTCCGGCATCCCGGCGGTGACAGCGGCGGTGATGAGCCGTGAAAGAGCCGGACTACTGGCGGGAGCGGGCCGCGATCCTGGAGGAAGCCGCACACCGGCAGGGGGAGGAACTGGCCCGGACCGCCGAGCGGGAGTTCCGGGCGGCATCCCGGCGGCTCCAGGACGAGATCGAGCGCTGGTACGTACGGGTGGCCCGGAACAATGGCGTAAGCCTAGTGGAGGCCCGCCGCCTGCTGAATGTCAGGGAGCTGGAGGAGTTTCGCTGGTCTGTGGAAGAGTATATCAAACGCGGAGAGGAGAACGGCCTGGACGGGCGGTGGGTGCGGCAGCTGGAGAACGCCAGCGCCCGGGTCCACATTTCCCGCCTGGAGGCGCTGGAGCTCCAACTCCAGCAGGAGATCGAACTGCTCTACGGGGGACAGCTGGACGACCTGGACGGGGTTCTCCGTGGGGTCTACTCCGAGAGTTACTACCACACTGCTTTTGAGATCCAGCGGGGGGTTCGACTAGGATGGGACCTTCAGAGCTTGGACAAGCGGCGGCTGGATGCGGTGCTCTCCAAGCCCTGGACCACCGATGGGAGAACCTTCCGGGACCGCTGCTGGACCAACAAGGAAGCTCTCGTGCGCCAGGTCCAGACTTCACTGGTCCAGGGTTTCATCCGGGGGGACGGCGCAGACCGCATGACAGGGGAGATCGCCAAGCAGATGGGGGTGTCCGCGGGAAAGGCCGCCCGGCTGGTGATGACCGAGACCGCCTACTTTTCTGCCCGGAGCCAGCAGGACTGCTTCAAAGAACTGGGGGTAGAACAGTTCGAAGTGGTGGAGACGCTGGACAGCCATACCTGTGATATCTGCCAAGGGCTGGACGGGAAGGTCCTGCCCATGTCGGCCTATGAGCCGGGCGTGACCGCACCGCCCTTCCATCCCTGGTGCCGGGGGTGCACCGCACCCTGGTTCCCGGATAATTTTGGGGAACGGGCCGCCCGGGACCATGATGGGGAGACCTACTATGTACCTGCCGAGATAAAGTACTCGGAGTGGAAACGGGGCTTCGTGGACGGCGGGGGCAAGGCCGGATTGACGGCGGCAGCGGCCGGGCCTATAATAAAGCTGTCCTTTGACGAGGAAAGCGCCTTAAAAGAGTATATCAGCAGTGGGGCTTACAAGGTGAACCCGCAGCTGAGGAAGGGGCTTCCTCTTACCAATGAGCTGAATAAGCTGGTATTTGATTTGGACGCCGCCCTGGAGAAACTGCCTGTTTATAGAGGAAAAATCTACAGGTCACTGTCTGTTTTTGATATGGAGGACGTTGAAGCATTTCTGGCGAGCTACCGGCCGGGCACAATCAAAGGCTTTCCGGCCTATACTTCCGCAGGGACGGTCGTTTATGACAATAGTTTCCCGCTTCAGTACATCATAGAAAGCAAGGCAGGACGGGATCTGCGCAATTATAATCCGGGTGAAATGGAGATTTTGTTCCCGCGGGGGACAAAATTCCGAGTAACTCGAGTTGATGGGCGCACAATTTACATGGAGGAAGTCTAATGGACAGTCGTTTTTCAGTCCCTTACAGCCATCCACGTTGGTGGAGCGAGGGGACGTACATCCCCGCCTGCTTTGAGTGCGCACATTTTCGAGGCGCGATAAAGGGCAAAATCGTCTGTTTGGCATTCCCGGACGGCATACCACCTGAATTGGGGAGGAAAGGCGTGATCCACGACAAGCCCTACCCCGGAGACCACGGAATACAGTTTGAACAATACGTTGAAGAGCCGCTTGACTGAAAGGTCCAGCGGTTTTTTCATACCCATTTTTGATTACCGCCTGCCCGGCGGACAACAAATCGGGCGCCGCGGTACCGGGACTGGCCGGAGAAAAAGGACAGCGGCAGAAAGGAGAACATCATGTTGGAATGGCTGAAGACGATCCTGGGCGAGGGCTACTCGGAAGAAATCGATAAGAAGGTGTCTGAGGAGATCGGCAAGGGCTTTGTGGCCCGGACCGACTTCAACGCCGCCAAGGCCGAGCTGAAGACCGCCAGGGAGACTATCACCGAGCGGGACGGCCAACTGGAGGAGCTGAAGAAGTCCGGCGGTGACGTGGAGGCCCTCCGAGCCCAGATCGCCAACCTCCAGAAGGAGAACAAGCAGAAGGACGAGGAGCATGCCAATGCCCTGAAGGAACTGCGCCGGGATGCGGCGGTGGAGAAGGCCCTGACCGGGGCCGGGGCCAAGAATCTGACGGCGGCCCGGGCTCTGTTGGCGGCCTTTCTGGAAGAAGCGGAGGTGGGGGAGGACGGCACGGTCCCCGGCCTGGAGGAGGAGCTGGAGAAGCTGGCCGGGGCTGAGGACACTGCCTTTCTCTTCGCACCCAAGGAAACAGGACCGTCCCTGGCCGGGGCCAAGCCCGCGCCCGGTCCTGGCAAGCTGCCCACGGCGGGCAATGATCCGAGCAAGATGAACTACACCGAGCTGTGCGCCTATATGGAACAGCATCCGGGCGCAGAAATTTAAAAGGAGAGATAACAGATGGCTGAGTACAATCAGACGAAATTCGACAGCAAAAGCTTTAACCCTGTTGCCTTTGGCAAGTACGTGGAGCGCATTCCCGCCACCAAGCGGAATGAGCTGATCAAGTCCCGTGCCCTCCGCGGCAACCAGCAAATCAGGGACGCCTTTTCCAGCCAGACCGGCACCGCCTATGCCACTATCCCTATGACCGGGCGGATTGGCGGCACACCCCTGAACTACGACGGCAAGACCGACATCACCGCCCAGACCACCACGACCTATGAGCGGGGCGTGGTGGTGGTCGGCAGGGCGCAGAGCTGGACCGAACTGGACTTCTCCACGGACATCACCGGCGGCGTGGACTTTATGGACAATGTGGCGGCCCAGGTGGCGGAGTATTGGGATGCTATGGATCAGGAGACCCTTCTTCATATCCTCAACGGCATCTTCGCCATGACCGGGGCCAAGAATTTGGAGTTCGTAAACGGGCACACCCTGGACATTACCGGCAAGACCGGAGAGGACAAGGACGGAAATCCTCTTGCGAACGCGGGCGCGGCCACCCTGAATACCGCCATCCAGAAGGCGGCGGGGGACAACAAAGCCAAGTTTACCATTGCGATCATGCACTCTGTGGTGGCGACCAACCTGGAGAACCTGAATCTGCTGGCCTACTTGAAGCAGACCGACGCCAACGGCGTACAGCGCGACCTGGGCCTCGCCACCTGGAACGGCAGAGTGGTCATCATCGACGATTCCATGCCCGTTGAGCACGTCGACGAGGTGCCCGCCGCCGGAGACACCCCCGCTGTGCCTGCCTACGACAAGTACACCACCTATATCTTCGGCGACGGGGCTTTCGATTATGAGAATATCGGGGCCAAGGTCCCCTATGAGATGTCCCGGGATCCCAAGGCAAACGGTGGTCAGGACACGCTCTATTCCCGCCAGCGGAAAGTTTTCGCTCCCTACGGTATTTCCTGGACTCGGAAGAGTCAGGTCAGCCTGTCCCCCACGGACGTCGAGCTGGAGAATGGGGCCAACTGGACGCTGGTCCACAACGGCGAGAGTGGGGCGAAGGCGGAGTACATCGACCACAAAGCCATCCCCATCGCCCGCATCATCTCCAAGGGGTAAAAGGGGGCGCCCGGTATGCGTGAGGACGTAGTTGGTTTTCTGACTGGCCTGGGGGTTGTGGTCCCGGAAACGGACGCTGTTTTGGATTTCGTGATCCAGGGGGTCGAGGAGACCATACGGAACGATACCAACCAGCAGGGAATCCCCGACGGGTTGAAGCCCGCCGCCGTCTACATGGCCGCGGGCCAATACCTGCTCTTGATGAAAGGGGCGGGTAAGCTGGAGGGCTTCGATCTGGACGCCGCGGTAAAGCAGATCCAGGAGGGGGACACCAGCGTGACCTACGCCATGGGGGAGGGCAGCCAGACCCCGGAACAGCGGATGGACGATTTGCTGAACTGGCTGACGGGGTACGGCCGGGAGCAGTTTTCGAGGTATCGGAGGCTGGTATGGTAGATACGGGAAAAGCTCTGCGGAGCCTCTGGGAGGACCGCTGTACCCTCATTGCACGGGAGGCGGTCACCGACCCGGACACCCATCTGACAGGCTACTGTGAGGCGGTGCGGTTCAAAAACGAGCCGTGCCGCCTCTCCTTTGGAACCCTGCCCACAGCTGCGGGGGAACCTTTGGCGGCGGTGGGGCAGACGGTGAAGGTTTTCCTGGATCCGGCGCTGGAGATCCCACCCGGTTCCAAGCTCACCATTACCCACAAGGGCCGCACGGAGGAATATACGCAGAGCGGCAAGGCCGCCGTCTACTCCGCCCATCAGGAAATTCCCGTGGAGCTCTTTGGGGGGTGGGCCTGATGGCCCGTTGGGGAAAATGCGACTACCGGCAGATCAAGGCATTGCAGAAGCGGTTGGAGAGGCTTGCGGCAAAGGACTTTGACGCCTTCTGCCGGTCGGCGGCCCGGGAGCTGGCGGCCCGGCTTCTCGCCAAGGTTATCAAGCGGACACCGGTTGGGGAGACACAGAAGCACCCGGAGAAGGGGCCCGACGGAAAGACGAGGATGGTGACCGACCACATGGGCGGGACCCTCCGCCGGGGGTGGACGGCCAAGTCTGAGGCTGAGGCCCAGAGCGGAGGCGGAAAGACCGGGGCGGAATACGCCAGGAGCCTCCCTATCAGCAGGCGGGGCGGCTGTTATCAAATTGAGATCGTCAACCCGGTCCAATACGCCAGCTACGTGGAGTTCGGCCACCGTCAGACGCCGGGACGGTATGTTCCGGCCATCGGCAAGAGCCTGAAGCTGGCTTGGGTCAAAGGCCGGTTTATGCTGACCATTTCCGAACAGGAGATGCAGGCTATGGCGCCTGGCTTACTGGAAAAGAAACTGACAGCATTTTTAGAGGAGTGTTTCAGCGATGGAGGATAGTGTTATCCAGGCCGTATCCACGGCGCTGCATGCCGCCTTTGGGGACGACTACCGATACTACCGGGATCCAGTACAGCAGGGAGCAAGCCTTCCCTGCTTTTTCATTGCCCCGCTGGAACCCGTTTTCCACCCCTTGCTGGGGGCAAGGAGCCGGCTGGACGTTCCCATGGACGTGCACTACTTCGCTTCGCAGGAAGGGGATTATGGGGAGCTGTCCCGCATGGCAGGACGGCTGCCCGCTGTGCTGGAGGTGGTGGAACTGCCCGGCGGACCCGTGCGTGGCCGGGAAATGCGCTGGCACATCGAGGAAGGGGTGCTCCACTTCTTCGTGACTTATACGGTTTTCCTGATCCGCCAGGAGGAGGAGACTGATATGGGGGAGATTGCCGTGGAGACCAATATTTAGGGGCCCCCGCACGGCGCGAGCGCGCCGGGTGGGGAGAGGAAGAGCAAGGAAGCGGCGTGAACCCTGCCCGCAAGGGCGGGGCGAACAGAGCGGACTTTGCGACGACGAAAAGGAGGCATATATGGCAGAGAAGAAAACGAAGCCCGGGGCCAAAGCGGAAAAGCCCACTGCCCCTGCGCCCGATCCCAGGTTCAGCGTGGAGAAGCTGACGGGATTCCAGCGGTATAGGGGGCGGAGCGACCTGCTCCCTGCCCTGCTGGGCAAGAAGAAAAAGTATACGGTGGCGGAGGCTGACGCAGCCATCGAACGGTTTATGAAAGGAAGAGTGAACTGATATGGCCCTTGGAGGCGGTATTTTTCAGACCCAGAACAAGACCCTGCCCGGCAGCTACCTCAACTTTGTGAGCGCGGCTCGGGCTTCTGCCACCCTCTCCGACCGGGGCGTGGCGACTATGCCCCTGCCCCTGGACTGGGGACCGGAGGGGAAAATCGTGAGCATCACGGCCAGGGAGTTCCAGAAGGACAGTCTGAAGCTGCTGGGCTACCCCTACAACCACGAGAAGCTGAAGGGGCTGCGTGACCTCTTTCAGAACATCACGGAGGCCCATCTCTTCCGGCTGAACGCCGGCGGCACGGCGGCCTCCAACGACTACGCCGCGGCCCGGTGGCCCGGTACCCGGGGCAACGCCCTCAAGCTGGTCATCGAGGCCGGGGAGGGCAGCACCGAGAGTGAGTCTGTCTATGATGTGTCCACCTGGTTGGACGAAACCCTGGTGGAGACACAGAAGGGCATCAAGACTGCCGCCGATCTGGCGGACAACGACTTCGTCATCTTCAAGAAGGACGCGGCGCTTGCGCTCACCGCTGGAAAGCCTCTGACCGGGGGCACAGACGGGCAGGTGCAGGACGGAGCCTATCAGACCTATCTGGACAAGGTGGAGGCGTACAGCTTCAACGTCCTGGGCTGCCCCGCAACCAGCGAGGCTGTGAAGGGTCTGATGGCGAACTTCACCAAGCGGCTGCGGGACGAGTGCGGCGTCAAATTCCAGTGCGTCCTGTTCCGCTACAACAAGGCGGACTACGAGGGCGTCATCAGCGTGGAGAACGGCCTGGAGGGATCTAAGGACGACCCCAGCGCCGTCTACTGGACCACCGGGTCCGAGGCGGGGTGCCCAGTGAACAAGAGCCGGACCAACGCCAAGTACGATGGAGAGTTCGCCATCGACACCGACTATACCCAGGCCCAGCTGGAGGACGGCCTGAAAGCGGGCAAGCTGCTGTTCCATCGGGTGGGGGACGAGGTGCGGCTGCTGGAGGATGTGAACACATTTGTGTCCGCCACCGACAGCAAGAGCGCAGACTTTTCCAGCAACCAGACTGTGCGGGTGCTGGACCAGATCGGCAACGACATCGCCGTGCTTTTCAACACCAAGTATCTGGGCCAGGTGCCCAACGACAACGCCGGGCGCATCAGCCTGTGGGCCGACATTGTGAAGCACCACCAGGAGCTCCAGACCCTCCGGGCCATCCAGAATTTCACCAGCGAGAATGTGACGGTGGAGGCGGGCGGTACCAAGAAGGCGGTGGTGGTCACCGACCACGTGGAGCCGGTGAGCGCCATGGCCCAGCTGTACATGACCATCATCGTAGAATAAAAGGGAGGGGACGACATGAGCGACAACGTGATGCAGGCCCGCGATGCGATTTCCGGGTCTCTGGCCCAGTGCTTTGTGACCATTGAGGGGAACCGCTACAATTTTATGCAGGCCATCAATCTGGAGGCCACTTTTGAGAAGAACAAGACCGAGGTGCCCATTCTGGGCCGGACCGGCAAGGGCAACAAGGCCACCGGCTGGAAGGGGACCGGCTCCGCCACTTTCCACTTCAATACCAGCATCTTCCGCAAGCTGGCTCTGCGCTATCAGCAGACCGGTGAGGATGTCTACTTCGATATCCAGATCACCAACGAGGACCCCACCTCCAGCGTGGGCCTTCAGACCGTCATCCTGCGGGACTGCAACCTGGACAGCACCATCCTCGCCAAGTTCGACGCCGACGCCGACTACCTGGATGAGGATATGGATTTCACATTTGAGGGCTTTGAGATGCCGCAGGCATTTAATGAGCTTTCCGGCATGAAATAAGGAGGATATCATATGGGTCTGAGCGCATTTCTGGCGCAGAACGCCGTCAAGATCGAAAACGTGAAGTTTGCGGCCTCTTCCCGCTTTGTGGAGGAGGGCAAACCGGTGGAATGGGAGATCCGCTGCATCTCCAGCACCGAGGACGAGACCCTGCGGAAGGACAGCACCAAGCGGGTACCCGTTCCCGGTAAGCGGGGGGCTTTCACCCAGGAGACCGACTATAACCTGTACCTAGGGCGGCTGGCGGTGGCCTGCACCGTGTTCCCCAACCTCAATGACAAGGAGCTCCAGGACAGCTACGGCGTCATGGGGGCCGACGTGCTCTTGAAGACCATGCTGACCCCCGGCGAATACGCCAACTACCTGGCAAAGGTGCAGGAGGTCTGCGGCTACGACAAGACCCTTCAGGATGAGGTGGATGAAGTAAAAAACTGATTCGTGAAGGCGATAGTGAGACCTCCATCGCCTACTATTGCCTTCACGAACTCCACAAGTGGCCCCATGAGTATTTCTCCCTGCCCAGAGAAGAGCGGGCGGCGGTCATCGCCTTTCTGGAGCAGCGGACCGAACAGGAGAAGAAGCGGCGCAAGGATCTCGGCCGGAAAAGGAAAAGATAGTTGAACCCCGCCTCCTTTTATTGTATGATGTTGGTAAAAGGAGGCGGGACACTATGGGAGCGAAAAACCGGGTGATTGCCGGGGACTACATGGGAAAAAACGTCATTAAGGCCCTCAACTCTGTGATGATCTCTATCGGTTTGAAGGAAAAGGCCATTGAGCTTGACAAGTATTCTGTTGTTGCATATGAGGTGATAACCGAAGAACAACGCAAGAGCGCGGCCAGCGGCGTGGCCCGTGGGTTGGTCGGCGGGGCGCTGCTTGGTCCGGTAGGAATGTTAGCGGGAGGAATCAGCGCTAAAAACAAAGGTATTTATCAGGTTGCCTTGCAGTTTAAGGATGGAAAAA
This sequence comes from Pseudoflavonifractor phocaeensis, assembly GCF_038439875.1. Lineage (NCBI taxonomy): Bacteria > Bacillati > Bacillota > Clostridia > Eubacteriales > Oscillospiraceae > Pseudoflavonifractor > Pseudoflavonifractor phocaeensis. The sequence continues at coordinate 13,494 of NZ_JBCDMT010000004.1, forward strand.
AGAGCCTGATTGAAGTTGACGAGAAGCTGTATAAGACGCTGGTGGCGAAGATGTTCTAGGGGAAACCGAAAAGACGATGGAGACGCCACTTAGCAATGTGGCGTCAGGAAGAGAGGGTAGAATGATGAAAAAGTACATGCAGATATTGTCGCTTGCGCTTGCACTTTCGCTTGCGTTATCCACTACTTGTTTTGCGGCGGAGGACGTCTCAGTTAACGTTGCGGTAGATGGAGTTGTCCTAGAGGATAAGGGGATTGCCATTGAAGGCAGAACTTTGGTTCCTGTGCGGGGAATTTGTGAGGCGTTGGGCGCGGATGTCTTTTGGAATGGTGAAGAACAGTCTGTTACAGTAGCTAAAATGATCTATACGATCTCGTCCTCTGGAGAATACGATGTAGAATACCGAGACATAAAGATGGTAATCGGACAGACGGAAGTGCGGGTAAATGGATTGATCTACACTCCGCTGGATGTGGGGCCGCAAATCATCGATGGAAAAACAATGGTCCCGGCTAGAGCGGTCAGCGAGTGGCTGGGAGCGACCGTGAATTGGAATGGCGAAACTGGAACTGTCGAGATAGAACGGGCCCTGAATGGCAGCTTTGCGGAGGCCCGGATCTATCGAGCCGAGGTTGAGTTGGCGGAACGAAACGCGATTGATGCGGCCTTGGGGAACAGCACCATTGTAGCAGTTCCATCCACATGGATCTCTGAGGATCAACTAAATTCTAAAGCAAATCTGGGCCTGATTGACTACATCGCCAGCCGTCCGAAAGGTTTTTATGAAACCGGGATGTTTACCGGCACTGAGGTTCTTTATGAGGTTTCCGATTTCCCGGAGGGGTTTAGAAACGGGGATGGCGAGGGCGTGTTTAGCAATATCCGTATGAAGTTAGAAGAAGGAACACTATATTTTAGCCAAGATGATTTGATTGTTGCAGGGCTGCTTTCAGAGCCGTTGGAATTTACATATGTCTTGGTTGAAAGGTAAGGGGCCTAAGAAGTTTTCTGGAAGCGGAAAGGGCAGTTGAATCCTGATCCCTTCTATAGTGTGACATTGGTAAAAGGAGGCGGGGTCAATGGGGTGGAATATTTTGGGGGGCTTCTTGGTTTTTGCCGGCGCTGCAATGGGTATTGCTAGTTTTCAATCGGGCGACGTTGTTGAGGGGGTCATTGTGGCGGTTGTTCTTGCTGCCCTTGGCGTTTTCGTGATTTATAGACATACAGGAAACGGGTGGGTTAAAGCGCAAGAGAAAAAAGAAAAAGCGGAAGCAGCGAAGCGAGAAAAGGAAGAGAAAAAACGGATGGCGGCGGAAAGAGAGAGAATTTCGGTTTCCGGCCTGTCCCATATCGACGGACTTCCTTTGGCGCAGGGCACGCCTTGTACCGCGCTCCGAAAAGAGGAGATGCTGGAGATTGAAGGCGGCGGAGCCGTATTTCGAGTAGAGCTGAACAGGTTGACCGACATATCCGTAAAAACGGATGTGGAGATTCAGCACGCTTATACAAGCAGCGCCGGAGGCGCTGTCGCTGGCGCAATGCTGTTCGGGGCTTTGGGTGCCATGATTGGGGGACGGACCAAGAAGAAAGAATCCAGAACCTTCGAGTACTATTTGATTATTACATATTTGAAGGATGGGGAAGTTAGCTACATCTCTTTTCGCGCGCCAGACTACCGCAGAACGGAACGTTTTGTAGCATTGTTCCAGGGAAATCAGAACAAAGGCGAGACAATAGTAGATTTATAACAGACCATTGAAAGAGACAAACAGCCATCCCCGCTTTGGCGGGGGTGGTTTTCTTATGCCCAAAATCCGAAAGAAGGTGAACCTATGGCGACTATCCAGGCCGCTATTGCCCTATATGATGGGGTGACCGGCCCTCTCCAGCATATGACCAGTGCGATGAATATCGTCCTGAGCAGCTTCGAGGCCATGCAGGCGGCTTGCGGCCGGGCGATGGACGTGTCCGCCATCCAGCAGGCCCGGGAGGAGCTGGTACAGGTGGAGACGGCGCTGGACGACATTGAGGGAAATATCCGGCAGGCCCGAGACATGCAGCTGGATTTCAATGCCGCCATCCGAGGCGGGGGAACCGACGCCGGGGGCTTGGAAAAGAAGCTCCGCGGCGTGGTGGGCGCCTTCGCCGGGTTCCTGTCTGTGCGGAGCGCGGTGGGGTGGATCAAGGAATCTCTGGAGCTCTCCGATGTGCAGCGGAACACAGAGCGGCAGCTGGCCGTGGTCTTGAAAAACGTGGGCGGAACCCAGGAGGCCTTCGAGGCGCTGAAAACTACTGCATCCAGCATCCAGGGCTACTCCCTATACGGAGACGAGGCCATGCTGGGTGGTGCGGCCGAATTTGCCACCTATATCAAGGACCCGGGGGCTATCCAGGCTATGATGGGGACCCTGGCCGACTACGCCGCCGGCATGAGCGGGGGCGGCGAGATTGACACCAAGACCATGGTGGACTATGCCACCCAGCTGGGCAAGGTCCTCAACGGGACCTATGACGGTATCACCAAGAAGGGTTTTGAGCTCACGGACGCCCAGAAGGAAATTATCGAGAACGGGACGGACATGGAGAAGGCCCTGGTGGTGAGTGACGTCATCGCGGAATCTTGGGATGGACTGGCTGAGGCTATGGCGAACACTCCAGACGGGCAGATCATCCAATTCAAAAACCGCTGGGGAGACATACGGGAGGAGATCGGCGACCGTCTCTACCCTGCGGTGCTTCGGTTTTTCCAGACGCTCAACAACAATCTGCCTCAGGCCCAGGGCGTGATGTCCAGATTGGCGGACGCCGCCGGCATGCTGCTGGTGGTGCTGGGCGGGCTGATTGCTTCCGCTTCGGCAGTGGCGGGTTTTTTTGTAGATAACTGGTCCTGGATTGAGCCTATCATCTGGGGAATTGTGGGGGCGTTGATGGCCTACAACGCTGTCAACCTCGTTGCGAATGGCATCATAGCCGCACAAGCGTTTCAAGATAAATTGGCGGCAATAGATAAAGCTAAAAAAGCCGCTGCTGCCTCTGGAGCGACTGCTGCTACTTTTTCTGAAACCGCAGCACAGTACGGACTCAACGCAGCGCTCTATGCCTGCCCCCTGACCTGGATCATCCTGCTTATCATCGCCCTTGTGGCGGTTTTCTACGCGGCCGTTGCGGCGGTGAACCACTTTGCGGGGACCAGCATCAGCGCCACCGGCCTGATCGCTGGGGCCTTCATGACGGCCCTGGCGTTTGTCGGAAATCTCTTTGTGGGCCTCTTCAACCTGATGACTGATGTGTTCGTGCTGATCAACAACCTGATCGCGGAGGTGGCGAACTTTATCGGAAACGTGTTTATAGACCCGGTGGGGTCGGTGGCCCGGCTTTTCTTTGGGCTGGCCGACACGGTGTTGGGCATCCTGGGGGCCCTGGCCTCCGCCATTGATGCGGTTTTCGGCTCTGACCTGGGCAGTTCAGTCCAGGGATGGCGGGACAATCTGGGTACATGGGTGGATGACACCTTCGGTAAGGGCCAGGAGGTCATGGAGAGGCTGGACCCCAACGACATGCACCTGGGCCGCTTTGAGTACGGAAAAGCCTTCGACATAGGCTATCAATTTGGAGAGGGCATCGAGGACAAGGTGGGCAGCCTCTTCCGTTTTGACGCTCTGGATACCGATAATTTCGGCAGCCTGATGGACGGTATCTACGGCAACACCGGGGAGATTGCGGGAAATACAGCGGCGTCAAAGGACGCTTTGGAGATCTCCGAGGAGGATTTAAGGTACCTCCGGGACATTGCCGAACGGGAGGCCATCAACCGCTATACCACGGCCCAGATCACCGTGGAGCAGCACAACGAAAACCATATTGACCGGGACACTGACCTGGATGGCATCATGGAAGCTTGGACCGCCGACTTTGCCGAGAAGCTGGATGTCTCCGCCGAGGGGGTGCATGTTTAATGCCCTATGAGTTCACTATGGACGGAGTGCTGCTGCCGGTGACGCCCAGTACGCTGAAAATCAAGGTCAAGAACCAGAACAGCACCATGACGCTCATCAATGAGGGAGAGATCAATCTGCTGAAAAGCCCCGGCCTCACAGAGATCCAGTTTGAGGCTCTGTTCCCCAGGACCCGCTATCCCTTTGTCTCCGGGGAGTTGAAAGAGCCTTCATACTATATGGGTTTTCTGGCGCGGCTGAAGGCCGAGCGGCGGCACTTCCCCTTTGTGGTGGCGCGCCATCAGCCCGACGGGACCATTCTGGATGATACTAATCTGGACGTATCTCTGGAGGACTACGAGGTGTCGGAGGACGCCAAGAAGTACGGGTTGGACATTGCGGTGACCATCAAGCTCAAACAATACCGGCCATATGGGACCAAGATGGTGGTATTGGAGCGGGAGCCGGACGGGAGCCAGACGGCGACGGTCTCCGCACCCAGAGACGCCTCCACTGCGCCCGCACCAAGGACCTATACGGTGCAGAAGGGGGACTGTCTCTGGAACATCGCCAAGAAGTGCCTGGGGGACGGGGAACGGTGGAGTGAAGTCGCCAAACTTAACGCCGACAAGATAGTCAACCCCAACAAGATTTATCCGGGCCAGGTGCTTACCCTGCCCACATAAGGAGGGGCCCGCTGGAATGGAACTGAAATTGCAGATCGAAAACGGGGGCATCCTCTATGAGCCCGCGGTGGAGGAGGGCGTTGTCTGGGAGACATCCCGGAAGGGCAGCCCCGGAAAACTCACCTTCTCCGTGGTCAAAGATGGTGTACTCAGTTTTAGCGAGGGCAGCGGCGTCCGCCTGGAGGTGGATGGGGCCAAGCTTTTTAAGGGGTTTGTATTCACCAAGAGGCGGGGCAAGGGGCCGGCCATCGACGTGACCGCCTACGACCAGCTGCGCTACTTGAAGAACAAGGACACGCTGATGTTTGAGGACATGACTGCCGCCGGACGGCTCCGAGACATCGCTGGGCAGTTCGGGTTGGAGTGCGGCAGTATCGAGGAGACTGGGGTGGTTCTCCCTGGCAGGCTCACCGAGGATAACACCACGCTGTTCGATATGGTCCTTAATGCTCTGGATGAGACCACGCGGCAAACGGGACGGCTCTTCGTTCTCTATGACGACTTTGGCAAGCTGACTCTGAAAGATGTTGGGAGGCTTCGGCTGGACCTGCTCATCGATGCGGAGACCGGGGAGAGCTTTGAATATACCTCCTCCATCGACAGTCAGACCTACAACAAGATCAAGCTGGCCTACGACAATAAGGACACCGGAAAGCGGGAGGTCTACATTGCCCAGGACGGGCAGAAGATGAACGAGTGGGGCGTGCTCCAATACTTCGAAAAGTTGGACAACCCCACCGGGGCGGCGGCCAAGGCGGATGCCCTGCTGGGCCTGTACGACCAGAAGACCCGAAACTTGTCGGTGAAGAACGTGATGGGGGACGTGCGGGTCCGGGCCGGATGTTCCGTGGCGGTGGCCCTGGATCTGGGGGACGTGGTGACCAATAATTTTATGGTGGTGGAGAATGCCAAGCACACGTTCAAGAACCAGGAGCACCGCATGGATCTGACGCTGATAGGGGGAGAGTTTATTGCCTGATTCAAGAAACATGGTGGAGTTGGTGAAGCAGGCGGCCCTGGAGGGCATGGAGGCCGCCAAGCCGGTCAATCTAATCTTTGGCGTGGTGACCGCCACCACGCCCCTGGAGGTTCATGTGGACCAGAAGACCATCCTGTATTCCGATTCCCTGGTGCTGACCCGGAACGTTACCAACTATTCCTTGTTGGCCAATGTCGGGGGAGCCGGCCAGACCATGCTGATCTACAAAGCCCTGAAGGCCGGGGACCGGGTGCTCCTGGCCAGGGTCCAGGGTGGGCGGAAGTATGTGATCCTGGATCGATTGGAGGGATAGTAGATGCTGCCCAAGAGCACTGTGGACCTGGCGGCGGACTTTACCATCAAGGAGCGGCCTTCCGGAACCTTCCGGCTTAACCGGGAGGCAGATACCCTGACGGGCCGTGTGGATACGCGGGAGGCCGTTGAGCAGGCCATCTATATCATGCTGAACGTGGAACGGTACAAGCACCTGATCCACTCCTGGGGCTTCGGTGTGGAATTGGCCGACCTCTACGGGCGGCCTATGGGTTACGTTCAGTCCGAGATCAAGCGCCGCATCAAAGAGGCCCTGATCCAGGACAGCCGCATCACTGGCGTAGAGGGCTTTCAGTTCGAACAGGATGGGAAGAAGCTGCGCGTGACCTTTACTGTGGAGACCATCTTCGGCCCGGTGAAGGCAGAAAAGGAGGTGGAGAGCTGATGTACGAAGACATTACATATGAGGGGCTGCTGAGGCGGATGCTGGCGGCGGCCACAGCCCTGGACCGCAACATCGACACCCGGGAGGGTTCTATGGTGTGGTACGGCGACGCCCCCGCCGCGGTGGAGCTGAGGAACCTGTATATCGCTTTGGACACGGTGTTGAGCGAGACCTATGCGGACACCGCCAGCCGGCCCTATCTTATCAAGCGGGCAGGGGAGCGGGGTGTCGTGCCCCGTCCGGCCACCCGGTCGGTGTGCCGTGGGGAGTTCGCCCCGGCCTCGTTGGACATGCCCATCGGCGCCCGGTTTTCCGGCGGCGGGCTGAACTTTACCGTGACGGAGCGGATCGAAGCGGGAATATACAAGCTGGAGTGCGAGACCGAGGGCGAGGCGGGCAACGGCTACACCGGGACCCTGCTGCCCATTGAGTATGTGTCCGGTCTGGAGACCGCCCGGCTTACGGAGATCCTGATTCCCGCTCGAGACGAGGAGGATACCGAGAAACTGCGGGAGCGGTACTTTGCCAGTCTGGACGCCCAAGCTTTCGGCGGCAATGTGGCCGACTACCTGGACAAGGTGGGAGGGCTGGCCGGCGTGGGCGGCTTGAAGGTATACCGGGAGTGGAACGGCGGAGGAAAGCCCGCCGACCTGGTCCCACCCGCTGGGTTGGTGGCCTGGCTGGCCGGCCTTACAGGGGTGCCGGCGGAGATCAATGCGTGGCTGGACGCGGTATCCAAGGCGGCGCATGACGGCCTCCTGACAGTGGGTGGGGCGGTACGACTGGTCCTCATCGACGACCGCTACACTGCCCCCTCGGACGAGCTGATCCGGCAGGTGCAGGAGGCGGTGGACCCGGAGACTGCCCACGCCGAGGGCCTGGGACTGGCCCCTATCGGCCACTTCGTTACCGTACGGGGGGTGGAGTCCGTGCCAGTGAACATCGCAGCCACTCTGACCTATCAAGATGGGTGGGACTGGGAGGCCGTGCGTCCTTATGCGGAGGCTGCTGTGGAAGGATATCTCCTTGAACTCTCCAAGACATGGGCGGGGAGTGAGGAGCCCTTGGTAGTCCGAGTCAGTGGTGTGGATACGAATCTGCTCTCCTGTCCCGGCGTAGTGGATGTGAGCGGCACCACCCTCAACGACTCGGCCAAGAATCTGGCGCTGGGATCCGACCAGATCCCGGTGAGGGGTGAGATCAGTGGATAGACGATTATTGGACTACCTCCCGCCTATTCTCCAGCCGGTACGGGAACTGCGGGCCATCTGTGAAGGACAGCAGACTGTGCTGGAAGATGTTTGGGCGGCGGTGGAGGCGGCCTTGGATGATCAGTTCATCGAGGACGCCAGGGAGTCCGGGATTGCCCGGCGGGAGAAGATCCTGAGTATCACCCCCAAGGGGACCGACACGCTGGAGGACCGGCGCTTCCGGGTAAAGGCCCGGATGAACGAGCGGCTGCCCTTTACTCTACCGGCCCTGCGGCAGCAGATGGCCGACCTGTGCGGCCCTGATGGCTATACCGTCTCCATGGACCAGGGGACTTACCTGCTCACCGTCCGGGTGGCGCTGACGGCCAAGAGCAACTTTGATGACGTGGGGGCCCTTTTACGGCGGGTTGCCCCGGCGAACATTATCATTGATCTGGAGCTGAAGTACAACCAGTATGGGACGCTGGAAGGGTTCACCCACGGTCAGCTGTCCAGATGGACCCATGACCAACTGAGAAACGAGGTGTTGACCTGATGGAGACGACGGAACACTACGGGCTGAAACAGCCGGGTGTGGAGGATTTTTACGACGTCCAAGACCAGAATGAAAATATGGCGGCTATCGACAGTGCTCTTCATGAATTGGAGACGGGGAAGGCGGCCCTGGACCCTGAGACAAAGAAAGTCAAGCCGGAACAGCTACCCAACTTGGACTATATCCCACTTTCGGATAAGGGCGCGCCCGGCGGGGTGGCCGCGCTGGATGAGACGGGAAAGCTTTCTCCGGACAATGTGCCCGGTGGCACGGCGGACGCGGCGGTGCAGGCCCACAACGAGGACTTGAACGCCCACGCGGCTGCGGGGTTCTTCCGGGCGGTGGATGAAGAGATGGCGGATCCGGTGCCAGTGGACGCGGACATGCTCCAGGGGCATACGCCGGCGGATTTCAGGCCGGTCACGTGGGTGCCGACGGCTGAGGACGTGGGAGCTGCCATCCTGGTGGCGCCTGTGACGGTGACGGTGGATGTGGCGGCGTGGACCGGGAGCGGGCCGTGGGAGCAGACGGTGAGCGTGGCCGGGGTGACGGCGGAGGATGAGCATTTGTTTATCGGCCCGGTGACACCGGCAGACCGTACCGCCGTGGAGGCCGTGACCAAAGCCTACAACTGCATCACGCCCATGAATGGAGACGCGGAGACGGTGGACGGCGGCGTGAAACTCACTTGCTATAAGGAGAAGCCGGAGGTTTCCTTCCAAATCACGATCAAGGGGGTGCGGTGATGGGGAAGGCAGACGTGCGGAGACTGTCCGGCGGAAACGGAGCAAAAACCGTGTGGGGAGAAATCTCTGGAAAATTAACCATTACTGCAAAATTTAACATCTCGGATCTGCCTGCTGTGCCCGGGTATTATGTCATGCAACTGCGATGTCACAACGATTACAATGATTTTTCCGTTGCATTTTATACATGTATATCAGTAGACAGCGAGACATCTGTAACTTTACGCCCATCTACCACCGCGCAATTAGCACAAGAACGAAATGGCTTTATGCCATCAGTTTCCAGCATGCCAAGTTTCAAGTTTTGGGACGCTTCCATTTCAAGCGGGAAAATAGTGATCACTATGGACACTAGCCCATTTGCGGTAGGGTATCACGCCGACTCCATAAATGCGGCCAGCTTTGCTATGCTCCAACAAATCGAGATACCAGACTAAAGGGGGAAAACTGATGTACATTGAGACGAACGGCCAGCGTTACCGCTGTACCGGTACCCCCACGCTGGAGGGGGACCCGCTGCGGTTCTGCCTGCCGGACGGCGGGCCGGAGGAGCTGGGGGGAATGGTTGGGCTCTATACCGACGACGGCTTCCTCCTGCGTGAGATCGACGTGAGCGGATACGCCCGGCACGAGATGGCGGGGAACACGCTGGTCATCACGAGCCAGCCGGTGCCTGTCCCTGGCCCGGAGCCTGCCCCAGCGGAGATGACCTTGGAGGAGGCCACGGCAGAAATGGTGGCCGATCATGAATACCGGCTCAGCCTCGTGGAACTGGGCCTCGGCGGGGAAGGAGCAAAACATGGGTAAAGTGCACAATTACCAGAAAATGGTACGGGGGGGGGGTGCTCAAATCTAGAGTTGGGCACCCTGCCCAAAAGGGGGCCTTGGCATGGCTAAGATCCCTGTTATGGCGGTGGGTGGCGGCGGCATGGACCTTCCCTACAAAGACGCGGCAGCCTGGGCGGCGCTTTGGCGGTTCTGCCTATATGCAAATGGCGCGAACAGCGCGTTCGACCTTTCAGGTGGAACGCTGTGGGTGGGGGTCGCCGTTTGCGGGTCATCCGGCGGCGCGTATCAAAACCTCTACCTGGCCGGAGAAGTCCTGTGCTCCGGGAGCCGGGACAGGTATGGATGCAAACCAGTGGTGGTCGAGGTGGCCGGAGACACGGCCACGATCTACGTGGACGGGGCCATCTTTGCGACGGCTCCGGCGAACAACATTGAATTTGCCGGACGTGGCGGCTACGGAAGCGCGAGTATCGCTCTTCTTCGGCTCGCGTGAGGCCCGGGACCCTTCCGTTGACCCCAAGAGGGGGTGGGCCTCACAGCGGCGCTGAAATGTGGTGACGCGGACTGCCTATTACGTCCGAAGGTTCAGACGGCATTGTTCAGAAGCGTGCTGCTTGGAGATGGGAGCGGGACGTTTTTCGTGATGACGGGCACTAATCCAAGCAAGGCCGTTACCGCGGGCAATCCGGTGCGGGTAGGATTGTGGGGGCAGTATATAACGGCTTCCGCGAGGGGGACTATCCGAATGTGGGGTAAAAAATTACTTTAGGAGGGAAACGATATGAACAGTACCTTTATTATCTATAAGACGCTGATGGGCATGTATCAGAGGTTGGGGCGGGATACGGCCGACCTTGCGCTCAAGTTTGATCTGACCTATGCGCTGGGCCGTCTCAGCGACGAGGAGTACACCGAACTGGTGGCGGCGGTGACGCCGGAAGCGGAGGTAGCAAAATGAACAAAGAGTTGATAATTTCCAGAAATTACCGGGGGGGGGGGGCGCTCTGTAAGCCTTGGGCGCCTTGCACAAGGGGGCGGACGCTGTGGGCACAGTAAGCGTGAAGTCCCTGGGAGGAGGCAAATCCAAGCTGCTGAAATACCTTGGCACGGCAAAGGTCACCTCCAGCATGTATACGGGAATCGACGTTTCTCATCTCGTAAATGCGGCGGGCATCGAGCCGGTTTTGGGGGATTTGATCCTGGGCTTTTATGGAGACGTAACGAGCGTGGGATTTCTCGACAGGTCGAACCAAAAGCAATGGTACGCATATCCGCTATCGAGGGGCGGCGGCTTATATGCTTACCCGGCAGTGATAGGACCGTCGAATACGGGTGTAACAATAGATGTGTATTATGTGAGGCTGACAGACGCGGACTGACCCCCCAAAGGGGGTGGGCGCATGGGTAAGATAGCTGTGGATCCCATCTACGGCGGCGGAATTGAGTGGACGCTTCAAATTAAAGTGGCGTTTGACTTCACAGGTGCTCAGAACGCAGTCCAGACAAAAGAACTGGGAGTGCTTTCCGATGACGGCGTAGATATGCTCATCGTTGAAATGGAAGGAGAGGCTACTGCGGTAAAAACTACGGCCGGAGAATCGGGCAGTCAAGCGGCCTACACCCAAGTGGATGTAAGCGTTGGCTCAATTAAGATCGGAAATGTTTCTGTATCCGCAGTAACTACCAGCTCGACTCGCCCAGCCAGCAGGACAAATAAAGCCAGAGTGTTTTTCATCCTTGTGCCGAATGGTGATCAGCGATATTTTAGGGACATTCCAGATTCTTATTATTCTTTGGATGTAAAAAATAATCCTGCCGTGTCTCTGAAGTTTACAACCCAACAATATGGTACGGGAGCCGCCAGCGGAACACTACGGATTTACAGTGGGAAATTAAACCTTTAGGAGGGACATCATGAACAGCAATAAGGCGAAAAGCAAAGCACTGACGGCCGGGGTGCGAAACCAGGTGAATGCGTACATCAAAACGCTGGTGGACGGGAGCGGAAACCAGATTCTTCCCCGGACATGGGCCAAGGCGGTCATGACCGAGAGCGGGGTTACGGCGGAGGCGCAGCTTGCGGAAATCGCAAGAGAGCTGGGGGGCATCTCCTCAACGGTCGCCAAGGCCCGGCCCAACATCATCGGGACCTATCCCGTGGCGGGGGGACAGACCGTCACCGCCGGGGACGTGGTGGACGTTCAGGCGGATGGGAGCGTGGGAAAGACCGTCACGCCGGTGGCAAATGTGGAGACGGTGTACAAAAATGCGGCTATAACAGGAAACGGTATCTGTATGCTTACTGATACTCTTGGCGTCGCCTGCTACAGTTTTTCCAACTCTGGGCAGGCCGTTGTTATCAACGTTGTCGATGGTAAAGTAGTTCCTGCATCTGACATATGTACGTTTCAAAGTGGGGAGGTCTCCAACTTTTCTTGCGCCCGCCTGAGTGACACAAAGTTCGTGGTGGGGTATGCGGTATCAAATGCCCCCTACTTTGCGGTATGTGAAGTGAGCGGCACAACTATTACTTGTGGCGCGGTAAGCAGGCTTATTGACAAGACGTCGAACTGCGCTGTGGTACCTCTTTCGGAAGAATTGTTTTTAGCCGTATTTAACGATAGCGGGCTAACAGCGGCAGCGTATTCTGTCAGCGGTATAACTGCGTCTATGGCTTCCTCAAGAGTCCGCCTGCCTGGGAATACGTCGGCGGCCTACATCTCCGCCACCCCCCTCCCGGATGATCCCAGCGGAAACAAGCGGGTGTGCGTGTGCTTCGTGGATGCGGGAGACGGCAACAAGGGCAAGGCAGTGATCGCCACTATCAGCAGCGCCAATGTGGTGACGTGGGGAAGCGTTGTGACGTTTTTTGATGGGAACACAACGAGTACATCTTGTTGCGAAGATAATGGGGATGTCATAGTGAGATGGGTTAATAATGTAAACTCAGGTGTTGCCGTTTTGTCTATCAACGAAGCGGCAATTACACCCGTAGGTACCACACTCGTTCTTTTAGACCGCGGAACAGGTGACATCTTTAAGGTAGGTACATCAATAGTTTACACAACTTCCAACGGAAATGCTTGTGTGCTGGAGAAGAACGGAACAGAGCTAAGTGAAAATACCAGATATTCCTACAACGATAATGCGAGAGCCGATTACGCTTCAGCGGCGGCAATTTCTGCTACCCAATTTATTGTCGCCTATGCTGATGTAGCCAACTCCAACTACGGCACCGCCACCATCCTCGAAGTGTCCGGCGACCAGATAGCGGGCGGCTTCACCGACGAGTCCAGTCAGTGCATCGCCCTCCAGAGCGGCGAAGCGGGCTGGGAGGTCGAGGTCATCTTCGACGGCGTGGCAGAGCTACCAGGAGCGGTGGCGGGCCGGGAGATCACGTCCACAGGGGTCTACGGCTATTGCCCGAAGGACGGCTGGCTGTGGGTCAGGCCGGAGTGGGATACGGACATTGTGTCCGGCTCCTTTCTAAATATAGAGAACCAAGCGTTTGCGGTAGATTTGGGATTTAAGCCTAAAGCTGTGTTTGCCATTGATCCGAATATCAGCAATGCAACAATGTTGATGGCTTTCGAAGGGCAAGACGCCGCCAGATCTGGACGGAGCAGCAGTGTGACGGTTTCTTCGGGTATGATGACATTTACTGACTCCGGGTTTTCTTTTGAAGCAAATAAGCTGCTAAATAGAGGGAATGTATACTATTACGTTGCGTTTCGTTAAATAGGAGGGAACGCCTATGACTATCATTGAATTGCAAGCAAGCCAGGAAGGCGGTCGAGGCATACAGGCCCAAAGCCACCGGCGAGTGTGCTGGCTCCCCGGTTATATAGAGGTCCCGCCCCACCTGGAGGCCTTAGCCTGGGACACCGGGGGCTATTGTGACCTGGACATCCGGGACGGGAAGCTGGTGGGCATCACGCCCACCGAAAAGCCGGAACCGCCCGCACCGGAGCCCACGGAGACGGAACGCCTCCGGGCCGACGTGGACTTCCTGGCGGCGATGGGAGGTGTGGCGCTGTGAGCGTGTACGAGATGGCGAAGAAATACTATCCACGTCTGTGGCCGCTGGAACGGCTGGGCAAGCTGCTGGAGCTGGGACGGATCACACAGGAAGAGTACGACGAGATCGTGGGGGAGGGCGGAGATGAGTAAGTGCGTCAAGACCATCCCTCTGTCCCAGGTGGAGCGGATCTCCGTGGCCTTCGCCGGGGGGCGGTCTCTGGCCCAGGTCAAGGCGGCCCGCGGCTGTGACTGCATCATCAACGGCGGGCTTTATGACTTCGGCAGCGGGAAGCCGGTTTCCCACCTGAAGGTGGCTGGGACCGTCTGCGCCAAGGAGGCCTGGGGGGCCTGGGGATATGCCTGGAACACCGGGCCGGACATCTCCATGGTGCCCATTCCCCACGAGGCGGCCGGGAAGGCCAATTACATCACCTGTGTGCCTCTACTGACCCCCTGGGACGGCATCGGCGCCAAGCTGAGCTACCCGGCGGAGCTGGGGGGCAAGCGGGGGCGGACGGCCATGGCCCTGACAGAAGACAGCCTGATCCTGTACTGCTCCGGGGACGGAACGGCGGACAGGAAAACGCCGGAGGAGCTCCGGGCCGAGCTGTATGCCCTGGGGGCCGTGACCGCCCTCATGCTGGACAGCGGAGGCAGCTCCCAATGTGACCTGGGCGAGGGAGCGGTCATCAACTCCAGCCGGAGGGTTAACAATTACATCTGCGTGTGGCTGAAACATAACGAAAAGGAGGACAAGCCTATGGATACAAAGATCGCGTGCCTGGACCCCGGCCACGGGCCGGATACGGTGAACGGCTCCCCGGACGGGTCTTACAAGGAGCGGGAGTTTGCCTGGGACATGTATACCCGGGTGCGGCCCCTGCTGGAGGCCCGGGGGGTGAAGGTCATCGTCACCCGGACGGAGAACACAAAGCCCAGCCTGACGGATCGGGCCAAGGTGAGCAACGACGCCGGGGCGGACCTCTTTGTCAGCCTCCACACCAACGCCTTTGGCTCCGGCGGGTGGGACGCCGCCTCCGGGCTGCTGATCTACACCTCCATGGCCGGGGACAGCGCCGGGCGGAACAAGGCCGCCAAAGCCATCCTGGCGCGTATGGAGGCGGCGGGGGTGGGGCTCCACAGCGCCGGTCTGGCTCACAACATCGAGTACACGGTGCTGGCCAAGACCAACGCCCCGGCGGTGCTCATCGAGTACGGCTTTCACACCAACAAGGCCGATGTGGCGATCCTGAAGGACAGCGCCTACCGGGACAAGCTGGCCCGGGCCACGGCGGCGGGCATCTGTGACTACCTGGGCGTGGCCTGGGAAGATGGCACGGAGCCGGAGAAACCCCAGGAGGCCCCCTGGTACGCCGAGGCTGTGGCTTGGGCAGTTGCGCACGGGATCACAGCAGACGGAAGCCGCCCGGAGGACCCCGCCACCAGGGCCGAGGTTTGCCAGATGCTTTACAATGCCCTCAAGGGCAGAATTTAGGAGGTACATAGTATGGATATTTCTTCTTTGGGTGTGGCCAGCGTGGCGGCCATTACGGTGATCTGTTTCCTGGTGGCCCAGGTGGTCAAGGCTACGTCTCTGGACAACAAGTGGCTGCCCGTCATCTGCGGCGTCCTGGGTGGCATCCTGGGGCCTGTGGCGCTGTATTACCACATCCCGGAGTTCCCGGCCACCGATTACTTCACCGCGGTGGCCGTGGGCATCGTGAGCGGGTTTGCCGCCACCGGCATCAACCAGGTGTACAAGCAGCTCAACAAGGGGGCGTAAGATGGAGGCCGTCATCTGTGCGATGATTGCCGCCGCCGGCACGATAGCAGTGGCGCTCATCGAGGCCCGGGCGGCCAAAGACCGCAAACGGGCGGAGGCCCAGTCCGCGGAAGACCGGGAGAGGGTGGAGCGGCGGGCCAGGGTGAGAGAGCAGGAAAGCCGCCTGTCCATGGAGATGATGTCGGCGACCTGCGCCCTGTCTCTGGTGGCGGCGAAGAAACTCACCGGGCAACACACCAACGGCGACGTGGAGGCGGCTATGGAAAAGGCTCGGAACGCTCAGGCTGAGTACGTCGACTTTTTACGGGACACCGCCGCCCATCAGGTGGCAAAGACATGATAAAAAAGCCCCACCCTGGATTTAGTTCCGGGGTTGGGCGTTTTTGTTATTCCTGTTCGGGGGCAAGGCCAAATAATTTCATGTGCAAAATCGTGTGCAATTTTTTGATTTTCTAGCGGAAATAAGTTGCCGTGAATGGAAGCGGTGATTCAGTTGCGAAACCACGAATCCATTGCACGGGTAAGAAAAAATCCCGAAACACTGATTTCTCAATGTCTCGGGATTTGGCGGAGAAGGAGGGATTTGAACCCTCGCGACGGTTTCCCGCCCTACTCCCTTAGCAGGGGAGCCCCTTCGGCCACTTGGGTACTTCTCCAAGCCGAATGTATCGACACCTGACGGATCATATTTCGTGGCGGAGAGAGTGGGATTCGAACCCACGGCCCCTTGCGGAGTCACCAGTTTTCAAGACTGGCTCCTTAAACCACTCGGACATCTCTCCACGTATGTCCCCTGTGGGCGAGGTCGGTCAGATGCGAAAATTATATTAACATATTTTAAAGCGCCTGTCAACTGGAAAGTGAGGGCGCGGTCTTGGGCGGGACCGGGGAGGGAGAGGCTTCATTTTTCACTGTTTTTTGCCTTTTGGTACAAAAGCCCTTGCAAATCCTTTGTATATAGGGTAAAATATCATCGCCTGATTTTATTTAAAATGTTTTTTGGAGGATGAATACCCATGCCTACGATTACTGCCAGTGAGTTTCGCAATGGTGTGACCTTTGAGATGGACGGACAGGTCATGCAGGTCGTCGAGTTTCAGCACGTGAAGCCCGGAAAGGGCGCCGCCTTTGTGCGGACCAAGATGAAGAACGTGCTCAACGGCGGCGTGACCGAGACTTCTTTCAACCCCACCGCCAAGTTCGAGAGCGCCTATATCGAGCGCAAGGACGCCCAGTACAGCTACAACGACGGCGACCTGTACTACTTTATGGACCAGGAGACCTTTGATATGGTCCCCGTGTCCAAGGCCGACCTGCCTGACGGTTTTGCCTTCGTCAAGGAGGAGACCATGTGCAAGCTGATGATCTACAAGGAGAAGGTCGTGGGCGTGGAGGCTCCCAACTTTGTGGAGCTGGAGGTCACCGAGACCGACCCCGGCTTCAAGGGCGACACCGCCACCAACGTCACCAAGCCGGCCACCGTGGAGACCGGCGCCGAGATCAAGGTGCCCCTCTTCATCAACCCCGGCGACCGCATCAAGATCGACACCCGCACCGGCGAGTACCTGGAGCGCTGCAAGGGCTGATTGCCCACAGACGGATTGAGCGGCAGACACCTTGTCTGCCCTACCGCGAGGCCACGGCGAATGTGGCCGCTAGCCGGGCCCTGGAAGGCCCGCCGCTGAAAGGAGTTTCGATATGACGATTTCTGAGAAGGTCGCGTACCTGAAAGGACTGGCCGAGGGCCTGGGCCTGGATACTGAGAAATCCAAGGAGGGCAAGCTCATCTCTGTGATGATCGGCATCCTGGAGGAAGTGGGCCTCTCCCTGGAGGATCTGGAGGAGAACGCCGTGGCTCTGGGCGAGGAGCTGGACGCGGTGTCCGACGACCTGGCCGACGTGGAAGAGCTGGTCTACGACGAGGATGACGACGACGATTGCTGCTGCGGCGATGAGGATTTCTTCGAGGTGGAGTGCCCCAACTGCGGGGAGGACCTGGAGATCGACGAGACTGTGCTGGAGTCCGGCACGGTCCAGTGTCCCAGCTGCAATGAGAAGTTTGCCATCGACCTCAGTGACGACGAGTGCGGCTGCGACCACGAGGGCGAATAAGCTCCGACAAGCATTTCATGGGCGGGCGGTCTTTGGACCGCCCGCCCACTTTATTGTGTGGGACGGAAAAGGAATATTAGTGCGTGAAACAAGCCATTTTTGTGAAAAGAAGCGTTCCATTACAATGGAACGTTATTGCGCCGCTCCACCTTTTGTATTATAATGGATCATGCTTTATTGGCATAAAAGATGTTTTTTGGGGAGGCGGCACGCTTGGAAGAATTGCAAATATTACAGAAGTGGCTGGATGAGAGCCGCCGTGCCGTCTTCTTTGGCGGCGCCGGGGTATCCACGGAGAGCGGGATCCCGGATTTCCGCAGTGTGGACGGGCTGTATCACCAGAAGTATGATTTCCCTCCGGAGACTATTATCAGCCACAGCTTTTTTATGTCCCGGCCGGAGGATTTTTTTCGCTTTTATCGGGATAAAATGCTTTATCTGGACGCCAAGCCCAACGCCGCTCACAAAAAGCTGGCGGAGCTGGAGGCGGCGGGACATTTGGCCGCGGTGCTGACCCAGAATATAGATGGGCTTCACCAGGACGCCGGGAGCCGGAACGTGCTGGAGCTCCACGGCAGCGTGCGCCGCAATTACTGTCAGCACTGCCATAAGGCGTTTGATGCCGCTTATGTCAAGGAGGCGGATGGGGTCCCCCGCTGTGACGCCTGCGGGGGTGTGGTAAAGCCGGACGTGGTCCTCTACGAGGAGCCTTTGGACGGCCGTACCCTGGAGACGGCGGTGCGTTATATCGAAGAGGCCGACCTGCTGATGGTGGGCGGGACCTCGCTGGCGGTCTACCCGGCGGCGGGGCTGATCAACTACTACCGGGGCCACCGGCTGGTGCTGATCAACAAGACGCCCACCCCCTACGACAGCCGGGCGGACTTGATCCTGACGGGGAAAATCGGCGGTTTGATGGAGCAGATCCGGGTGACCCCGGTTTAAAAAACGGATCGGGACAGGAAAACAGGGAGGTGAGGGCTTGTGCGCGGACAACATCAAAAGGTGAGAGCGGCCGCCCTGGCCCTGGCCCTGCTGGCTGTCCTGGCACCGTCCCTGCTTCCGGCGGCTTCGGCCTCGGTGAAGGACCAAGCCACGGTCCGGGTGGCCTATCCGATCCAGAAAGGGATCACCGACAAGGACGGAGAAGGCAGGTACACCGGCTATACCTATGAATTTCTGGAGGAGGTCGCGCAGTACACAGGCTGGGACTATGAGTTTGTGGAGGTCCCCGGGGAGGACGTTCAGGAACAGCTCGTCACGCTCATGGAGATGCTGGACGAGGGAACGGTGGATCTGATGGGCGCCATGCTGTACAGCGACCAAATGGCGGAGCGGTACAGCTTTTCCTCTTACAACTATGGGATGGTGGAGACGGTGCTCCAGGTCCCCGATGATATGGCGTCGGAATTTGCGATCAATTCCCAGGTGTGGCAGGATCTTCGGGTGGCGGCCGGCAACCCGGAGGGGCAGTACGCCCGGGAGCTGAGGGATTACTGCTCCATCAACCGCTTCCATCTCTCCTTTGTCCCGTGCGGCACGGAAGAAGAGCAGGTGGCGGCGGTGCGGGAGGGCCGTGCCGACGCCCTGCTCAACACCAGTATGAACGCCATCGCGAACGTGAAGACGATTGCCGCCTTTGCCTCCAAGCCGGTGTATTTCGCCAGCCGGAAGGACTGGGACAACGACATGATGAGCCAGCTCAACCAGGCGATCCATGACATTGCCCAGAGCAACCCCACGTTTATGACGGAGCTGATGGAGAAATATTTTCCCTCCACCGGAACCCGGTCTTTTACCCTCTCGGAGGCGGAGAAGGCATACATCAAGGATCTGGGCGTCCTGCGGGTAGGGGTGCTGGAGGACTGGCCTCCATACCAGTGGCGGGACGAGCAGGGCGAGCTGCGGGGGATCGCGGTGGACCTTCTGCGGCAGGTGGCGGAGGTAACGGGGCTTGAGCTGTCGTTCGTGCCGGTGCCGGAATCCAAGCACTTGTTTGAGGTCGCCGCGTCGGGGGACGTGGAGCTGATCGCCGGGATCCCATACAGCTATGAGCTGGCCCGGCAGTTTGACTTTTCCCTGCTCCGGCCCTTCCTCTCCAGCGGCTATTCCATGGTCACGGCCGACCCGGACGGGACCACGGAGGGAAAGCGGGTGGCCCTTTCCATGGACAGCCCCTACCGGGGGATCACCGGCGGCGAGGAACTGCTCTACTCGGCGGCCAGTCTGTGTGTGCAGGCGGTGGCGGACGGAGAGGCGGACTGTGCCATCGTGGACAGCTATACCGCCCAGTATTACCGGAACCAGTCCGGCTATAACCGGCTTCGGGTCATCCCAACCCCCGGAGAGATCCGGCAGATCACCTGCGGGCTGGTCAGTCCCAGAGAGTCCGGGCTGATCTCCATCCTGAACCGGGCCATCCTGTCCCTGCCGGATGAGAATATCCAGTCCATCGTGACCCAGAATATCGCCATCTCATCGCCGCTGACGGTTCGGCAGCTCATTGAGGAGAATCCGGTGGCCGTGGTGGCCGGGGTGGTGGCCCTGGCGGGGCTCATCATCGTCATGATCCTGACCATCCAGCACCAGAGGACAAAGGCGAACCGCCGGCTGGCGCTGGAGATGGAGAAGCACCGTCAGATCTACGCGCTGGTGAACGACGTGTTTTTCGAGTATGACTACCGAAGCGGACAGCTTACCCTCACATACCCGGAGGGGGAGTTGAGGCCCCTGCGCGTGCTGCTGGCCTATGACGCGGAGGACCCCACGGCGGCCCAGAAACGGACCCGCCGGGAGCTGATCCGCCAGCTGCGGGCCCAGCGGGACGGGGTCGACGAGGTGGCGCTCCTCTGTGTGGACGGGACGGAGCACTGGATCCGGCTGGCCATGCAGACGGTCCGGGACGGGGACCGGCCGGTGTACAGCATCGGAAAGCTCAACCTGATCGACGACGAGAGGCGGGAAAAGGACAGCCTGCTGGCTCTGGCCCAGCGGGACAGCCTGACTCGGGCTTATAACGCCGCCACCATCCGGGAGCGGGTGGAGGCGGAACTGTCTCAGGGCGGGGCCCTGATCATCATGGATGTGGACCGTTTTAAGAACATCAACGACACTCTGGGCCATCTGGAGGGGGACCGGGTTCTGGTGGGGATCACCCAGACGGTGGCCGGGAGCATCCGGGAGGACGATTTGGTGGGCCGCCCCGGCGGCGACGAATTTTTGATCTTCCTCCCCGGCGTGGGGGCGCGGGAAGCGCTGGACAAGCGCTGCGCGGTAATCCGGGAGCGGGTGCGTGAGCTCCGCCTCCTGGACGGGAACTGCGTCACGGTGAGCATGGGCGCCGCCCTGGTCCGGCCGGGGGAGACCTACGATGAGCTGTATGCCCGGGCGGATAAGGCCCTCTATCAGGCCAAGGAAAAGGGCCGGGACTGCTTCGTGGTGGCGGACGAGGGTCCGCCGGTATCGGAATAAGAAAAGGCGGCGCCCATAGGCGCCGCCTTTTTATGGATTTCATTTTTCCGCCGAGATGCAGAAGAAGGTGTAATTCCCGCTGGCCAGCAGTCTGCCGTCGGGCCCCAAGATGTCCACATCCACATAACAGGTGGTGCGGCCCCGGTGGCGGACCTGGCCCACGGCCTGGATGGTGTCTCCCTCCTTGCCGCTGCGCAGGAAGTTCAGGCTGCTGGAGAGGGTGACATACCGCCGCCCGTCGCTGCGGGCGGCGATGCCGGAGGCGCAGTCCCCCATGGTATAGAGGGCGCCGCCGTGAACGATGCCGTAGGGATTCAGGCTCTCCTTGACGACGGTGAGCTCCATAACGGCCCGGCCCTCGCTCAGCTCCTTAAGCTTGATGTGGTTGTGGTTCATGAATTCATTGGCGGTGCACAGCGCCTGCATGTCCTCTTCCATACCCATATCTTCTAAACTCCTTTTCCTTTTAAAATAATAAATGTGACGCCATTGTTGTGCCGTTCCAAGTCCCGGTCCCGGCGCAGGTCGCCGCACAGCCGGAAGGCGGCGAGGGTCTCGGCGTCAAATATGGAGAAGCGCTCCCCGGGGATAAAGCCGGCGATCTCGCCCCGCTTTTTCAGCCGTTCCAGATAGCTCCGGGCCTCCACCCGGATGCGGCCCCCGGCCCCGGTGGAGCCGTAGCCGTGGATGATCTTCAGCACCGCCGCCCCAGTGACTCTGCTGTGATTGAGCTCATAGGTCAGCCGCCGGACGGCGGCGTCCGCCGTGGGCATTCCCAGCTCCAGATTGACCTCCCGAAGCTCACCCATGGGCGGCCTCCCGGCAGCGGGCCAGGAACCAGGAGAAAATGGCCTGGCCGTCTATGGTGTCCGGGCGGCTCAGGGCGCCGGTCATTCGCTCCGGATGGAACTGGACCCCCAATACGTCCCGGCCGGGCAGTTCCACGGCCTCAATCAATTCGCTCTCGCTCCAGGCGGTGGGGAGCAGTCCCTCCCCCAGCTGGTCCAACGCCTGATGGTGGGAGCTGTTGACGGGAAAGACGGGGCCGTAAAACCGATGAAGAAGGGAACCCTCCGCGGCGCGGAGGGGGTGGACGCGGTCCTTTTTCTCCGCGGGATCATGGGCGTGGAACAGCCGTTGGGCGGGGGAGATGTCCTGCCTGAGGCTGCCGCCCAGAGCCACGTTTAGGATCTGGTGTCCCCGGCAGATGGCCAAAATGGGTTTTCCGGCCGCCAGAAAGGCCCGGACCGCCGCAAATTCCGCCTCGTCCCGCTCCGGGTCGATCCCCGTGGAGCCTTGGTTTTCCTGGCCGAACCGGGCGGGGTCGATGTCATCGCCGCCGCAGAGCAGCAGACCGCCGCAGTCCCAGTCCGTCTCGGCGGGGCAGTACCGGGCGAGGGGGCGGCCCCCCGCGGCGAGCACGGCGTTTTCATAGTTGGAGCAGCCGCCTTTGGAGGGGGAGAGGAGGATGCTGGGCATCATGGCGGGGACCTCCGTTCCATTTGAAAGAATAGGGAGATTATATCCCAAATCAGTCCCCGGCGCAATATTGACAAGCAGATGAAAATAAGGTATCCTACTTAAAGCGTTCAAAACAGAAGATGGAGCGGTATCGAAGTGGTCATAACGGGGCTGATTCGAAATCAGTTTGAGGGCAACCTCACGTGGGTTCGAATCCCACCCGCTCCGCCAAATGAATGAGGCCCTAAGTATTGAACAGTTTTCTTAGACTGTCCAATGCTTAGGACCTTGTTTTTTTGCCAGAAGGCCTGATTCTATAAGACTTTTTGGCCTTTTACATTTTCTTTGGTTTGTGATCGCTTGATTATTAAAAACATAAAATTGGGAGTCGGAAAAGAGAAATGACTCGGTTTTGAACCCTGCGTCTATCTTTATCCTATCTTGCTTTTCTTGGCTTCATACAGTGCTTCAAACTTCTCCGGCGTCTTGTACGCCAGTGTGCTGTGCGGTCTCTGAGTATTATAGAAGTCAATATAATTGTCAATGCTCTCATGGAATTGCCGCTCCGACCTGTACTGAGTACGGTAAATCTCTTCCCGCTTCATCGAGGCAAAAAATGATTCCGCAACAGCGTTGTCATGAGGCCTGCCTGATTTGGAAAAGGACTGGACAACCTTGTTCATGCGCAACAATTTACAAAATGCTTTAGAAGTATACTGAGCGCCTTGGTCGCTGTGAAAAGTCACCCCTTGCGTGGCGTCTCTGCTTTGAATGGCACGCTTAAAAGTGGATGTAATCAAGTAGGTACTATTCTTAGGCGATACTCCATGTGCAATTACTTTCCGGGAGAAGAGATCCAGTATGACGCAGACGTATATGTACTTCTCGTTGATTTTGAAGCAGGTCACATCGCTGACCCAGACACGGTTTGGCTCAGATACTTGAAATTGCCGCTGCAGGATGTTTTGCTTTTTCTCCATCCTCACGCTCTTTTGATAATCCCGCTTAGAGTATAGGGTAACACTCTGCAGCCCCATTTCCCGCATCAGCTCTGCCACATATTTGGGAGAGGTGCGGACACCCCGCTCTGCCAGTACGACAGCTATTTTGTTGGCGCCAAATCGCTGGTGGCTTTCATCAAAGGCTTTCTGGATATGTTCCTTCATTTCCGCCCGGCGCTTGTCATAGGCAGTGACGTCCTTTCGGCGGAAGATGTGGTTATAGAAAGTACCGCGAGAAACGCACAAAGCTTCGCATAAGGCATGGACGCTGTATTGGCCGTATAACTTGGTAAGTTCATTCAGCTTATCCTGCAAAGGGGCGGATGCAGTGCAATCAACCTTTTGCAGGATTTCAAGTTTCTGCTCCAGCTTCTGGAGCCTTTGCTTCATCTTAATGAACTCCTGCTGACTGACCTCATAGCCTGATGCCGTGGCAGTCACTGTATATGGTTTGATCCAAGTATAAAAAGTGCTTCGTGGGACTCCTGACGATACACAAATCTCTGCAACAGACTCGCCAGCTTGGTATCTACTTACCAACATTGACTTTTCTTCTGTGCTGACCATGATATGATCAAGCCTCCTCTCTACCTTTGTCAAAATTGTACTGGGAGGTGAGCAGGTATGCAAGTTCTTGCTGGCATATTATATGATAAAATATTGTAAATGCCGATAGTGTCTGGTATAATTAGACAACGGCAAAGAGATATCGTTCTTTTATCAATACGCATAGAAGGAAAAGCCGTACAGGATACCTGTGCGGCTTTTGTGTTGGAGTATATTATGTGAATAATGCGCTGCTCAGTAAGATTCTGAGTTTTGAAATAATTAAAACCTGGTTTCGAGTATGTGGACACTCCGATGACAAAACATATTACCATTGGATAAAAAGAATTGACACAACCCGAAAGGAAGATTGAAGTGATATGGATACAATTGACGAATTGCTATATTACAGCCGTGAAATCGAACCAGTGGGAGCTTTACTTTTAACGGGCGAATGGGGTTGTGGAAAGACGCATCTCATAGAAAATGAGTTCAAAGATGCGATTTCTGATGAAGCTATTGTTCTTAGAATATCGTTGTTTAGCGTTTCATCTCCTGATGAAATACATTCTGCTGTTAAAAGTGCATGGATGGAGGCGTACTGTAAGATTAAAGGGGTAGAAAGCATTACAAGCAAAATTTGTTCGGGCAAAAAAATCGTTTCCAAGTTGGATTTTCTTCCTCAATGGGCTAAGGGAATCGCTTCCACAGATGTTAGCATTTTTCTACCAATCGGAAACACACTGGATAACAAAAAGGTGATACTTGTTTTTGACGATTTAGAAAGATGCAGAATGAATATTGTGGATGTGTTGGGGGTTATAAATGAGTATTGTGAAAACCAAAAGTACCATACGATTATTGTTGCGAATCAAGAAAAGCTTTACCCTAAAGAAGAAGCTATAAAAATAGCTGTAGATATGCAATCGTCTCCTACACAAAATGCCAGAATTGAGCAGTGTAATAAAAAAATCCATTTTAATGTGCAAGGTTTGAATAAGTCGGATAATTTAAGCATTCCATACACTGAAATTAAAGAAAAGATTATACAAAGAACAGTGCATTATATTCCTAATTATGATGCCATTGTCCACACTGTAATCCACAAGATGAAATATCCGACTCAGGATTATAGAGAATTTGTAGTCTCTTGTGAGGCCCCCCTTTTGGAGCTGTTTGCACCAGACAGAAAAATACCCAGTCCCAATGAAAATAATTCACAAGGCAATCTATCTAGACCACACAATATTAGAAGTCTAAAATGTGCAATAAATGATTTCTATCGTGTTTATGCAGTTTTGCAGTCAAACAATTTTCCAAATTTGAGTAACTGGCTCTATAGCTTTGTGTCATATGTAATCGCATATAAAGCTGATATTGCTAAAGAGGGCGCTTATGGTACACTTTTTACTGACGAAGAGGTCAAAAGGCTGTATCCGGCATTTCACGGGAAATATATATTTAATGGCGTGAAAAGTTGGATACTTCACGGCATTTGGGATGACGAGGCTATCTTACATGAGATAGAATTTATAAAAGAACGAGAAAAAGCAGCCACTCCAATTGATATGATAAAGACTTATCGTATTACGGATATTGATGAGGAAGTAGTATGCGCTGGCTTTGAGGATTTTCTTGAATTGGCATACAAAGGAACATTAAGCCTTGATGAATATGTACTTTTGATTGAGAATTCTTGTTGGGCAAGGAGTTTTGAATACACATATCCTATTCCAATAGATTGGAACAAAATTAAGCAAGGAATTTCTATACAGAAAAATAAACTTAAAGCTGAGCTGCCCGAGGGTCAAATACTGCGTAGTTATATTAGCGACGAACAAAAACCATACTTCACGTCCGAAGAATGGGAGGCATATACACTTATTTCGGATTTTGCATTTGGCAATGAGTTTTTGTTTTATAAGAACAGGATGCTATATATAGACAAAATGAGTGAGTATGGAGCTTCTGCATTCCAATTTATTCAAAACAAAAGATTTGACATGTTCGACAAGGAAATGGCCATTTCCACAGCAACAGCTTTTTCCCAAGAGAATAATTATGGGAAAAGTTATTTCTGGCGTACATTTAAACAATTTTGGACGGAAAATGTGATGTCAAGCGACATAAAAGCACCTGAAAGTTTAAGTGGCTTTTGTGAGCTGAAAGAAATGTTGACTCAACAGCTTAAAAAATTAGACGAAGAAAATAAACCTATTTCAAAAATGCATACCGTAGCCTTTATCAAAAGCCTCAATCAATTGATTGAGGCAAACAGCTAAAACCACACATTTAATCCCTACAAATGTCCCCAATAACGATGCACTACCTTTAAGGTTGCTGAGCTTCACATTATCCATATAATGTGTGATATAATTTACGCAAAATCGCTATTCATTGAGGCTCAAGACTTTTAAAGAAATATCGTTTTTGCGCAGTTGTGTCAAGAACTTTGTCGAAAGCAGCCACCTCATATGGAGTGGTTGCTTTCGACTTTTATGCAGTAAAACGTAGCTTGCATCATCCATCTTTGTTCTTTATAATAATTATAATATGATAAAAGAAAGGAGGCAGATGACATTGAATGGACGTGACGCAAGGGTAGGCGCGTGCATACTGGCTGACGATATGGATAGTATGGTTCGATTCTATAGGGACACATTAGGCTTGCATACCCGGTGGGATGGCGGAGATTTTGCGGAGTTTGAGACGGCAAGCGGTGAAGCGTCTTTTTGGTTATATAGCCGGAAACAATTTGCCAAGGCAATAAAGGAGGATTATGTTCCGCCAAAGGGCATCAATCAGACGTTTGAAATTGCTTTCTGGCTACCCCGCTTTGCTGATGTGGATGTAGAATATGAGCGGTTGAGGAAGTTGGAGGTGCAGTTTCCTACGGGAGGCCCCGTCACCTATGATTTTGGCATCCGAAATTTTTATGTCGCTGACCCGGAGGGGAATCTGCTGGAAATTGGCAGCATGAGCAAAGAGTAGTTTTGGCTTTGTTTAGGGGGCAGAAAACGAACTGCAATAAAACCAAACGGAACTATCTAAAATCACCTATTGCGTCAACTCAAAACGGTCTGGAATTGCACGAAGGCTCCCTGTGTAGGGCGGGGAGCTTTCTAAGCGATTCCAGGCCGTTTCTCATTTTCGGGGCGGAGACCATTTTTACCCCAAAATAAAAAAGGGGGACGGCGTTGACCGTCCCGAATCAAAACGCGCCGTGTGGCGCGGAGATTTTGGTCTGTTCCCCCGTGGGCGGCGTCTGCCAGCCCACGGGGGACAGCGTTTTTGAGAGAGAAAGGAAAAGAGAGAGGAGGTTTTTGGCATTTATCTTAGCCTGTCTGTCCTGACGAGTATAGATTACCATACCCCTGAAAAAAGTGATGTACAGTTTTGGAACTTCTCATGAATAATTTATGAACGTTTCAGGACTGGCTCTCCCGGAGCTGATAGAGGGTGGACAGCACCCGCCAGTTTTGGGGGAAGGGGCGCATCAGGTTCCAGTAGCCCGCCCCGAGGAGGCCGTACTCCGGGATGAGGGCCAGCTTGGCCTGAACGCTCCTGGCGTCCTCGAACCAGACCTCGTGAAGGACACCGGACCCGTCGGTATAGCGGAACCAGGGAGACTGGGCCGTCTCGTCGTATTGGATTTCCGCCCCATACCGCCGGGCCAGGGCCACGGCCTGCTGGCTGGAAATGGAGGTGGCCTTGGTCTGCCCCTTGACGAAGGGGAGAGGCCAGTCGTAGCCGTAGTTGGGCATCCCCAGCCAAATCTTTTCCGCCGGGATCTCCGTGAGGGCGTACTCCACCACCTGCCGCACGTTGGGCAGGGGGGCCACAGCCATGGGCGGGCCGTAGGTATAACCCCACTCATATGTCATGAGCAGCACCTCATTGACGGCGGCACCGATGGCGGCGAAATTATGGCCCTCGTAAAGGGTGCCCTGCTGGGTGGCGGAGGTTTTGGGGGCCAGGGCGGCGATGACGGGGTAGCCCCGCGGGTTGAGCCGCCGGGTCAGGGCGCCTAGGAAGTCGGCGTAGGCCTGGGCGTCCTCGGGGTAGACATACTCAAAATCAACGTCCAGCCCCCGGTAGCCCTTTTCCATCAGCGTCACCGAGATGTTGTCCATGAGCCTGGCCCGGACGCTGAGATCCGTCAGGGCCAGATGGGCCAGCTCGTTGGAAAAGCCGCCGCCCTCCGTCAGGGTGGACAGGTGCATCAGAGGGGCCACTCCGGCGGATTTGGCCATGGCCAGGAGGGTCTCGTCGTCCAGGTCCACCAGGGAGCCTTCCTCGTTAAAGCCATAGGTGAAGGGGGTGAGGAAGGTGAGATAGGGGAGGGTTGCCTGGAGGAGGGACTTGCTGATGAAGGGGTATGCGTAGCCGTTCACCGAGATGGGCGGCCCCGGCTCCTCCCGGTAAGAGATGACTAGGGTCTGCCCCGGCCACACCGAGGGCTCGCCCCCCAGGGCGGGGTTGTTCTGATAGAGGGTCCGCAGGCTTACGCCATATTCCCGGGCAATGGAGGTGAGGTTCTCCCCGGCGAGGACGGTGTGGGTCGTCTCGGGGAAGCGGATGACCAGCGCCTGCCCCGTCACCAGCCGCTCGGGGGCCTCCAGGCCGTTGTCCAGGACGATCTGGGACATGGGGACGTCATAATCCAGAGCGATGGAGTAGAGGGTGTCTCCCGGCTGTACCACATGGATGACCATGGCCTTACACCAGCGTGACGAAGTTGGAGTTGGCCCAGCCCACGACCCCGTCGTAGCGGACCACGTACCAGCCCTGATAGCGGTTGATGACGGTGAGCCTTGCGCCGTCCGGGGCCCGGGTGATCACATAGGAGGCCGGGTCCGGTTTGTCCCGGATGTTCAAA
Source organism: Pseudoflavonifractor phocaeensis (assembly GCF_038439875.1). NCBI lineage: Bacteria > Bacillati > Bacillota > Clostridia > Eubacteriales > Oscillospiraceae > Pseudoflavonifractor > Pseudoflavonifractor phocaeensis. The sequence goes on from NZ_JBCDMT010000004.1 coordinate 42,366, forward strand.
GAGCCCCAGTTCACATCCACTACCGCGTTCTGATAGGGCCGCGGAGAGAGGAAGGGAACGCCGAAATATTCGGTGAGGGAGAGGACGATGTTCCGGGCGATGGCGTCCAGATTGCTTTTGATCCAGATGGCGTCGTCCCGGTTGTCGTGATAGCCCAGTTCAATAAAGACCGACGGGGCCCGGGGCTGGCGCACCTCGCCGATGGTGGTGGTGGGCTCCGCCCGCACCCGGTTGGGAAGGGGATAGATGTCCTTGAGGCCGTTGGCTACCAGCTCGGCGGCTACCTGGCCCTGACTGCTGCCGGGGTAGTAAAAGACGATGATGCCCCGCCGTTGGCCGTAAAGCCCCTCGGGGGCGGCATTGGAGTGGAGGGCTAGGTGCAGGTCGTACCGGCCCTGGTTGGACTGGCGGATGGATGAGGCGGCGGTCATGTCGGGGGAGTTGCGGACGTACCGGATGCCGGAGGCCGTGAGATAGGGTTCCATGGCGTCGGCCAGGCGGTTCATCCACTCCTCTTCGGTGCCGCCGTTGACGTAGAGGTTGTTTTCCTGAGTGGAAGGGGAGAGATAGATGATGGGCATGGGGATACCTCCTTTTTTGCCCTATCCTATGACCACGCTTCCGGATCGGTGCCGTAGAGCTCCACCAGCTCCAGCTGGGACGAGCGGGCCAGGTCGTACACCGTTACCAGCCGTCCACCGTCGCTGTCCAGATCCACCCCCTGGGCCATGTAGGCGTACCAGACCAGGTAGGCGCACTGGGCGCCGACCTCCTCCAGAGGGGCGAATTTGTCCCCCCGCAGCCCGGAAAAGAGGGTATAGGGCCGCCCGGCCAGACGGTCCCTGGCGTACTCCGCCGCGTTCCCGGCCAGCTCCCCGCTGCCGGAATAGCGAAAAACCATATAGCTGCGGTACTCCCGCCAGTGGTCCAGGGGGCGGAGGATGGCGGTGGTGCCCACCCCCACCGCCTCCAGGACGATCCCCTCCCGGGCGTCTACCACGATGCCGGCGTGGCCGTGCCGCCAGCCCAGGGCGTGGGTGTCCAGAGTGAGGAGGAGGTCCCCCTCCCGCAGGGCGGCGGGGAGGGGGCCGAAGAAGGGGGTGCCGGTCTCCGGGTCCTTCATATGGTCCTCCCGGATGAAGGGGGGAAAGAGCACCATGCAGTCCACCTTCCTGGGGGTGAAAAAGGCCTCCTGCCGGGCGGGGATGGCGGCGGGGTCAGTGGCCCGCAGCAGGTCCACGGCGGGCTTCCCCAGACCGGTCTGGGCCAGGAGCAGGGCGTAGTCGGCGGGGGAGAGGGTGGCCTTTGCCAAAACCGCGGACAGATCCTCACGGGGGTAGTCTGGGAAAAAGGAGGGGGTGCGGTGGGCCCAAAGCTGGAGCAGGGCCACGGTGAAGGCGGCGGCCAGGAAGAGAAGGATGACCCGCCGGCAGAGGCGGCGGACGCGCTGACGGGACATAGCCTCGCCTTCTTTCTCAGATTTCAGGTATGGGACAACGCCCGGCCTCCATATCTTTGGGTGAGGGGAGGCGCGCGATATGGACAGCCGCATTGGCGAACTGCGCTATAAAGAGGTCATCAACGTCACCGACGGCACCCGCTACGGCTATGTGGGAGATGTGGAGGTGGACCTGGAGACTGGCCAGGTCCGCACCCTGGTGGTGCCGGGCCGGCTGCGCTTTTTCGGCCTGCTGGGCCGGGAGGCCGAGCGGGTGTTTCCCTGGTCGGCGGTGCGCCGGTTTGGGGAGGATATCATTCTGGTGGAGGCCGACGCCCCCGCCCTGTCAGCCCGCCGCCGGCGATAAAATGAGGGAGAAATATTGCGCCTGACGGGCCTGTGGTGGTATAATACCTCGTCAAACGCAAAGGAGCGCAATTTACAGACTGGAGGATCGCCTATGTGCGGCATCGTTGGTTTTATCGGGAAAGAAGAGGCGGCGCCCATCCTGTTGGACGGCTTGTCCCGCCTGGAGTACCGCGGTTATGATTCGGCGGGCCTGGCCATCTATGACGGGAAGCTGGGGCTGCAGGTAGTGAAGGCCAAGGGGCGGCTGAAGGTGCTGTCCGACCTGACCCAGGACGGCGCCACCGTCCACGGCACGGTGGGCCTGGGGCACACCCGCTGGGCCACCCACGGGGAGCCCTCCGACGTGAACTCCCACCCCCAGGTGTCGGAAAACGGCCGGTTCGCCGTGGTCCACAACGGCATCATTGAAAACTACGTGGAAATCAAGGAGTTTTTACAGCATAAGGGGGTCACATTCGTCTCCCAGACCGACACCGAGGTGGTGGCCCAGCTGTTGGAGTACTACTACGACGGGGATATTCTGAACGCCGTGAGCAAGGTGCTCCACCGCATCAACGGGGCCTACGCCTTCGGCATCGTCTGCGCCGACTGCCCGGACAAGCTGGTGGCCGTCCGCAAGGACAGCCCCCTCATCCTGGGCCACGGGGACGGCTTCCAGCTTTTGGCCAGCGACGTCACCGCCGTCATCAAGTACACCCGGGAGGTGAGCTACCTGGACGACGGGGAGGTGGCGGTGCTCACCCAGGAGGGCGCGCAGGTCTACGACGCCTATCTCCAGCCGGTGGAGAAGGAGCGCCACCACGTGGACTGGGAGATCTCCGCCGCCGAGAAGGGCGGCTATGAGCATTTCATGGCCAAGGAGATCATGGAGCAGCCCGAGGCCTTCCGCAAGACCGTTTTCCCCCGGATCAAAGAGGGCCGGGTGGTGCTGGACGACCTGTGCTTCGACGCCGGATATCTGAAAAATCTGGACAAACTCTACATCATCGCCTGCGGCTCCTCCTACCACGTGGGCATGGCCGCCAAGTACAACCTGGAAAAGCTGCTGCGCAAGCCGGTGGAGGTGGCCCTGGCCTCGGAGTTCCGCTATTGCGACCCCATCGTGACGGAAAAGACCCTTGCCCTTGTCATCAGCCAGTCGGGCGAGACCATCGACACCCTGGCGGCTATGCGGGAGGCCAAGCGGCTGGGGGCCCGGGTGCTCTCCGTCGTCAATGTGGTGGGCTCCACCATCGCCCGGGAGTCCGACGACGTTATCTACACCTGGGCCGGGCCGGAGATCGCCGTGGCCACCACAAAGGCTTATTCCACCCAGCTGGCGGTGACCTACCTCATCGGCCTCTATTTCGCTGATCTGATGGGCACCATCGAGAAGAAAGAGTACGACGCCATTATTTCGGAGCTGCTGCTCATCCCCACCAAGCTGGAGTCCATTTTGGAGCGGCGGCAGGCCATCCAATATTATGCCTCTATCTATTTTAATCACCCCTCCATTTTTTTCATCGGCCGGAACATCGATTACGCCATCGGCATGGAGGGCTCCCTGAAGCTGAAGGAGATCTCCTATATCCACTCCGAGGCCTATGCCGCCGGGGAGCTGAAGCACGGCACCATCTCCCTTATCGAGCCCGGCACCCTGGTGGTGGCCCTGGCCAGCTACCAGCCACTCTTTGAAAAGCTCATGAGCAACGTGGTGGAAGTCAAAAGCCGGGGGGCCGACGTGCTGGGCCTGGCCACCGACGCCAAGGGGGCCGAGATGGCCAAGACGGTGGACCACACCATCACCGTTCCCGACACCCACCCCATGCTCCTGCCCAGCTTAGATGTGGTCCCGCTCCAGCTGTTCGCCTACTACGTGGCCCTTCAGCGGGGCTGCGACATCGACAAGCCCCGCAATCTGGCAAAGTCCGTCACTGTGGAATAACAGGGGAAGCGCCGTCAGCCCAGCGGGCCGGACGGCGCTTTTTCATGGCGCGGGGATTGGAAAATATTTTCTAAAAAAATGAAAAAAATACTTGACAGAACGTGACCACTATGGTATTCTCATATCAGAAACAGGAATTATTACTGTTTAAGAAAAGCAAATCGTGATTTACATCAATTATTTTGTAGGAGGTAATTTTAAGATGAAAAAGTGGGTTTGTTCTGTTTGTGGTTACGTTTACGAGGGTCCCGAGGCCCCTGATTTCTGCCCCATCTGCAAGGCCCCCAAGGATAAGTTCGTGCTCCAGGGCGGCGACAAGGTCTGGGCCGCCGAGCACGTGGTGGGTGTGGCCAAAGGCGCTCCCGAGGATATCATCAAGGATCTGCGCATGAATTTCGAGGGCGAGTGCTCCGAGGTCGGTATGTACCTGGCTATGGCCCGTGTGGCCCATCGTGAGGGCTATCCCGAGATCGGCATGTACTACGAGAAGGCCGCTTACGAGGAGGCCGAGCACGCCGCCAAGTTCGCCGAGCTGCTGGGCGAGGTGGTCACCGACTCCACTAAGAAGAACCTTGAGCTGCGTGTGGATGCCGAGAACGGCGCCACTGCCGGCAAGGTGGACCTGGCCAAGCGCGCCAAGGCTCTGGACCTGGATGCCATCCACGACACCGTCCACGAGATGGCCCGGGACGAGGCCCGCCACGGCAAGGCTTTCGAGGGCCTGCTGAACCGTTACTTCGGCTGATCCGCCAGGGCAAAGGAGAAGCGTACCATGGATAAGTATGTCTGCCCCTGCGGTTACGTCTATGACCCTGCTGTGGGTGATCCCGAGCACGGCATTGCCCCCGGCACCCCCTGGGAGGCTGTTCCCGAGAGCTGGGAGTGCCCCGTGTGCGGTATGGGCAAGGACGTTTTTGAGAAGGAATAAAGTTCATCCTCGGAGCGGGGACCACGTTCGTGGTCCCCGCTCTTTTTATATTCCGAAAAAGCTTGATGATACGAAGTCAAGTATTGCCCTGAGCCATAGTTTCGGCAAAGGATCAACAGCAAAAGAGAAGCCCCCTTGACAACAAGAGACGATCCTGTTGCCAAGGGGGCTTATTTTATATTTATGGGACCCAAGGGCCGGAATGTGGAGCATGAAGGGACAGATGAACGCGGTTCCGATTGAAAAATGAGCCCTGACAATTATGAGAACGATCTGGTTTTTGTGTGAACACGGAAGTCGTAAAGGTAGAACCTTTACGACCCCCTCCACATGATTTAAGCGTTCATCACAATTCGAAGTTTTTCGACATAGGGGAAATTCGGTTTAATTTTTTGATCTCCCGCTGTTTCATCACATCCAGAGCGTGGACATACCGCATGGTGATTTCCAGGTTGGCGTGGCCTAACAGCTCACTGAGGGTCTTATAGTCCATCCCGCACTCCAGCGCCCGTGTGGCGAACGTGTGGCGCAGGCAGTGATAATTTGCGTCCGCGACGCCCGCTTTCCGGCAGACCTTTGCGAAATAGCGCTGTACGGACCGGGGCTCAAAAAACTTCCCGCCCGGCTGATGGAGGATGAATTGATCCGGTTCGGCTTCCATGGCCGGAAATCTTGCCTGATGCTTCATGAGGATGTCCCATAGAAAATCCTGCATGGGGAGCCAGCGGTTGCCCTTGGCGCTCTTGGGCGGCCCGATCTGGATGGTGGTCCTCCCCGTCGGCCTGCCGCCTTCCAAAACCTGCATCCGCTGGAGCGTGCCGCAGATGTGCAGGCGGTGTCTGTGATAATCCAGGTGCCGCCACTGGCAGGCGCACACCTCGCCCACCCGGGGCCCTAAATAAAGGGAGAGCCACACCGCGACGGCCAGGACGTGCTCCTCTTCCGAGAGCGCATCCTCCAGGCGGATCTGTTCATCCTCCGTCAGGACCCGCATATCGGCGAGTCTGGCCTTGGGGCTGGCCTTTCCCAGAATAGGGTTGGCGGGCACCAATCCCTCCCGCACGCCCCAGCGGACGGCGTCCAAAATGATCTGATAGATCCCCAGGACACTTTTGGAGGAGAGGCCCCCCCGTCCGTCCAGCCGTCCTGTCTCCCGCTTTTCCGCCAGGAATTCCTCCAGCTTTTCATCCGTGACCTCGCTGACAAAGCAGTGTCCAAGGCCGGGAATGATCTGACGGTATACGGTTTGGGCGTAACAGCTCACGGTGGTGGCCTTTACGTTTTTGTCCTGCTCACAGCGCAGAAGCCACCGGGAGAGCAGCGCTTCCAGCGTCATCTCCTTTCCCTCGTTCCAAACCGGGTGCGCCCATAGGGGCATGATGGCCTGAAGCCCATCGATGATTATCCTCATTTGAGTGGAAAGCTGTTCAGTATCCGTAATCGATCGCATTTTAAACCTCCATTCTATTGTTGAAAAAGGGAAAAAGGGGTTGGTTTTTCCCCCCACAGGCGTTATAATACACTTATATATCTCATACGCGGCAAAGGCAGTTCCTATTTTCTGTCGTAAAGGTTCTACCTTTACGACCCCCTCCACATTTTTCTGCTGGACCCTGCTATTCTGCCCTCAAAAAGAGGCGGTTAGTCATGCCGGGAGGAGAACGGACAGAGGGAAGCGCGTCCGCCGCTGTGGGAATAAAAAGAAATGGGAGAGCGGTGTTGAAAGATGAGAGAATACGTGATGCCCTCCAAAGACGGCAGCTATGTGTACCTGAGCGCCTCCGTTGCCGGGTACATGGAAAAGCGTGTGGCGCTCTACGAGCAGAAAAATGGTAGCGTGCTGGCGCTGCGCAACGAAAAGGACGGCCAGCTGGAGGTCAGCAGTACGGTGAACGGCCAGGGGGTGAAGCGGGTGGTCTATTCCCGCGTCCTGGTCGACTGCCTGCGCCCCCTTCAAAGCGGAAGCCGGGGGCACATCTCCGCCTGGTATGACGCCGCAATGGGCGCGCTGCTGCTGGGGGATGACGGGATGGAGACGGAATTTGACCATCAGGCCTTCCGCCGCCTGGACCTCTCCAGGATCCACCGCTTTCCCTGCCAGATCGCCCCGGGATATCTGCGTATCCGGCAGACCTTTCAAAACCGCTCGGAGGCGCTGTACAAAGGCTGTCACTTGGCCTTCCTCAAACGGAACGCGGGTGAGGTGGTTCTGGAAACAGAGGGTGAGGAGGGCATCATCCGGAAGCCGGAGGTAGTCTCCTTTGCCTGGAAGCACTGGAAGGATAAAACGCTGTACAACCGCTTCCTGGAGCGGGGTACCGTGGTTTCCCCCGATATCCGCGCCCTGGCCCGGCTCCATGACTTGGACGGCTTTGCCCCTTTGAGAGCAACGGCCTCCATGACCGCGGAGCTGGGGCGGGATTTCTGCCTGCGCTTTTCCCCGGCGGTGATCGACAGCTTGGGGCGGGGGCTGTCGGTCTACCTGTGCGGCCCTTACCTCGCCCTTGGGAGTGACGGGGAAGGGGATATCCAGGTCCGGGAAAAGGAGGGACGGGGGCTGGTATACGCCCCGCGGCTCTATCAGCAGCTCACCATGCGCTACCCGGGGAACAGCCGGCTGTTTTTGATCCCCCACGGAAATTTCCTGGTGTTCTCTGAAACGGAGACGTGTGAGAGCCTTCCGCCGGAGGATTATTTCTGCCGCCTTTTGGTCTCACGGGAGCGTTCGGCACACCTGATGCGCTACGGCGCGGCGCTGTGATCCCAGGGATTTGCGTGGAAAAGAAAAGGCCCGACGCTCAACGTCGGGCCTTTTTTCACTCGATATGGACATGGTTGTTGATATGCTCCATGCAGTAGCAGTAGTAGCCGTTGCACTTGGAACAATAGCGAAACTCCATATCGGGGAAGTCGGTATCGGTCTTGCCGCAGACGGCGCATTTGTGGATATAACCCTTTTGCTGCTGGGCCTGCTTGGTGGCCTTTTTGAAGTTTACGGTCTGCTTGGAGTGCTGGTGCTGATAGCGCTGCCGCCGGTACTGGAGGACATCCATCATGTCCGACCAGAAGAAGAGGAAGAAGTTGAGGATGGATACCAGAGGTAGGAAGGCGCCTACGATATCCAGGCGGATCAGGCTGGAGAGGAAAGCCAGGACGAAGAGCAGGGCGTCGGCCAGGGCCAGCCACTTGATCTTGATGGGGATAAAGAAAAAGAGGAGGACGCGCATATCGGGGTACAGGACCGCGAAGGCGAAGAACATGGACAGATTCAGGTAAGTCACGCTGGTGTATCCGGCGATCAGGCCGAAGACGATGTTGAATACCACGCCCAGCAGGTAGAACAGGCTGAACCGGGCGGTGCCCCATTCCCGCTCCAGGCTGGAGCCGATCCACCAGTAAAAATAGAGGGAGAGGGCCACCGTGAGGATATCGCTCCCCAGCGGAACAAAAACGAAGGAGACGAGCCGCCAGATCTGGCCGTGGAAGATAGCGGAGGCGCTGAAGGACAGCAGGTAAGAGGCGCGGTATCCGCTGAACCGGTCCAGCAGAAAGACGATGACAGTGCCGATGACAAGGATGTTCATCAAATTGGGGATCCCGAACCGGGGATGGTCCCGGCAAAATTGGTCCAGCCGTTTTTCAATGGCACGCAAGGCAAGAACCTCCTAAGTTTAAGATACGAAAAGAATTGTACCCGTTTTATGAGTAAAAGTAAAGGAATAAAGTGTGAACATTTTCCGCCGGGAACATCGTGCCGCCGGTCCTGCTTGACAAGAATACCCGACATATGTATAATATCTTTGACAAGTGAATAACGCCTTATCAAGAGCGGTGGAGGGAACGGCCCGATGAAACCCGGCAACCTGCGGCGACGCAAGGTGCCAAATCCGGCGAAGCAATCGAAAGATGAGGACGGGGAAGACCTGTGCTCTGTCGGTTGTGACAGGGCATTTTTATTTCCCCCAACAGAAAGGATGAACACCAATGGCAAAGCGGCTTTTTACTTCTGAATCGGTTACCGAGGGGCACCCCGACAAGGTGTGCGACCAAATCTCCGACGCTGTTCTGGACGACATCATCGCCCACGACCCCACCGCCCACGTGGCCTGTGAGACTTTTACCACCACCGGCATGGTGGTGGTGATGGGGGAGATCACCACCAGCCACTATACCGATATCCCCTCCATCGTCCGCCGGACGGTGGAGCGCATCGGCTATACCGACCCCTCCTATGGCTTTGACTACCGCTCCTGCGCCGTCATGACCGCCATCGACGAGCAGTCCCCCGACATCGCCATGGGGGTCAACGAGTCCTTTGAGCTCCAGCAGGGCGGCACCGACGAGGCCGACCGGGTGGGCGCCGGGGATCAGGGCATGATGTTCGGCTACGCCTGCGACGAGACCCCCGAGCTGATGCCCGCCCCCATCTCCATGGCCCACCAGGTCTCCCGGAAGCTGGCCGCCGCCCGCAAGTCCGGGGAGCTGCCTTGGCTGCGGCCCGACGGCAAGAGCCAGGTCACTGTGGAGTACGGCGACGACGGCCAGATCCTCCGGTGCCCGGCCATCGTGGTCTCCACCCAGCACGATCCGGAGATCGCCCTGAAAGACCTGCGGGAAGCTGTGGTGGAGACCATCATCAAGCCTGTCATTCCGGCGGAATACATCGATCAGGATACCAAGTTCTACGTCAACCCCACCGGCCGGTTTGTGGTGGGCGGCCCCGTTGGGGATACCGGCCTCACCGGCCGGAAGATCATTGTGGACACCTACGGCGGCTCCGCCGCCCACGGCGGCGGCTGCTTCTCCGGCAAGGACCCCACCAAGGTGGACCGCTCCGCCGCCTATATGGCCCGGTACGTGGCCAAGAATATCGTGGCGGCCGGCCTGGCCCGGAAGTGCCAGATCGAGGTGGCCTACGCCATCGGCGTGGCCCACCCCGTCTCCGTGCTGGTGGACACCTACGGCACCGGCGCCGTCTCCGACGAGAAGCTCTCCGAGCTGGTAGGCCGCTGCTTCGACCTGCGCCCGGCCAAGATCATCGAAAAGCTGGATCTCAGACGGCCTATCTACCAGCAGACCGCCGCCTACGGCCACTTTGGCCGCACCGACATCGACCTGCCCTGGGAGCACACCGACATGGTGGACGCCCTGAAGGCCGCGCTGTAAGAGGGAACCGCCCCGCCGGGTCAGAAATGACCCGGCGGTTTTTTCCGAGGGGCGGTGTGGAGCCCCGGCGGAAAAGCGGGTTGATTTCCCGGCCTCTTTCCTGTACAATAACAAAATAGTGGTTATGTTCTTCGACAGGAAGGGAGAACCCATATGAACGTACTCTATCTTTTAAACTTCGCTGGAAAGGCCGGGACCGAGCGGTATGTGGAGACCCTGGTCTCCTACCTCTCCGCCGACGGCCGGGTGAAGCCGTTTTTCGCCTACAATGAGGGCGGGCTCCTGGTGGAGCGGCTGGAGGCCATGGGGGTCCCCACCCGCCAGATTACCATGTCCAGCCGGTTCGACCGGAAGGCCGCCAAGGCGCTGGCCAAGCTGTGTGAGGAGTGGGACATCGACCTCATCCACTGCCACTACCTGCGGGAAAACTACATCGCCATGCTGGCGAAGAGCTACAATAAGAAGATCCGGGTGGTCTACACCAACCACTTCATCCTGCACAACGACGCCGTTACCCGGCTGTCCAACCGCCTGCTGGACAAGCGCCAGGACCAGATGATCGCCGTGTGCAACCGGGGGCGGGACCAGCTCATGGCCAACGGCTGGAGCGGGGAGCACATCCAGGTCATCTTCAACGCCGTGGACCCGGAGGTCTGGGCGGGGGAGCGGAGCGAGTCCACCATGCGGGAGGAACTGGGCATCCGGGCGGACCGCTTCGTGATGCTCTGCGCCTCCCGGTTCGCCGACGACAAGGGCCACAGATACCTCATCGACTCCGTCAAGCGCCTCACCGAGCTGTGCGCCGTGCCCTTTACCCTGGTACTGGCGGGGGACGGCCCCCTGCTGGAGCCCTGCAGGGAGCAGGTAAAGGCCCTTGACTTGACGGAGGACCAGGTGCGGTTCATCGGCTTCCGCCAGGACATCAAGAACCTCTATAAAGGCTCTGACCTTTACATCAACTCCTCCCAGCACGAGGCCCTCAGCTTCCTCATCATCGAGGCCATGGCCGCCGGCCTGCCCGTCATCGCCACCGATATGGGGGGCAACGACGACATCGTCAACGACGCCGCCGGCTGCGGCCTGCTGGTGGAGTACGACAACCCCGACTCCATGGCGGGGGCCATGAAGGTGATGCTGGAGGAGCCCGACTTCCTGGCCCAGTGCCGGGAGGGGGCCAGGAGGACCATCCAGGAGAAGTTCGAGATACACAAGATGGCCGACGCCACCTATCAAGTCTATGAAAAGGCCGTCAACGGCTGAGTTTGGAGCGTATTGACCTATGGTTATGGTACAAAACAGTCTCGTCTGCCGGTTCTTCATGGCCCTCTGGGCCGCCCTCACCGGGGCCTGGGAGGACAGCGCCGTGGGCCGCGGCCTGCGTGGCTTCTGCCGGGGCTTCGCCGCCAGCGTCCGAAACAGCGCCGTCTGCCGCTTCCTCTGGCGGGAGGGGGCCATCTCTAAAAGCTGGCCCGGGAGCGTCGTCTGCCGGGTGCTGACGGTGATTTTGAACATTCCCTGCGCCATCTGCCGGTGGATCTACAAAATCGGGAAAAACATCTGGGACGGGAGCCTTGCCTTCCGGGCGGTGTCCGCCTTGGGCGGGGCCGCCTTCCTCTTCGTCGGCGCCTTCCTGGCCCTGATGCTGATGGTGCCCCACGGCAGCTGGGACAACCGGTGGGCGCTGATGGGGACGGTGGCCCTGGTGGCGCTCTTTGCCCTGGGGGCCGCCGCGCGGCCCAGCCACCGGCTGGAAATGGTCTCGGTGGGGCCGTATCTGACCCTCTTCATGGCCTTTGTCTGCTACGCCTTTTTGTGCTCGCTCAACTCCGGAGCCTCCCTGCGGTTCGTGGGCTTCTACATCACCGCCTTCCTCCTGACTCTGCTGGTGGTGAGCTCGGTGAAGAAGTACGAGCAGCTCCAGCTCATCGCCGTGCTGGCGGTGGCGGGGCTGACCATCGCCGCCCTCTACGGCTGCTACCAGGGGATTATCGGCGTGGAGGTGGTGCCCAACCAGCAGGACATGGCGGTGAACGCCGGGATGCCGGGTCGGGTCTACTCTTTCTTTGACAACCCCAACAACTTTGCCGAGCTGCTGGCTATGCTGATGCCCTTGCTCTACGCCCTCTTCCTCAATGCCAAGGGCTGGCGGGGAAAGGTGGCCGCCCTCTTTTCCTTCGGGGTCTGTCTGGCGGCCCTGGGCTTCACTCTTTCCCGCTCCAGCTGGCTGGGCTTCACCCTGGCCACGGTGGTGTTCGTCGCCTTCTGGAACTGGAAGCTCCTGCCCCTGCTGGTGGTCCTGGGGCTGTGCTGTATCCCCATCCTGCCACAGAGCATCTACAACCGTATCCTTACCATCGGCAACACCAAGGACAGCTCCACCAGCTACCGCTTTGCCATCTACAAGGCCAGCGGCGTGCTGATGGAGGACTACTGGCTCCGGGGCGTGGGCCTGGGCAGCGACGTGCTGAAGGCCACCTTCAAGGGCTATCCGCCCATGTTCGACGGCAATTTCCCCATCCACACCCATAACAACTACCTCCAGGTGTGGGCGGAGACCGGCCTCTTTGGGGCCTTGGCCTTCCTGGGGACCCTTCTCTATCAGCTCAAATCGGGGGTCAAGGCCTTCCTGGTGTCCACGGACAAGCGGGTGAAGAACCTGCTGGCCGCATCCATCGCGGGCTTCTGCGGCATCCTCCTCATCTCCGTGGCCGAGTACACCTGGTTCTATCCCCGGAACATGTTCGTTTACTTCTTTCTCTTCGGTATCATCGCCGCCTGTATCAAACTGGCCCACCAGAGCGCGAAAACCCAGGCATGACCGCCGCCCCCGCCGCGTATGCTGGCCGGGGGGATGAACATGCGGTATGCTCATAAAAGACGCGAAGCCGCCGCCCGGTACCGGGCGGCGGCTCTTTTGCTCCTGCTGGGCCTTCTTCTGCCCATGCTGCTGCCCCACGGCAGCCTCCGGGTGCCCGGTGAGGTGGAGGCCCTTCTGTCGGAGACTTTGGCGGGGGAGACCGACCCGGCCCGGCTGGCCTATGTCCGCTCCGCCTGCGGCCTGGTGGGCCGGGTCAAGTATTTCTGGGGCGGGAAATCCCACGTCCTGGGCTGGGACTACGCCTGGGGCTGGCCCCAAAAGGTGACGGCCCCGGGCGGCCCCGGCTCCGGCCGCTGGCGGCCCTGCGGTTTGGACTGCTCCGGCCTCACGGCCTGGGCGGCGGCCACGGCCCTGCATGACCCGTCGGCCTACGAGGTGGTGGGGGAGGGGGTACGGGCCCAGTACGCCCTGTGCGCCCCCACGGACAGTCCCCGCCCCGGCGACTTGGCCTTTTTCCCCGACCTGTCCCACGTGGGCGTGGTCCTGGGCCGGGACGGGGCGGGAGAGCTCTGGGTGGTCCACTGCTCCTACAGCCTGGGGGGCGTGGTGGTCACCCCGGCCACCGTGGGCTTTGCCCTCTATGGGACGCCCGGCATTTTTTTGGAAGCGGAGAAGAGTTTTTCTTGACGAAAAAAACCTTTTCCTGTATACTATAAGTTCATGTAAAGCCTGTGGGCCGCAACATCGGTTGCGGCCTCTTTCACGCCTTTGGAGAGAAAAGGAGGTCCAACTGTGTCAGAGCAAGTACAAGAGAACAAGATGGGTGTCATGCCGGTGGGCAAGCTGCTCATGAACATGTCCATCCCCATGATGATCGCCATGCTGGTCCAGGCCCTTTATAACGTGGTGGACAGCTATTTCGTGGCCAAGATCAGCCAGGACGCACTCAACGCCGTGAGCCTGGCCTTCCCCATGCAAAACCTGATGATCGCCGTGGCGGTGGGCACCAGCGTGGGCGTCAACGCCCTGCTGTCCAGAAGCCTGGGGGAGAAAGATTTCGAGGCCGCCAATGAGGCCGCCGGCAACGGAATTTTCCTCTCGGTGGTGAGCTGCCTTGTGTTCGTGGTCATCGGACTGACGGTCCCCCGGATCTTCTTCCTGGCCCAGACCGACATTCCCGGCATCGTGGAGCAGGGCTCTACCTATCTCACAATCTGCTGCGCCTGCTCCGCGGGCCTTTTCCTCAGCGTCATGTTCGACCGCCTGCTCCAGTCCACGGGCAAGACCGCTCTCACCATGTGCACCCAGGGGGTGGGGGCCGTCATCAACATCGTCATGGACCCGGTGCTCATCTTTGGCCTGGGGCCCTTTCCCCGGATGGGCGTGGCCGGCGCCGCCGCCGCCACCGTCATCGGCCAGATCGTGGGCGCTGTCATGTCCGTCATCATGAACCTGGGCTTCAACCACGATCTGAAGTTCGCCCCCCGGTACCTCAAGCCCATGGGCAGGGTGGTGAAGCGCATCTACACCGTGGGCGTGCCCACCATGGTGATGAACTCCATTGGTTCCATCATGGTCTTCGCCATGAACAAGATCCTGATTTCCTTCACCGACGCCGCCACCGCCGTCTTTGGCGTCTACTTTAAGCTCCAGTCCTTCATTTTCATGCCGGTCTTTGGCCTCAACAACGGCATGGTGCCCATTATTGCCTACAACTACGGCGCCCGGAAGAAGGAGCGCATCCTGCAGACCATGAAGCTGGCCGCCATCATCGCTATTTCCATCATGCTGGTGGGCCTGGCCGTGGCCGAGCTCTTCCCCGGCCAGCTCCTAAGCCTCTTCAACGCCTCGGAGGAGATGCTGACCATCGGTATCCCGGCCCTTCGGACCATCTGCGTCAGCTTTGTATTCGCCGGCTTCTGCGTGGTGTCCTCCTCCACCTTCCAGGCATTGGGCAACGGCGTTCTCAGCATGATCGTCTCCATCATCCGCCAGCTGGTGGTGCTCCTGCCCGCCGCCTTCCTCCTGTCCCTCAGCGGCCGGGTGGAGCTGGTGTGGTTTGCCTTCCCCATCGCGGAGATCTTCTCCGTGATCCTGTGTATCGTCTTTACCCGCCATATCGTCAAGAAGGTCATTGAGCCTCTGGGTGAAGACGCGACGCTTGAAAAAGAGTGAACTGAAGCGTATAATATAAATATGAAAGGGGGCCTACCCATGAAGAAGACAGTGATTACCATTGGCAGGCAGTATGGCTCCGGCGGACGCGTCATCGCCCAAAAGCTGGCGGAGCGTCTGGGCATCCCTTACTACGACAAAGAGATCATCCAAAGCGTGGCAAAGGAGACGGGACTCTCCGAGTCCTATATCAAGGAGATCGACCAGAAGCCCACCAACAGTTTCCTCTATGATCTGGTGTTCGCCACCCAGGGGCCCACCATCCCGGATCAGGTGTATATCGCCCAGAGCAAGGTTATCCGCCGGGTGGCGGAGGAGGGGCCCTGCGTCATCGTGGGCCGGTGCGCCGACTACGTCCTGCGGGAGACGCCCCACCGGCTCAGCGTCTTTGTCTGTGCCCCGCTGGAAGAGCGGGTGGAGCGGGCCAAGAGGGACTACGGCGTCCAAAACGCCAACCTGGAGAGCTATGTCCAGCGGCAGGACAAGCAGCGGGCCTCCTACTACAACTACTTCGCCACCGGAAAATGGGGCGACGGCAGCAGCTACGATCTGTGTATCAACAGCCGCATCGGCCTGGATGCCGCGGTGGACGTCATTGAGAAGGCCGCCCAGGCATTGGACGGGAAATAAAGAGAAAACTGTCCCGGCGGCGCGGCGCGGCGCCGGGATGGCTTTTGACAAGGGGCAGGGGACATTACAGATCCCTGCCCCTTGTCTATTTTTCTCTTTTGCGGTATACTGAAACTACTTTTTGGAACAAGAGAGCAGGGAGACCGATGACAGATTATTTTCACTTGGAGGCGCCCCAGGAGACCGTTGGGACCATCAGCAATCTGGGCCTGGCCCACTTGGGGGACGCCGTTTTTGAGTTGATGGTGCGCTCCTGGCTGTGTCTGCACGGGAAGGCCACGGCGAAAGGCCTGCACCGGGCCGCCGTCCGCTATGTGGCCGCCCCCGCCCAGGCGCGGGCGGTGGAGCGGATCAAGGACGTTCTCACCCAGGAGGAGCGGGACGTGTTCCGCCGGGGCCGCAATGCGAGCCCCCACTCCGTGCCCCAGAACGCCAGCCGGGAGGAGTACCAGACCGCCACCGCCCTGGAGGCGCTGTTCGGCTGGCTCTATCTGAAGGGCCGGAACGAGCGGTTGAACGAGCTGTTCGGGATGATGATGGAGGAATCAAATGGCGCTTGACGCGATATGCCTCTCCGCCGTGGTGGCGGAGCTCCGTGCCGCCATCGAGGGCGGAAAAATTGACAAGATCCACCAGCCGGGCAGTCAGGACGTGGTATTGGCCGTCCGGGGCCCCGGGGGGAACGTGCGGGTTTTGCTCTCCGCCAACCCCAGCCATCCCCGGCTCCATCTGACTGCGCTGGACCGGGAAAACCCGGACAAGCCACCCATGTTCTGCATGCTGCTGCGCAAATACCTCACGGGAGCCCGCATACTGGCCCTGGAGCAGCCCTATATGGAGCGCGTCGTCACCTTCCGGCTGGAGGCCCTGGACGAGCTGGGGGACCGGGCGCGGCGCTCCCTGGTGCTGGAGGCCATGGGCCGCCACGCCAACCTGATCCTGCTGGACGGGGAGGAGCGGATCGTGGACTGCCTGCGCCGGGTGGACGGGGATCTGACCACCGGCGCCCGCCAGATCCTCCCCGGCCTCTTCTACCGCCTGCCGGAGCCCCGGTTCGGCGTGCCGCCCCTGCTGGAGCGGGAGCTCCGCTTCCGGGGGGAGGAGGGGGACTTGGCTCCAGCAGTGGAAGGCCTGTGGAACGATGTAAAGGAAGGACATTTTATACCGACTCTCTTGCTCCGGGACGGAAAAGCCGCGGATTTTTCCTTTCTGCCCATCCTCCAGTACGGCCCCGCCACCCAGCTTCAGGAGTATCCCTCCTTTGGGGCCCTGCTGGATGACTTTTACGAAAACCGGGAGCGGCAGGAGCGGACCAAGCAGCGGGGTGAGGACCTCCTCCGGGCGGTGAAAAACGCCCGGGACCGCACAGCCCGAAAGCTGGAGAACCAGCGCCGGGAGCTCTTGGCTACCCAGGACCGGGAGCGTCTGCGCCAGCTGGGGGACATCCTGACCACCAACCTCCACGCTTTGGAGAAGGGCCGCTCCACCGTCCGGCTCCAGGACTACTATGACCCCGAATGCGGAGAGGTGGAGATCCCCATAGACCCCCTGCTCACCCCCCAGCAGAACGCCGCCAGATACTATAAGGAGTACAACAAGGCGAAAAATGCGGAAAGCGCTTTAACTTTACAGATAGAAAAGGGAGAGAACGACCTCTCCTATCTGGACAGCGTGCTGGAAAATCTGTCCCTGGCTGAAGGGGAGCGGGATCTCCAGGAGATCCGCCAAGAACTGACCGACACGGGCTACCTCCGCCGTCCCTCCAAATCCGCCAAGCGGGAGAAGCGGGTGGCGGGCAAGCCCATGGAGTTCCGCACCGACGCCGGGCTTCGGGTGAGCGTAGGAAAGAACAACAGCCAGAACGACCAGCTCACCACCAAATTGGCCTCGAAGGGCGACTGGTGGCTGCACACTCAGAAGATCCACGGCTCTCACGTCATCCTCTGGACAGGCGGGGAGGAGCCGGACGAGGTGAGCGTGGCCCAGGCCGCCAGCCTGGCTGCCTGGTTTTCCCAGGGCCGGGCGGCGGGGAAGATTCCCGTGGACTATACCCCGGTGAAGTTTGTGAAAAAGCCGGCGGGGGCCAGGCCGGGCATGGTGGTCTACACCACCTACCGGACCCTGATGGCCCAGCCGGACGAGGCCCTGGCCAAGCGGCTGCGGGTCAAATAGGAGGGAAGGACATGGACAGCTTTCACATCCTGGTGGTGGAGGACGATCCCGACATCAACAATCTGCTTTTCAAGATCGTCACCGACGCCGGATACGACTGCCGCCAGGCTTTTTCCGGCAGTGAGGCGGCCCTTTTGGCCGAGCAGTACACCTATGACCTGATCCTTCTGGATCTGATGCTCCCCGGTCTCACGGGGGAGGAGTTCATTGAGCGCCTGCGCCAGGGCAAGACCATGCCCATCATCGTCCTCTCCGCCAAGGCGGGGCTGGAGGACCGGGTGAACGTCCTCAAGCTGGGGGCCGATGACTTTATCCCCAAGCCCTTTGACAACGCTGAGGTCCTGGCCCGCGTCGAGGCCCAGCTGCGCCGGTATAAGAAATTCTCCGGCGAGGCGGCGGGGGAGACCCTGCGGCTGGGCGATCTGGTCCTGGATCGGGAAAGCGTCTCCGTGACGGCGGGCGGCAAGGATATTACCTTAACGGTGAGGGAGTTCGAGATCCTGGCCCTTTTGATGGAGCACCCCAAGAAGGTCTTTACCCGGGAGCAGATCTATGAGCGGGTCTGGGGGGAGGACTATATGGGGGACGACAACACGGTGAACGTCCATGTCTCCAACCTCCGCTCCAAGCTGTCCAAGGTGAGCGAGAGGGAGTATATCAAAACGGTGTGGGGGATCGGCTTCAAGATGGCGGAGCTAGAGAGCTGAGCCTGTGGGGCCTTCCGGCGTCCCGGATGCCGCCGTATGGGCTTAGGGTGCCCGTGGAGATAAAAGACAAAGAAAACAAGAGGCAGACCATTCGGTCTGCCTCTTGTTTTCGGGGAGTTTTCACCCGGCTTCCCGCTGGGTATCCTCGCCAGTTTCGAATTCCAGGAGTTCTTCAGGTTCCGCCGGACGCCAGTGGAACTCGCAGGTGTTGTCCGCGCAGCGGCCGTCCATCATGATGGAGCCGCAGAGAGGACACCGGTCCGCCTCAAATTCTCTGGTGAACATACGATCCCTCCTCACTGATGTTCGAAATTGGGGTTCATCCCCATGTCTATTATACCACAGGAGCGAAGCGCCGTCGTGGATTATTTGCGCGATCCAGCATGACTGCCGCTTACGGCTGTGATATTGCAGAATAAGCGGAGAGCAGGAAGAAAAAAGGGTAAAATCACAGCAAGTAAAATCAAGCGGTGATCTCCCTGGTACATTATAATAGGCGCAGAGCGGTCAACAGGAGGTGAACAGATCCATGTACGAGTGGCGCAGGCAGATCCAGACCATCGTTGACGAGATCGACAGGAGCATTAAAAACTATCAGGACGAAGCCCTGACACTGCGCGCCCTGTCCCAAAGGCTGGGGTATTCCGAATACTATACCGCGAGAAAGTTCAAGGAGATCTCGGGGATGCAGTTTCGGGATTACCTGCGGCGGCGGAAGCTGGCCTTCGCGCTGAAGGAGGTCCGGGACAGCGGAAAAAGCATTTTGGACATCGCCGTTGATTACGGTTTTTCCTCTCATGAGGCATTTACCCGGGCCTTCAAGGGAACCTATGGCGTCGCGCCCAGCGAATACCGGAGAAGCCCCAGGCCTGTCGTGCTGCGTACCAAAATAAATCCCTTTGACCGCTACTTTTTTGGACTGGGAGAGATCGGTATGGTAAGATACGCGGATGGTGTTAAGGCTTATTTTGTGACCATTCCGGCGCACAAATTCCTGCACATCAAGAATGGGGAGAGCAACGGGTATTGGGATTTCTGGCAGAGACAAAACCGCATCCCGGGGCAGGACCAGGATACGATTTGCGGCCTGCTGGACAGCATCAAGGGCAAGCTGGATGACTGCGGCGGGAGTGAGCCCAACTGCGGCGGCGGGCAGATCATGGCGTATCAAAACGATCCGGAGGGCAGGCTTTGCGACTGGGGATTTCCGCGCACCGAATGCTGGGGGGTGCGGCTCCCCTTTGATTATCAGGGGGAGGTGCCGCCGCAAATGCTTCTGATCGACGTTCCGGAGGCCGAGTACCTTGTCTTTGAGCACGGGGCCTTCGACTATGAGCAGGAAAACCGCAGTGTGGAGGAAAAGATGGAACAGGCCATGGCGGCCTTTGATTTTTCCGGCACCGGGTACTGCCTGGACACATCCCCCGGCAGGCTGATGTACTTTTACTATGACCCGGAACAGTATTTTAAGTATATCCGGCCGGTGCGGCGGGAGGCTGATCCGGCCGGCGGCACGCGGTGATATCCTTTGGAACAAGCTGCGACGGCGCGGACAGAAAAAGGGAGAGGCAAAGCCTCTCCCTTTGTTTCTGTTTCTCAGCCGCATCCTCCGCACATTTCACAGGCGGCGGGGGCGGTGGCGCAGCCCCCCTTGGCGGTCTCCCGCAGCTCGGCGGGCAGGCGCTTGCCTACGGAATACATGGTCTCCAGCATTTGATCGAAGGGGATCAGCTGGCGGATGCCGCTCAGGGACATCTCGGCGGCGATAAGGGCGTTGGCCACTCCGGCGGCGTTGCGGTTCTGGCAGGGGTATTCCACCAGCCCGCCCACCGGGTCGCACACCAGTCCCAGCATGTTCATCAGGACCACGGAGGCGGCGCTCAGGCATTGGTCCGGCGTCCCGCCCATCAGCTCCACCGCGGCGGAGGCGGCCATGGCGGCCGCCACGCCTACCTCGGCCTGGCAGCCGCCCACGGCGCCGGCCACGGTGGCGTTGCGCATGGCCAGATAGCCGATGGCGCCGGCGTTGAAGAGGGCGTCGATGATCCGGGCGTCGGAAATGTTGTACACGTCCTGGAGGGACAAAAGCAGTCCGGGCACCACGCCTGCGGACCCGGCGGTGGGAGCGGCCACGATGAGGCCCATGGAGGCGTTGACCTCCAGGACGGCCATGGCGTAGGTGATGGCCCGGTCCAGCACGTCGCCGCAGATGTCCTTGCCCTTGGACCGGTGGGCGGCCAGCTTTTTCGCCTCGCCGCCGATGAGCCCGCCCATGGATTTGCTGGGGGTCTTCAAGGGCTGGGTGGCGGAGGCGCGCATGATCTCAAGCGCCCGGGCCATGCGGTGCTCCACCGTGTCCGGCGTGGTCTCGCCCAGCTCACATTCCCGCCGGCGCATCACTTCCGAGATGGGGCAGTGCTCCCGCTCACAGGTCTCCAATAATTCTTTGGCAGATTTGAAATCCATGATGACCTCCCCCTTACGACTGCACGATCATGACATCGTGGATGTTGGGGTTCTCCCGGAGGGTCTCGTTGACCTCTTCAGGGAGACGGTCATCCGACTCCACGATGGTATAGGCGGTGTGCCCCTTGGCCTCCCGGAACAGCCGCATGAAGGCAATGTTCACGTTGCGGTCGCTAAGGGCCTTGGTGATGTGGGCCACCACGCCGGGCTTATCCTGGTGGACGACGATCACGGCGCTGTACTCGCCGGTAAAGTCCACCTTGACCCCGTTGATGCGCACGATGCGGACCTTGCCGCCGCCCAGGGACTCGCCCCGGACCCGCATGACCTGTCCGGCGGTGTTTTCCATGCGGATGTCCACGGTGTTGGGGTGGAGCTCGGTCTCCGTCTCATTGGGGACGAAGCTGTACTCCAGATGCCGCATCTCCGCGATCTGGAAGGAGTCCCGGATGCGGGTGTCGTCGGTGGAGAAGCCCATGATACCACCCAGCAGGGCCCGGTCCGTGCCGTGGCCGTGATAGGTGCGGGCGAAGGAGCCATACAGGGTGAATTCCACCTTTTGGAGGGGCGGGGCGATCATCTTCTGGGCCAGGTAGGCGATGACCGAGGCTCCCGCCGTGTGGGAGCTGGAGGGGCCGATCATGTTGGGCCCCAATACGTCGAAAACACTGATGAATGACATAGATGTTCCTTAAGCCGTAACGGCGTCCTTTTTCACGATGAATTTCCGGTAGATGGCCTCCACGATCACGCCGATGGCGTTGTCGCCGGACACGTTGCAGGCGGTTCCGAAGGAGTCCTGGGTGATATAGAGGGCCACCATGATGGCGCAGATGGGGCCGTTGGGATCCCCGGCCTCAGCGCCGAAGATCATGTAGAGGAAGGGCAGGGCGGTCATGATGGAGCCGCCGGGGGCGCCGGGAGAGGCCACCATGGCGATGCCCAGGGTCATGATGAAGGGAATGACGGTGCCCAGGCTGATGGGCAGCTGGTTCATCAGGCACACGGCGGTGGCGCAGGCGGTGATGGTGATCATGGAGCCGGCCATGTGGATGTTGGCGCACAGGGGCACCACAAAATTGCGGATCTGCTCGGAGACGCCGTCGGCCGCGGCGCACTGGAGGTTCACCGGGATGGTGGCGGCGGAGGACTGGGTGCCCAGGGCGGTGGCGTAGCCGGGGATCTGATTTTTGATCAGGGTCAGGGGGTTCTTCTTGCTGATGAAGCCTGCCAGCAGGAACTGGATGCAGATGCAGATGAGGTGCATGGCGATGACCACCAGGAACACCTTCCACAGGATGCCCAGAATGGCGAAAGTCTTGCCGGACTTGGTCATGTCGATGAAGGTACCGCAGATGTAGAGGGGCAGCAGGGGGATAATGACGGAGTGGAGGACCTGGTCGATGATGCCGGAGAAGTCCTTGATGCCGTCATAGAGCGTGTTGCCGATGGTCCGGCCCCGCAGGTTGGACAGGCACAGGCCCAGCACAAAGGCCAGCACCACGGCGGACAGGGTGTCCAAAAGAGGGGGGATGGACAGGCTGAGGTAGCTGTCCAGGGAGTTGCCGGCGGTGGCGGCGATCTGCTCCAGGGCCCCCTGGCTCATGAAGCTGGGGAACAGGGTGGAGGACACCAGGTAGGAGGCGGAGCCGAAAATCAGAGTGGAGCCGTAGGCCAGGGCCACCGTGATGAGCAGCAACTTGCCCGCGCCGCTCTTCAGGTCGGCAATACCCATGGTGACGTAGGCCAGGATCATCAGGGGAATGATGAACTTAAGGAACGTGCTGAAGATGCTGGAGGCGGTGACGATGATCCGGCAGAACCAGATCGGGAGGAACTGTCCGATCAGGATACCCAGGATGATTGCGATGATCAATTTTGGAAGAAGACCCAGTTTGAACGTTTTCTTTTCCATTTGTTGAAACACCCTCTCAAATAATATTTTCCAAATTCTCCCTTGACCTCTTGGCGGATTTAGTATAACATGTCAATATTCATGAATCAAATTCATAAATTTTATTATATCGTTGAAAATAATTCAAGTATAAAATTTGGGGCATTTTGACAGAAAGGGGACGGGAGGAGTATGGAGATCCGGCAGCTCAACACCTTTATCCGGGCGGCCCAGCTTCAGAGCTTTTCCAAGGCGGCGGAGAGCTTGGGCTATTCCCAATCGGCGGTGACGGTGCAGATCCGGCGGCTGGAGGAGGAGCTGAACACCCGGCTCTTTGACCGGATGGGGAAGCGGGTGTCCCTCACCGTCCAGGGGGAACAATTCCTCTCCAGCGCCTACGACATCATGTATGAGGTGAACAAGGCCAAGCTGTCGGTTGCCGACGAGAGCGAGATGCACGGACAGCTCCACGTGGGGACCATCGAATCCCTGTGCTTCGCCAAGCTCCCCGCCATCCTGCGCCGTTTCCGGGAATGCCACTCCGGAGTGGCGCTCCAGGTCACCATCGGCTCTCCCGAGGAGCTCATCGAGAAAATGGAGCGGGGGGAGCTGGACCTCATTTACATATTGGACGAGCCCCGGTACAGCAACAACTGGTACAAGCTGATGGAGGAGAAGGAGGAGGTGGTCTTTGTGGCCTCCGCGGAGCTGGAGCTGGAGGGGGAGGGGCCCTTTCCCATGGAAGCGCTCCTGGACAAGCCCTTCTTCCTCACGGAGCGGGAGGCCAACTACCGCCGGGTGTTCGACCGCTATCTGGCCTCCCGGGAGATGGTGGTCACCCCCTTCCTGGAGGTCAGCGACACCGCCTTCATCATCAAGATGCTGGAGGAGACCCGGGCCCTGTCCTTTCTGCCCCGCTTCGCCGTGGAGGAGAGCGTGCGCCAGGGGAAGCTGCGGGAACTGACCGTGGCGGATTTTCACGCCTCCATGTACCGGCAGATCTTTTACCACAAGGATAAGTGGAAGACCCGGGAGATGGACGAGTTCGTCCGCCTGGCGGGCGGAAGTGTCTCCCCCTGAGCGGAGGGAAGGGACGGCTTTAGAGTTTCTTCACCTTCCCTTGAAACTCTCTTGTTGACTTTCCGCTAAAATGAAGTCACAATCAGGAAAGAGAGGTCATGGCACATGGCAGAAAACGTATTGGTGACCCGGGCGCTGACCAAGCGCTACGGTGGAACGTTGGCGGTTGACCACGCCGACATCACCCTGGCCAAGGGGGAAATCTATGGTCTGGTGGGCCGCAACGGGGCGGGAAAGACCACCATCATCCGCATGGCCGCAGCCCAGACCGTTCCCACTGAGGGGGAGGTGGAGCTCTTCGGCGCCACCGGGGAGAAGGAGCTGGAAAAAGCCCGGGCCCGGACGGGGGCCATGGTGGAGATCCCCAGCTTTTACCCCTACCTTACCGCCAGGGAGAACCTGGAATACTACCGCCGCCAGCGGGGCATCGCCGGGGCCCACGCCGTGGAGGACGCCCTGGAGCAGGTGGGGCTGGCGGACACGGGGAAGAAGAAGTTCAAGGCCTTCTCCCTGGGCATGAAGCAGCGGTTGGGGCTGGCCCTGGCGCTGATGAACCGCCCCGACCTGCTGCTGCTGGATGAGCCCATCAACGGGCTGGACCCGGAGGGCATCGTGGAGTTCCGGAACCTCCTCCTGGAGCTGAACCGCCAGTATCAGACCACCATCCTCATCTCCAGCCACATCCTCTCCGAGCTGCAAAACCTGGCCACCTGCTACGGTTTTTTGGACAAGGGCAAGATGCTGGAGCAGATCAGCGCCGCCAAGCTGCGGGAGAAATGCCGGGACTGCCTGGAATTGAAGGTGGATGACGCGCCCCGGGCCGCCGCCCTGCTGGAGCGGGAGCTTGGCCTGCGGGACTTCGAGGTTTTGCCCGGCGGGGCCATCCGGCTCTATGAGGGACTGGAGGAGCCCCAGAAGGTCACGGGGCTGCTGATTGGGCAGGATATTTCCCTTTACGGCATGGAGCACCGGGGGGCCAATCTGGAGGACTACTTCCTGGGCCTGATCGGGGGTGTCCATCATGGGTAAGTATCTGAACGCGGAGCTCTACAAGGTCTGCCACCGGAAGTACCCGCTGGGCTTTTTGGGCATCATCCTGGGCCTGATCACGCTGGTGCTGGTCCTGCTGTGGCAGAACGCGGGGCCCGGCGCCGACTTCGCTTTTATGGCGGGGGCGCTGTCCATGATGCTCTCCGCCGGGCTCTATCTGGTGGTGGCCGTGTGCGACATGGTCTTTTCCGACCAGTACAAGTACAACACTTTGAAGAACGAGGTGTCCTACGGCCTGCCCAGGGCGCGCATCTACCTGGGCAAGCTGCTGTCCACCATCATCGTGGCGGTGGCGCTGTGCGCCGTCATTATAGTATTCTATCTGGGGCTGAATCTGGTCCTCTTTCCCCTGGGAGCGGGGGTGGATGCGGCCCTGGAGACGCTGGGGCAGGCGCTTTTGGTGGCCTTTCCCCTGTGGCTGGGCGGGCTGGGGCTGTTCCACATGCTCCTCTTCGTCATGAGGGGCTCCACCGCCGCCTCCATCGTCTATGTGGTGTTGGTGGCCGTGCTGGGGGGCGGGACCCTGGATCTGTTTGTGCTGTTTATGCCCAAGCTGGAGCCGGTGGTCCGGGTCGTCCGTGTCTGCCTTTTGACCACGCCCTTTGACCGGCTCATCGCAGGGAATACAGACGGGCTGATCGCTTACGCCTGGGTACTGGGGCTGGCCTGGCTGGTCGGGTCCACCGTCGTGGGGCTGCTCACCTTCCGAAAGAGAGAGATCTCCTGATGCTCAACTATATCGCGGCCGAGCTCTATAAGCTCCGCCATAAAAAGGGACTGTACATCGGCACCGGCCTTTTGATCGTGCTGGAGCTGTTCGTGATCCTGCCCCAGATTGGGACCGACCTCGAGGCGGAAATGGCCTACCTCTTTCTGACCGTCTTCCTGCCGGTGGGGCTGTTCATCGCCCCCATCCTGGCGGCCCTGGTCTTCGACGACCAGTACGGACACGGTACGCTGAAAAATGAGGTTATTTACGGTATCCCCCGCAGTCGGATCTATCTGGGGAAGCTGGCCGCCGCCATCCTGGCGGGGACGGTGATCGCGGCGGCGGCTGTGGCGGGCTATCTGGGCCTCTCCACCCTCATCCTGGGCCCCATTGGAGCGGCGGATAAGGAGGCCTTGTCCGCCGCGGTACAGGCGGCGTTCTGCGCCTATCCCCTGTGGCTGGGGTGCCTTTCGTTCACGTTCTTTTTGCTGGTGGCGGTCAAAAGCGCGGCGGGGGCCATGGCCATCGCCTTCTTGACCACCATCTTCGGGACGCCGCTGGCGCTGGTGGCGTCCCAGATGAAGGACAGCCCGTTGGTTTTTCGGCTGGGCACGTTTTTTTACGCGGGGCCCTTCCAGGTCATCTACGGGAACGCGGGGGCGCGGCTGGGCTTTTTGGAGGCACACGCGGGGCTCTACTGCTGGCTCCTGGGCCTGGCCTGGGTGGTAGGCGCCAGCGCCCTGGGGATGCTGGTGCTGCGCCGGCGGGAGATTCGATAGGAAAGGGGAGGGGCGCCATGCTTCTGACCGTGGTTTTAGCCCTTGTCTGCCTGCTCCTTCTGCTCCGGGTGTACGCCCTGGAGCGGAATCTGCGGCAGGGGGCGGCACAGCTTAAACAGCGCAGGGCGGAGGGAGGCGGGGCCCCCCTCCGCCTCGCCGCGCCCAACGGGGCCGCGGAGGAGCTGATGGCGGAGGTGAACGCGCTTCTCCACCTGCGGGAGGACGACCGGGCGGATTTCTGCCGCCGGGAGAAGGCCCTCCGGGAGCAGATCGCCAATGTCTCCCATGACCTGAGGACCCCGTTGACCTCGATCCTGGGGTATCTTCAGCTTTTGGAGGACACGGGGCTCAGCGAGGCCCAGCGCCGGGAGTACCTGGATATCGTGGAGGGCCGGGCCAGGGTGCTTCAGGGCTTAATTACCAGTTTCTATGACCTTTCCCGCCTGGAGGCGGGGGAATACCCCATCGACCGGGAAAAGGTGGACCTGCGGGAGGTCATCAGCGAGCTGCTGGCCGCCTTTTACGCTGATCTGGAGGAAAAGTTCCAGGTGACGGTGGACCTGCCCGAGGACCTGCCCCAGGTGTGGGGGGACCGGGCGGCCCTGGCCCGGGTCTATGCGAATCTTATCCGAAACGCCCTGGAGCATGGCGGGGAGACACTCTCCATCTCCGCCCGGCGGACGGACGCCGGGGTGGAGACCCGTTTTTCCAACGGCGGCGCCGACCTGCGCCCGGAGGCCCTGTCCCATGTCTTTGACCGCTTCTTCACCTCCGACCAGACCCGCTCCGGCCGGAACGCCGGCCTGGGCCTGGCCATTGTGAAGGCTCTGGCGGACAAGATGGAAGGCCGGGCGGAGGCGGAGCTGGCGGACAGGGTATTTACAGTGATCCTGACGTGGAAAGCATAGCGGCGCAAAAGCGGCGGATTTCTTGCAAACAGTAAGAAGTCCGCCGCTTTTCCTTGACATCGGGGCCGGAAACTGATAGAGTTTTACTGATATGTTTTGACCCAAATCAAGGACGAAAGAGGTCTTCTGCAAATGGTAAAGATCGTACGAAAAAAGGTGCTCAACCCCACGGTCACCCTGTTGGAGGTGGAGGCGCCCCTGATCGCGAAGAAGGCCCACGCCGGACAATTCATCATCTTCCGGCTGGACGAGTACGGTGAGCGGGTGCCCCTGACCATTGCCGACTACGACCGGGAGAAGGGGACCGTCACCATCATCTTCCAGAGGGTGGGCCTGTCCACCGAACTGCTGGCCGACCTGAACGAGGGGGACACCATTCTGGACTTCGTAGGTCCCCTGGGCATGCCCACCGAGATCCCGGAGGGGGCCAAGCGGGTGTGCGTCATCGGCGGCGGCGTGGGCTGCGCCATCGCCTATCCCCAGGCTAAGACTCTCCACGCCGAGGGTGTCTCCGTGGACGTCATCGCCGGGTTCCGCTCCAAGGATATCGTCATCCTGGAGGAGGAGTTCCAGGCCGCCAGCGACAACTTCTATCTGATGACAGACGACGGTACATACGGGGAGAAGGGCCTTGTCACCAATAAGCTCCAGGAGCTCATCGACGGCGGGGTGAAGTATGACTGTGTCATCGCCATCGGCCCCATCCCCATGATGAAGTTCGTCTGCAAGACCACTGAGCCATACGGCCTCAAGACCCTGGTCAGCCTGAACCCCCTGATGATCGACGGCACCGGCATGTGCGGCTGCTGCCGGGTCACCGTGGGAGGCAAGGTCCGTTTCGCCTGTGTGGACGGCCCCGACTTCGACGGCCACCAGGTGGATTTTGACGAGCTGATGAACCGCAATGCCGTCTATCGGGAGCGGGAGGCCGAGGAGAAAGAGCGCCACACCTGCCGCCTGGACCAGTTGGGCAAGGCCCTGATCCATTGAGGAGGGAAACGAAATGCCGAATATGAGTTTGACCAAGGTCCCCTCTGAGGAGCAGGAGCCCCTGGTGCGCAACAAAAACTTTTTGGAAGTGACCATGTGCTATACCCCCGAGCAGGCCGTCGAAGAGGCGAGAAGATGTCTTAACTGCAAAAACAAGCCCTGTGTGGACGGCTGCCCGGTGAACGTGCGCATCCCCGAGTTCATCGAGAAGGTGGCCGCCGGGGACTTTAAGGCCGCTTATGAGATCATCTCCGACACCAACGCCCTGCCCTGCGTCTCCGGCCGGGTCTGTCCCCAGGAGAACCAGTGCGAGGAGCGCTGTGTCCGGGGCATCAAGGGGGAGTCTGTGGCCATTGGCCGCCTGGAGCGGTTCGTGGCCGACTGGTATCTGAAAAACTGCAACGTCATGCCGGTAAAGCCCGAGAGCAACGGCATCAAGGTGGCGGTGGTGGGCTCCGGCCCCGCCGGGCTCACCTGCGCCAGTGACCTGGCCAAGCGGGGCTATGAGGTCACCGTGTTCGAGGCCTTCCACACCGCCGGCGGCGTGCTGGTCTACGGCATCCCCGAGTTCCGCCTGCCCAAGGCCATCGTCCAGAGCGAGGTGGACAAGCTGAAAGCCCTGGGCGTGGACCTCCAGCTGGACGTGGTGGTGGGCCGCACCATCACCATCGACGAGCTGATGGACGAGGGCTATAAGGCCGTTTTCGTGGGATCCGGCGCTGGCCTTCCCATGTTCATGGGAATCGAGGGGGAGAGCTTGGCGGGGGTCTATTCAGCCAATGAGTACCTCACCCGGGTCAACCTGATGAAGGCTTATCTGGACGACCACGACACCCCCCTCAAGCGCAGCAGGACTGTGGCTGTGGTGGGCGGCGGCAACGTGGCCATGGACGCCGCCCGCTGCGCCAAGCGGATGGGGGCGGAGAAAGTCTACCTCATGTACCGCCGGGACGAGGAGGAGATGCCCGCCCGCCGGGAGGAAGTGAACCACGCCAAGGAGGAGGATATCGACTTCCGCCTTCTGTGCAACCCCGTACGCATCCTGGGCAACGAAAAGGGGCAGGTCAGCCAGATCGAGTGCGTGCGGATGCGCCTCCAGGCCCCTGACGAGAGCGGCCGCCGCTCCCCCAAGGAGGTGCCCGGCTCCAACTTCTTCCTCAATGTGGACACGGTCATCATGGCCCTGGGCACCAGCCCCAACCCCCTGATCCGTTCCACCACCCCCGGCCTGGAAGCCAACCGGAAGGGCTGTCTCGTGGTGGACGAGGACACCATGCGCACCACCCGGGAGGGCATCTACGCCGGCGGCGACGCCGTCACCGGCGCGGCCACCGTCATCCTGGCCATGGGCGCGGGCAAAACCGCGGCCCAGGCCATCGACGAGTATTTGAGCGAAAAGAACTGAGCAATCGATCAAAAAGCGGAGAAGCCGTCAGGCTTCTCCGCTTTTTTTGTGGGAAGGGTCCAGTTCAGCGGCGGCTTCCGCCGCGGCCGGGCACAGGGCCAGCAGGGCCAGATTGTCGCCCAGGACCTCGAAAAAGGCGGCCAGCAGCCCCATCTGGTCGGGGGTGAGCTGGCGGGACATCTGGATGGAGACCAGAGCGGCCAGCAGGAGCAAAGCGTCACAGTTCGGCCCGCTTTTTCCCATTCACACCACCCCCATCGGCCCATTTTACGCCTTCGGGGGCTAAAAGGTTCGCTTGTGGTCCAGCTCGGAGACCAGGGCGCGCATCTCGTCCCGGCTGCTGACCTGATGAGAGCGGGTGACATAGTGGGCCTTTTCGTCCTTGGGGAGCCGCCCGAAGGCGTCGAGCGCGGCGGGGTCCTGGGCCAGCGCCATGGCGAAGCCCTCAGGCAGCTCGGCGAAGGGGTCGAAACCAGTCATAAAAATCCCTCCTTTCCCGCTTAGTATGAGCGGAAAAGGAGGGAAACAACCGCGGAGAGGGATCAGGCGTCCGCCATCCGGTCGATTTTTTGCAGCCGGAGCCTGCGGTAGAAAAAAACGGCCAGCAGGCAGGAAATAATTTCCGCGGCGGGGAAGCAGAACCACACCAGCGCGGGATCCGTCAAAGCCAGGATGAGGCATACGGGCAGGACAATGACGATCTGACGGGTGAGCCCCAGGATCAGGGCCAGGTTGGGGGAGCCAAGTGCCTGGAAGGCGCCGGAGAAAATGAAGGTGGCCCCGGCGCACAGGAAGGTGATGCTGATGATCCGCAGGGCGAACACACCCGTTTCCATCATTTCCGCCGGCGTGCTGAAAATGGCGAGGAGGGAGGCGGGGAAGAGCTGAAAAATGAGGGTGCCGAGGCCCATGATGACGAGGGCCAGCTTCAAGGCGAAATGAAGGCCCTCCACGATGCGCCGGTGGTGCTTGGCGCCGTAGTTGTAGCTGAGGACTGGGGTCAGGCCGTTGTTGAGCCCAGCCACCGGCATGAACACAAAGGATTGAAGCTTGAAGTAGGCCCCCAGCACGAACACCGGGGCGTCCCCGGCGGCGGCGGTCACCGAGGGGAGGACCAGGATCTTGTTGAGGCCCAGGGTCATGAAGGTGCCGAGGGACTGCATGGCCATAGCGGGCATACCGATGCGGTAGATATCCCGGATCGCGGCCATATCGGGGCGAAATTTCCGAAAGGAGAGCTTCACCACCGGCTTTCGGTGAACCAGGAAAAAGCCGGCGCACATGCCCACCAACTGTCCGAAGACCGTGGCGATGGCGGCCCCCGCCACCCCCATGACGGGGAAGGGGCCCAGGCCAAAGATAAGGATAGGATCCAGCACCAGATTGATGACCGCGCCGATGCCCTGAATGATCATTGGCCCCACAGGCTGGCCGCTTGCCTGGAGCACCCGCTCCCCGGCGAACTGCATGCACATCCCGATGGAACCGCACAGCACGATGGTAAGATACTGCCCGCCGTAGGCCACCACCTGGGGGTCGGAGCTGAAAAAGCCCACGAACCGGGGGCCCAGAGTCACACCCAGCAGCAGGTAGACAAGCCAGGTGAGAAAGTAGACGAAATAGCCGTTTTCCGCCACGGCGCTGGCTTCCTCCGGCCGTTTTTCCCCCAGGCGGCGGGAGAGCATGGCGTTGACGCCCACCCCGGTGCCCACGCAGATGGCGATCATCAGGGATTGGGCGGGGAACACGAAGGAGAGGGCCAGGAACCCTTTGGGATCGGCCAGAGAGACATAGTAGCTGTCTACCATGTTATAGAGGGCCTGGACGAGCATCGAGAGCATCATAGGCCAGGACATATCCACGATGAGCCGCCGGATGGGGGTAGTGCCCAGCTTGTTTTCTTCCAAAAAAGTCAATCCTTTCACGGGCTTGGGGTCAGACGCCGATCATCTCCTCCAGGTGGGGGACTTGCAGGGTGAAGGTTTCGCCGTCGTAGGCCAGCTCAGCCCGGAGGACGGCAAAAATTTTGGGCGTGCCGTCGATGACCGCCCCCACGCCGAAGGCGGCGGCAATGGCGTCGCCGCTGGGGGTGAGCATGGCTACCCCGGAGAAATCCTCCATGGGCGCCGCTTCCGCCTCATGCTCCCGCAGAGAATAAGAGGCGGAGTCGGCGCCGCAGATCAGGGTCACGGTTCCGCCGGTGGAGCGGAAGGACAAGAGTTCTGACAGTTGAGGATTATACACATCTCGGTCATAGGGGTGGAAGGTCCAGCCTCCGGCCTCGTCCCATTCACAAAGGATGAGGTCGCTGCTGCCGCCGGCACGGGACAGGGAAATGATATATTCCTCATCCCCGTCCCCGTCATAATCCCCGGAGGAAAAGGCGCACAGGCCGTTGGAAAAAGAGCCCTCCCGGCGGAAGGCCTCTCCCAGGGTGTCGTCTTTGCGGAGAAGGAACTGGACGCCGTCCCGGCCGTCCCGGGTCACGGCGTAAAGAATAAGCCCCAATTCATCAAATTCCTGAAAGGGGACGTAGTGGGTTTCACCGTCCACATATTCCGGTTCACCGCATCGGGCCGGCAGCTTGTCCGCGTCCACGCCCGTCCACCAGGGGGCCTCCGTTTTCCAGTCCGCCGCCGGAGCGGCCTGGGGCCCTAAGGGAAGGGGAGCGGAAAGCTCCGGCGTCGGCTCCGGGGACTGGGCTGGCTCCTTTGGGCCGGCGCAGCCGGTCAGGAAGGCGAAGACCACCAGCAGGGGGATCAGCTTTTTCATGGCTCACAGTTCCTTTGTATATCTCAAGTCAACGCAGACGGCATCCGGAGGGAAGGGGATGTCGGCGTGGGTGCCGTCCCATGCAAAGCCGTGGGCGGCGTAAAACCGCCGCCCACCCGCATTTTCCCGGAGGACAAAGACGAAGGCCTTTTGATGCCCCGCCGCCTTCAGCTGCCGGAGGGCCTCTTCAAAGAGGATTCCGCCGTAACCCTTGCCCCGCTCCGCCGGGTGGGTGTAGAAGGAGATGATCTCCCCCCAGCCCTGGTAGGCGTCGTTGGGAAAGTCGGAGCCCTCCTTGGTCCCGGCGTTGTAGTTCTCGGTGCGGGCGGGACCGTAGTTGATGCAGGCCACGGGGGTCTCCTCTCTGTAAAGGAGAAGACCGTGACAGCGGCCTGTGGCGTAGTCCTCCTGAAAAAAGCGGACCCAGCGGTCGTCGGTGATTTCCCGGGACATATACTCATCAGGGACGTAGCCCTTGTAGGTATCCCTCCAGCCCAGAGCGTGGATAAGGGACATAGCCGCAAAGTGTTCTTCCTTTACGGCGTCTACAAAACGAAGACCCTCAGGAAGCGGGGACGGGTTGACCATCCTGCGTCTCCTCCTTCTCCTCCGCAGCCTGTTCCTGGCCCTGCTGCGTCTTGGCCAGGGCCCGGGCATTGGCCAGCATCAGCTTGATGCGGTTTTCCTGATTGATCTTGGTGGCGCCGGGGTCGTAGTCGATGGCCACCACGTTGGACCAGGGGTAGTCGTCCTTGATCTTGCGGATCATGCCCTTGCCGACGATGTGGTTGGGCAGGCAGCCGAAGGGCTGGGTGCAGACAATGTTGGGCACGCCGGTATTGATCAGCTCCAGCATCTCGGCGGTGAGGAGCCAGCCCTCGCCCATCTTGTTGCCGTCGCCCAGGTAGCCCTTGATATAGCCGTGCAGGTCCTCGAAGTCGCCGGGGGCCCGGAAGCGGCCGGAGTTCTTGAGGGCGTCGATCATGGCGTGCTGGTACTTCATGACGTACTTCTGGAGCCAGCGGCAGAAGGCCTCCTTGACCCACTTGCCGCCGTAGAGGCCCACGTCCACCTCCCGGTTGTTGATCTTGAAGATGATGAAGTCCACCAGCCCGGGGATCACCGGCTCGGCCCCCTCGGCCAGGAGGAAGTCGGCCAGGTTATTGTTGCCCAGGGGGGCGTATTTGACGTAGATCTCGCCCACGATGCCCACCCGGACCTTCTCCTCCCCAGAGACGGGGACAGCTTTGAAGGCGTCGATGATGCGGTCGAAGTTGGCCACCATGCTTTTGAAGGTCATGCCCTTTCCGGCGTCCATGTCTGCCAGGAGGAAGTCCATGCACTTTTGCACCGTGGCGTCGGTCTCGTTTTTGTTGACCTCATAGGGCCGCACCTGGTTGGCCACGTTCATGATGAGGTCGCCGTAAATGATGGCGTAGACCACCTTCCGCAGGAGGTTCAGACTCAGCTTGAAGCCGGGGTTGGACTCCAGCCCGGAGAGGTTCACCGAGATGACGGGGACGAAGGAGAGCCCCGCCTTCTCCAGAGCCTTGCGCAGAAGATGGATGTAGTTGGAGGCCCGGCATCCGCCGCCGGTCTGGGTGATGACCAGGGCCACCTTGTGGGGGTCGTATCGGCCCGACTGCACCGCGTCAATGAGCTGGCCGATGACCAGGATGGCGGGGTAGCAGGCGTCGTTGTGGACGTATTTCTGTCCGGCGTCGATGACCGGGCGGCCGGTGTTCTCCAGCATCTCCACGTTGTAGCCCTCGCCCCGGATGATGCTCACCAGCATGGCGAAATGGTCGGGGAGCATCTGGGGGACCAGGAGGGTGTACTCCTTCTTCATCTCTTTGGTGAAGAGGAGGCGGCCGGTTTTGTCATAAACAAGTTGTGCCATACTGTCAGTTTCCTTTCCGGAGCGGGTTTGCCTTATTATGCGGGGTCTCTCTGGGCGCTTTCTTTTGCCGAAGTGACCGCCCGTGCGTCCATGGCTGCCATGAGGGAGCGGATGCGGATCTTCACGGCGCCCAGGTTGTTGATGTCGTCGATTTTCAGCTGGGTATAGAGCTTGCCGCCCTCTTCCAGGATGGAGCGGACCTCGTCGGCGGTGATGGCGTCGGTGCCGCAACCGAAACTCACGAGCTGGACAAGCTGCATGTCCGGCTGGGTGCACACATACCGGGCCGCGTTGTACATCCGGGACTGGAAGGTCCACTGATTGAGCACCTTCCGGGACTCGTAGCCCTCCAGATGGGAGATGGCGTCCTCGGTGATGAGGACGAAGCCCTGGCCGGTGATGAGGTCGTTGATGCCGTGGTTGATCTCCGGGTCGATGTGGTAGGGTCGTCCGGCCTGGACCAGGATGGGCAGGCCTTGGGCCCTGGCCTGGGCTACGTAGCTCTGGCCGGTGGCCCAAAGGTCATGCTTGTAGGCGTCGTAAGCGTCGAAGGCGGCCCTGGCAGCGGCCACGGTCTCCTTTTTGGGGATGGAGAACTCTTCCTCCATCAGCTTGGAGATGCGCTTCTCAAAATCCTTGTGCCGCCACAGGCCCACATAGGGGAAGAGGAAGCGGGTCTGCTTCAAAACCGGCACGTTGGCCGCCAGCAGCTCGGGGTAATAGGCCACCACGGGGCAGTTGTAGTGGTTGTCGCCGATGCCCTCGTCGTAGTTGTAGGACATGCAGGGGTACCAGATGGCGTCCACCCCCATCTCCACCAGGGCTTCCACGTGGCCGTGGAGGAGCTTGGCGGGGTAGCACACCGTGTCCGAGGGGATGGTGTGCTGGCCCTTGAGATACAGCTTCCGGGAGGACTCGGGGGAGAGGACCACCTCAAAGTTGAGGCGGGTGAAGAACTCGTACCAGAAGGGGAGGTTCTCGTACATATTCAGGCCGAAGGGGATGCCCATGGTGCCGCGGACCCCGCTGCCGGCCCCCTTGCCCTCCATGGCCCGGAGTTTTTGATATTTGTAGGCCCCCAGGTCGGGCAGCTCCGCTTTTTCCTTGCCCAGAGGGCGGGAGCAGCGGTTGCCCGAGATGAAGCGCCGGCCGTTGTCGAACTGGTTGACGGTGAGGGAGCAGTGGTTGGTGCACAGCCCGCAGGTGGTGGGCTTAGCGGTGTGGGTGAAGGACTGCAAAGCCTTTTCACTTAACAGCTCGGACCGCTCCAGACCCAGATCCCGGGCGGCCAGGGCGGCGCCGAAGGCCCCCATGAGCCCGGCGATGGTGGGCCGGATGACGTCCCGCCCCAGCTCCTGCTCAAAGGCACGGAGGACGGCGTCATTCAAAAAGGTGCCTCCCTGGACCACGATGTGCTTGCCCAGGTCGTCGGCGTTGGCCGCCCGGATGACCTTGTAAACGGCGTTCTTCACGATAGAGATGGACAGACCCGCGGAGATATCCTCCACGCCGGCCCCGTCTTTCTGGGCCTGCTTCACTGAGGAGTTCATGAACACGGTGCAGCGGGAGCCCAGGTTCACCGGCCGGGGGGAGAAGAGGCCGATCTTGGAGAATTCGGCGATGTCATAGCCCAGGGCCTTGGCGAAGGTCTCGATAAAGGAGCCGCAGCCGGAGGAGCAGGCCTCGTTGAGCATAATGGAATCCACGGCGCCGTTGCGGATCTTGAAGCACTTCATGTCCTGTCCGCCGATGTCGATGATGAAGTCCACGTTGGGATTAAAGTGCTTGGCGGCGTTGTAGTGGGCCATGGTCTCCACCAAGCCCAGGTCGCACTGGAAGGCGTTCTTGATGAGATCCTCGCCGTAGCCGGTGACGGCGGCGCCCTGGATGCTCACCCGGCCCCCGGCGCGCTTGTAGATTTCCCGGAGCTGTTCCAGCACGATGGACACAGGGTTGCCAAGGTTGGAGTGATAATAGTGGTAGAGGATGCCGCCCTGGGGGTCGATGAGGACCATCTTTGTGGTGGTGGAGCCGGCGTCGATGCCCAGCCAGGCGGGACCGGAATAAGTGGCCAGATCGGCCTCGGGAGGGTGATTGGCGTTGTGCCGGGCCAGGAAGGCGTCGTATTCCGCCTTGTCGGCGAAGAGGGGGGGCATGGTGTCCAGGGCCTCGGTGGCGTCCACGCTCTCCTCCAGCAGCTTCAGGCACTCGTCGAAGGGCCGGGCGGCGTAGTCGGTGGAGCAGAGGGCGGCGCCCATGGCGGCAAAACAGTCTCCGTCCTCCGGGAACACGGCGTGCTCCGCATCCAGGTCCAGAGTGTCCACGAACCGCTCCCGCAGGCCCTTGAGGAAGTGGAGGGGGCCGCCCAAAAAGACGATCTTGCCCTTCAGCTCCCGGCCCTGGGTGAGGCCGGCCACAGTCTGGTCCACCACCGCCTGGAAGATGGAGGCGGCGATGTCCTCCTTCTGCCCGCCCTGGTTGAGGATGGGCTGGATGTCGCTCTTGGCGAACACGCCGCAGCGGGAGGCGATGGGGTAGATCTTCTCATGCTTGAGGGACAGGGTGTCCAGCTCGTCGATGGAGACGTTCAGCAGGGAGGCCATTTGGTCGATAAAGGCCCCGGTGCCGCCGGCGCAGGAGCCGTTCATCCGCTCCTCCAGCGCGCCGCCGAAGAAGATGATCTTTGCGTCCTCGCCGCCCAATTCAATGACGGCGTCGGTACCGGGAACATAGGTGTTGACGGCGGCGGCGGTGGCGTAGACCTCCTGGACGAAGTCGATGCCGCTGGCCTTGGACACCCCCAGACCGGCGGAGCCGGTGATGACCATATGTACGTTTTTGCCGGAGAGCATATCGCCGATGGACCGCAGGGTCTCGGCGGCCCGCTCCCGGGTCTTGGAAAAATGCCGCTCGTAAGAGCGGAAGAGCAGTTCGTTCTGCTCACCCAGCACAACCACCTTAACGGTGGTGGAGCCGATATCGATGCCGACGCGAAGGTTCATAAATACACCTCGAATAGGTTGCTAACCATAATTACTTAGCCTATATTCTATCGCAAAAGACCGCAAATGACAACTGTTATTTCATACGGAAATAGAAGGAAAAGACCGTCCGTTTCCGCCCTGGCGATAACGGGTGATGGTATTTCTTACAGGTTGCTTAATAGTTTCTTAATCAATATAGCTTGACACTGAATATTATACGAGATATAATATTGACGAAATCAAAAAAGGAAGGTGGGGAGACAATGATATTCCAGCTGACCTCGCCACTGCTGGACGGCTGCGTGCTGGCGATCCTGGACCAGGGAGACGCCTATGGATACAGCCTGACCCAGCAGCTCAAGCAGGAGATCGACATCTCCGAGTCCACGCTTTACCCGGTCCTGCGCCGATTGCAGCGGGAGGGGTGCCTGGCGGTATACGACCGGCAGTTCCAGGGACGGAACCGGCGCTACTACACCATCACCCAGTCGGGCCGGGAGCTGCTGGCGGACTGCCGGAGAGACTGGGCGGAGTTCAACGGCCGAGTGAATCAAATCTTGTCAGGAGGTGCGCGGGATGAATAGGGAGACCTATATGAGAATTCTGAGAGCCCAGCTCGCCGGCCGGATGCCGGTCAGCGACATGGAAGACATTTTGCGCTTTTATGAGGAATATTTCGAAGACGCGGGCCAGGACCGGGAATCCTCCGTCATCAACGAGCTGGGCTCCCCGGAGCGGCTGGCCCGGCAGATCTTGGGGGAGCGGGCCACCGAGGGCCTCACCGCCGCGGCGGACGCGGCGTATCAGGGCCGCCGCACCCCTGACTACACCCCCAAGCTGGGGGGAAAGCTGCCCGGCTGGGCCTTCGTGCTCCTGGCTATTCTGGTGTTCGCCATCGCCACGCCCCTGTGGGGCGGGCTGCTGGGCGGACTGGGGCTGGCTGGCCTCATCTGTGTGGGCGTGGGGTTCGGGGTCGTGATCGGCAGCTTCACCAAGCTCACGCTGGCCGCCGGGCTCTATCAGGCGGGGGGCGGGCTGATGGCCTTCGCCATCGGGGCGCTACTGCTTCTGGCGGTGGTGGTCCTGGTGTGGCTCATCGTCAAGGGCGTGCGCTATCTGTGGAATGAGTTAGTGGAGAGGGGCGAGCAGGCATGATGAAGAAAGTGAGCAAGATCGTCCTTATCGCCGCCGGCGCCGTATTCGCGCTGGGTCTGGTCCTCCACCTGGTGGGCGGCGCCATGGGCGGCCGGCCGGAGACCGATAGAGGCCTGCGGGACTGGGCCTATACCTGGCGCGGACATTGGACGGGCTGGAACCACTGGGGCGACTGGGTGGATTGGGTCGATTGGGACGACTGGGATACCCCCGTTATCGGCAGTCCCCAGGACGTGACGGTAAAGGACCTGGAGGCGTTTACACAGCTGGATGTCTCCATCGACTTCGGCGACGTGGACGTGGTGGAGGGTACCAGCTTCGGCGTGTCCCTGTACAGCAGAAATATCAGCAATTATTCCCTACACTATGAGAACAAGGACGGCACCCTGAAGGTGTGGAGCGAAACGGTGCAGAACATGCGTAACCGCTTTGGCAGCAACGCCTCCGCCGGAGTAGTGGTCACCATTCCCAGAAATACCACGTTGACAAAGGTGGATCTGGACAGCGATATGGGCGACGTGACCTGGTTCGCCGCCGCCACCGCAGAAAAGGCGGAGCTCTCCACGGAGATGGGTGACGTAAACTGCGACAACCTCCTCGCGGCGGAATT
Organism: Pseudoflavonifractor phocaeensis; assembly: GCF_038439875.1. Lineage (NCBI taxonomy): Bacteria > Bacillati > Bacillota > Clostridia > Eubacteriales > Oscillospiraceae > Pseudoflavonifractor > Pseudoflavonifractor phocaeensis. The sequence goes on from NZ_JBCDMT010000004.1 coordinate 81,395, forward strand.
GGAGGCAAAGACAGAGATGGGCAACGTGGACGTGGGATTCCCGGAGAGAAACGGCGTGAGCTATGAGCTCTACACCGATTTGGGGGAGGTCACGCTGAATGGGGTGCGCCAGCACGCCTATGTCTCCCATACGGCCTCAAATCAGCGCTACTATGTGCAGGCCCACACCGAAATGGGCGACGTGGACGTGGACTTGGACTTGGACTGATGAAATGTGAGGTGCGGCATGAAGAAATTAACCTCTGTCTTTTTGGCCGGTGTCCTGCTTCTGGCTGCCTTAGGGTGTGTGAAGGCCTATCAAAAATCGAGCGGTTCCGAGGCGGAATTTGAGGCGGCCGCCGTCTCCTATTACGCGGGGCAGGATTCCCGGGCCTATCGGATGCTGAACAAGTCGATGTTCAGGCAGCTGCTAAATAACGGCTGGCTGAAAAATCTCGAGGACATCCAAAACGCGAGATGGAACTATGACACCTTTACGGAATATACGGTCCTGGACCGGGACCCGGAGTTGACGGAGGAACCGCTGTACTGCTGTACCTTTTCCGCCGATGACGGCAGATGCGGCTATCTCGTGGTGGCCTATACTGGAGACGCCTTGAAACGGATTGATACGGTGAAAATGCCATATCTGTATGATTTCCTGGGAAACGCAGATGCAATTACTGGAGACGCTTTGAGGCGGATTGATACGGTGGAAACACCATATCTGTATGATTTCCTGAGAAACACGGATGCGATTCGGGAGGAGCTGGGCAAAACGGAGCTTGATCTATCCTCTGCCGCCGCGTCACGGGTGCAATTCAAGGACGACCAGGGCGTGTCCGCCGAGGGTATTTTGTTTCAGGACAGCGCGGGAAGAGAATACCTGTACCACTTTTAAAGAAAAAAGCAGGGCGCCGGAATATTCCGGCGTCCTGCTTTTTGTTGTTTGATTCACCCGATGCCGTGGAACACGAAGCCCAGCACCAGGATGAGGATGGTGAGGGGGACGTACAGGTACTTGGCGCAGGGCCCGAAGAGGGGGGAGAGGGGCTTGGTCCGTCCCAGCTCCAGCTCCCGGCGGATAGTGGGCCAGCCCAGCACGTAGTAGACTGCGATAGCGCCCAGCATGGCGCCGATGGGTACCACCACGATGGTGATGAAGTCCATCCAAGAGCCCACCAGGGGTTCGGCCTCCAGGAAGACGCCCACCGCCAGGACGATGCCGCCGCACAGCAGGACGGCGGCGGTGCGGGAGAGTTTGAACTTATGCTGCCAGCTCTCGCACACGGCCTCGAACATATTGATGAGGGAGGTGAGCCCGGCGAAGATGACCGAGACGAAGAACACCACGGCAAAGACCCGGCCCAGCGGCATCTGGGCAAAGATCCCGGGGAGGGTGATAAAGAGGAGGGAGGGCCCGGCGGAGGGGTCGATGCCGAAGGAGAAGACGGCGGGCATGATGGCCAGGGCGGAAAGCAGGGCGGCGCAGGTGTCGAAGAGGGCGGTCCGAAGGGCGGCGCCGGGGATGTCGGCGTCCTTGTTCAGATAGGCGCCGTAGACGATCATACCGGAACCGGTGATGGACAGGGAGAAGAAGGCCTGGCCCATGGCCATGACCCAGGTATAGGGATCGGCCAGCGCGGACCAGTCGGGGACGAAGAGGAAGCGGTACCCCTCGGCGGCGCCGGGCAGGAAGCCCACCCGAACGGCCACCACCAGGAAAAGGACAAAGAAGAGAGGCATCATGATCTTGCTGGCCTTCTCAATACTGCCCGCCGCCCCCAAAAGGAGCAGAAGGCATACCACGGCCACCACGATGATATGCCAGGGCAGGCTTCCGAAGCTGCCGGTGGCCTGTGAGAAGAAGTCCGGCTCCGAGAGAAGGGCCCCGGTGACCGCCCCAGCGGCGGAGCGGACCACCCAGCCCACAATGATGGCGTAGCCGATGGCGATGCCCAGAGAGCCCATCAGAGGGATCCACCCAAGGGCCCCGCCGGTCTTTTCCCGGCCCCGGGCCTTGAAGCAGTAGGCGTAAGCGCCCAGAGTGCCTGTCCGGGCCAGCCGCCCGATGCCGAACTCGGCGGACAGCCCCACCCAGCCGAACAGGAAGACAAAGAAGAGATAGGGGATCAGGAATGCCGCGCCGCCATACTGGCCCAGGCGGTATGGGAACAGCCAGATGTTGCCCAGCCCCACGGCGGAGCCCACGCAGGCCAGTACGAAACCGAGGGAGGAACTGAAACTCCCGTTGCGGTGGGTATCTGAAGCCATGAAATGCTTCCTCCTTTTACAACACATCACTTTAAAGTCCAAAAGACACAAACGATATTATAGCGGAAGAGAAGCATTTTGGCAAGTCGGGTTGGCCGCGTTGCGTGGATCAGGCCCTCCCGCCCTTGCGGCCAAACAGGATCCAGGAGCACAGGATGGCTTCCCGGAAGAAGCGTATCTGGCGGAAAAACGCTCCAGCTCTCTGCGAAAGCTGCTGGGAGGGACCTGCTCCTAAAAAAGCCGGGCACTTTCGACCTCTTGAAAAGACATGCCTATCCCCGGGGCCGAATATACTTTTCGAGGGGTGATATGCCATGGAGTGGAGCTTCGACGGCCCAAACGGTGCGGTAACGGTGCGGCAGGAGGGAGAGCGGGCCATCTGTCAGGCCATCCGGGGCCCAGACGGAAGGGGCCTTTATAAGGCATGGCTCCAAGGGAAAAAAGGCCGTTTCCTGCTGGGGACCCTCATCCCGGAAGGGGGCGCGTTGCGCCTCCGCCGGTCCGTGCCGGTGGCCCAGATCGAGCGACAGGGCGCCTGGCCTCCCGTGGGGGCTGAAATTGTCATGGCCTATCCCTTTCCGGACAACCGTCCTCCGGAGGGTTGGCAGTGGGTGGACTGTCCGGCCCGGCTTTTGGGGGACAGTCTTCTGGCTCAATCCGCCAGCCATCTGAAACGAGCCTTGACACGCAAAGACGAGCAAGGGTTTTTCCTTGCCATTCCATTTGATACAAAAGCGCCCTTTCCCCTGTGCCCTCTTTTCTGCCTGAGCTGGCCGGAGCGCTTGAACGGTGCGTGGTATATCCTCTTTCGTTTTTCCCGAAAAGGCTGGCCGGAATTTCCGCATATTTCCGGCGCCGTGGGAGAAGCTATGGGCGAAGCCTGAAACAAAAGGAGGGAAACCACATGGCCAATCTCAGCGCGAAAGAACTGTCTGCGCTCAGCGACCAGTTGAATTTCGAAAAGGTGCTCTGCTGCAAGTACCAGGCCGCCGTCCAGGAGGCGGAGGACGCCCAGCTCAAAACCAGCTTCCAGCAGTACGCCGACCAGCACCGTCAGAATTTCAACTGCCTGCTGAACTATCTGCAGTAAAAGGGGGAAATATCCATGAACGATCAGGAACGGATCACAGACCTTATCCTCACGGAGAAGAAAATGAGCACCAACTACGACACCTTTGCTTCCGAATGTGTCAACGTTCAGCTGCGGGACGAGTTCCTCAAGATCCTGAACCAGAGCCATCAGACCCAGACCGACCTGTTCCAGGCGGCCCAGTCCAAGGGCTGGTACAAGGTGGAGCCCGCGCCCGCCAGCAAGATCAGTGAGGCCTATAACAAGTTTAACGCCGAAAAGCCTTGAATCCAAACGGGCAGGAGATGGGTTTCCATCTTCTGCCCGTTTTTTTTCTTGACAAATCGGTTTCCCGTGGCTATAATCATAGTAAACATATAGGAATTAAGGATAATAAAAAAGACCGAAAGGAGTTATGATATATGCCGAAAACCATTTACGCCGACTACGCCGCCACCACGCCCCTGTCCAAGGCGGCCCGACAGGCGATGGAACCGTATTTTGGAGAGCGGTTCGGGAATCCGTCCAGCCTCTACGCCTTCGGACAGGAGGCCAAGACCGATCTGGAGGCGGCCCGGGCCGATATCGCCCGCTGCCTGAACGCCAGGCCGGAGGAGATCTATTTTACTTCCGGCGGCTCCGAGGCCGACAACTGGGCCCTGAAGGGGGCGGCGGAGCTGCGGAGCAAGAAGGGAAAGCACATCATCACCACGGCCATCGAGCACCATGCCGTTCTTTACACCGCCCAGTACCTTGAAAAGCAGGGCTATGAGGTCACCTATCTGCCGGTGGACGAACTGGGACGGGTGGACCCCGAAGCGGTGCGCGCCGCGATCCGCCCCGATACGATCCTGATCTCGGTGATGGCCGCCAACAATGAGATCGGCACCGTGGAACCCATTCCGGCCATCGGCGCCATTGCCCGGGAAAAGGGTATCCTGTTCCACACCGACGCCGTCCAGGCGGTGGGGCATATTCCGGTGGATGTGCAGGCGTGGAACTGTGACCTGCTCTCCTTCTCCGGCCATAAATTCCACGGCCCCAGGGGGATCGGCGGGCTCTACATGCGCAAGGGCCTGCGGCTGCCGCCCCTCATCCATGGCGGCGGACAGGAGCGGGGCCTGCGCTCCAGCACAGAGAACGTGGCGTCTGCCGTGGGTATGGCCGCCGCTCTCACGGAATCGGTGGCGGAGATGGAGGCGGAATCCCGCCGCCTGTCCGCCCTCCGGGACCGTCTGCTGGACGGGTTGTCCCAGCTTCCTTATGCCAAGGTCACCGGGGATCGGGAAAACCGTCTGCCCGGCACCGCCTCTCTGGTCTTTGAGGGGGCGGAGGGAGAGGCCCTGCTTCTCCACCTGGACAGCCGGGGCATCCGGGCCTCTTCCGGCTCGGCCTGCTCCTCGGCCTCCCTGGACCCTTCCCACGTGCTGCTGGCCATCGGCCTGCCCCACGAGGTGGCCCACGGCTCTCTGCGGCTCTCGCTGGGGCGGGAGACCACGGAGGAGGATGTGGATGATGTTTTGAAGGAAGTGCCCCAGGTGGTCGCCTACCTGCGGGACATGTCCCCGGTGTGGGACGCCAAGCTTCAGCGGCCCGTGTGGTACGCGTAAGAGAAAGGAGCGCATGAAGATATGCTGTATTCAGAAAAAGTGATGGACCACTTTGAACATCCCAGGAACGTGGGCGAGATCGAGAACGCCGACGGGGTGGGCCAGGTGGGCAACCCCAAGTGCGGGGACATTATGAAGATGTATCTGAAGATCGATGACGGCGTTATCACTGATGTGAAGTTCAAGACCTTCGGCTGCGGCTCCGCCATCGCCACCTCCTCCATGGCCACCGAGCTCATCATGGGCAAGCGGGTGGAGGAGGCCCTCCAGCTCACCAACGCCGCCGTGGCCGAGGCTCTGGACGGGCTGCCCGGCTATAAGATGCACTGTTCGGTGCTGGCGGAGGAGGCCATCAAGGCCGCCCTGGCCGACTATTACCAGCGCCAGGGGCTTCCCGTGCCCGAGGCGTGCAAGCTGCCCTGTGAGGACGAACACGGTCACGGCTCCTGCTGCTGCGGGTGACAGGCCGGTGAAGAAGAACGGCTTCCCCTTGGGGAAGCCGTTCTTTACTTCGTTTTGATCCGGTGGTATACTAAACACAAGAGACCACACAGGAGGGAACGCCATGGAGAGCCTATACAGCGTGAAATTGTCCAAGCTGGTGGAGGAGTACAGCCTGGACGTCCTGCGCAAGGGGAAGGGGTACGAGAAATGCCTCATCCGCACCGAGGACGTGAACCGGCCCGGGCTTCAGCTCATCGGCTTTTTCGATTACTTTGACCCCATGCGGCTCCAGGTGCTCGGCAAGGTGGAATCCACGTTCCTGGAGGGCATGACGGCGGAGGAGCGGCGTAAGAGCTTTGAACAGCTCCTGGCCCAGGACATCCCCGCCCTCATCCTCACCCGGGGCATGGAGCCCTTCCCCGAGTGCATGGAGATGGCGGAGAAGTATGACCGCACGCTTCTGTGCAGCCAGGATACCACCTCCGCCTTCATGGGGGCCCTCATCTCCGGCCTGCGGACCTACCTTTCCCCCCGCATCACCCGCCACGGGGTGTTGGTGGAGATCTACGGTGAGGGCGTCCTCATCCTGGGCGAGTCCGGGGTGGGCAAGAGCGAGACCGCCATCGAGCTGATCAAGCGGGGCCACCGGCTCATCGCCGACGACGCCGTGGAGATCAAACGGGTGGCCTCCCACCAGCTGGTGGGCAGCGCCCCCGAGCTGATCCGCCACTACATGGAGCTGCGGGGCATCGGCGTTGTGGACGTGCGGCGGCTTTTTGGTGTGTCCGCAGTCAAAGACGAGGCCAATATCGACCTGGTGGTGAACCTGGAGCAGTGGCGGGACGGGGCCATGTACGACCGTCTGGGCCTGGAGGAGCTGAACACCACCATCCTGGACGTGCAGATCCCGGCCATCACCATCCCGGTGAAGCCGGGGCGGAACCTGGCGGTCATCGTGGAGGTGGCGGCCATGAACAACCGCCACAAGAAGATGGGCTACAACGCCGCCCAGGCGTTTACCGAGCAGATCAACAAGCACTTCGACGAGGCCATGGCCGCCCAGGCCCAGCAGGACGACGAGGAGAGCTGAAACGGTTCAAATGGACAGGCCGCCGGCGGATGCCGGCGGCCTGTTTTTGACTTACATGGTCTGTTTCCAGTTCTCGTTGACCTCGTTCCAGTAGGTTTTGTTGTAGAAGTATCCGGGATAGAACATAAAGTGGACGATTCTGCCCACCTCGTTTGGCCGGTCCTCCACGGGGTCGTTATCCCCCACAAAGACGATGTCCTCGATCTCCGCCACGTCGATGGGCCGCTCCAGCTGGAAACCCACATGGTCGGCGCGGAAGAACCGCCCGCCTGCCTCATCCACCTCTCCCGGCTCGGTGTAGAACCAGTCCAGCTTGCCATAGCGTTCCTCATACCGGGCACTGACCCTGGTGCCGTCCCGCAGAAGCACGTACACCGACCAGGGCCCCTGGGCCTCGAAGGCCGCGTCGTAGGCGTCCCAGTCCGGGATGACGAGGTCCATAGAGAGGGAGATGGGGGAGATGGTCAAATCCTCCACCACCGCCATGGTTGCGCCGCCCAGCTTGACCGGGGCCCGTCCGCCGAAGGAGTAGGTCTGGGTGTCCGTTGGGATGGGGGTGACCACCTGGATGTCCATGCCCTCCAGCACCGTCTTCAGCGTCCCCCCCTGGGTGGCGTAGAGGTTGGAAATGCGGTCGAGCCGGCAGTAGCGGGCCTGTTCCGGCAGGCCCCGGTCCGTGGTCATCACAGCCAGCAGGGGGATCACGTTGTCCGTCGGGTCCGGGTCCGTGAGGGCCTCCACGTGGTACCCCCATCCGCTGTCGGGGACGGCGTGCCGGGTGCAGCCCTCGTCGGCGTAGAGGGAGATGTCCAGGGCGAGGTCGACGCCGATGTCCTCATCCCGTTCGCCGCCCAGCCAATAGCCATAGGCGCTCAAGCCGTCCCCGCGCTCCGGCTCGGGCAGGACGGTTCCCGCCGGGGCGGCGAAGTCCATGAGGATATAGAGCCGATCCTGGTCGGCCACCACTTCCCGCACGGTGATCGCGGCGCCGGTACCGTTTTTATCGGGAAAGGTCTTTTCCACGGACAAAGCCCCCAGATTTTGTGCCTGGGCCTCGTCGGTGATGCCGAAGAGCTTGCGGAATTCCGGAGACAGCCCGGCCAGGGACACCGCCCCCGCCGCGCCGATGAGCAGGGAGACCGCCGCCACCAGCGCCACCAGGGCGCGGGGGGAGAGGCGGGGCCCGCTCCGGGCCGAAGGCTCCTGTTCCGCGGTCAGCCGGCGGACCAGGGTTTCTTTCTGCGCCTCGGAGAAGCGCAGCCGTTCCAATTCATCAGGATAACGTGCCATAGCCCAATTCCTCCAATCCTGCCTTTAATTTCTGCCGGGCCCGCTTCATCCGGGCCCTTACCGCGTCGGGGCGAAGCCCCAGCAGTTGGCCGATCTCGTTGGTGTCGTAACCCATATAGTAGTAGAGTACCAACACTTGCCTGTCCGGAAGGGGGAGGCGCTGGACCTCCTCCAGGACCCCGCCCTCCTCCGGCTGAAAAGCGGGCTGTTCCGGCACGTCGTCCAGCGCCGCCGTCCGCCTGCGCCAGAGGCTTCGGCGCAGGTTTTTGCAGGCGTTGATGGTTACCCGCACCAGCCAGGCCCGCTCATGGGCCTGGCTCTCAAACGTTCCGGCATAGTCCAGACGCTTGAGGAGCACCTCCTGGCAGACGTCCTGGGCGTCCGGAACTGAGTTCAGCAGGGAATACCCCAGCCGCAGAAGCTGGTCTGAGTAGGTCTCCACCAAGCGCCGGGCCAGAGCGTCCTTGCTTTCTTTCAACATGTTGCTCCCTCCTTTCCTCAAAAAGGTTTTTCCTGTCAAAATAATTACCTGCACTATTTTCTTGTATAACGCTCTGCTTTTTGTTACTATTTTGAATAAGGAAAAGAGGGGGGACTGTCGTGCTTGCGTTTCTTGGCGGGCTTTTTGCTTTAGCTTTTGTGATTGTCATTTTTCAGTCCCTCTTTCAGCGTGCTCTGCACGGTAAACCCTATGCGGAGATCTACGACCCGGAAACGGCAAAAGCCGAGGCTCTGGCCGCATGGGAGCGGCATATCTACACCACACAGGAGGCCTCCGATCAGGCCAAGAGTCGAGCCCTTACTTGGGCGGAATGCACTGGTTTCAAGTCCAAAGAAGATGCCCTGGAAGAATTGGATTATTGGATCGAGCATGGCCTGCCCGGTAGTCCAGGGAATCCCATTGAGCGGTATAAAAACCGAGGGTAAAAGGCAATATGTTCTTTTGCTTACAGAACGCGTTCACCTATCATACACCGCAAAAGGACAAAACGTGACGCTTGTCTTGATTTTTTCAAAAAAGGTTCTCGAAAGGGAAAAAATACTTGCGTTTCGGGGCAAGCTGTGGTAAACTACCAAGGCATGTGACCAGAACACACACCCCAGGGATGGCGGTCTTGTGTCCCGCAAGGGATAGACCCGGCCAGATGACCAGGGTGGAGGCACAACAATTAAAGGAGGAAAACAAACTATGGCAGTCGTATCTATGAAGCAGCTTCTCGAGGCGGGCGTCCACTTCGGTCACCAGACCCGCCGGTGGAACCCCAAGATGGCCACCTACATTTACACCGAGCGCAACGGCATCTATATCATCGACCTGCAGAAGACGGTGAAGAAGCTGGAGGAGGCCTACAACTTTGTCCGTGACGTGTCCGCCGAGGGCGGCACGCTTCTGTTCGTGGGCACCAAGAAGCAGGCCCAGGAGGCCATCAAGGAAGAGGCCAACCGCTGCGGCATGTACTTCGTCAACGCCCGCTGGCTGGGCGGCATGCTCACCAACTTCAAGACCATGCGGGGCCGTGTGGACCGTCTCAACCAGCTTAAGAAGATGCAGGAGGACGGCACCTTCGACATGCTCCCCAAGAAGGAAGTCATGCACCACATGGGCGAGATCGCCAAGCTGGAGAAGTATCTGGGCGGCGTGACCGAGATGCGCAAGCTCCCCTCCGCCATGTTCGTGGTGGATCCCCGCAAGGAGCGCAACGCCATCAACGAGGCCCGCAAGCTCCACATCCCCATCGTGGCCATCGTGGACACCAACTGCGACCCCGACGAGATCGACTACGTGATCCCCGGCAACGATGACGCCATCCGCGCCATCAAGCTCATCTCCGGCGTGATGGCCAACGCCATTCAGGAGGGCCGCCAGGGCCAGGACGCCCCCGTCCCCGCCGCTGAGGCTCCCGCCGAGGCCTGATCCCGCAACAACAGAGAAAACGCGGAGCGCCCGCCCGTGCGCGGGCGGGTGCTCCTTTTATTTAATATTTTTTGGAGGTATATACAATGGCTGCAATTACCGCGAAAGACGTACAGACCCTGCGCGAGAAGACCGGCGTGGGCATGATGGAGTGCAAGAAGGCCCTGGTGGCCAGCGACGGCGACATGGACAAGGCCGTCGAGTACCTGCGTGAGAAGGGCCTTGCCGCTTCTATCAAGAAGGGCGACCGCATCGCCGCCGAGGGCGCCGCGTACGCCGCTGTCATCGACGGCGTGGGCGTGGTGGTCGAGGTGAACGCCGAGACCGACTTCGTGGGCAAGAACGAGAAATTCGTGGGTTTTGTCCACGGCGTGGCCGCCGTGGTGGCCAAGGAGAATCCCGCCGACCTGGACGCCCTGCTGGCCGCCCCCTACGGCAACGGCCGCACCGTGCAGGAGGAGCAGCAGGAGATGGTCCTCGTTATCGGCGAAAATATCAAGGTCCGCCGCTTTGCCCGCTTTGACAAGAACGTCAGCGTGGCCTATGTCCACGCCGGCGGCAAGATCGGCGTGCTGGTGAACCTGGAGACCGACCTGCCTGCCGAGAAGGTGGAGGCCATCGGCAAGGACGTGGCCATGCAGATCGCCGCTCTGAACCCCCGCTTCTGGGATAAGTCTCAGGTGGATCAGGCCACTCTGGACGAGGAGAAGAAGATCATGCTGGTCCAGATGGAGAACGATCCCAAGATGGCCGCCAAGCCCGAGAAGGTCCGTGAGGGCATCGTGGTGGGCAAGATGCGCAAGTTCTACGAGGAGAACTGCCTGCTGCAGCAGGACTTCGTCAAGGACGGCTCCATGAACGTGGAGGCCTATATCGCCGCCGCCGCCAAGGAAGCTGGCGGCAGCGTGAAGTTCGTCGACGCCGTCCGCTTCGAGAAGGGCGAGGGCATCGAGAAGAAGCAGGAGAACTTTGCCGAGGAGATCGCCAAGCTCCAGAAGTAAATTTAACCGATTGGAAAGATCCGAAGTACAATTTCTGTACTTCGGGTCTTTTTTTATAAAATTGGCATGGTAAATGCATAGTTAGGAGGAGAAACCCTTTGCTGTCGGTCCAAAGGGGGAGCGTTGTTTTAAATCTTGCCTTTTGTGATTTACCGAAACAAAAACGGAGGAGGAGAACGCCGTGAAAATCGTAGTGCTGGACGGATACACGGAAAATCCCGGCGACTTGAGCTGGGAGGGACTGGAACGGCTTGGAGCGGTGGCGGTGTACGACCGGACCCCGGCGGGGGATGCGGAAGAGATCCTGCGCCGGATCGGGGACGCGGACGCGGTATATACCAATAAGACCCCGCTGTGCCGGACGGTGATCGAGGGCTGTCCTCGGCTGCGTTTTATCGGGATGCTCTCCACTGGATACGACGTGGTGGACTGCGCCGCGGCCCGGGAGCGGGGCATCCCGGTGTGCAACGTGCCCTCCTACGGCACCCGTGCGGTGAGCCAGTTCGCCATGGCACTGCTGCTGGAGATCTGCCATCATGTGGGCCATCACGACGCCGCCGTCCACGCCGGCCGCTGGAGCGGGGGAGCGGACTGGTGTTTTTGGGACTATCCTCTGATGGAGCTGGCGGGGAAAACCATGGGGATCGTGGGCTTCGGCCGGATCGGCCAGGCCACGGGACAGCTGGCCCGGGCTTTCGGCATGGAGGTGCTGGCCTGTGACACCCGTCCCAGCGGGACGGGGCGGGCGCTGGCCCAATATGTGAACCTAGACGACCTGCTGGCCCGGTCTGATGTGGTGGTCCTCCACTGCCCGCTCTCCGCGGAGACGGCCGGACTGATCCGGGCGGAGAATATCGCGAAGATGAAGGAAGGGGCTATTTTGATCAATAACAGCCGGGGCGGCCTGGTGGTGGAGGCGGATCTGGCCCGGGCGCTGGCGGAGGGAAAGCTCTCCGCGGCAGGGCTGGACGTGGTGTCTACAGAGCCCATCCGCCCCGACAACCCGCTGCTCACGGCCCCGAACTGCCTTATTACGCCCCACATCAGCTGGGCGTCCAGGGAGAGCCGCCAGCGGTTGATGGACACGGCGGTGGACAACCTGGCCCGATTTCTGCGCGGGGACGCGGTCAACGTGGTAAACTAATAATTTAGGGACAAAAGGACCGGGCGCTCTTTTGAGCGCCCGGTCCTTTTGTCCTTTTCAGGGGGGCATAAGAAAGCGCCTGAAGTCAATTCCCTCAATTCAGCCTGCTCCACTTTGAGCCGTTTTTGTTTCAAAACAGCAAAAATAGAAAAAAGTGAAACAACAATAAGGGATGTCATAGAGGTTCGTTTTCTCTGAGAGAGGAGCAAGGAAAGGGTTTTGAGAAAAATTGTTGGAACAGACGGTTGAAATGAGGGGCGATGCGGCGAGGAAAAAGAAAGCAGTCTCATTTGTCTCTGGTTTGGCACGTGGAATGCTAAAAGAAAAGATAGAGCTATCATGGTGGGGCCGGTAACGGTATGCCGCGCCTTCGTGAACCGTGCCGAAAAGGAGAGAAATCGAACATGGAACAGAAATTTGATATTGTGGAAGTGGGCCCCAGAGACGGATTTCAAAATCTGAAGGAGTATATGCCGGCGGAACAAAAGCTGGCTGTTATCGACGCTCTGGCGGCTTCCGGCGTGCGGCATATGCAGGTCACTTCCTTCGTCAGTCCCAAAGCTATCCCTCAGATGCGGGACGCCGCCCAGGTGGCCGGGGCCTGTCTGGAGAGGTACCCCGGCCTGGACCTCTTTGCCCTGGTGCCAAACTTTCGGGGGGCCCAGTCGGCGGTGGAGGTCGGGCTTCACAAGGTGACCAACGTTATCTCCCTAAGCGTCAGCCATAACAAGGCCAACATCAACCGTACCCACGACGAGTCTTTTGCCGAGCTTCAGAAGATCAAGGATCAGTTTCCGGAGCTGGAGGTCTGCCTGGACGTGGCTACTGCCTTTGGCTGTCCCTTTGAGGGGAAATACCGCGGTGTGGAGCCTCTGCTGGCTTTCTTGAAACGGGGGTGGGACTGCGGCGTGCGGACCTTCAACCTGTGCGACACGGTGGGCCTGGCCGACCCGGGACAGGTGCGCCGGTTTCTCCTGGCCTGTCGATCCGAATATCCTGCTGCCCGGTTTGAGGTACATATCCACGACACCCGGGGCATGGGCCTTGTGAACACGCTGGCGGCGGTGGAGGCCGGGGCCGACGGAGTGCAGTCCACTCTGGGCGGGCTGGGGGGCTGTCCCTTTGCTCCGGGCGCCTCGGGCAACACCGCTACGGAGGATCTCGTCCTGATGTTCAATGAGATGGGCTATGACACCGGCATCGACTTCGACAAGATCCTGGCGGCGGCAAAGGCCGAATTTGCCATGATCGAGGGCAGCTTCAGCGGCCATAATCTCCATGTCGGGAAAAGGCCCTGCTGCTGAGAAGCAATAAAGGGAATAAGCTCAACTCCCAGATGATAAAACTCCCTTGCCGCGGAAGCGAAGCCGCGGCAAGGGAGTTTTTATCTGCTTTTATGGGAGCGGCTGTTTATGTTCCGTCTCCGTCATTGGCGTAGGTCTCGTGGCGGGAAAGGGTCTCAAAGGTGGTGTAATACTGCTTCTTATTGTCATTCCCCAAAAATCCGGCAAAAATCTGGTCGACCGGGTCCTGGTATGGAAAGCGCAGAGGGCCGGTGACCCGTTGATAGTTCAGGCTCAGACAGGACAGCCATTGATCCTCGGGAAGGGAAAAGCTTACCGTGAGCCAGCCCCGCCGCCGGTCGGCCCCGGCGGGATAGTTCACTTTGCCCGAGAAATGTTCCAGGGTATATGAGCCAAAGAAGCCCTGGCCGGTGCGGGTGCTCTGTTCCAGTTCCGGGATGGGCGCCGCCCAGGTCAGGCCGTCCTTTTCATAGAGGAGAGCCCCGGCATAGCCGGAGGTCTGGGCGTCGTCGATGGACAGGGAAAAGCCGTCGGTCCAGAAGGGGCTGTGGTCGTCGCCGTAGGCGTGGTTTTCCCACTCGAAAAAGACACAGGCGTGGAAACGGTTATCCGGCAGCTGCACCACCGCGGAGGTCACGTTCAGGTTGCTGTTTCCCGGTTCGTCGCGATACTCGTAGATCAGGTCATAGGTGTTGTATCGGGGCTCACTGTGGGGATCGAACATCAAAAGCTCCTGGCTCGTGTCTACAAAAACCGCCCCGGCCATCTGCTCCACCTCGCTGTCGGGCAGATCGGCCAGCAGCCCGGCGGGAAAGCCAAGAGACTCCAGGCGTTGCCGGGTCTCCGAGACAGCGGGGGGAACATAGGGTCTGCTGTCCAGAGGCAGGTGGGCGGAGGCGAGATTGCACGCCAGCGTCAGCAGGAGACAGCCCAGGAGATACCACAGGCGGACCGTTCTGTCACTCACCCGGACCGGCGCGTCGACAAGGGCGTATCCGGCGTCCCCCAAACTGTCGGGGAGATCATAGAGGGAGCGGCAGAGATAGATATAGAACGCGACGGTGGGAAGGAAGGCCAGCCAGCTCTGGGACAGGGGAGAGACCGCCAGGAAGGCGACCACTACCGTCCAGACCGCCATGCCCAGCAAGGGGTCCTTTTCCTGGGCCACGCCCGCCTTTTGAAAGACTTTCCTCAACGCCTGCCGGAACAGGAGGAAGAAGCCGCTTTGCAGACAGACGGTGAGCACGATGACCCAGGGAGCTCCGGTCTCTACCGCCGGGGCCTGCCAGGGGGTGGCGGCCTCCAGGAGGGAGAGGGCCTGTCCCGCCATTTTCAGCCCGGAGAGGAACCAGGCGGCGGTGAACCATCTGTTTTCCCGCCGCAGGGAGCGAAAGCCCAGGAACAGCAGGAGCGTGCCCACGGTGGGGAGGATATATTCCAGCCATAGGAAGTTCAGATGCAGCGTGGTGAGGGCCAGACCCAGGGCAATCCGCTGGATGGGGCCCTCCCAGGGGTTGGCCAGGTCGTTGTCGCCGGGGGGGAGGGCGGATAAGTCCTCGGTCAGCAGCGCGTCAAATCTCAGATCGTCCCGCTCATTCATACCCTTCACCTCCTAACTGGTCCCGGAGCTTCCGGCGCAGGCGGTAGAGCCTGCCTTCCACGGCGCGTTCGGTCATGCCCAGCTCGGCGGCGATCTGGGCGGTGGATTGGAGATAGTAGTACTTTCGGTAAAAGAGCAGCCGGTCGCCGCGCTCCAGCCGGGCGACCACCTCCCGCAGCCGCCGGGTCCGCTCCCGGCGGAGCAGGACCTCCTCCGAAGAGGGGGCGGAGCCGTCGCGTTCGTCCAGCGTCTCAGTGTCGGCCCGCTTCCGTTTCAGCCGGTTGAGGGCTGTGTTTCGGGAAACAGCGGTGAGCCAGGTGGAGAGCTTGCCTTTCTCAAAGTTATACTGGTCAAAATGCGCCCAGACCTGAAGATAGATATCGCTGGCGCACTCCTCCGTGTCCCGCTCATCCCGCAGGATGCCCCGGACCACATACCGTACCAGATTGCCGTATTGCTCCTGAAGGAGCCGGAGGCCCTCTTCGTTGCGCTCGCGCAGGAGTTGGATGACGAGATCCTCCACTGACTCACCTCCCTTGGGCTTCTCTACCTGATTATACAGTGAAAAAAGGAAAAACCCACGGAATGTTTACAAATTTCCCCTTGATTACAGCCGGCGGTTTCGGTATCCTTCGAAACAGAAAGGATAGGATAACATGGAATTGTCCATTAAACCGGTGTCGGCCCGGAACCGGAAGCAGGTCCTTGAATTGTCTTTGGCGGAAAGCCAGAAGGGCTTTGTGGAATCTCCCAGGGAATGCCTGAGGGAGGCCCGGCGGCTGTGGCTGTGGCGCCCGGTGGCTATTTTAGATGCGGACGTGGTCGTTGGCTTCGCCATGTACGGAAAATTCCCCCATGAGGGGGAGCGGGGCCGGGTGTGGCTGGACCGTTTCTTGATCGATGAGCGGTACCAGGGCCGGGGCTACGGCAGAAAGGCCCTGTCGGCCCTGTGCGGGCGGCTCAGAGAGACATATGGCTGTGACGAGATCTACCTGAGCTGCTACCCGGAGAATCAGTCGGCCATCCGCCTCTATCAGCGGGCCGGGTTCCAGAGGAACGGAGAAAAGGATATCAACGGGGAAGACGTCATGGTCCTTACCTGTGGCGGGACCATGGAAGGATCACCTTTGGAGGAGCGCTGAAAAGCGGCCGTGTTTTCACGGCCGCTTTTTTTTCGTATTTCTATTTGTCCAGGGCGGCAAAATAGGCGCGGTTGAAGAGGACCGCGGCGTCGTCTGGCTTGTATTGGGCGGCCCGCTCGTTGTAGGCCTCGGCCTTGTCCCGCTGGCCCAGCCGGCTGTAACAGACGCACAGCTGGAGGCAGGGGATGTAGCCGTAAGCGTCCGGGGACACAAAGCCCCCACGGAGGTCGGCCCGGTCACAGGCCAGGGCCCGCTCATACCAGTAGGCGGCCTGGGGCCAGCGCTTCCGGTCCAGAAAGTGCTGGCCGATCTCGCAGCAGACCTCCGCCCGCGGGAGGTCGTAAAGGAAGCTGCGCAGCAGCGATTGAAGGGCGTTCTCATCCTGGCCTAGACCATACCAGCAATAGGCGCAGTGGCGGCAGGCGTCGATTTGATTTTCCAGCCAGCCCTGCCCCCCGTCCAAAAAGCGTTGAAACACGGTGATGGCGTCCTCATATCGCTTGTGATAATAGAGCTCCCGCCCGTAATAAAACTGCTGGCGCGGGTCCAGGGCGGTTCCGTTGTCCAGAAGCTTTTGAAAAATACGCAGGTTTCGGTCGGGGTCGGAGGGGTGGAGCTTCCAGTGGGTCACGGCGCACTCGGAATACGCGATCTGCCCCTGTGCCTCGATGACCTCGTGTACGGCGCCCTTCCACCGCATCCCGGCGTGATTCTTGATGATGCGCTCCCGGTAATAGGAAAATGTGACGTTGCCCTTGCTGTCAAAGCCGGTGTTGTAGCGCATCATCACCACGTCGACGGCGGGGGAGAGGGAGGCTTTCAGCTGGGCAAAGGCCTCCTGGTCGGGGGCCTTCAAAACATCGTCGGCGTCCAGCCACATGCAGTAGTCGCAGCTGGCCTGGTCGAAGGAAAAGTTGCGGGCGGCGGCAAAGTCGTCGATCCAGGCGAAGTCATAGATCCGGTCAGTGTACTTTGCCACAATCTCCTTGGTGCGGTCGGAAGAACCGGTGTCCACGATGACGATCTCGTCCATAAGCCCGGCCACACTCTCCAGGCAGCGGCCGATCACATCCTCTTCATCTTTTACGATCATACACAGGCTGATGGTACTCATGGCGCGGCTCCTTTATCAGACAGATTACGAGCGGGGGAGGAGAGGGGGGTGTTCCTTTCCAAGACACAGTCTGATAACAGTATATTGAAGAGCCGGGCGCTTGGTGTACAGGACAGAGCAGATGTTTTGTTTCCAATAAATAAAGACAAAACGGGGGAGGACGAAAGGATATGCCTTTCGTCCTCCCCCGTTGGAAGGTGTAAACATGATCGGCCTTATTTCTAAATGAAAAAGGCCAGCCGGAGGTGTTCCGCAGGGTTAGGCTTCGCATGGTCTATCGGTATCGCCCCTTCTTAATGTCAAGGACTTACTTTAGGTCAAACGCTTTCGCAAATTGTTCGAGACCGTCAATCAAAAATAGATCGCTGGACCACTTCCCCGGCCAAACGGCATACAGCGAGGTTGCTTGACTCACGGCCCGGGCATAAGCCGCAGCAACTCCTGGAAGATCGGATTTGTTCTTATGCGGTATTTGTGTAACCTTGCCGGCTTTATCTACTTCGAAATAGCATAGTGTGCTTATTTTATATGGGAAATTATCCGTTGCCTTAGCGCTCCTCATATAAACCGCCTGCCTTTTTGTCTTTTTAACGATATACCTTAAAATAAAAAGAGTGAACCCTATAAGGGCTCACTCTTGGTGCGGATGGCGGGACTCGAACCCGCACGTCCATGGGACACTAGCACCTCAAGCTAGCCAGTCTACCAATTCCAGCACATCCGCATATTCACTTGCCCTGCTCGAGGGCACTTTGATATTATAGCGGGCTGGAAAAGGTTTGTCAAGTCTCATTTCTTCGGAAGAAGCACAGTAAAAGATGTCCCGGCTTCCGAGGTGCTGGAGACGGAGATTTTACCGTTGTGGGCTTCCACGATGCTCTTGGCGATGGCGAGGCCAAGGCCGTACCCCCCTTGGGCCCGGTCACGGGCGGCGTCGGAGCGATAAAAACGCTCGAAAAGATGGTCCAGATGCTCTGGGGCGATGGCGGGGCCGGTGTTGTGGACGGTAAGGCGGAGACGGTCCTGGACCTTGTCCAGCCTGACGGTGACCGAACCCCCTTCCCCGGAGTACTTCACTGCATTGTCCAGCAGGATGACCACCAACCGCCGTAGCTGGTTCTCGTCTCCCAGGAGGCAGAGTCCGGGGGTCACCTGGTCGGCGAGGGATACGCCCCGCTCAAAGGCCACCGACTCAAAGGGGAGGAGGGAGCCGGTGACCAGCTCGGACAGCCGGACCTGGGTGGGATGGCGGGGAAGCTTGGCGGCGTCGCTTTTGGCCAAAAAGAGAAGGTCGTCCACCAGAGATTTCATCCGTCCGGCCTCATCCTGGATATAGGTGATCCATTTGGCCTGGCTCTCCACCGGGTCCGACCGGTGGGACAGGACGATGCCTGTGTTGGCCAGGATGACGGTGATGGGGGTCTTCAGCTCATGAGAGGCGTCGGCCACAAACTGCCGCTGCTGCTGCCAGGCCTTTTCCACAGGGCCCAGGGAGAGGTTGGCAAGAAAGAGGGAGATGAGGAAGAACCCCGCCATTCCCAGCAGGCCCACGATCAGACAAGTGAGGAGAAGCTGGCGGATGGAGCCGCTCTCCCAGCTCCGGTCGGCAAAGGCAATCCGGGTGGTCCCGGCGGCGTCGGTCTCCATCAGATACCGCAGGTCCAGGCTGGACAAGGTCCCCGTGGCCTGTCCCCGGGACAGGACCTCAGCCACGGCGCTATCCAGCACCGATTCCTCCACCGAGACGTTGTTGCCCTGGTTGACCGTGCGGATAGAGCCGTCACCGTTCAATTCCACTGAGAATACGGGGATCATGGTGAATTCCCGCCGGCCCCCGTCATCCCTGCGGCCAGGGAAGAATGGGGCCGCGGGCTCTTCCTGTCCGGGATCCCTGGGGCCGATCTCCAGCCGGGGCGGGGCGTCCAGCTCGCTCCACTTGAGGGCCATGCGCATGGCCCCCTCGCTCTGGGCGGCGAGCTGGCGGCAGTTGGTGCCCACCAATACGGCGAACACGATGAGGAGGACCAGGCTCACCAGCAGCATATTGGTGGCGATAAATTTCCTGCGCAGCTTTTGGATCATGACAAAGGTGCCTCCAAAAAGTAACCCACCTTGCGCACGGTGCCGATGGTGACGCTGGAGCCGAGGAAATTCAGCTTTTTGCGCAGGAAGGAGATGTATACCTCCACGTTGTTGTCCTCCGCCTCGGACTCCAGGCCCCAGACCTTGGAGATAATGTCCTCCTTGGGCACCACGGCGTGGAAGTTGGACATGAGGAGCTTCAAAACCTCAAATTCCTTGAAGCCAAGGCGCACAGAGCTGTCTGCGCAGATGAGGCACCGCACGTCCAGCCGGAGGGTGAGGTCCCCCACCGTCAGGGTGTTTCCGATGACCTCTCCCTGCCGCCGGGTCAGGGCCCGCACCCGGGCCAGCAGCTCCCCGGAGTCGAAGGGCTTGGTCATATAGT
This sequence comes from Pseudoflavonifractor phocaeensis, assembly GCF_038439875.1. Classification (NCBI taxonomy): domain Bacteria; kingdom Bacillati; phylum Bacillota; class Clostridia; order Eubacteriales; family Oscillospiraceae; genus Pseudoflavonifractor; species Pseudoflavonifractor phocaeensis. The sequence goes on from NZ_JBCDMT010000004.1 coordinate 100,838, forward strand.
CGTCGGCGCCGCAGTCCAGGCCGCTGATCTTGTCGGGCACCTCGTCCCGGGCGGTGAGCATGAGAATGGGAGTGGACACGTGGGCTGCCCGGAGCCGCCGGGCCACCTCGAAGCCATCCAGCTTGGGGAGCATCACGTCCAGGATGATGGCGTCATATTGGGCGCTCAAACCGTAATCCAGGCCGTCCGCCCCGTCGTACACCATGTCCGTCTGGTAGTGCTGCTCCGTCATGATCTGCCCCAGGGCTTCGGCCAGGTGCGTTTCATCTTCCACGATCAGGATCCGCATTGCGCTCTCCCGCCTTTCCGTTCATTTCCCGGCCATTATACAGAAGGAAGCTGAAATTTGTCTGAAAGGTTTCCCTTTTTTCTTCACCAGTCGATATTGGCCTTCCTGGCCTGGCTGCACAGGTCTTTGATGGAGAGGGTATATTGTCTGCCGTCCTTGATAAAATGGGTCCCGCACTGGCGGAACTGAAAATGCACGCCCCGCCGGATACACTGGTCCCGGAGGGAGAGCACCCAGGCGTAATCCAGGGGGCGGGCGGACCGGTCCGACTCGCCGCCCACCACCACCAATTCCACGCCATCCAGGTAGGCCTCGATGTCAAGGGGGCCGAGAAGGGGCTGGCAGATGATATTCCTGTGCTGGATGGGAAGCCGGGAGAAGAGGGGGAGGCGCTCCTCGGCGCGGGGCTGGTTTTCCACGGTGCAGCCTACGATGACGTTGTCGTATCCCTGCCCCCAGTCCTCGGGTACACACTGGGGAAACCGGGTGATACGCTTTGTGAGAAAGAGAAAGCGGAGGTCGGGACGGCGGCGGATCATATCCCAGCACTCGGCCCGCCACGGGTCCGCCTCCTCCAGCAGGAAATCCGAGGAGAAGCAGAGGTAGACCAGCTGGCCGGGCTTCATCCGCCAGTTCCCGTCCTTGCCGGTCTCCACCGGGGCGGCGAACCGCTTGGTTTTGACGATCTGCTCCGTGTCGATGCCGCGTTTGGCGTCCCCCTTGTGGATGTAGCAGAACCGGCACCCCTCGCTGTACCTGTGGCAGCCCCGCCAAGGATCCCACATCGCCATTCCGGCCGCCCCCTCCATACGTTTTCTGCTGTCACGTTCGATTTCAGTATAGCAGAAGCGGCACGGGATTTACAGACCGTTCACACCTTTTTCCAAAACCTTTCAGAGTAATTTCAGGTTCCCCCGCTATACTTGGGCCGAAAACCAAACGTGGGAGGGCAAGAAATGATGAGCTTGTTTCCAAAAAAGACAGTGACCGCGGAGGGGGCGGACACCGCGGCGGCTCCAAAGAAGAGGCGGAAGCCGGGGCCTAAGCGGATCGCGGCCCTGGCCGTCGTGGCGGGGCTCCTGTGCGGTGCGGGCTTCGGGGTAAAGGCGCTGTTTTTCAGTGAGGAGGAGCGGGTGGCCCTGACCGGGACCACCACTTACGGCTCTCTGTCCACTACCATCGAGGGCACCGGCACCACCGTCCCGGCGGACAGTTACACGGTGACCGCCGCCTCCTCTGAGGCCAAGATCACCGCGGTCTACGTCTCCGCCGGCGACACGGTGGCGGTGGGGGACCTCCTCTATACCCAGGATGACAGCGAGCTGGACGACACCATCGACGAATACCAGTCCCAGATCGACGATTTGAACGATCAGATCGATACCTACAACCAGCAGCTCTCCGACCTGCGGGAGACCATGTCTAAGCTCACCATCACCGCCCCCTTTGCCGGACGGGTCACCCAGCTGGACGCCGAGGCGGGGGACGAGGTGCAGAAGGGGACCAAGCTAGCCCTTCTGGTGGATGACAGCAGGATGACCCTGACGGAGTATTTCAGCTACGCCTATGAGGACCAAATCTACGTGGGTATGCCCGCCGGAGTGTCCATCTCCAGCCTCATGAGTACCTTCGAGGGCACCGTTACCAAGATCGAGAAGGTAGAGCGGCTCACCGCCGAGGGGACCCGGTGCTTTGCCGTGACCATTACCCTGGACAATCCCGGGGCCCTCACTGAGGGAATGACCGGCGCGGCCTGGGTCACCGCCGGCTCCGGCGAGAAGCTCTATCCCGCCGTGGAGGGAGAGCTGGAGTATCAAAGCAGCAAGACCATCTCCGCCCAGGCGTCGGGGGAGCTGACCGATGTGCGGGTGGTGGACTACCAGAAGGTGTCCGCGGGGGAGGTCCTGGCCGTCATCGACGACAGCGACTACCAGGAGCAGGTGACCTCCACCGAGAAAAAGATCACCCAGGCCCAGGAGCGGATCGGGTCTTACCAGGAGCGCATTGCCGACACGGAGGAGAAGCGCTCCGACTATCACGTCACCTCCGAGGTGGAGGGCAAGGTCATCATGGTCAACGTCCGGGTGGGGGAGACGCCCCGCTCCGGCATGACGGCGGTGGCGGTCTACAACCTGGACAACATGGAGATCTCGGCCAACATCGACGAGCTGGACATCGACAACATCGAGATGGGCATGGAGGTGCGCATTGTGAAAAGCGGCTCCAGCGGCTCCGGCGAGACCTACATCGGCACGGTGACGGAGATCAGCTATGAGGCCACCAACTCCAGCGGCGTGGCCTATTTCCCCATCGTGGTCACCATCCCCTCGGAGGGGGCCCTCTCTGCCGGGGTCAACGTGTCTTACTACATCGACATCGGAGACGCCGAGGAGGGGGTCCTGGCCCCACTGGAGGCCCTCAAGACCACCACGGAGGGCACCTGCCTCTTTGTGAAGTCGGAAACTAGGCCGGAGAACGCCGTGGACCTGGATGAGGGCGTGGTGCCGAGCGGGTTCTACGCCGTGCCGGTGGAGGTGGGCTCCACCAACAGCCAATACGCCCGCATCCTCTCCGGCGTGGAAGAGGGGGTGGAGGTCTTTACCCGCTACCGTCAGTCGGCCCCCAGCAACGGGGATTCGACCAGCACCAACGGTGAGGACAGCCAGAGCCAGGACTTCCAGATGCCCGGCGGAAACTTTGGCGGCGGCGGAATGCCCGGCGGGGGCGGCGGCTTCCCCGGCGGCGGTCCCATGGGTTAAAAGGAGGGAAACAGTATGAGCCTCATCGAAATTAAGGACGTTTACAAAATATACAATGAGGGCCTGGAAAACCAGGTCAACGCTCTGGACGGAGTCTCCCTGGAGATCGCACGGGGGGAATTCGTGGCCATCATCGGCACCTCCGGCTCCGGTAAATCCACCATGATGAACATTCTGGGCTGTCTGGACGTGCCCACCCGGGGAGAGTATCTTCTGGACGGCCAGCCGGTGCGGGAAAAGACGGAGCGGGAGCTCTCCGACCTGCGCTCGAGGCGCATCAGCTTTATCTTCCAGGGCTATAATCTGATCCCCTCCCTGAAGGTCTGGGAAAACGTGGCCCTGCCCATGACCTACCAGAAGATCCCTCTGGACGAGCGCCGCAGGCGGGCCCTGGAGGCTCTGGAGGAGGTAGAGATCGCCTCCAAGGCGGAGTCGAGGCCCTCCCAGCTCTCCGGCGGCCAGCAGCAGCGGGTGGCCATTGCCCGGGCCATGGCCACCCGGTCCCCCATCCTCATGGCCGACGAGCCCACCGGTGCCCTGGACTCCAAGACCGGCGCCCAGGTGCTTGGCCTCATGCGCCAGATCAACGCCCAGGGCACCACAGTCATCCTCATCACCCATGACAACGGCATCGCCGCCAAGGCCGACCGGACCATCCGGGTCATGGACGGGAAGATCGTCCACGACAGCCTGTGGGACGGCGTCCTGGTGCCGGGGCTGGAGGGGGCGGCGGCGGGGGAGCGGGCATTATGAATTCCCTTCGAATGGCCCTGGATTCCATTCGGGAGAAAAAGGGCCGCTCCTTCCTCACCATGCTGGGCATCATCATCGGCGTCACCGCCGTGCTGGTGCTGGTGGCCATGGTCACCGGCTACAACAGCGACATGACCGCCTATTATGAAAAAATGGGGGTCAATAAGGTCACCGTCAAATTCACCTGGTATGACGCCACCCGGGCCCCCGACATGATGGGGCTGCTCTATGACTACGGCAACAACGATTTGTCCGACCGGGTTCTTGGCGTGACCCCCGACCTGTCCACTGTCCTGCCCCTTCAATACGGCGGCACCACCCTGGACGATGAGACGGTCACTTACCTGGGCTCCGACCAGTTTTCCGTATGCAGCAATTACACTTTGGACAGCGGCCGGGATATCCTGCCCCAGGACGTGGAGAACCGGAACCTGGTCTGCGTCCTGGGCTCCTACGTGGCCGACAGCCTGTTCCAGTACGCCGACCCGGTGGGTAAGACCATCACCATCGGCGGATACCCCTTCCTGGTGGTGGGGACCTACTATCAAAAGGACGGGGGGACGGAGGGGTCCATGGACGACGCGGTGGTTATCCCGTACTCTCTGAACCGAACCATTTTGAACAGCGCCTACACCAATAACATCGTGGTCAAGGTGTCCTCCTCCAACGAGATGACCCCGGTCATGAATTCCCTCACCTCTTTTTTGGAGGAAAACCTGGATTCCTCGGTGGGCAAATACACCCTGGAAAACGGAAACTCCGCCATGACCGAATCCAACGACGAGATGACCTCCCTGTCTGTGGTGCTGGGGGGCATCGCCTCCATCGCCCTGCTGGTGGGCGGCATCGGCATCATGAACATCATGCTGGTCACCGTCACCGAGCGCACCCGGGAGATCGGCATCAAGAAATCTATCGGTGCCCCCCGGCGGGAGATCATCGGCCAGTTCCTCCTGGAGGCGGGCATCCTCAGCTCTCTGGGGGGCCTGATCGGCATCGGGCTGGGCTTCCTCCTGTCGCTGATCCTGGGAAAGGCCATGTACGGCCTGGTGGTCCTCCCCGGCATGGGCATCACCCTGGGCTCCTTCGCCTTCTCTCTGGTCATCGGCGTGGTATTCGGCATCTATCCCGCCGTGAAGGCATCCAACCTCCAGCCTGTAGACGCCCTCCGGGCCGACTGACCTGGGCCGGGGGCACGGGTTCGGAACGAAACCGTGTATGTATATGCCCATCGTCAAAAAGGCTCCCCCACGGGGGGAGCTGTCAGGCGAGGTCTGACTGAGAGGGGGCCCTACCCCCCAAGTTCCAACGGAAAGGATTGTTACCCATGAATAGACGAGTTGTTTCTCTGGCCCTCTCGGCGACGCTGTCCCTGTCGCTGCTGACCGCCCCCGCCTCGGCGGCCACCACCGGGGACGTGGACGAGGCAGTGGCCGTCCTCTCGGGGCTGGGGGTGGTCTCCGGCTACTCCGATGGGCTCTACCACCCGGAGGACGGCCTCACCCGGGCCCAGTTCTGCAAGCTGGCCGTTCTGGCCGAGGACCACGGCGATCAGGCCGCCGGCAGCGCCTACCGCTCCCTTTTCTCTGATGTGGCCGCTTCCTCCTGGGCCGCGCCCTATATCAATCTGGCCTATGAAGAGGGTCTGGTGGCGGGGAAGGGGGACGGCACGTTCGGCCCCGATGAGGCGGTGACCCTCTCCCAGGCCGTCACCGTCTGTCTGCGGCTGCTGGGCTATTCCGACAGCGACATCGGCCCCTTCTGGCCGGAGGATTACCTCTCCAAGGCCGCCAAGCTGGGGCTGCTGGAAGGGGTCTCGGCCGGGGGCGGGGACGCCCTGACCCGGGGACAGGCCGCCCTGCTCCTCTACAACCTGCTCCAGCAGCCCGACGCCCAGGGCAGGACCTTCGGCCTGGGTCTGGGCAGCTCCTATGTGGAAAACGCCATCCTGCTGGATAACGACGACGAGGCCGCCGACGGCACCCTCCACACCGCCTATGTCTACGCCGGAGGGAACCTGAGCTGGTACGGTCAGGCCGATCCGCTCCCGGACAGCCTGGTCCACCGCCGGGGGACCCTTTTGCTGGACAAGACGGGCAAGGTAAAGGGCTTTCTCCCTGATGACAGCGTTTATAAGACGGTGACGGCGGAGGACGTCACCGCCTCGGGGGTCACGGATCCCGGCGGCGCCTCCTACTCTATCTCTTCTTCCACGGTGGTGGTGGCGGATGACGAAAAGACCACCTACGGCGCGGTCTGGTACGACCTGGAGGGCCGGGAGCTCACCCTCTATTACGCGGAGGGCGGCGGCATTACCCTGGTCACGGCCTCCGACGCCCAAATTTATGACGGCACCCTCCTCACCGGCTATTACGAGGACGTCAGCCCCAACGCCTCCGCCCCCGACACCGTCACCCTTCTGGGGCACACCTTTGATGTGGCGGAGGATGCCGTGGGCCTGTCCTCCCTCAGCGTGGGGGATAAGATCACCATTTCCCTGAACGGCTCCGGTCAGGTAATCCGGGCCTGGGCCGCCGGGGAGAAAAAGACCACGGTGGCGGCGGTGCTGGAGAGCGCCTCCAAAGGGACCCTGACCCACGTCAGCGGTCTGTCCCTTTCCACCACCATCAGCAACGCCTCCGCCGCCGCCGACCTGGAGGGCTGTCTGGTGCGGGTGAACGCATCGGGGATGGGCAAATGCTCCGTCACCGCCCTCTCCGGCGGAGTCTCCGGCCAGCTGAACGTGGCTGCGGGGACCCTGGGCAGCCTGCCCCTTTCGGACCATGTGAAAATCTACGACCAGGTGGGCTCCGCCCCCGCCGTGGAAATTGAGCTGGAGGATATCCTCGCCGATCGCGTGGCGGCCTCCAGCATCACCTACGCGGGGACCAACGACAAGGGGGAAGTGGATCTCATCCTCCTGAACAACGTCACGGGGGATGCATATACCTACGGATTTTACCGCCTGTCCACCGTTGCAAACGGCAAAGAGGGCTCGGAGGACTATTACGAGTACCGCACCCTGGCCGTGGAGAACTCCGGGGGCACGACGGCTTACTGTGCCAGTACCCAGAGCGTCCGTTCCGGGGCGGCGGGGGGACTGGCGGTCACAGCGGGGGAGAAGATCGCGGGCTTTGCCGAGCTGACCAAAGTGGAGAAGGTGGCGCGCTCCGCCTTCGACGGGGAGGACTACGCGGTGATCGACGGCATCCGGGTCCCTGTTGCCGGAAATGTCCAGGTCTACAACGCCGACAGCGGCCAGTGGATCACCCTGGCCCAGGCCAAAGGGTACAGCGATACCATGACGGTCTATTACAGCGGTGCATTGGGAGCTTCGGCAAAGGTCCGGCTGGTGGTCGTAGGCTGATAAAAAGGGAATGGACCAGGAAGAGGACGCTGCGAAGAGTGCAGCGTCCTTTTTTCGCCCGAAAACGTCAATAAGCCAAATTTTCCTTGCCTTTTCATGCTGTCTGCTTTATAATCATTATGTTAATATACGTAAGCCTTGGGCCAGCGTCTCCGGCCGGTTTACGGCGGGAGGTGGAGCGGGATGAAGACCTTCAGTGTGCGCTTTTACCGGCGTCTGATTCTGGTGTTCCTCTCTCTTCTGATCCTGGCTCCCACCGCTGTGGCTGTTCGCCTGGGCATGAAATGCGGCAGGCTGGAGAAGCAGCTGGAAGCGGTTCGGGAGGAGCCCGTTCCCCGGGGAACCGGTATGGAGGAAACGGGGCCAAGCGTCGAGCCGATCCTTTATCAGACCCTATATCCGGACCTCTACGGCACGGCCCAGCTTCCCGACCGGCGGGTGCGGGCGGAGGACACGGTCTACCTCACTTTTGACGGAAGCCCCACGGCCAATACCCAGCGCATTTTGGATATTTTGGATCAGTATGGCGTAAAGGCCACTTTTTTTGTGGTGGGACGCACTGACGACGCCTCCCTGGACCTGATGCGGGAGATCGTGGCCCGGGGGCACACCATTGGACTGAGAAGCTACAGCGAGTCCTTTCAGACGATTTACAGTTCGGTGGAGGCCTATCTGGAGGACTTTGACCGGATTTACCGGCTGGTCTATGAGACCACCGGAGTGAAGGCGGAGATTTTCCGGTTTCCCGCGGGCAGCGTCAACGCCTACAACAGCGGTATCTACCAGGAGTTGATCGCGGAGATGCTCCGCCGGAACTTCGTCTTTTTTGACTGGGACGTCACCGGCGAGGATACCCGGGTGGGCGGTGTGACGGCCCAGAAGGTGGAAGAGGCGGTCCTGCGGGAGATGGACGGCAAGAGCCGGGGGATCGTCATGCTCCATGACTCGGCGGGCAAGGGGGCCGTGGTGGACGCCCTGCCCCGTATTTTGAGCGAACTGCAGGAAAAGGGATACGGTTTCCAGCCGTTGACGGCGGCGGTGATGCCGGTGATCTTTAGTTATAAAAGCGCGCCCTGATCTGGTGTGTTGACCGCGGGCGCAGTTTTGTCGAATGGGAAGGTGCGGCATATGGCTGGCAACAAGGAGAATATGAGACAGGCGATGAAGGAGCTTTTGGGTCTGGTAGGCGTCGGCTCTGAGGAAAAGCAGGATGAGGTCGATCTGGAGGAGGCGCGTCAGGAAGTGGCTGATACGATGGATAAGCAGTTTTTCCAGCCCTCCGCGGCGTCCGAAATGGGCGGCGCAGGCCAGCCTTTCCTGTCCGATCCCATGAGAGGGGCCGGGGAGGACGATATGCCCGAGGCCGCTCCCTTCATCCGCCCCGGCGCCACTGTGATCTCGGCCGGGACCTCTCTTTTCGGGGATCTGCGGGCCGAGGGCGACGTGGAGGTCCTGGGTAAGCTGAAGGGCAACCTGGAGGCCACCGGCAACGTGCGGATCACCGGCAAGGTGCTGGGCGATGTGAAGGGCGGGGCCGTGACGCTGGCTGGCTGTGCCATTCAGGGCAACATCACCGCCACCGCGTCGGTCTGTCTGGACGAGGGCGCTCTGGTGGTGGGGGATATCCTGGCCACCGACCTGGAGTCGGGCGGCAAGGTGAAGGGCAATCTCCAGATCGCCCGGTCCGCCTCCTTCCTGCCCAAGGCCGTTTTGGCGGGCAATGTCTCCGCCGGCATGATCTCCATCTGCCAGGGGGCTCAGATCCAGGGCGCTATGCGGATCGCGGAGGACCCGGAGACCAACAGCCTTTTCGGGGACGGCCTGGAAATTTGATAGGACTGTATGAGAAGAGCCGGACGGATCGCCGTCCGGCTCTTCTTTTTGTCACAGGGGGCGGATGACCCCGCAGGCGATGCGGTCCCCGCTGTCTCCGGCGGGCTGGGAGCGGAAGTCGTCGGCCTTTTCGTGTACCATCACAGACCGTCCGATGACCTCCTCGGGGCGGAACCGGTCGGTGTAGACCGCCAGCAGGGCGGTCCCGGTCTGGGAGCCCAGCAGCGGGGGCAGGTCGCCGCTGTGCCAGGGGTGGGGGAACCCGTGGGTATCATAGTGGCTGCCTGCCCGCTGGAAGGGGACATCGCCCCCGGTGGTACAGTCGCCCATGGCGTGGATATGAAAGCCCAGAAATCCGGGGGAGGGGAGACCCACCGCCCGGACCACCACCAGGGTCCCGGCGCTGTAAGGGTAGAACAGGACCTCGCCGGACAGATCGGGATTGGCCCCGTCGCCCCGCAGTACGGCTGCGGCGGCGGGGTGGGGCAGAGAGAGGGGAAACGGCTCCACTGTGCAGACCTCCTTTTTCCATCTCTATGCCGCCGGAACCGCCCCAGTGACAGTAGACGAGCCGGGTCGGAAATGATATAATAAAAAAATCAATATTCTTAGGGGGGAGCGGCTTGAAAAAGGCGGCATTTATCGGAACGGGGAATATGGGCTCGGCCCTGATCAAGGCGGCCTGCCGGGCGTTGGGGCCCGACCAGGTGGTGGTGGCCAACCGAACCTTTGAAAAGGCGGAAGAACTGGCAAGGGAAATTGGTTGCCAGGCGGTCCGGACAAATCAAGAGGCCGCGGCGGCGGGGGAGTATGTTTTCCTCTGCGTCAAACCCAAGCTGATCCACGGGGTGCTGGAAGAGCTGTCCGGTGCCCTGATGGACCGGGTGGTGGTCTCGGTGGCGGCCGGCGTCCTTCTGGCCGACCTCGAGAGCTGGACGGGAGAGCGGGTGCCCGTCCTGCGGATCATGCCCAATACTCCCTGTGCCATCGGGGCGGGGATGACCGCTTTGTCGGGTGGAAAAACCGCCAAGGAAAAACACTTTACAGATGTGGAGGACATTTTGGCCCAGACCGGCCGGGTGGAGCGCATCGAGGAAGGGCTGATGGATGCGTTCAGCGCCGTGGCGGGCTGCGGCCCGGCGTTTATCTATCCTTATATCGAGGCGCTGGCCGACGGCGGCGTGGCCGCGGGCCTGCCCCGGAGCAAGGCGCTGGTCTATGCCGCCCAGATGACCCTGGGGGCGGCCTCCATGGTGCTGGAGAGCGGGGCCCATCCCGGAAAGCTCAAGGACGACGTGTGCTCCCCCGGCGGCTCCACCATCGCCGGCGTGGCGGAGCTGGAGCGCCACGGCCTCCGGGCCGCCGCCATCGACGCCGTGCTGGCGGCCTGGCAGAAAAATGGACAGCTTGGCAAGTAAAAACAGTTGACAAGTATGGATATCTCAACACTTGGTGAAGTTGCATAATTTCTTTTAGGATAACTGATTTTTTTCGAGCGTTTTCCTTGCAAAATGCCGAATGGAGCGATATAATGGAACCGAATCATCGCCCGTGAGAACGGGAGTCTGAGAAGAAGGGAGTGGCGCTGGATGAGTGAGTACATCATCGAGATGTGCAATATCACGAAGGAATTTCCCGGGATCATTGCCAACGATGACATCACCCTGCAGCTCAAAAAAGGTGAGATCCACGCCCTGCTCGGTGAGAACGGAGCGGGGAAGTCCACCCTGATGAGCGTCCTGTTCGGGCTGTATCAGCCGGAGAAGGGCGTCATCAAAAAGAATGGGGAGGTCGTCCAGATCAAGGACCCCAACGACGCCAACGACCTTGGGATCGGCATGGTGCATCAGCACTTTAAGCTGGTCCACAATTTTACTGTGCTCCAAAACATCGTCCTGGGGATGGAGACCACCAGCCATGGCTTTTTGAAGATGGACGAGGCCCGGAAGAAAGTGGTGACCCTCTCCGAGCAGTACGGCCTGCGGGTGGACCCGGACGCCCTCATCGAAAATATCACCGTGGGGATGCAGCAGCGGGTGGAAATCCTGAAGATGCTCTACCGGGACAATGAGATCCTGATCTTTGACGAGCCGACCGCCGTATTGACTCCCCAGGAGATCGAAGAGCTGATGAAGATCATGAAGGGTCTGGCCGCCGAGGGCAAGTCCATCCTCTTCATCACCCACAAGCTCAATGAGATCAAAGAGGTGGCCGACCGCTGCACCGTCCTCCGAAAGGGCAAATACATCGGCACCATTGACGTCTCCGGCGTCTCCAAGGAGGAGATGAGCGAGATGATGGTGGGCCGCAAGGTGGAACTGAAGGTGGAGAAAGGCCCCGCCCATCCCACCGACGTGGTCTTTGAGACCGAGGGCCTTACCGTCATCAATAAGGACCACGGAAAAAAGGTGGTTAACGGCGTTTCCCTGAAGGTGCGCCGGGGCGAGATCGTCTGCGTGGCCGGGATCGACGGAAACGGCCAGACCGAGCTGGTGCAGGCCATCACCGGCCTGATGAAACCGGACTCCGGCACGGTGCGGCTGAAGGGGGAGGACGTGACCCATTCCTCCATCCGCCACAAGAACACCCACGGCCTGGGCCATATCCCCGAGGACCGGCACAAGCACGGCCTGGTGCTGGATTACCCCCTGGCCTATAACCTGGTGCTCCAGAGCTATTTTGAGCCGGAGTTCTGTTCCGGGGGCTTTTTGAAGTACGACAAGATCTTCCAGTATGGCGACAAGCTCATTGAAAAGTACGACATCCGCTCCGGCCAGGGGGGCAGGACCACGGCCCGTTCCATGTCCGGCGGCAACCAGCAGAAGGCCATCGTGGCCCGGGAGATCGACCGGGATCCCGATCTCCTCATCGCCGTCCAGCCTACCCGTGGCCTGGACGTGGGCGCCATCGAGTACATCCACCATCAGCTGGTGGCGGAGCGGGACAACGGCAAGGGAATTCTGTTGGTGTCCCTGGAACTGGACGAGGTGATGAATCTGGCCGACCGTATCCTGGTGATTTACGAAGGGGAGATCGTGGCAGAGCTGGATCCCCGGCAGGTCACGGTACAGGAGCTTGGCCTTTACATGGCCGGCTCCAAGAGAAAGGCGGTGGGCTGAACATGAAGATTTGGTATCCAAATATGGTCCAGTCCTACGGAGAGGACGGTGAGGCGGCGTGAAGACAAACGGCAATCTCCTGGAGCGCCAGGGCTTTCGCAACGCCATGGCCTCGATCATGGCCATTCTCATCGGTATGCTGGTGGGCCTCGTGATCCTGTTCATCTCCAACCCCTCCAACGCCCTGCCCGGTTTCCGGGCTATCGCAACCGGCGGCGTGAAAAACCCCAAAAATATGGGACAGGTCCTCTATTACGCCACGCCCATCATCATGACCGGCCTATCGGTGGGCTTTGCCAAAAAGACGGGCCTCTTCAACATCGGCGCCTCCGGCCAGTATGTCATGGGGGCCTTCGCCGCCGTCTACGTCGGCGTGAAGTTTACCGGACTGCCCGCCGGGATCCACTGCCTGGTTGCCATCCTGACCGCCGCACTGGTGGGGGCGCTGTGGGGTAGCGTCCCCGGCCTGCTGAAGGCTTACTGCAACATCAACGAGGTCATCGCCTGCATCATGATGAACTATATTGGCATGTCCACGGCCAATCTCCTGGTCCGCAAATTCGTCTTTGACCGGGCGAAAAATATGTCCCTTCAGCCCGCGGCCACCGCCGTTCTGCCCAAGCTGGGCTTTGACAAGATTTTTGTGGACGGCGGCGCCCCCTCCAGCGCCAACGCCGGCTTCGTGATCGCCGCCATTCTGGGCGTGGTGGTCTGGGTCATCCTGGAAAAGACCAAGCTGGGCTTCGAGCTGAAGGCCTGCGGCTATAACCGGGACGCCGCCAAGTACGCCGGCATCAACGACAAGAAGAATATCCTGCTTGCCATGGTCTTTGCCGGGGGGCTGTCCGGTATCGGCGGGGCCCTCTACTATCTCTCCGGCGCCGGTTCCGGCATCCCTGTGCTGGATGTGCTGGCCGCCGAGGGCTTCAACGGCATCCCCGTGGCCCTGCTGGGCATGTCCAACCCCATCGCCATCATCTTCACCGGGACCTTTATGGCCTACCTGACCCAGGGCGGACTGTCCATGCAGTCTTATGGCTTCCCCACCCAGATTGTGGATATCATGTCCGCCGTCATCATCTACTTCGCCGCCTTTGCCCTCTTCTTCAGCCAGCTGATTGGAAAGATCAAGCTTGCGCCCAAGGCGGCCGCTCAGGAGAAAGTTGAGACGGACCATCAAGAACTCCAGGATCAGACGCAGCAAGCGGAAGATGGAAAAGGAGGTGAGGGACAGTGAGCGGACTTGACCTTCTGATTTTTATGGTCCAGCAGATGATGAGCTTCTCCGTGCCCCTCCTCATCGTGGCCCTGGGCGGTCTCTTCGCCGAGCGGTCCGGCATCGTCAACATCGCCCTGGACGGCACCATGATCATTGGCGCCTTTACCGGTATCATGTTCCTACACCTGTTCCAGAACCCAGACGCCACCTCTGAGCAGGGGATGCTGCTGCTGGCCCTGCTGGTTTCCGCCGTCACGGGCATGGTGGTCAGTTTGGTCCACGCCTACGCCTCCATCAACATGAAGGCCGACCAGACCATCTCGGGCACCGCCATCAACGTGTTCGCCCCCGCCATCTCCATCTTTGTGGCCCGGCTGGTGCTGGGGGTGCAGCAGGTGCCCTTCGCCAACCACTTTGTCATTGAAAAGGTCCCCCTGCTGGGAGACATCCCGGTCATTGGGCAGATGTTCTTCCGCAACAGCTATCTCACCACCTATATCGGCTTCGGCATTCTGGCCGTGTCCGCCATCGTCCTCTACAAGACCCGCTTCGGGCTGCGTCTGAGGGCCTGTGGCGAGCATCCGCAGGCTGCCGACTCCGTGGGCATCAACGTCTACAAGATGCGCTACGCCGGCACCCTGATCTCGGGCGCGCTGGCGGGCGTGGGCGGGCTGGTGTTCGTCATCCCCACCTCCACCAACTTCAACGCCACCGTCTCCGGCTACGGCTTCCTGGCCCTGGCCGTGCTGATCTTCGGCCAGTGGAAGCCGGGGCGCATCCTCTTCGCCTCCCTCTTCTTCGGCTTTATGAAGACCATCGCCGCCACCTATTCCGTGGTCCCCGCGCTGGTGGCCCTGAACATCCCCAGCGACGTCTACAAGATGGTGCCCTACATCGCCACTCTGGTGGTCCTGGCCTTTACCGCCCGCAACTCCCAGGCGCCCCGGGCCGAGGGCATTCCCTACGACAAGGGCGAGCGGTGATTTGGATCTATTTGACAGACGGACAGCTTTGGCTGTCCGTCTGTTTTTTTCTGGAGTTGTCCTTGACAAAACCCTATCAATGCGCTATGATAACACTACCCCCCTGGGGGGTGTCTATGGATGAAATACCAAAAGGAGGTTTGCCCCATGATGGCAGACAAGAACAAGACCCTCCGGCTGTTGAAAACAGCCCGCGGCCAGTTGGACGGCATCCTCAAGATGGTGGAGGAGGACCGCTACTGCATCGATATCTCCCAGCAGGTGATGGCTACCGAGGCCCTTTTGAACCGTGTGAACCGGGAGATTTTGACCGCCCATCTCCGGGGCTGTGTCCAGCAGGCGGCCACGGCGGAGGACCGGGGCGAAAAAGTAGAAGAATTGATCGCCACTTTGGACAAGATATTAAAGTAACGCACCGACCTTAGATTGCGAGGAAACGCCATGAGAGAAAAATTTACAGTCACAGGAATGACCTGCTCGGCCTGCTCTGCCCACGTGGAGAAGGCGGTGTCCAAACTGGAGGGCGTGTCCGGGGTGAACGTGAACCTGCTGGGCGGGATCATGCAGGTGGACTACGACCCAGCCGCCCAGAGCCCCGACAGCATCATCGCCGCCGTGGTGGACTCCGGCTACGGCGCCCAGATCCCCGGAAAAGCGGGGAAGAAGGAGTCGGCCACAGCGGGCGTGCCCTCCATGGAGGAGGAGCTCAAGGGGATGAAGCACCGTCTCATCGTCTCCTTCGTTTTTCTGATCCCCCTCTTTTACCTCTCCATGGGCCACATGATGGGCTGGCCCATCCCCCATGTTTTTCATGGGACGCAAAACGCACTTATTTTTGCCCTGACCCAATTCCTGCTGCTCCTGCCCATCATGTACGTCAACGACAAATACTACAAAGTGGGCTTCAAGACCCTGGCCCACCGATCCCCCAACATGGATTCCCTTATCGCCCTGGGCTCCGCCGCCGCCGTCATCTACGGCGTGGCCGCCATCTTTGAGATCGGCTGGGGGCTGGGCCACGGGGACCTGGCCCGGGTGGAGCGGTGGTCCATGGACCTCTATTTTGAGTCCGCCGGCATGATCCTGGCCCTCATCACCCTGGGCAAGTACCTGGAGACCCGCTCCAAGGGCAAGACGGGGGAGGCCATCTCCCGGCTGATGGACCTGGCGCCCAAGACAGCCACCGTCCTCCGGGGGGGGCAGGAGGCCGTCATCCCCGTGGAGGAAGTGGCGGTGGGGGACCTGATCGTGGTCCGGCCCGGGCAGGCCATCCCCGTGGACGGCGAGATCGTGGAGGGCTCCTCCTCCATTGACGAGTCGGCCCTCACCGGCGAGTCCATCCCCGTGGACAAGGGGCCGGGGGACAAGGTGGCGGCCGCCGCCATCAACAAATCCGGCGCCTTCACCTTCAAGGCCACCCGGGTGGGGGACGACACCACCCTGGCCCAGATGATCGCCCTGGTGGACGAGGCCGCCTCCTCCAAGGCCCCCATCGCCAAGCTGGCTGACAAGGTGGCCGGGGTATTCGTCCCGGTGGTCATCTGCATCGCCCTTGTCACCGCCGCTGTCTGGTTCTTCGCCACCGGCGACTTTACCCGGGCCCTCACCGCCGGAGTGGCAGTGCTGGTCATCTCCTGTCCCTGCGCCCTGGGCCTGGCCACGCCTGTGGCCATCATGGTGGGCACAGGGAAGGGGGCGGAAAACGGCATCCTGTTCAAATCCGCCGAGGCCCTAGAGGGGCTTCGCTCCATCCAGACCGTGGTCCTGGATAAGACGGGCACCGTCACCCAGGGAAAGCCCGTGGTGACCGACCTGACGCCTCTGGGGGAGACCACCGAGGAGGAGCTCCTCTGCGTGGCGGCCTCCCTGGAAAAGCCCTCGGAGCACCCCCTGGCCCAGGCCGTGGTGGCCGAGGCGGAACAGCGGAACATCCCCCTGGTTCCCGCCCAGGAGTTCCAGGCCGTCCACGGCCGGGGGGTCACCGCCGCTGTCCAGGGGGCCCGCTTCCTGGCGGGCAACAGGGCCATGATGGAGGAGAACCAGATCGATCTGACGGCGGCGGGGGAGACCCCCGAAGCCCTGGCCGGGGCGGGAAAGACCCCTCTCTACTTTGCCCAGGACGGCAGGCTCATCGGGATCGTGGCCGTGGCCGACACGGTGAAGCCCACCAGCGCCGCCGCCATTGCCGCCCTGCGGGATCTGGGGCTGGAGGTTGTGATGCTCACCGGAGACAACCGCCGCACCGCCCAGGCCATTGCCAAGGAGTTGGCCTTGACGGACGTTGTGGCAGAAGTGCTGCCCCAGGATAAGGAAAAGGTCATCGCCGACCTTCAGGCGAAGGGCAAAAAAGTAGCGATGGTGGGGGACGGCATCAACGACGCCCCCGCCCTGGCCCGGTCCGACGTGGGCCTGGCCATCGGGGCGGGCACCGACGTGGCCATCGAGTCCGCCGACGTGGTGCTGATGAAGAGCGACCTGATGGACGCCGTGACGGCGGTGGAGCTCTCCAAGGCCACCATCAAGAACATCAAGGAAAACCTTTTCTGGGCCTTTTTCTACAACGCTATCTGCATCCCCCTGGCCGCCGGAGCCTTTTATCCCATTTTCCACATTCAGCTCTCCCCCATGATTGCCGCCGCCGCCATGTCTCTGAGCTCGGTGTGCGTGGTGTCCAACGCCCTGCGGCTGAAGTTGTTCAAACCCAGGCATACCGCCCCTAAAACGGCGGTGCCGGAGGAGAAAATAAAGAAAGAAGGAGCGAAAAATACTATGGAAAAGAAAATTGTCATCGAGGGCATGATGTGCCAGCACTGCGTGGCCCACGTCACCGAGGCCCTCACCAAGCTGGACGGGGTCACCGCCGTGGTGGACCTGGAGACCAAGACCGCCACTGTCACCGGCGACGCCACCGACGAAGCCCTGAAGCAGGCCGTGGCCAACGCCGGGTACACGGTCACCAGCATCCAGTAAGAACGGCGGGAAAGAGGCAAGGGAGCCGGCTGTTTCAGCCGGCTCCCTTGTTTTTTATAATGGGAAATCCGTTGTAGCCAGAAGGACAAATATGTCCCGCCCATTGTGTTCCCCATCCTGGTGTGATAAACTAAAAAATACGAGGGAAGCCCAAAAGGGGACCGGCCCCGGGGAGCGGATCGACATTTATCTGGACACCGCGGGATTCCAAGCCGCCGAAGGGGATATCACGTTCCAAGTAAACGATCTGAATCAGTTGAGCTGTCAGCCCGCCTGATCCATATGAGGGAGGTATGCACATGTCCACGCTGCTTATCAAAAACGCCCGGTATATCGTCTCCTGTGACGACAAGGACACCCTCTACGAACGGTGCAACCTCTTCATCCGGGACAACGCCATCGAGTACATCGGTCCCCAGGCCCGGCAGGCCGAGCAGGTTATCGACGCCGGGGATATGGTGGTCTATCCCGGCCTTATCAACACCCACCACCACCTCTATCAGCTCTTTTCCCGGAATCTCCCCGAGGTCCAGCGGATGGAGCTCTTTCCCTGGCTGGTGACACTCTACGAGGTGTGGAAGGGATTGGATGAGGAGGTGGAGTCCTGCGCCTCCCTGGTGGGGCTGGCGGAGCTGGCCAAGACGGGCACCACAACCTGTTTCGACCACCATTATGTCTTTCCAAAGAACGGCGGGGACCTGATCGCCGCCCAGTTCCGGGCCGCCCAGCAGGTGGGGATGCGGTTCGTGGCCTCCCGGGGCTCCATGGACCTGTCCAAGAAGGACGGGGGCCTGCCCCCGGACAGCGTGGTGCAGACCATCGACGACATCCTGGCCGACTCCGAGCGTCTGGTGCGGGTGTGGCACGACGACAGCCGCTTTTCCATGCGTCAGGTGGCCCTGGCGCCCTGCTCGCCCTTTTCGGTGTCCACCGACCTGCTGCGGGAGAGCGCCAAGCTGGCCCGGTCCCTCGGGGTCCGGCTCCATACCCACGTGGCCGAGACCAGGGACGAGGAGGACTACACCCTCCAGAAGTTTGGGATGCGGCCCCTGGAGTATATGCGCTCTGTGGGCTGGACCGGGCCCGACGTGTGGTACGCCCACGGCATCTGGTTCAACGATGACGAGCTGAAGGTGCTGGCGGAGACCGGCACCGGCGTGGCCCACTGTCCCATCTCCAACATGAAGCTGGCCTCCGGCGTCTGCCGGGTGCCCGAGATGCTCCGGCTGGGGGTAAACGTGGGCCTGGCGGTGGACGGCGCCGCCTCCAACGACGGCTCCAACCTGCTGGAGGAGCTGCGGGTGTGCTATCTTCTGCACCGGCTCCACTCCAGCGCCCTGGCCCCCACGGGGTATGACATTTTGAAGCTGGCCACCCGTGGCTCCGCCAAGCTCCTGGGCCGGACCGACATCGGCTTCCTGGCCCCCGGCATGGCCGCCGACCTGTTCCTCATCCGCCTGACCCGCCCGGAGCTGGCGGGGGCCCAGTTCGATCCCAAATCCATGCTGGGCACCGTAGGCTTCAAAGGGGCGGTGGACTATACCATCATCAACGGCGTCCCCGTGGTGCAAAACGGGGAACTGGTGACGCTGGACGAGAGTGAGACGGCTGCCAGAGCCAACGAGGTCTGCCGCCGGTATCTGCGCCGGTGATCTGAAAAAGCCTTCCGCTTTGGGAAGGCTTTTTCAGTGTGGTTAAAAAACACTTGACAGAGCAGGCGTGGACTGGTATACTATCAAAGCACAATAAAGAAGGAACGGTTTCGTCCTCACCTCCCGGCCAGAGCCGAAGGGGTCAACATGGTATCGCTCGCCGGAATATCCGGCGGTGTTTTGTCTTGTTGCACGGAGCCGTTTCGGCTCCGTGTTTTTTGTATGTGAAAAACGTGTGTGTGTTGAATGGAGGTGCTTTCGTATCAGCAACAAAGGTCATCAGATCAATGAAGAGATCCGGGACAAGGAAGTGCGCCTGGTCGCCGCCGACGGTGAGCAGCTTGGCATCATGTCCGCCCGGGAGGCCCTGGAGAAGGCCGAGGAGGCCAGCCTGGACCTGGTGAAGATCTCTCCCAACGCCGTTCCCCCCGTGTGCAAGCTCATGGACTACGGCAAGTTCAAGTTCGAGCAGACCAAGCGGGAGAAAGAGGCCAAGAAGAATCAGCATGTGGTGGAGATCAAGGAAGTGCGCATGTCTCCCAGCATCGACGTGAACGATTTCAACGTCAAGCTGCGCAACGCCCAGAAGTTTTTGGGTGAAGGGGACCGGGTGAAGGTCACCGTGCGCTTCCGCGGCCGTGAAATGGCCCACACCGAGATCGGCCGGGAGCTGCTGCTGAAGTTCGCCGAGGAGTGCGCCGAAGTGGCCGCCATGGACAAGGAGCCCAAGCTGGACGGCCGTCATATGTCCATTTTCCTCTCCTCCAAGATCGCCAAGGAGCCTAAAAAGTAAGCAAGTTCATTTTACGATAAAGGAGAATACACCATGCCTAAACTCAAGACCCATACCGGGGCGAAAAAGAGATTCAATCTGACCAAGACCGGCAAGGTCAAGCGGGCCCACGCCTATAAGTCCCACCTGCTCAACGGCCACGGCAAGGACACCAAGCGCAAAAGAGGCCTCCGCAAGGGTGCCTACGCTGATGATACCAATGCGGCCACCATCAAGCGTATGATCCCTTACAAATAATTTGATTTTTACTCGAATATAGGAGGTTTCAAATACCATGGCTAGAGTTAAAGGCGCGATGATGACGCGCAAGAGAAGAAATAAGGTCCTGAAGCTGGCGAAGGGTTACTGGGGCGCCAAGTCCAAGCACTTCAAGATGGCCAACGAGCAGGTCATGAAGTCCCTGAAGTACGCTTACATCGGCCGCCGCCTGAAGAAGCGTGACTTCCGCTCCCTGTGGATCACCCGTATCTCCGCCGCCTGCAAGATGAACGGGATGAACTACTCCACCTTCGTCAACGGCCTGAAGAAGGCCGGCATCACCATCAACCGCAAGATGCTGGCTGAGATGGCCGTCAACGACAAGGCCGCCTTCACCCAGCTCACCCAGCTGGCCAAGGCTCAGCTGGCCTGATTTCAGAGCGAGAAAAGAGACAGACATTCGTCTGTCTCTTTTTTATTTGAGAAACGTGACATAGGCTGTCAGTGTTTCTCGTGTAACATACAAACAGGGCCGGAAAAACCCGGCGAGGTCTTTCCGGCCTGTTTCGGGCAAAATCAGAGCATCAAAAAACAACGCTCAATGATTTGATTTTTTTCTTGACCTTTTCGTAACGGCAAGGAGTATGCTGGATCTTGTCAGGAGGGATGACCAATGGAATATACCGTAAAGGCGCTGGCGGACCTGTCCGGGATCACTGCCCGGACCCTGCGGTGGTACGACCATCTGGGGCTTTTGAAGCCGGGGCGGACGACCGGGGCGGGGTACCGGCTCTACGGACCGGCGGAGGTGGACCGGCTTCAGCAGATCTTGTTCTATCGGGAGCTGGGTCTGCGGCTGGAGGCCATCGGCGCCATTCTGGACGACCCGGGCTTCGACCGGCAGGCGGCTCTGGAGAGCCATCTGAGGGCCCTGGTGGAGCGTCGGGAACGTCTGGAAGATCTCATCCTGACAGTCGAACATACTCTGCGGGAAGCGAAAGGAGAAATCAGTATGAAAGACGAGGAAAAATTCCGCGCCTTCCAAAAGAAGGCTGTGGAGGAGAACGAGGCACGCTACGGAAAAGAGGTGCGGGCCAAGTACGGAGACCGGCCGGCCGACGAGGCCAATGAGGCCTTTCTGTCCATGGACCAGGCGGGACATGAGGCCTGGGAGGCCCTGGGGGAGGAGATCAAGTCCGCCCTGTCCGCCGCCGTCCAGGCGGGGGAGGACCCCGCCGGGGCGGAGGGACAGCGTATCGCCGCCCTCCATGGGAAATGGTTGTGTTTCGGCGGGCAGAGCTATGATCCCCGGCGCCACAGGGGGATCGCGGAGCTGTACGTGACCGACGAGCGGTTCACCGCCTATTACGACGGGGAAACGCCCGGCTGTGCCGCGTTTCTGCGGGACGCGGTGCTGGCTTATACAAAGACGGGCGGGTAAATCGGCGGCCCCCCTTCCGAAAAGGAAGGGGGGCCGTTTTTATATCTGCCGCAAGGCGTTGGTGATGTCCTTGAGGACGAGGGGCGCCATGCTGTCCGGGTAGGCGCTCAGATCGGCGTTTTCCAGCGCGGCCCGGATCCTGGGCGCCAGAGCGGGTTTATGCAGGGCCACCTGGGGCAGGGCTTGAATAAACTGCCGGGCGGTGATGGGCTTTGGATCGGAAATATGGGCCAGAAAACGGTCTATGGCCCCGTCCAGTTTGTTCTCCCGATCCCACCGGGCGTTGGCGCACAGCAGAAGGAGGCTTCTGGTGCGCAGATAGGAGCTGGCGTCGTCCATCATTTCCAGAAACCGGTCAAAATAGGTATAGACCGCGGGGGAGGAGTTGCTCTCCGCCTTCAGGGACAGAAGGGCCTGGTAGGCCAGCTTGGTGTCCTTACCGCAGAGCTGTTCCAGTAATTCTTCCATAGAGCTCATTTCCTTTCATGCCAGCCCGACCAGCGCCGATTGGGCCAGAAGGGCGGCGGCGATGGGCAGGGCCTCGTCATCAGTGGTGAATTGATCGCTGTGCCAGCAGGGCATCTCCTGACCGGGATAGCCGGAGCCCACCCAGTAAAAGAAGGAGGGGACGTCCCGGCCGAAGACGGCGAAGTCCTCGGAGCCCATGGCGGGCCTGGGCTGGACGATGTTCTCCGTCCCTACCACCGCCTCCGCCGCCCGGCGGGCCAGGGCGGTCATCTCTGGGCTGTTCCAGGTCACCGGCACCTCGGGGATCAGGTCAACGTGGGCGGTACAGCCGTAGGCGGCGGCAATTTGTCCGGCCAGAGCCCGGACCCGGCCCTCGGCCATGGCCTTTACCTCCTCCGAAAGGGCCCGGATGCTGCCCGTCATGGTCACCTGGTCGGGGGCAAAGTTCTCCGGGGAGCCGCCATGGATGGAGCACACGGCGCAGACAAGGCCCTCCAGCGGGTCGGCGTTGCGGCTGACGATGCTCTGGACCCCCTGGATGAAGGCCGCCGCCGGAACCAGGACGTCCACACATTTATGGGGGGAGCCGCCGTGGCCGGTCCTGCCGTGAAAAACCACTTTAAAGTTGGACTTGCCCGCCATAATGGGACCGGGGAGGACGGCGATCTGTCCCCGGGAAATTTCCGGGCGGTTGTGAAGGCCGAAAAGGAAATCTGGTTTACAGGGCAGCTTTTTCCACAGGCCGTGGCGGATCATGGCCGCCGCCCCCTGGGTAAATTCCTCGGCGGGCTGGAAGAGGAAAACCACGTCCCCTGCCAGTTCCGTCCGGTGGGCAGAGAGGAGCCGGGCGGCGCCGTAAAGGGCGGCGGTGTGGAAGTCGTGGCCGCAGGCGTGCATCCGGTTTGGGATCTGGGAAACGACGGCCTTGCCCGCAGGCTCCTGCTGTTCCAGAGCGTCGATGTCGGCCCGGAGGGCCACCGTCTTTCCCGGGCGGCCGCCCCGGAGGAGAGCTGTTACGCCGGTCTCCATGCCCAGGTCGATGAGCGCGAGGCCAAGAGGGGCCAAAAGCTCCTTGATCCGGGCGGTGGTGCGCCGCTCCTGGAAGCTTACCTCCGGATGGCGGTGGAGGTCGTCTTTCAGCGCTTTTAGTTCGGGAAATAAGTCTTGCGCCTCGGTGAGAAACATGGCTGGGCTCCTTTCAGGGGCTTGCCCCGGAGAGAGAAATTTTGTATAATACCTATCATACACGTTGGCATAAAAAACGCAAGGGGGCGGGCGGATGGAGAAGAATGATTTTTCCCAGGGAAAGGTCTCGGGGAACATCTTTTCCATGGCCCTGCCCATGACGGCGGCCCAGCTGATCAACATCCTGTACAACATTGTGGACCGGGTGTACCTGGGGCATCTGGAGGGGGTGGGGCGGCTGTCCATCACCGGGCTGGGCCTCTGCCTCCCAGTCATCTCCATTTTGATCGGCTTCGCCAATCTCTGCGGCATGGGCGGCGCGCCGCTGTGCTCCATCCACCGGGGCAGGGGGGAAAACAGCGAGGCGGAAAATGTGATGGGAAATTCCTTTACGCTTCTTCTATTCTTTGGGGTCTGTCTGACGGTGCTGTGTCTGCTGTTCAAAAGGCCCATCCTGTACCTCTTCGGGGCCAGCGACGCCACCTTTCCCTATGCGGACAACTATCTCACCATCTACCTGCTGGGCACGATCTTTGTGATGGTGGGGCTGGGGATGAACCCCTTTATCAACTCCCAGGGCTTTGGCCGGGTGGGCATGATGACGGTGGCTTTGGGGGCGGCGGTCAACCTGGTTTTGGACCCCGTTTTCATTTTTATCTTCCAGATGGGCGTCCGGGGGGCCGCCCTGGCCACGGTGATCTCCCAGGGGTGCTCCGCGGTGTGGGTCCTGGGGTTTTTGACGGGGCCGAAGGCCATCCTGCGCCTGAGAAAAAGCGCGCTGGCCCTTCGCTGGCAGCGGGTCCGGCGGATATTGGCCCTGGGCACCTCCGGTTTCGTTATGTCCCTTACAAACTCCCTGGTGCAGATTTTGTGCAACGCCACCCTCCAGCGGGTGGGGGGAGACCTATACGTGGGGGTGATGACCGTCATCAACTCGGTGCGGGAGGTCTTTACCATGCCGCTGACCGGCCTCACCAACGGCTGTCAGCCCGTGCTGGGCTATAACTACGGCGCCGGGCTCTACGGCCGGGTCCGGGAGGGGATTCGTTTCACCGCCATTTCCTCTTTGGGCTATTCCCTTGTGGTCTGGATCCTGGTTATGGCGGCACCCCAGGTGTTCATACACATCTTCAACAGTGAATCGGAGCTGCTGGAGGCGGGGATACCGGCCTTCCGCATCTACTTCGCCGCCTTTTTCTGTATGGCCTTCCAGTTCATCGGCCAGTCGGTATCGGTAGCCCTGAACCGGTCCAAAAGCGCCGTGTTTTTTTCCATGTTCCGCAAAGTGATGATCGTGGCGCCCCTGACCCTGCTCCTGCCCGGCATCGGCTGGGGCGTGGACGGGGTATTCTGGGCGGAACCAATCTCCAATGTGATCGGCGGGCTTGCCTGCTTCATTACCATGTGGCTGACGGTATACGTGCCCTTGGGGCGGATGAAAGACGGGATCTAAAGACGGAGAAGGGCGCCCCTTTTGACAGGGGGCGCCCTTCTTGTTTTAGCTTGCCCCAAATGGGGAAAGCTGGTATACTGTAATTTGAAATTTTATGTCCGGGCAACCCCGGAGGCAGGAGGCTTCCTAATGAAGCTTATGGTCATCGACGGCAACTCTATCATCAACCGGGCCTTTTACGGCATCCGGATGCTCACCACCCGGGACGGCACCCCCACCAACGCGGTCTACGGCTTTCTCAATATCCTGTTCAAGCTGCTGGACGAGGAGGCTCCGGAGGGCCTGTGTGTCACCTTTGACCGGAAGGCGCCCACCTTCCGCCATTTGGCCTACGAGGGCTATAAGGCCCAGCGCAAGGGGATGCCGGACGAGCTGGCGGCCCAGCTGCCCATCCTGAAGGACGTGCTCCATGCCATGAATATCCCCACCTACGAGCTGGACGGCTGGGAGGCCGACGACCTGATCGGCACCATCGCCGAGCTGGACGGTAAGGCCGGCTGGGAGACGGTGGTGGTCACCGGGGACAAAGACTCCCTCCAGCTGATCACCGAACAGACCACCGTCAAGCTGGTGACCACCCGTATGGGGCAGACCACCACCCGGGACATGACGTCGGAGGCCTTCCGGGCCGAATACGGGTTTGACCCCATCCATATCGTGGACCTGAAAGCCCTTATGGGGGATTCCTCCGACAATATCCCCGGCGTGAAGGGCATCGGGGAAAAGACCGCCATGGGGCTCATCCAGATGTACGGTTCCATAGCCCACCTCTACGACCATATGCCGGAGATCGTCACCGCCCCGGAGACCCCGGCCAAGCCGGGGGTGGTGAAGAAGCTGGAGGAGGGCCGGGAGATGGCCCGGATGTCCTATGACCTGGCCACCATCCACCGGGACGCCCCCATCGACTTCAAGCCGGAGGACGCCGCCCGGAAGCCGGTGGATGGCCCGGCCCTCTACGAGCTGTTCCTCAAGCTGGAGTTTTCCAAGCTCATCGACAAAATGGGGTTGACGGCCGGCGCCGGGACGCCATCCGGCGCGCCCTCCGCCTTTGAGGGACATCTGGAAAGGGAGATCGTTACCGACGCATCCCGGATGGAGGAGCTGCTGACCCTCTGGCGGGGGCTGGACCACGTGGCCCTGGTAGCCCTGCCCGGCCTGAACGGCGTCTGTGTGGCGTGGGGGAGTGGGAAGGCGGAGAGAGCCGCCCTCTTTTTCCCGGATCGGCTGGAGGGGTATAACGACTTTCTCCGGGCCCTGTTTTCCGCCGGGATCAGGAAGGTGTCCCACGGGGTCAAGGGACTCATGGGGGCGCTGCTGACGGAGGGCCTCTCCACCGAGGGCTTCGTCTTTGACACGGAGCTGGCCGCCTACCTGCTGGCCCCCACCGACGGGAGTTATGAGCTGGAAAAGCTGTCGGTGTCCTATTTCAACGTGGAGACCCCAAAGGCGAAGGCCTACCAGGACCCGGACGCCTTCGGTCCCCTGGCCGATCCCGCCGGGCCTATGGAGGCGCTGGTCAGCCACACGGCCCTTGTGGAGGCGCTCTATGGGGTGCTGTCCCAGCAGTTGGAGGAGATGGAGCTGGGCCGGGTCTGCTATGACGTAGAGCTTCCGCTCTGCCCGGTGCTGGCCGAGATGGAGCATACCGGCGTGCTGGTGGACCGGAAGGCCCTGGCCAAGTATGGAGAAATGCTGGATGAGCAGATCAGCCGGGACGAGGCGGCGATCTACGACCTGGCGGGGGAGACCTTCAACATCAATTCCACCCAGCAGCTTGGTCACATCCTCTTTGACAAGCTGGGCCTGCCGCCGGTGAAGAAGACCAAAACGGGATACTCCACCAATGCCGAGGTGCTGGAAAAGCTCCAGGGCCACCACCCCATCATCGACGCCATTCTGAGCTACCGCCAGTACACCAAGCTGAAGTCCACCTATGTGGACGGGCTGTCCAAGGTCATCGGCCCGGACGGGCGCATCCACACCTCTTTCCAGAACACGGTCACCGCCACGGGGCGGCTGTCCTCCACGGAGCCCAATCTCCAGAACATCCCGGTGCGCACCGAGCTGGGCGCCCAGCTGCGGTATATGTTCGTAGCGGCCCCCGGCCATATGCTGGTGGACGCCGACTACTCCCAGATCGAGCTGCGGCTGCTGGCCCACATCGCCGATGACAAGACCATGCAGGAGGCCTTCCTCAGTGGGGCGGACATCCACACCGCCACCGCCGCCCAGGTTTTTGGGGTCCCGCCGGAGCAGGTGAGCCATGAGATGCGCCGCCGGGCCAAGGCGGTGAATTTCGGGATCGTCTATGGTATCTCCGATTTCTCCCTGTCCCAGGACATCGGCGTGAGCCGGGGGGAGGCCAAGGAGTATATGGAACGCTATTTCGCCACCTTCCACGGTGTGCGGGAGTATATGGATCGGGTGGTGGCCCAGGCCAAGGAAAACGGCTACGTCTCCACCCTCATGGGCCGCCGCCGCTGGCTGCCCGAGCTGAAATCCTCCAATTTCAACCTGCGCTCCTTTGGGGAGCGGGTGGCCCTCAATATGCCCATCCAGGGTACCGCCGCCGATGTGATCAAGCTGGCCATGATACGGGTGTGGAAGGCTATGAAGGAGGCGGGCCTGGAGGCGAAGCTGGTCCTCCAGGTCCACGACGAGCTGATCGTGGAGTGCCCGGAGGGGGAGACGGAACAGGTGAAAGAACTGCTGACCCGGGAGATGGAGGGCGTGGTGGATTACGCCGTGCCCATGCGGGCCGACTCGGCTGCCGGGAAGAGCTGGGGGGAGGCGAAAGGATGAAAAACTATAAATTGGTCCCCATGGACCGCTCCCACCTTCACGAGATCGCCCAGATCGAGCGGGAGTGCTTCTCTACCCCCTGGTCGGAGCGGGCCCTGGAGGAGGAGCTGTTCAACCCCCTGGCCTCCTTTATCGTGGCCCAGCGGGCCGACGGGGCGGTGCTGGGCTATGCCGGGCTCCACGTGGTGGTGGACGAGGGCTATGTGGACAACATCGCTGTCCGGGAGGATTACCGGGGCCAGGGAATCGCCGACGATCTGCTGGATGTGTTCGTCCGCTTCGGCCGTTCCAAGTTGGCCTTCCTCACGCTGGAAGTGCGGGAGTCAAACACGCCCGCCATCCAGCTTTACATGAAGCACGGTTTTGCCCAGGTGGGCCGGAG
Organism: Pseudoflavonifractor phocaeensis; assembly: GCF_038439875.1. NCBI lineage: Bacteria > Bacillati > Bacillota > Clostridia > Eubacteriales > Oscillospiraceae > Pseudoflavonifractor > Pseudoflavonifractor phocaeensis. Next base: position 128,507 of record NZ_JBCDMT010000004.1, read on the forward strand.
AAAAGACTATTATCAGGCGCCCAAGGAGGACGCCCTCATCATGACATTGGAATTTCAGGAGGAGCCCCATGCGTGACACACAGTTCCGGCTGTTGAGCCCGGAGGAATTAGAGAGATTGTTTCATAGCCACATGAAGCGGGATTTTCCCCCCGATGAGCTGAAACCCCTGTCCCGCCTGCTGGAGCTGATGGCCCGGGGGGAGTATGAGCCTTACGGTCTGTTCCGGGAGGGGGAGCTGGCGGCCTACGCCCTCTACTGGAAGGCGGGGGAGGACCCCTACGTGATGCTGGATTATTTCGCGGTCCTGCCCGAGGGGCGGAACCAGGGAACGGGGAGTGAATTGCTGGGCCGGATGCTGGACCAGTTCTGCCAGGGAGGACACGGGGTCTTCGGCGAGGTGGAGATCCCCGACACGGGAGACGAGGAAGTCGACGCCCTCCGCCGCCGGAGGCTGGGCTTTTACCGGCGCGCGGGCCTTCGGGAGATGGGGTACCGCACCCAGGTATTCGGGGTCCCCTACATCGTCCTGGCCTATGGCCCGGACATTTCCGACGAGGCGCTGATGGTCACCCACCGGAAGCTCTACCACAGCGCTTTTCCGGACCACATTTATGAAAAACAGGTGTTCGTACCACTGGAAGCGGAGGCGGGCCTTTGAATATCCTGGCTTTTGAATCCACCTGTGACGAGACCGCGGCGGCGGTGGTGCGGGACGGCCGCACCGTCCTCTCCGATGCCATCGCCTCCCAGGTGGACATGCACACCCTCTACGGCGGTGTGGTGCCCGAGATCGCCTCCCGAAAGCACGTGGAGGCCATCGTGGGACTGGCGGACAAGGCTCTGGCCGACGCCGGGCTCACCCGGGCGGACATCGACGCCGTTGCGGTGAGTTACGCCCCCGGCCTGATCGGGGCGGTGCTGGTGGGGGTCAATTTCGCCAAGTCGGTGGCCCTGGCCCTGGATGTGCCCCTGATCCCGGTCCACCATATCCGGGGGCACATCGCCGCCAACTACATCGCCCACCCCGACCTGGAGCCTCCCTTTGTCTGCCTGTGCGTCTCCGGCGGCAATACTCTGATTGCCGATGTGCGGGACTACACCGATATGGAGATCATGGGGGCCACCCGTGACGACGCCGCGGGGGAGTGTTTCGACAAGGCCGCCCGGGTGCTGGGCATCGGATACCCCGGCGGGGGCCCCATGGACCGTCTGGCCCAGGGGGGGGACGACAAGCGGTATTCCCTGCCCCGCTCTCACGTGGAGGGGCATCCCCTGGATATGTCCTTCTCCGGGCTGAAGACCGCCGTGCTGAATCTGCTCCACAACGCTCAGCAAAAGGGGGAGGAGTTGGACGGCCCCGGCCTGGCCGCCTCTTTCCAGGCCGCTGTCAGCGACATCCTGGTGCCCAGGGCCATGGAGGCCGCCCGGCAGAAGGGCTACGGCAAGATCGCCGTGGCCGGCGGTGTGGGGGCCAACTCACGCATCCGGGCCGACCTAGAGCGGGCCTGTCGGAAATCGGGAGACAAACTCTTTCTGCCGCCCCTGTCTCTGTGCGGCGACAACGGGGCCATGATTGGCAGTCAGGGCTACTATGAGTATCTTGCGGGTCATACCGCCGGAAGCGATTTGAACGCTTACGCCACCCGGGATTTGGGCCTGGGCTGAACCAAGATGAAAAAGCCCCCGCCGTGGAATACCACGGCGGGGGCTTCGATTTGTTGTTACAAGCTTTGGAACCAGCCCTGCCAGCGATCCAGCAGGGAGACGGGGTACCCCTTCTGGCGGCGGAAACGTAACTCCGCCAACCGCTCTGCCCGGCTTCCCCGCCGCTCCTCCGCGGTGGGGAAGCCGCTGTCCGACCCGGCTACCTGCCAGGCCTCGCACTGACTGCTGACGGGAAGCTCGATCCCTCCGAAACGAACCGCATACATGGCTGATGCTCCTTTCCCTGTGGGCGGTCTGCCGACCTTTTTCTTCTGAAGTCAGTATACCCCAGGGAAAGCAAAAATGCAAGAAAAATTGCAAAAATGCAGGAGAATTTTTTGAACTTGCAAGTAATGCGTCAAATCAGCCCTGGTGACGGGCCTGCCAGGCCCGGTTGATGGCGGAGAGGATGCCACGGAGGGGGGCCAGATTGATGTTGTGATCCACACCAACGCCATAGACGTCCCGGCCGGCCTCGTCCCGGAGCTGGATGTAGGCCACGGCCATGGAGTCCGAGCCGTTGGAAACGGCGTGCTCCTTATAGTCCACAAAAGTGAAGCGGTCCATCTTCTGGCCGTGGATGGCGTTGAAGAAGGCGTCGATGGGGCCGTTGCCGGTCCCGGAGACCTCAAAGGTGGTATCGGTGTGGCGCAGGGTGCCGGTGAAGCGGACCCGGGAGACGCCCCGCTCGTCGGTGGCCTCCTCAAAGGAGTGCCGGAGGAGCTGGTAGGGGGCGGTGGCGTCGATGTAGTTTTCCCGGAAAAGCTCGAAGATGCGCTGGGGCTGCAGCTCGGTGCCCATCCGCTCGGTCTCGCGCTGGACGATGCGGCCGAACTCCGGGTGCATGGCCTTGGGCAGGTCGTAGCCGAAGCTCTGCTGCATGACAAAGGCGGCGCCGCCCTTGCCCGACTGGCTGTTGATGCGGATGATGGGCTCGTATTCCCGGCCCACGTCGGCGGGATCGATGGGGAGGTAGGGGATTTCCCAATACTCGCTGCCCTGCTCTCTCATGTACTGGGTGCCCTTGTTGATGGCGTCCTGGTGGGAGCCGGAGAAGGCGGTGAACACCAGCTCGCCCACATAGGGCTGGCGGGGGCCGATCTTCATTTTGGTGCAGCGCTCATACACGTCCCGGATGCGGTTGATATGGGAGAAGTCCAGCTCGGGGTCCACCCCCTGGGTGTAGAGGTTGAGGGCCAGGGTCACCATGTCCACGTTGCCGGTGCGCTCGCCGTTTCCGAAAAGGGTGGCCTCCACCCGCTCGGCGCCGGCCAGCAGGCTCAGCTCGGCGGTGGCCACGCCCTCGCCCCGGTCATTGTGGGGATGGAGGGAGATGATGGCCCGCTCCCGGCCGGGAAGCAGCTCGATGAAGGTCTCAATCTCGTCGGCGAAGTAGTTGGGCATACAGTTTTCCACGGTGGTGGGCAGGTTGAGGATGACCCTGTGGCCGGTGTCGGCGTGGAGGGCGTCCAGCACGGCGGCGCAGATCTCTGCGGCGGCCTCCATCTCGGTGCCCATGAAGGATTCGGGGGAGTACTCGTAGCGCAGGTCCATCCCGGCGGCGATGGCGCTCTGAGCCATTGTGTAGATCATCTCAGCGGCGTCCACGGCGATCTTTTTCACCCCCGCCACATCGGTGTGAAAGACCACCTTCCGCTGGAGGGTGGAGGTGGAGTTGTAGAAGTGAAAAATGACGTGCTTGGCACCCTCAATGGCCTCAAAGGTCTTTTCGATGAGGTGGGGCCTGGCTTGGACCAGGACCTGGATGGTCACGTCGTCGGGGATATGGCCGCCCTCGATCAGGGTGCGGCAGAACTCGTACTCCACCTCCGAGGCGGAGGGGAAGCCCACCTCGATCTCCTTCACGCCGATGTCCACCAGGGTGTGGAAATACTCCAGCTTCTCATCGATGTTCATCGGGTCGATCAGGGCCTGGTTGCCATCCCGCAGGTCCACGGAGCACCAGATGGGGGCTTGCTTCAGCTCCTTGTCCGGCCAGGCCCGGTGGGCCCGCTTGAGGGGGACAAAGGGGATGTACTTTTCAAAACCTTGCTTCATCTTACATTCCTCCTAATCTGTGTCGGGGAAAAGAAAAACGCCCCCGACCATCTCTGGTCAGGGGCGTGAATGACGCTGTACCACCCTGATTCAGCCGCCGGTTACCCATGCGGCCCTCATGGCCTCCAACAAGGCCGTGACCGGTAACGGGGTCAGACGGTCCAGCCTACTTCAGGTTCAGCCGAACAGCTCAGGGGCCAGTATCCGCCAAAGGATCGTCCACCGGCTCGCACCTTCCGCCGGCTCTCTGAGGAGATCCAAGGGCCTTCTTCCCATCATCGCTTTTGATGTATTTTAAATCCCTTTGCCCCGTTTGTCAAGCGGAAAGCGAGAAAATGGGGCCGCGCAACTGTTGGTTGCGGTTTTTCCAAGCGGTCTTGGTGGATTTTTTACGGGCTGTCCTTTATACTTTAGAGCAAAGGAAGGAGGCGCGTTTATGAGCCTTGGAACCACCATCAGCCGCCTGCGGGCGGGGAGAGGGCTCTCTCAGGAGGAATTGGCCAACGCCCTGGGGGTCTCCCGCCAGTCCGTTTCCAAGTGGGAGACCGACAGCTCCGTTCCTGAGCTGGACAAGCTGGTCAGGCTCAGTGATATGTTCGGCGTCAGCCTGGATCAACTGGTGCGGCAAGAGGGAAGCGGGCCCAAAGCGGGTCAGGGCGGGGAAGCGCCGTCGGCTGCTCCGGGCAGGCCCTATAAGACGGCCGGGATCGTTTTACTGTGCATGGGCTTTGTGTTGTTTTTGCTGTTTTCCCTGTTGGGGGCAGGCATCCTCGGCGGGCTGATTTGTGGGTCTCCCGCCCTGATCTGCGGGCTCATCTGCCTGACCGTCCGCCGGAGGGCGGGGCTGTGGTGCGGATGGGTGGTATACCTGCTGACGGACGCCTATTTCCGCTACGCCGCCGGGCTCAACTGGCGGCTCATCCGGGTCACGCTGATTTATGAGCCTCAGTGGAACTATGTCCGCCTGGCTATGGCCTGGGCGCAGTTTTTGGGGATGATCCTGCTGGTGGCCTGTACGGTGTTTTCCTTCCGTAAGTTTCGGCTGGAGCTGACAGGGAGGAAAAAGACACTTTTCTTCTGCGGCTGGGCGGTGCTGATTTGCTCCAGCGTTGTCGCCGCCCTTTGGCTGAAGGAGACAATGATGTACGCTTTCTTCCTCACCGCCTGGGACGACGTCCGGCTGGCGCTGCTGACTGCCCTGTTGACCGCCGCTTTCTGTGCCTGGAGGACCAAACGGGAAAAGACCTGAAGAAGGCCGGAGCTGGGATTTGACCCAGCTCCGGCCTTCTTTCTCTTAGCGTATCATATTCGTGCCCCCTCTGCCCGGCAGAACCGGGCAGAGGGGGCACGGTTGACGGTCACGCCGGAAAGGGGAGGGGCGACGTTCACCCATTGGTTTCCTCTTCCTGAGTTCCTCTGATGAGACGCAGGAAATGGGACCAAAATCCCTCTTTTTCGGGTACCTCCATGGGCACGGGTAACTGGGCTTCCGCCTGTTGCCGCAAAGCCTCCTCCATAAAGGCTGCCTGGGCGTCCACCGCGGGCTGGTCGGCCCGGCGGGGAACAGGCGACCAGGTCCCGTCGGGGCCGATGATCCGGGCCTTGACGTTATCCCGGCACAGCACCTCGATATAGTGGGCCAGCTGGCGGCGGATGCCCGGGTCCAAAACGGCGCAGGCCAGCTCCACCCGGCGCTGGGTGTTGCGGGTCATGAAGTCGGCCGAGCCCATATAGATTTTAGCGTCATCTCCCTTTCCGAAGACGAAGATGCGGGGATGCTCCAGAAAGCGGCCCACGATGGAAAACACCTTGATATGGTCGGTAAGGCCTGGAATGCCTGGGCGCAGGCAGCAGATGCCCCGGACGTTCATCAGGACGCGGACCCCGGCCTGGCTGGCCTGGGCCAGCTTGTCGATGAGGACCCGGTCGGTGATGGAGTTCATTTTGAGGAAGATGAAGCCCTCTCCGCCCTTGGCGATCTCCCGGTCGATGAGCTCCAGCAGGGCGGGGCGCAGGCTGTGGGGGGCGACCAGAAGGGTCTCATACCGCCCCTCCAGATTGGAGATGGACAAGTCCTGGAAAAAGGCGGCGGCGTCCGCACCGATGGCTGGACTGGCCGTCATGAGACAGAAGTCGGTATACAGCTTGGCGGTCTTTTCGTTGTAATTGCCGGTGCCGATCTGGGTGATGTACTGCACCTGGTTCCGGTCCCGGCGGGTGATGAGGCAGACCTTGGAGTGGACCTTGTAGCCCTCAAAGCCGTAAATGAGGGTGCATCCGGCCTCCTCCAGACGCTCGGCCCACTGGATGTTGTTCTGCTCGTCGAACCGGGCTCGGAGCTCCATGAGAACGGTGACGTCCTTGCCGTTCTCCGCCGCGGCGGCCAGGTATTCCACCAGCTTGGTTTTGGAGGCCAGGCGGTAAATGGTGATTTTGATGGACACCACGTCGGGATCTACGGCCGCCTCCTTGACCAGGCGGAGAAAGGGCTCCATGGAGTGGTACGGATAGAAGAGAAGGGCGTCCCGCCGGATGATCTGGGGGATCATCTTTTGCCCCTTCACAAGCCCGGCGGGCCAGCAGGGGGAGAAGGGAGGATAGAGGAGGGCATCAGCGCTTTCTTTGGGGAGCTTGGATTCCAGGGCAAAGACATAGTCCAAAGCCAGAGGGGCTTTGGAGCGGAATACCCGCTCTTCTTCCAGGCCCAGCCGCTCCCGGAGGCAGGAGAGGGTGCCGTGGTCCAGCTCCCCCTGATACTCCAGCCGGACAGGGGAGAGGCGGGCCCGCTTTTTCAGCACCTTCTTCATGTGCTGGCGGAAATCCTCCTCCGCCTCACTGTCCTCGTCCTCGGGGGAGATGTCGCCGTTGCGGGTGACCGAGATAACGGCGCGGGAGCCGACAGTGTAGCTCTCAAACAGCGCATGGGCCCGGGAGAGGACGATCTGTTCGATCAGAATGTAGCGAAGGCCCTGTTCTCCCAGTACCAGGAAGGGGGGCAGATTTTTGGGGATGGGGACCAGCCCCAGATAATCCCGTCCCTCCCGCTTGAGGGCGAGGGCGATGTTGAGCTGCTTGGTGGGCAGGTGGGGAAAGGGATGGTGGGGGTCCACCACCTGGGGGGAGAGGACGGGAGCAACGAAGTCCCTGAAATAACGCTCCACCTGGCGCCGCTCCTTGCTGTCCAGCTCGTTGAACTCCAGATTGCAGATATTGCAGCTGCGCAGCCGGGTCTCCAGATCGGCGAAGAGTTTGTCCCGGCGGCGGTAGAGGGGCTGGACCGCCTGGATGATGGCCTGTAGCTCCTGGGCGGGGGTCAGGCCGCTTTTGTTGTCCCTGTGGGGCTCTTTGATGAGGGCCATGTCCCCGATGCTGCCCACCCGGATCATAAAAAATTCATCCAGGTTGCTGGTGAAGATGGCGGCAAACTTCAGCCGCTCGAAAAGGGGGACCGCCTCGTCCCAGGCCTCCTCCATCACGCGCTCGTCAAATTTCAGCCAGGAGAGCTCCCGGTCCTGGGTATATCGGGTGTCGATCTCATCCGGTCTGGACATGGGGCGCCTCCTTTCCCATCACGTATTTCAGCAGGTAGCCCTCCCGGACGCCCTGGGGGCAGACCGATACGGTTTCCGCCCCATAACACTTGATGACGGAATTGAGGATGATCAGGCCGGGCAGAATGGTGTGTACCCGGTCGGGGGCGGAGCGCAAAATCTGGCGCAGGGTGCCCTTGTCGCCCTTTTTCAGCAGGCGGTAGAGGTCCCGGACCTCCTGGGCCGTGATGGGCATTCCGGGCCGGGGGCCGTTCAGGTCGGCGCACAGCTTCCCCACGGCCCGGATGGTGCCGCCCACGCCCTGGATGTGGCGACAGGGGGGCTCCCCGGTGCCGGCCCGCTCCAGCTCCTCCCGCACATATTGGCGGATGGCCTTGGACTCCTCCAACGTGGGGAAGAGGCCGGAGACAAATTTGGTGTACAGGGTAAGAGAGCCCATGGGAAGGCTGCGTCCGGAGCGGATGACGCCCTTTTCATAGACCACCAGCTCCGTGGAGCCGCCGCCGATGTCGGCCAGCAGACCGCTCTCCCCGGAGCCGGGGACCCCGTGGAGGGCCCCTTGATAAGAGAGGGCGGCCTCCTCGGCGCCGGTGACCACCACAACGGATACCCCCGTGGCGGAGCGGATGGCGTCCAGGGCTTCTTCCGTGTTGGAGATATTGCGCAGGGAGGCGGTGGCGAAGGCGTGAAACTCATGGATGCCCAGGTTTTCCAAGATGGAGCGGAACCCGGCCAGGACCTTGCAGGCCACCTGGATACCCTCCGCCGACAGGGCCCCCTCCTTCACATAGCCCGCCAGGCCAGCCATCTCTTTCTTGTTCAGCAAGGGCTTAAAGGTGTTCTCGTCATATTGGTAAATAGAAAGACGCATGGTGTTGGAACCAACGTCGGCGATGCCGCAAGTGGCCATAGAAGGGCCCTCCTTGTTGAGAAAAAGAATTTCCATTATTGTATGCCACTCCGGGGGAAAAAACAATGAACTTTGCGTAGACTTTACGAAAAATCCACACTTTCCCCACCTTGCAATCGGGCGGTGGGTCACTTATAATAATATCCATAAAATAAGTCAAACCACAAAGCGGTCCATGGACGCCGCAAGGACGGAAAGACGAGAAGGAGGCGGAGGCTATGCTCTCCATCCGCACGACGGTAGGCGGGAAGATGACCGCTCTGGAGGAGATACAAGAGGGGTGCTGGGTCAATCTGACCTGCCCCACAGAGGCGGAGCTGGAGCGGGTCTCCCAGACCCTCGGCATCGACCAGACCTTCCTGCGGGCGGCACTGGACGAGGAGGAGACCTCCCGGATCGACACCGAGGAGGGACAGACCTTGGTCATCATCGACCTGCCCTCCGCCGAGGAGACGGAGCCGGTGCTCTACTCCACCCTGCCCCTCGGCATCATCGTCACCGAGAACCATATCGTCACGGTCTGCACCAAGGAGACCTCCATTCTGCGGGATTTTGAGAATGGGACCGTGAAGCAGGCGGAGACCCAGAAAAAGACCAGCTTCATCTTTCACATCCTGCTCCAGGTGGCCAAGCGATTCCTGTTTTACCTGCGGAAGATCGACAAGCTCTATAACAGTATGGAGCGTCAGCTGTATAAATCCCAGCGCAATAAGGAGCTGATCCAGCTTTTGGACCTGGAGAAATCCCTGGTCTACTTCAATACTTCTTTGAAAGCCAATGAAGTGACCCTGGAGAAGATCCTCCGGGGGCGGATCCTGACCCTCTATGAGGAGGACCAGGACCTGCTGGAGGATGTGCTGATCGAGGTGCGCCAGGCCATTGAGATGACGAACATCTACTCCTCCATTATTTCCGGTATGATGGACGCCTTTGCCAGCGTGATTTCCAACAACCTGAACGTCATTATGAAGGTGCTGACCTCCATCACCATCCTGCTCACCATCCCCAATATCATCTTTGGGTTTTACGGCATGAATGTGATGAACCTGCCGCTGGACCACTTCTGGTGGGCCCCTCTGGCCATTGCGGCCGTGGTCGTGGTGGTGGCCGGCGTGATCCTGAAGCTGCGCGACCTGTTTTAAAAAAGCCCTCCGGCTTTTGGCCGGAGGGCTTTTTCTTGGTTTTTTTAGGAATCGCTTGTTCCGCTTGTGCGGTAAACGTTACGCGGGCAGGATGCCGGTGTAGGACAGGAGGCGGTAGACCGTATAGGCGGCCTCGTCCCGGGTTGTGGAGGCGGTGGGCTCGATCTCATCGGCGGAGGCCCAGAGAAGCGAGATGGTGTTGCCGAAGAAACCTTTCTGGCTGTACGACATAAGCCAGGCGGAGGCCTTGGCCCAATCGGCGTAGCTCATAAGGCCCACGATATTGGTGGCGCCCTCGGGCATGTCCCGGGCCTCGTTGTAGAGGTAGAGGTTCAAGCGCTGGGCCAGCCGGCCCATAATGGTGATGAACTGCTGGTGGTCAATGGTATCCTCGGGGTGGAAGGTGCCGTCCCCTGTGCCGGTGACCAGTCCCATGTTGGACAGGGCCATGACAGCGGGCTTGTACCAGGCGTCCTCCGCCACGTCGGTATAGGCGCTCGGATTGACGGGGACGGTGCAGTTGAGGGCCACGGCCAGCAGTTGGCACAGCTCGGCGCGTGTGAGGGTGTCCTGGGGGTGGAAGGAGCCGTCCTCCTTACCGTTGACCAGCCGGTAGGTCTTGAGTACGCTGAGGGGCGTGAGGTATCTGGAGTCGTCCTGGTCGGGGAAAACGGGGGCCTCATAGGTCACACCGTACTTCTCCGCCGCCTCGGACAGAGAGGCGCGGGTCCAGCCGGTGGAGCCGCCGGTGCCGAACCATACGTTCTTGTTATCGGGGACGGCGTTCAAAAGCACCTGGAAGGCCTCACGGTACTCCGGGCTGGTGGCGGTGTCCACGTCCACGTACCACTGCCAATCCAAATCCACACGGAAGGTGTTGCTGGTGTCCGCCTTGGGGTCGTGTCCGGCCAGAAGGTAAGCCACGTCGGCGATGTATTCGGGATCCACCAGCAGATTGGGGATGACGCCCACCTGATCGGTGGTGTTGCCCGAGGGGGAGTAAAAGCGGTGGGAGGTGACCTTGAGCGCGTCCCCGTCGGGGAAATATTCGGGCATACTGTTCTGGTCCATCACAGTCTGGGCCACACCCTTGCCGAAGGTCCGGGTGCCCACCACGATACCGGCGCCCCGGTCCCGGATGGCGGAGGCAAAGATCTCGGAGGCACTGGCGGAATAGGGGTCCACCAGGACGATGACGGGGTAGAGGGTAGCGCTGTTCTCCTCGTGGTAGTAGGCGGAGTAGTTGTCCTCTCCGTCCCGGAGATAAGCCATTTCCCCGACCCCGGTAAAAAGCCCGGCGGACTCGGTGGCGGCGTCTGTGGAGCCGCCCAGGTTGGAGCGCAGGTCTACGATCCAAACGGTGGCCTGGTCATGGTAGGCGGAAATCCCCTCCTGGAAGTGGCCCACGGTTTCGGCGCCGAAGGTGGTGCAGCGGATGTAGCCGATGTGGCCGTCCACCAGCTCACTGGTGGTGGCGGGGACGACGACCAGGGAGCGGGTGAGGGTAACGGTCTTTTCCTTGCCGCCGCGCAGGTAGGTCACCGAAACGGTGGTGCCTTCCTTGCCCTGGATCCAGCCGGTGACCGTATCCGAGTCCTCGCCCAGGACGGAGTGGCCGTCAACCTTGATGATGAGGTCGCCGCCCTGGAGCCCGCCGGTCAGAGCGGGGGAACCCTCCAGCACCCGGTCCAGGAGAAGGCCGTCCTCCGTGAGGGTGAATACCACGCCGATGCCCACCAGAGAGGTGTCGGACATGCTGGCGGTGAATTCGGCGTACTCCTGGGAGGTAAAATATTCCGTGTAGGGATCGCCCAGCGCCTCAATCATATCGGAGATAGTGGGCTGCTCCAGAACGCTCTGGGGCACTTCGTCCACGTAAACCAGCTGTATCAGCTCTCCGGCCTGCTCCAGCGTGAGGGCCTGGGCCGCGGGGATCATAAGAAGGGAAAGGGAGAGGGCGGCCGCCGTCAGGCGGGGAAAAAAGTGACGTTTCATGGGCTGTCTGCCTCCAAATTGAGATTATGTTTATCATAGCGCAAAACGCCTCCCGGCACAATGCCGGGAGGCGTTTTGTCACCCATTTGTCATTTTTCCCGGGACAACAGCAAAGGTCAAAGGTCCTGAAGGGTCAGGGACACGGGGCAGTGGTCGCTGCCATAGATGTCGGCGTGGATCGCGGCGTCCGTGATCCGATCCCGCAGGCGGTCGGAGGAGAGGAAATAGTCGATGCGCCATCCGGCGTTGTTCTCCCTGGCGTGAAAGCGGTAGCTCCACCAGGAATAGGCCCCCGCCAGATCCGGGTAGCGCCAGCGGAAGGTATCAGTAAAGCCGGAGGCCAGAAGTTGGGAGAACTTTTCCCGCTCCTGGTCGGAGAAGCCGGGATTTCCACGGTTTGGCTTGGGGTTTTTCAAGTCGATCTCCTGGTGGGCCACGTTCAGATCGCCGCACACCACCACCGGCTTTTTGGCGTCCAGAGAGAGCAAGTAGGCCCGGAAGGCGTCCTCCCAGTTCATGCGGTAGTCGATGCGGGCCAGGCCATCCTGGGCGTTTGGCGTATATACCGTCACCAGGTAGAAATCCTCAAACTCCAGCGTGATGGAGCGGCCCTCCCCCACGTGGGCGTCGTCCCCGATATCATAAGACACCGAGAGGGGCGGGACACGGGTAAAGACGGCGGTGCCGGAGTAGCCCTTCTTTTCCGCGGAGTTCCAAAACTCCTGGTAGCCGGGCAGGTCCAGCTCCGCCTGACCGGGCTGCATCTTGGTTTCCTGCAGGCAAAAGACGTCGGCGTCTAGCGCTTGAAAGCTCTCCAGAAACCCTTTTTTGAGGCAGGCCCGGAGACCGTTGACGTTCCATGATACGAATTTCATATGATGACCTACTTTCCTTGCAAGGTAAATGTGACGGTACCCATCTGGTCGGTGCGGTAGATGCCGCAGCCCGCGGCGCCAAGCCGCTCCAATGTCTCCAGAGCGGGGTGACCATAGTGATTGTAGCCGGAGGAGATAACGGCGTATTCCGGCGTGGCGGCCAGCAGCAGCTCCTCCGAGGTGGCGCTTTTCGAGCCGTGGTGTCCCACCACCAGCAATTCAATATCCGGCAGGTGTTTATACTTGACAAGCATGTGTTCCACAACATGGTTCATGTCGCCGGTGATAAGGGTGTCGAAGTCCCCGGCGGAACAGAGGACGGAGAGCCCCTCTTCATTGGCACCCCCGTCGCCCAGCGGGGCATAGATGGTCATGGAGGCGTCGCCAAAGGTGATATGGGCGTCCTCGGAAAGGAATTCCACTTCACAGTTATTCCGCTGCGCCAGCGAGAGGATTTCCGACCGCAAAGGATCCTCGGGCTCCACGTTGGGGAGGAGGAGCAGGGAGACGTCGATCCGGGAGAGCAGTTCCGGCACGCCCCCGGCGTGATCGGCGTGGTAATGGGTGAGCACGAGGGCGTCCAGCTTGGAGGTGCCCATGGCCTGGAGGTGGTCAGCAGCGATATCGCCGGGATCATCGGCGCTGTTGCCGCCGCAGTCCACCAGGACAGTGTGCCCGCCGGAGTAAAAGAGTGTGGAGGACCCCTGCCCCACGTCCAATACCGTGATGGTCAGGGCGCCGGAGACGATGGGCCAGGCGTTCATGACCAGGGCGGCGCAGAGAGTGAGCACACAGATGGCGCATGGAATGACGGGCCGAAGGCCCCGCTTGCGGAAAAAGAGGCACAGGAGCAGGAGCGTGTAGGAAAGAAGGAACCAGCCCACCAGATAGATGGAGGTTAGGGAGACGGCGGCAAATGGCCAGCCTGAAATCGTTTTGGTGATGCCGATGACCAGCCTGGCGGGCCAGGAGACGGCCCAGGCCAAAACCCCGCCGAGCCCGGGAAAGAACAGCCCCGCCAGCGCGGTGGCCAGACCGCCCAAAAAGAGGCCGGAGACCGCCCAAAGGGTGAGCAGGTTGGTGAGGGGCCCCGCCAGGGAGAAGGAGCGGAAATGCCAGGCGGAGAGGGGCGTTGTAAAGAGCAGTGCGCCAAATGTGGTGGCCAAAGTAGTTATCAGAAAGAACAACAGGGCCCGAACCGCCTTTTTGGGACCCTTGTCCCATTTTGGAAGTCCTTTTGACCACCGGAGGGCCAGAGGCTCCGAGATGAGATAGATTCCACTGATGGCGGCGAAGGAGAGCTGAAGGCTGATGCTGGCCGCGGCATAGGGACACTGCAGGAGAAGCAGAAGCAAAATGGCGGACAGGGTAGTGGGCTTATCGTCCTCCCGGCCGAGAAGGGGGGCCAGGAGGAGGAGCCCTTCCATGAAAGCCGCCCGGAGCGCCGAGGGGGAATTCCCAGTCATGGCGGCGAAAAAGAAGACCAGGGCCATTCCGGCGAGGAAAGAGCGCTTCCTATGCCTGCCCAGAAGGAGGGTGAGCACAGAGGCCAGAAAACTGATGTGGAGCCCGGACACCGCCACGATGTGGGAGAGGCCGGTGCGCTGGAAAGCGGCGTAGAGGCCGTCGGGCAGGGCCCCTTTGTCCCCTGTGGTGAGGGCGGTGATGAAACCGGCGGTGTCGGCGGGAAAGACCTCTGAGATAGAGCCCTTCAGCCGCCTTGCCAACTCCTGGGGCCAGTAGGGCGGGGGGATATGGGTCGGATGCTCCTCCAGCGTGACGATGTCGGTATAGCCCAGCAGATAGATCCCCCTGGACTGGTAGTAGTCAAATTGTTCTCCTCTGAGAAAGTCGGAGGGGGCCAGCCGGACTTGGGCGGAGATAATGTCACCCGGCATCAGCGGCTTGGCGTCCCAACCGGCGTAGAGGAGGACTTTTGGGGCGGGAGCTCCCTCCAGAGTGAGCTTTGTGGGAATGGAAACGCCGAAGCGGGTCTCCTTGGGATAATCGGTGACGGTGAGGGTGTATTCGGCCGTCTCTCCGGCCAAGGCGCGGGCCGGAGCGCGGAAGATCGCGGCGTATCCGCTTGTCCACAAAAAGCCAAAGGCCAGCCCCAGGGAGACAAGGGCGGCTTTCCACCGTGTATTTCCACGGAAAAGAAAAGCGGTCAGGGATAAAAGAACGCACAAAATCCCCGCCGGCGGCAGCCAATCCTCCGGCAGGAGATAAACCGAGAGAAAAATCGCCGCGGAGCAGGGAGCGGCGAACCAACACAGTTTACGCATAGGGCGCGGGGCATATGTGGATGGACAGGGCCATGTTCGATCACCACAATCGAATGATGTAAGCCGCCCCAAGGGGCGGCGTGCCGGATTTTAGCGGCCGCAGCCGCAGCCGTTGCTGGAGCCGCTGCCGCTGACGGTAAACAGGGCGTCATTGGCGGCGGCGATGTCGGCGGCGCCGGCATAGAAGCTGGGATAGGAGACGTATACGGGGAACCGGTAGCTGGGGGAAACAGCGGTATCGGGGAAGCTGGGCAGAGTCGTGATCCCGGAGTCCCAATCACAACCGCAGCCGGAGTTCCAGGAAGAACCGCAGCCGCACCCACAACAAGAATGGCAACATCCACAAGCCATAAAAGAATCCCTCCGAATGTGAAGTCGTGGCTCACTGGCCACGAGCCATCCTATGTACATAAGGAGGGATGGGTGCCTCAGGCCTCCGCCCAATTCCTGCTGCGGCCCACGGCCCTGTGCCACCCAGACAGGAGGGCGCTGCGGCGCTCCTGCGCCATATTGGGCTGAAAGACGGCGTCCTGCCGCCACAGGGACTTGAGCTCCTCGGTGTCCCGCCAGAAGCCCACGGCCAGCCCGGCCAGATAGGCGGCGCCCAGGGCGGTGGTCTCCCGGATCATGGGCCGCCGCACCGGCTTGGACAGGATATCGGACTGAAACTGAAGGAGGAATCCGTCCCGGCTGGCGCCCCCGTCGGCGTTGAGGGCGGAGAGGGAGAGCCCGGTGTCCTTTTCCATGGCGGAGACCAGGTCCCACACCTGATAGGCGATGGACTCCTGGGCGGCCCGGATGATGTGCTCCCGCCTGGTGCCCCGGGTGATGCCGATGAGGCAGCCCCGGGCGTACATATCCCAATAAGGGGCGCCCAGGCCGGTAAAGGCGGGGACCAGATATACCCCGCCGGTGTCGTTGACCTTGCGTGCCAACGGCTCGGCGTCCCGGCTCTCAGCAAAGAATCCCATCTCGTCCCGCAGCCATTGGATGACCGCCCCGCCGGTGAAGGCGGAGCCCTCCAGCGCGTACTGGACTTCCCCCTTTCGGGACATTGCCACCGTAGTCAAAAGACCGTTTTGGCTGACGCACGGGGTGCTGCCGGTGTTCATCAGAAGGAAGCAGCCGGTGCCGTAGGTGTTTTTCGCCTCTCCGGGGGAGAAGCAGGTCTGGCCGAACAGAGCGGCCTGCTGGTCTCCAGCCATGCCGGAAATGGGAACGCTGGCCCCGGCGATATCGGTGCAGCCGTAAACCTGGCTGCAGTCCACCACCTGGGGCAGCATAGCCGCCGGGATGTCTATGGCCTGGAGGAGGGTGTCATCCCAGCAGCCCCGGTGGATATCGTAGAGCATGGTGCGGGAGGCGTTGGTGGCGTCTGTGACATGGGCCTTACCGCCGGTGAGCTTCCACACCAGCCAGGTGTCCACAGTGCCGAAGAGAAGCTCGCCTCTCTTGGCCCGCTCCCGTCTGGGATCGGCGTGGTCCAGGATCCACTTGAGCTTGGTGGCGGAGAAGTAAGCGTCGGGCAGGAGCCCTGTAGTTTTACGGATGTGCTCTTCCAGACCGTCAGAGCGCAGACGGTCCACCAGGTCTGCCGTCCGGCGGCACTGCCAGCAGATGGCGTTGTAGACGGGGCGGCCGGTAGAACGCTCCCAGACCACGGTGGTCTCCCGCTGATTGGCAAGGCCGATGGCGGCAATGTCCCCGGGGGCGGCCCCCGATTGGGCGATGACCTCCATCATGACGGCGTATTGAGAGGACCAGATCTCCATGGGATCATGCTCCACCCAGCCCTCCCGGGGATAGATCTGAGTGAGCTCTTTCTGGGCCAGACCCAGGATATTCTGTTCGGCGTCGAACAAAATGGCTCTGGAGCTGGTGGTGCCCTGGTCCAAGGTCAGAATGTATTTTCCCATGGTTCAGCCTCCTGTGGATACGGCGGACCGTTTTTTGACGAAGGGGGCCTGGATCGCCCCGTGGGGACAGGCGGAAACGCACTTTCCGCAGCGGATGCAGTCGGGCCCGTTAGGCCTTTGCCACACGGGAATGTCTAAGGGACAGGCGCTCTGGCAGGCCCCGCAGGACACGCAGGCCTGGGTATCCACCGTGAGCCGGACCAGAGAGACGGGGTTGCACAGCCCATAGACAGCCCCCAAGGGGCACAGGTAGCGGCAGAAGGGCCGGTACACGATCAGGGAGAGAAGGATGAGCAGGATCAGGAGCAGGACTTTCCACCGGAAGACCCAGCCCGCCGCCTCCCGCAGGGCGCCGCTGGCCAGCATCAGGGGAATCCCGGCCTCCAGCGTTCCGGCGGGGCAGAGGTAGGCGCAGAACCAGGGCGTGCCCATGCCGAAGGCGTCGGTGATACACATGGGGAGCAAAATGACAAACCCAACCAGGATCACATAGCGCAGGCAGCGCAGCCCCTTTTCCCCCGGCAGCTTTTGGAGCTTTTTGGGGAAGGGGATCTTGTGCAGAAGATCCTGGAAGAGTCCGAATGGACACAGCCAGCCGCAGACGAACCGCCCGCACAGCGCGCCCACCACCAGGAGGAAGCCTACGATATAAAAGGAAAAGCTGAATTCCCGGCTGGTGAGCACAGCCTGAAGAGAGCCGATGGGACAGGCCCCCAGCGCGCCGGGACAGGAGTAGCAGTTGAGCCCGGGGAGACACAGACCCTTGGTCCGCCCCCGGAAGATGGCCCCTTTGGCAAACCCCACGGCATAGCCGTTGGAGAGAGCCGTGACGCACAGCTGGACAAAGGCCCGGGGATGGACCTTGATCCAGGCCCGCAGCCTACCCAAGGCCGATGCACTCCAGGCAGACGTTGGCGGCCTTGGTGAGGACGACGGAGACCTCGCCCCGGAAGGCTCCGACAGCAATCAGCGCCGTGCCCAGGACCAGGAGGCACACGGCGGGCCAGTATCTACGGTTCATTTTGTCACTTCCGCCAGCCGGGCGTCGATGGTCTTGGTCCAGAAATCCTTATCCCGGGCCAGCATAAGGGTGGTGCCCACCTGGTTGCCCTTGCTGTCCACAAAGTAGGAGGTGGGAAAGCCCTGCATGTCGTCGATGATGGCCTTTTCCAGGCTTTCGGAGGGCAGCAGGTGGGTGTAGTTGGTAGCCCCGGTCTGCTCAACAAGGTCCTTGGCGGTTTGGATTTTGTCCTCCATGTGATCGCCGTCCGTATAGCGGATATCGCCTACCACACCGATGATCTGGACGCCCTTGTCGGCATATTCGTCCGCCAGGGCGGACAGGTCGGTCATTTCGGGCAGGCATTTGGGACAGAAGGTGCCCCACACGTTCACCAGGGTCAGGTCGTAATCCTCAAAGATGGAGGCGTCCACCTCATTTCCGTCCAGATCCGTGGCGGTGAAGTCGGAGAGCAGGCCGTTGGAAGACGACCCACCGCACCCGGACAGAAGGGTCAGCATCAGACATAGACTGACAGCATATGTAAAAGTTCGCTTCATAAGAATTGCTCCTTCCGTTTGACGTCCATACAATGCAAATTGGTAGATATTTTTATTATCTACTAAACTAGTGTGAAAAGCAAGAGCAATCTGCGGTTTGTATGAAATAGAGACACTTCGGCAAAAATGTGGAAGAGCATGGAAAGGGGAGAGCCATATGGGCTTTTTGGAGCTGGGACGAGAGGCTGCCCGGGCTTTGCCGGCGACGGGGCGGCGGTCCGGCCGCAGGGCGGCAAAGGAGCTGCGGCGGGAGCTGGAGCAAGTAGAGCGTACACGCGCCAGGCTTTCCCGTCAGGATCAGGAGCGGCTGCCGCAGGCGGTGGAATGGCTGCTGGACAACGCCTATCTGGCCCAGCGGGAAGGGCGGGAGAGCGTCGGTGATCTGCGCCGGGGGAAACGGCTGCGGCAGGTTACCGATGAGCTCTACCTTCAGGCCTTGTGCCGCGCCCTGGTCCAAGAATGTTCCGTCATAGAGGTGGAGCCGCTGGCTGAATTTCTGGAGGGTGTCCAGTCAGAGCGGCCCATGACGGAAGAAGAGCTGTCCCTTTTTATCCCGGCGATGAAGGGGGAACTGTGCCGCCGTTTGGCGCGGCTCTGCCAGAGCCTTGACCGGGATCCCGAGGGGGAGGCCCTGGCGGTGGAGATGGAGGCCGTATTCACCAGCCTTCGCACGCTTTCCGCCGCCAACCTGGGCCCCGTTTTGGAGGGGGCCAGCCGTGTGGAGGCTGCCCTTCGGGAAGACCCCGCGGGAGTATACCGCCAGATGGATGAGGACACCCGGGCCCGGTACCGCCATAAGGTCTGCGCGCTGGCGAGGAAACACCGCATGACGGAGGGAGAGGCCGCCGGCCGGGCACTGGCGCTGGCGAGAGAGGCCCAGGGCGAGGCCCGGCACATCGGCTGGTTTCTCTTTCGCCGTCCCATGGGGTATGAGGAGAAGGTGGCCTCTGGAGCGCTCTATGTGGCGGCGATCCTGCTTCCCACGCTGTGCGCGGCCCTGTGGCTGGGCTTTAGGCTGGAGAGCTGGGCGTTATTTGCCCTTCTCCTGCTCCCGGCGTCCGACCTGGTCAAAAACCTGGTGGATTTTTGTGTGGTTCGTCTTGTCCGGCCCCGCCCGGTGCTGCGTATGGCACTCAAAGAGGGAATTCCGCCGGAGGGGAAGACCCTGTGCGTGATTGCCGGACTGCTGACGGGGGATGAGAGCGGCGGGGAGTACGCCGCTCTGCTGGAACGTTACCGTCTGGCCAACCGGGACAGCGGGGGCGCTCTCAGCTTCGGTCTGCTGGCCGACCTGCCGGACCGCTCGGCCCCCATGGGCGCGGCGGAACGGCGGTGGCTCAGAAAGGCCAAGGAGGCGGTGGAGGCCCTCAATGTGACCTATGGCGGCGGATTCTACCTTTTTTTCCGCTCCCCTACCTTTCAAAAACAGGATGAACGCTACGTGGGGTGGGAGCGGAAGCGGGGCGCCCTGATCGAGCTGACCCGTCTGCTCCGGGGCAGGCCCTCCGGCCTGCGGGTGCGGGCCGGAGAGGCCAAGGGGCTGGAGGGGACCCGTTATGTCATCACCCTGGACTCCGACACCAGCCTCAACGTGGGTACGGCCCGGGAATTGGTGGGGGCGATGCTCCACCCGCTGAACCGGCCGGTGGTGGACCCAAAGCGCCGGGTGGTGATCCGGGGATACGGACTCCTCCAGCCCAGAGTGGGTGTGGAGCTGAACGCCGCCAACAAGTCCCAGTTCTCCCGGATCTTTGCCGGGCAGGGGGGCGTGGACCCCTATGGGGGAGCCTGCAGCGACGTCTATCACGATCTCTTTGACCGGGGGAGCTATACGGGCAAAGGCATCTTTGACGTGGAGGCCTTTGCCCAATGCCTGGATGGCCGCTTTCCCGAGAACCGTGTCTTATCCCACGACCTTCTGGAGGGGGCTTATCTCCACGCCGGACTGCTGGGCGACGTGGAGCTTACTGACGGATATCCCTATAAGGTCACAAGTTATTTTTCCCGCCTTCACCGCTGGGTGCGGGGAGATTGGCAGCTCCTGCCCTGGCTGGGGCGGTTTGTGCGGAACGAGCGGGGCGAGCGGGTGCCCAACCCGATCACCGCCATGGACAAGTGGAAGATATTTGACAATCTCCGCCGGAGCCTGTCGCCCGCCTTTACTTTGGTAGCTCTCTTGCTGGGGATGTGTGTATCGGCCCCGGCCTTTGGTGCGGCGGCGGCTCTGGCCATCGTCTCGGCCTGGTCTAACCTTCTGCTTACGGGGGCGGATTTGGCGTTTCGGGGCGGCGTGGGGCTGAGAAGGCGTTATCACTCTACCATCATCGCCGGATTTGGCGGGATGATCCTGCAAACGCTGGTGCAGCTCCTATTTTTGCCCTATCAGGCCTGGGTCTGCGCCTCGGCGGCGGTCACTGCGCTGTGGAGGAGCTATATCAGCCACAAAAAAATGCTGGAATGGGTGACTGCGGCGGCCACGGAGAGCGGGAAGGGCGGGATATGGTCCAATTTCCGGGCCCAATGGCCCGCCGTGGCGGTGGGGGCCTTCGCCATGGCCTTTGCTCAATTTCCGGCCGGAGCGGCCGCCGGACTGGTGTGGGCGTTTTCCCCTGCATTTGCCTGGGCCCTGTCCCGGCCCGTTGGAAAACGGAGGGGTGCCATCGAGGAGGACAAGCCTTTTCTCCTCCATCAGGCGGCCCTGATCTGGGGGTACTTTGAGGATTGGCTCCGGCCGGAGGACCACTGGCTCCCGCCGGACAACGTGCAGGAAAAACCGTGGCTGGGCCCGGCCCGGCGGACGTCCCCCACCAATATCGGCATGGCGCTTTTGAGCTGTGTGGCGGCGGCGGACCTGGAGCTGGCCAGCCGCCGCCATGCGGTGGAGCTGATCGGCCATATGCTGGATACGGTGGAGGCTCTGCCCAAGTGGAGGGGCCATCTCTATAACTGGTACGACACCTCCGAGGCATCTCCCCTGTGGCCGAGGTATGTCTCCACAGTGGACAGCGGAAACCTCCGGGGGTGTCTCATCGCCCTTCGGGAGGCCCTCTACGAGTGGGGAGAGGACCGGCTGGCCCGCCGGGCGGAGGCCCTGTCCGGCGCCATGGACCTGAGTCCTCTCTACGATAAGGAGCGTAAGCTCTTTACCATCGGCTACGATGTGGAAAAGGAGGAGTTTACCCAGGGCTGGTATGACCTGATGGCCAGCGAGGCCAGGCTGTCCAGCTATCTGGCGGTGGCGCTGGGAGAGGTGGAGCCCCGCCACTGGCGGCGGCTGGGCCGTATGCTGGTTGGGGACAACGATTACTGCGGCATGGCGTCCTGGACGGGGACGATGTTTGAGTACTTTATGCCCAACCTGCTCCTGCCCTGTGAGGACAACAGCCTGATGTATGAATCCCTGGCCTTCTGCGTCTACGCCCAGAAGCGGCGGGGAGCCCGGACCGGAACACCCTGGGGGATCTCCGAATCCGGCTTTTACGCCTTCGACCCCGGGATGGCTTATCAATACAAAGCCCACGGCGTGCAGGCCCTCGGGCTGAAACGGGGGCTGGACCAGGAGCTGGTGGTCGCACCCTACGCCTCCTTTCTGGCGCTGCTTCTGGCCCCGGGAAGCGCGGGGCGGAATCTGCGCCGTCTCCGGGACCTGGGCCTGGAAGGGACCTACGGCCTTTACGAGGCGGCGGACTACACGCCGGGGCGGCTCCATGAGGGGGAGAAGTGGGCGCCGGTGCGGTCCTTCATGTCCCACCACCTGGGCATGAGCCTGCTGGCTATCGACAATGTCCTGACCAGTGGGCAGATGCAGGAGCGGTTTATGCGGGACTGTTCCATGGGGGCCTTCCGGGAGCTGCTGCAGGAAAAGGTGCCGGTGGGTGCGCCCATCATAAAAACGGGCCATCAGCCCGGCATGGAGCGGCCCCGGCCCGCGGCCCCAAGTCAATTCCTCCGGAAGGGGGAAAACTACGACCTGGCCCGGCCCGCCTGCCACATGCTCTCCAATGGCCTTATCTCCGCGCTGTGTACTGATTTTGGGTCGGTGAGCCTGTCCGACGGCAAGGGGGAGACTCCAATCTTGACGATCCAGCGGGAGTGGTATGCCCCGGCGGGCCTGTCCTTCTTCTATCGGGACGGGGCGGGGAAGCTCTGGCCCCTCACTGCCGCCCCCTGCCTAGGTGAAGGGCCTTTTTCCTGGGCCTTTGACGGCGGCGGGGCGGTCTGGCGGGCCGATTATCCCCATTTTTCCGGCCGGATCCGCCTGTCCCTTCCCAGGGGGGAGCGGGGTGCGCTGTGGTCGGTGGAACTGGAGGGAGTCCACGACGGGGAGCTCGTCTGCTATCTGGAGCCGGTTTTGGCCAAGCCCGCCGACTATCTGGCCCATCCGGCCTATTCCAAGCTGTCTGTGGAGAGCGCCGCCCTGGACCATGGTGTCAGATTTACCCGGCGGCCCCGGCAGGGGGACCGGCGGGTCACCTTGGCGGTGCTCTGGGACAGGGAAGCTGCCGGCTGGGACACCAGCCGGGAAGAGGCTTTGGGCCGGGGCGGGCTGCGGCGGCTGGAGCAGGCCATGGAAAGCCCGCCCGGTCTTACGGCGGGAGCGGTGCTAGACCCGTGCCTGCTGGTGCGCTTTCCTCTGGAGGGGGGCGGAAAGTACCGATTGAGACTGGCCCTTGGCTTTGAAGATACCCCGGAGCGGGCGGAGCGGACGGGACGGGAAGTGCTTTCATCTCCGGAGCAGACCACCGGCCGGATGGATGGCCTGCTTCGGACGCTTCAAATGACCGGCCAAGAGGGAAAACGGGCCATGGAACTGCTTTCGGCTGTGGCATTTCCCGGCCGGGTTGAGAAAAATACAATGCCCCAGTCGGCGCTGTGGCCCTTTGGAATATCAGGAGACGTCCCTCTGGTGTTGGCAGTTGCCCAGCCTGAGGGAAAAGAGCTGGCGTCTTTCCCGCTGAAAGCGTATGCCCTCTTAAGCCGCCTGGGCTTTTCCTTTGACCTGGTCTATCTCTTGGAGGACGGCGGAGACTATCGCCGCCCCCAGCGAAACGGGGTCTTGGAAGCGGTGAAGGCTCTGGGTCTGGATAACCAGATTGGACGGAAGGGTGGGATCCATCTGGTTGACTGCCCGGTACAAGAGGCCGTCGAGCCGCTGCGGGCCTGGGCAGCAGTGGTTTTGGATGGGGATGGACGATGGGAGGAGCGGATCATCCCTCCGCCCATCCAGCCGCCTGAGCTGCCCTGCCGGCTGAGGATAAGCGAACCCAAGTGGGAGTGGAGTGAGGATAGTGAATTTACCTTACACCTGGATGGCGATCTGCCGCCGCTGGGATGGAGCCATATCCTGGATAACCCCCGTTTTGGATGGATCACGGATGAGACGGGCTGCGGCCACTTGTGGTCGGGAAATGCCCGGGAAACCCCCATCACCCCCTGGAACAACGACCCGCTGGCCATAGGAGGCCCGGAGTGGTTCCTGCTTCAATGGGACGGAGAGTGCCGCAGCCTTTTCGCGGATGGAGACGGACTGCCGGTCAAAGTGACCTATGGGTTTGGATGGATCCGCTGGGAAAAGGAATGGCTGGGCGGGACGGTAGCGGTCACGGCGCTGGTGCCCTGGGAAGAGGACCGGCGGCTTCTACGGATCGAATTGCCTGGGAAAAAAGCGGGAGAGCTGCGGCATGTGGTAAAGGGGAAAGAAGATACCCTTTACAGCTTTGCGCAGACCCTTTTGCTCTCAACCAGTAGAGAGGGAACACTGCGGATCGACCCGTCGGAGTGGGAAAGCCCTTTTCAGAGCACGGTTCGGCAGTGGAGAAAACAGGTGTGTCCCATTCGCTTCGAGACACCGGACCGGGACTTGGATCACTATTTGAATGGATGGTGCCTCTATCAAGTGATCGCCTGCCGGCTCTTGGCCCGAACATCCCACTATCAAAACGGCGGGGCATATGGTTTTCGGGACCAGCTTCAAGACACGCTGGCGCTTTTGCAGACAGATCCGGTATGGTGCCGGGAACAACTGCTGCGCTGCTGCGCCCACCAATTCCGGGAAGGGGATGTCCAGCATTGGTGGCATGAGGTGGGAGAGGAGAAAAACAGGGGCGTCCGCACCCGTATCTCCGACGATCTCCTGTGGCTGCCCTACGCACTTACCCGCTATATCCAGACCTGCGGCGATTGGGATATATTATCTGAACAGGTAAACTACTTGTCGGGTGAACCACTGAAAAAGGAGGAGCAGGAACGCTATTTTGTGCCGGAGACATCGGAAGAAAAGGAAACAGTGTATGCCCACGCCCTGCGGGCGATCCACCAGGTGCTCGAGCGCGGCGTTGGAGAGCACGGCCTGATGAAAATGGGGGCTGGAGATTGGAAC
This sequence comes from Pseudoflavonifractor phocaeensis, assembly GCF_038439875.1. NCBI lineage: Bacteria > Bacillati > Bacillota > Clostridia > Eubacteriales > Oscillospiraceae > Pseudoflavonifractor > Pseudoflavonifractor phocaeensis. The sequence continues at coordinate 152,883 of NZ_JBCDMT010000004.1, forward strand.
GACGGGATGAACCGTGTGGGGCAGGAGGGCAAGGGAGAAAGTGTATGGCTTACTTGGTTTACAGTCATTACGCTCCAAAACTTTGCGGAAATTGCGGACCATCAGCGTGACCGGGAGGCGGCGGAACTCTGCCGGACTTGGAAAAAAACGCTCCTTGAAGCTGCGGAGGGGGCCTGGGACGGTGACTGGTATCTTCGGGGCTGGTATGACAGCGGTGCCCCTTTGGGTGGCCATACTTCGGAGGAGTGTCAGATCGATTCTATTGCCCAGAGTTGGGCGGCACTGACCAAAGACACAGATCAGGGCCGCGGGAAGGCGGCGGTCCAAGCCGCCATAGAGCGGCTCTTCGACCGAAAAGCCGGGGTTGTCAAGCTGTTTACCCCACCCTTCGACCGGGGAACGGCTGATCCTGGTTATATCCGGGGCTATGTGCCTGGTGTCCGGGAAAACGGCGGACAGTATACCCATGCCGCTGTCTGGCTCGCACTGGCTTGTTTTAAGGTGGGTATGGCGGAGGATGGGTATGAAATCCTCCACACGCTTTTGCCTGCCGCCCACCCCACAAGGGTTTACCGGGCCGAACCCTATGTCCTGGCCGCAGACGTCTACACCAATCCGACCCATCTTGGGCGGGGTGGCTGGAGCTGGTACACCGGCGCGGCGGGATGGTATTTCCAAGCGGCTGTGACCGGCTTGCTTGGAATGACCATAAAGGAGAAACGCCTTACGATTTCCCCGAACCTTCCGAGTGGTTGGGAGGGCTATACCGCCCGCTGGGAACTGGAATATGGAACTCTTCTTATTGAAGTGAAAAGGGGGAAGCGGGAAGGCTTTTTCCTGGATGGAAAAAGAGTCACAGACGTTCCCCTGTTTGACCTGAGGGGAGAGCATATTGCCGAGGTTATCATTGCTTTAGAGAAATGAAGGGAAAAAAGTCCATTTTTTTCTGCCTGAAAGGATGTCAAACAAGGGAAAACGTTGTATAATAGCCTCTGACTCACACAGAAAGGAAGGTGGCTCCATGCGTACTGTCACCAGGAATCAACTTTTACCCGGCGTCTTTTTGACGGCGGTCCACACAAAGAAGTTTAAATCTTCCGTTTTATCAATGACTTTATTGGCTCCGCTCTCGGCGGAAAATGCTGCGGCCAATGCTTTGATCCCCTACCTCCTGCGGCGGGGGAGTGAGGCACATCCGGACATGCAGTCCATCTCCGCCGCTCTGGATCAGCTGTACGGAGGCTCCATTGAGCCTATGGTCCGCAAGAAGGGGGAGGTCCAATGCCTGGGTTTCGTGGGCAGCTTTTTGGACGACGCCTATACGCTGGACGGCGGCGGCATTCTGGACGAGGCGGCGGAGTTGATGGGTGAGCTGCTGCTGCGTCCCTGCACCGATGGGGGGGCCTTCAGTACGGAGTATACCCGCCAGGAAAAGGCCAACCTGATTGACCGGATCCGGGGGGAGATCAACGATAAGCGCAGCTATGCCTCCAACCGGGTGGTGGAGGAGATGTGCGCCGGTGAGCCTTACGGCGTGAACCGGCTGGGCCGGGAGAGCGATGTGGAGTCACTCACCCCGCAGGGGCTATGGGAGCGCTATCAGGAGCTGCTGGGGCGCGCCCGGATCGAGCTCTATTACTGCGGCTCCGCGGAGCCGGACCGGGTCTGCTTCATTTTTCAGAAGGCTCTGGCCGGACTGCCCCGTGAGGGTGGATATCAGGAGCCCTCCTGCTCCATCGTGTCCGCCGCCCAGACACCCAGAAGGGTGGAAGAGACCATGGACGTGGCCCAGGGCAAGCTGACCATGGGGTTCCGCACCGGCGGGATCACCGCCGCCTCGCCGGAATATCCGGCGCTGATGCTGTGTAACGCCCTGTTCGGCGGCACCACCACGTCCAAGCTGTTCCTCAATGTGCGGGAAAAGCTGTCTCTGTGCTATTACGCCAGCTCCATGGTCCACAAGTACAAGGGGGTCATGGTGGTCTCCTCTGGCGTGGAATTTGCCAATGTGAAGAAAGCGGAAGATGAGATCCTGGCCCAGCTGGAGGCCTGCCGGAACGGGGATTTTGAGCCTTGGGAGGTGGAGGGCGCCCGGCGCTACACCGTCAGTTCCCTGCGTACGGTCCTGGACAGCCAGGGCAGGCAGGAGGACTATTGGCTTGGGCAGGCCATCTACGGCCTCGCGGAAGGGCCGGAGGAGCTGGCCCAACGGCTAGAGCAGGTCACGACCCAGCAGGCGGTGGCCGCAGCCAAGGCCCTGAGCCTGGATACGGTCTATTTTCTCAAGGGAACGGAGGGGTGAGCATGGAGGAAAAAAAGTATGCCAGAGTAGGGGAGACCCTTTTTTATACGGTGCTGGCCAACGGGCTTGCCGTCTATGTGGATCGGAAACCGGGCTTTCAAAAGAGTTATGCTTTCTTCGCCACCAATTACGGCGGTATGGATATGCGCTTCCAAATGGACGGCAGGTGGGTGGATACCCCCGCCGGTGTGGCCCACTTTCTGGAGCACAAGACCTTTGACACGCAGGACGGGAACGCCCTCCAGGACTTGGCGGCCAACGGCGCCTCTCCCAACGCCTTCACCTCTACGGCCCTGACGGGGTATTATTTTGAGAGCACGGAACAGTTTGAGGAGAACCTGAAGATCCTCCTCTCTTTTGTCTCCATCCCCTACTATACCCAGGAAAGCGTGGACAAGGAGCAGGGGATCATCGGGCAGGAGATCCGGATGGGAGACGACGAGCCGGACACCCAGGTGTTCTACGGGATGCTGGAGGGCTTGTACGCAAACAGCCCCATTAAGGTGAACATCGCCGGGACGGTGGAGTCCATCTCCCACATCACGGCGGACACTTTGAACCTCTGTCACAAGGCGTTTTATGACCCGGGTAATATGGTTCTCTGCGTGGCTGGTGATGTGGATCCGGAGCGGGTGGTACAAATCGCGGAAGAGGTCCTGCCTACCCGGGGACATGAGCCGGTGGCCCGGGACTATGGGCCTGAAGAGAAGATTCAGGCGGCACAGGGCCGCTGGGAAAAGGAGATGGCCGTCTCCACTCCCATTTTCCAGCTGGGCTTTAAAGACATTCCGCCGGCCAAAGGCGAGGCGTGGCTTCGGTGGGAGCTGACCGGCAACCTGGCCTGCGAGGCCCTGCTGGGCACTTCCAGCCCGCTCTACGCGAGGCTCTACAATGAGGGGCTTGTGAACGAGGGCTTTTCCTACGGCTGTGAGGCTTATCCCGGTGCTGCCTTCCTCTGCGCCGGCGGGGAGAGCAAGGACCCGGAAGCTGTGCGGGCCGCGGTTATGGCGGAGGCGGCGCGGCTAGGCCGGGAGGGGATCGACGAAGCATTGTTCCAACGGCTGAAAAAAGCGGCCTATGGCAGCTTAGTCCGTGGGCTCAACTCCTTTGAGAATATCTGCGTCAATCAGGCCATGGCCCACTTTGCGGGGTTTGAGTATTTGTCCTTCCCAGAGGTGTTCGATACCGTGGAGAAGGCGGACGTGGAGGCCTGCATCCGCCGTGTGGCCTCGGAGGAGAGGACCACTTTGGCGGTGATTCGTCCGAAGGGAGGGGCCAAATGAGCACGGTATCTTTTCCCGGTCTTGGATTTGCGGTAAACGTAAAGGAGATCGCCTTTCGGATTTTCAACTGGCCCATCCATTGGTATGGAATCATCATCGCGGCCGGCTTCCTTCTGGCAGTGTACTATTGCTGCCGGAAGGCGGCCGACTACGGAATCGAACAGGACGATATCATCGATCTGCTCATTTTCGCCGTACCCCTTTGTATCATCGGCGCCCGTCTCTACTACGTGATTTTCTATCTGGACCTGTACCGAAACCCGGACGGTTCCCTGGACTTCCTGCGGATGCTCCGGATCTGGGACGGCGGGCTGGCCATATACGGCGGCATCATCGTAGCGATTTTGACTTTGCTGGTATTCTGCAAGATCAAGAAGATCCCATTCCTGGCCTTTGCCGACGTGGGCTCCTTCGGTATGCTGATCGGCCAGTTGGTGGGGCGCTGGGGAAATTTCGTCAATGTAGAAGCCTACGGCGCGCCCACGGATCTTCCCTGGAGGATGGGGATCTATGATACGGTAAACGGCGTTTACCAGTACATGGAGGTACACCCCACCTTCCTTTACGAGTCCCTCTGGAACCTGGTCGGGTTCCTCCTGCTGGCCCTGGTAGTGGCCAAGCACCGGAAGTTTGACGGTCAGATCTTCCTGGGCTACATCGCCTGGTACGGCCTGGGACGGGCCTGGATCGAGGGGCTGCGGACGGACAGCCTGTATTTCTTCTCCACCGGCCTGCGGGTCTCCCAGATTTTGGCCTTGATTTCTTTTGTCCTGGCCCTGGCCGTTATGATCGTCCAGCTGAGGCGGAAGCATGACCCCAAGGAGCTGTGGGTGAACCAGGTCAAGGCCCGAAAAGCGGCGGCAACTGGCGCCGAGGAAGGTTCAGCTATTATGGGTGAGCCGGAAGATCTGACCCAGGAAGAACCGGAGGAGAAGGAGGAGAATACGGATGACCCTGCTTGACGGAAAAGCCTTGGCGGCGAAAGTAAAAGAAGAGGTAAAAGCCGAGGCGGCCAAGCTGCCCCGGAAGCCCGGCCTGGCGGTGGTCCTGGTGGGGAATGACCCGGCATCCAGAGTGTATGTTACCAGTAAGCGCAAGGACTGTGAAGCTTGCGGCATTTACAGTGAGGAATACGCTCTGCTGGAGAATACCACCCAGGAAACCCTTTTGGAGCTGGTAGAGACCTTGAACCAGCGGCCTGATATCGACGGCATCTTGGTTCAGCTGCCCCTGCCCAAGCATTTGGACGAAGAGGCGGTATTGGAAAAAATCGCGCCGGACAAGGATGTAGATGGGTTTCATCCCGTAAGCGCGGGCAATCTTCTTATTGGCCGCCCGGGCTTTCAGCCCTGCACGCCGGCCGGCGTGATGGAGCTGCTGGACGAATATCACATCGATCCGGCGGGCAGGCATGCCGTGGTTGTGGGCCGGTCCAATATTGTTGGGAAGCCCATGGGTCTGCTCCTTCTGCGCCGGGATGCCACCGTGACGGTCTGCCACTCCAAAACGCCTGACCTGGGGGCGGTTTGCCGTCAGGCGGATATCCTTGTCAGTGCGGTAGGCCGCCGTGGCCTGATTACCGCGGATATGGTGAAGCCCGGCGCGGCGGTGGTCGACGTGGCGATGAACCGGAACGAGGCGGGGAAGCTTTGCGGCGACGTGGATTTTGAGGCCGTGGCGGAGCGGGCTGCCTATCTGACCCCCGTGCCCGGCGGCGTGGGTCCTATGACCCGGGCAATGCTGATGAAAAATACCCTTTTGGCGGCGCGGAAGCACCAAAATTTGGTGTGACTGCTATAAAAAAGGCCGGTTTGTGTTAAAGTAACATATCAGATACATAGGGAGCGTGCTTACTATGAAGTGTCCTTTTTGCGGTTATCTGGACAGTAAGGTGGTGGATTCCCGTCCCGCCGAGGATGGGACCAGTATCCGCCGCCGCCGGGAGTGCCTGGAGTGCCATAAGCGTTTCACCACGTTCGAGGTCATGGAGTCTCTTCCTGTGGTGGTCATCAAAAAAGACGGCAGCCGTCAGACCTTTGACCGGACCAAGCTCCTCAACGGTATGATCCGGGCCTGCGAAAAGCGGCCGGTGCCCTTCGGCACCCTGGAGAAGATCGCCGATGAGATCGAACAGGTCCTGCAAAACGAGATGGACCGGGAGGTCCCATCGGCCAAGATCGGCGAGCTGGTGATGGACCGGCTCAAGGATGTGGACGAGGTGGCCTATGTCCGTTTCGCCTCCGTCTACCGGCAGTTCAAGGATATCAGTACGTTTATGGCGGAACTCAATAAATTGCTGCAGGAAAAGTAAATAGAGTACGGGGATAAAAACACGGTCCGGTTGGTAGTCCGGGCGCGGCGCAAGCCGTCAGTAACCTGCCTCCTTGGTTGTCCATTCCCCGCGGCGTTAAGCAAAAAAGGAGGAAGTCCCATGGAATTGGGTAGATGCAGGATCACAGTTTATTTTGAAGATCCCTTTTGGGTTGGGCTCTATGAGCGGTCCAGCGAGGACGGCTATGAAGTCTGCAAAATCACCTTCGGCGCGGAGCCAAAGGATTATGAGGTTTATGCTGCTCTTTTGGAGCACTGGCGGGAGCTCACATTCAGCCCAGCCCTTCCGGCGGAGCGGGCGGAGGTGCGCCGGCAGAGCGCCAAACGGGTCCGGCGTGAGGTCAAGCGTCAGTTATCCGGCCCCCCAGTGGGGACCAAAGCCCAGCAGGCTTTGAAGCTCCAGCGTGAAGAGGGGAAGGAAGCCCGCAAGGCCATGGGCCGGGAGGCAAAAGAGACGGAGGAAAGACGAAAGTTTGAGCTTCGTCAGGAAAAAAAGAAAGAAAAACACAGAGGCCATTAGGCCTCTGTGTTTTTTAAAGGATATTTTTTAAGTTGAGCTGTTCCGCTTCCGCCAGCAGCTCCAGCTCGGCAATCAGCCGGGCGTTGGCGGCGGAGTATTCTCCACCTTCCTGGCATTGGATGAATTCCGCCACCTCACGAAAGCTGGTATAGACCTCATCAGTCTCACTGTGGCGGAGGAGGATGTGGAGATATGCGGTTTTCTCATCCCACTTGTGGTGAGCCAGCTGGGTCAGCTCTTCGGCGCTGGCCCATTCGTTTTGCTCCGCCTTGGCCTCGGCCGCCTCCAAAAGGCCGGTGAGCTCCTGGGTGAAGGAATTGAGATAGAAGCTGTGGCTCAGAGTTCCGGCCAAAACGGCCAGTAATAGGGCGACGGCAATCCAGACCCGCTTCATTTTTGATCCTCCTTCAGGGCAAAGTAGACCCGCCCCATCTCATCTGCCGTTAAAAGATACACGTCCTCCGGTTTTTTGGCTCCGTGGGCTTTGAGCTGTTTCATCAGCCATCCGCTGTCGTAGCCGCGAAGCTTGAGATTGTGGTTCAGGATCCGGCCGTCGTTGATGATGACAACGGGGAGCCCGGCCTCTTCAGGCGCCACGTTCAGATCCTTGGCGATGGGTGGCTTTTGGTCGGCGAAGGGAAGGACGGAGATCTGCCCGTTCGTCTCTAAAATAGCGTATTTTACGGTGGAAATGTCGGTGACGCCCTTCATGCGGAGCTCTTCCATCAGTTCATCCACGGTAAAACGGTTTTTTGCCATTTCACGCTGATGAAGCTTCCCATTTTCCACGATAATTGAGGGTCGGCCGCAGATGATGGCGCGGAATTTGATGCTTTTCATGGAGAGGACGGATATGATCATAGTGACGGAGAGCAGCGTGAGGATCGGAATGATGCCGGAGAGCAGGGGAATGCCGAAATCCTGCATGGGGACCGCCGCCAGATCGGCGATGATCAGAGCCAGTACCAGCTCCGAGGGCTCCAGCTCGCCCACCTGCCGCTTTCCCATCAAACGGATCCCGACAATGATGAGCAGATAAAGAATGATCGTACGGACAAAGGCGATGACCATAGTGTAACCTCCCCGGCGTGTTCTTCTGTTCAGTATGACCTTTTTTAATGGGAGTATGCGGGACAAAAACGTCAGAAAAAGTTTAAAACAAGAAGAACGCTACCGTGGTAAAATCGGTAAAAAAGGAGGGAGACCATGGCTCGAAAGAAAAAGGCGGTCCACATCCTGACATTGGCGGCCCTCCTCCTGGGGGTGTTTGTGTGGAAGGGGCTGGATCAGCGGTTGACGGTTCGATCCTATACCGTAGAAAGCGAAAAACTGACCGAGCCGGTGCGGATCGTTTTTCTTTCCGACCTTCACTCCTGTGATTATGGAGAGGGGCAGGGTGAACTGCTGGAGAAGGTAGAGGCTCAGGCGCCGGATGCCGTTTTGCTGGGCGGGGATTGGGTGGACGACGATTTCGGCCGCCTTCCCCCGGCACGGGCCTACGCCGCCGCGAAGGCTCTGGCGGAGCGGTGGCCTGTTTATTATGTGGCAGGGAACCATGAGGTCTGGAGCGGGCTGGCGGATGAGATCAAAACAAACATGGCGGCCTGTGGTGTTACGGTGCTGTCGGGGGAACGGGCGGAACTGATGGCGGGGGGACAGCCTGTCCAGATCTGTGGGATCGACGACCCGGACGCGGGGGAGCGGTCCTGGATGGAGCAGCTTCAGACACTAAAACAGGAGACGGCCGGCACTTCCTTTTCCATTCTGCTGACCCACCGGCCGGAGCGGATCGCGGAGTACGGCGGTTTTGACCTGGCACTGGCCGGACACGCCCATGGGGGACAGTGGCGGATCCCTGGGCTGATCAACGGGCTGTTCGCACCCAATCAGGGCCTCTTCCCGGAGTATGCCGGGGGAAAATACCTGGTGGATGGCGGCGGCGTGCTGATCGTGGGCCGTGGGCTGGCCCGGGAGAGCACCCGGATTCCCCGGTTTTATAATCCTCCGGAGGTGGTGACCGTCGATTTGCTCCCGGCGGTTTGCCAAGAATAAAAAACGCCGCGGCAGGCCCCTTTGTCCAAAACAACAGATTTTTTGGTTTGAGGGAAATCGAGGAAATTTCATATTGTCAACCGCCTGATTTTGGGATAAAATCAGACAGATAATGACTGCGAGGAGAAAGGCGGGAGGCAAGATATGAGAGCGACCCTCATTCTGGAGAACGGCGCAGTGTTCCGGGGCGAGAGCATGGGCGATACGGCCGACCGGGTCTGTGAGATGGTATTCAACACCTCGATGACCGGTTACCAGGAAATTTTGACCGATCCATCCTACGCGGGACAGGGCATCGTGATGACCTATCCCCTGATCGGCAATTACGGCGTCAATGGTTTCGATAATGAGTCCCAGCAGCCCTGGGCGGAGGCGTTTATTGTCCGTCATCTGGCCGAGCGCGGCAGCAATTTTCGCCGGGAGGACGATCTGGACAGCTATCTCAGACAACATCATATCACGGGCATCCAGAACGTTGATACCCGTGCGCTGACGCGTTTACTCCGCAGTCAGGGGACCATGAATGGCATGATCACCTGCGCGGAGGATTTTTCTATGGAGGCGGTTTTGGCGAAGATCAAGGCCTACCGGGTCGCGGGGACCGTGGAGCGGGTGACCCGGAAGGAGATGGAACTCTGTCCTGCCTTTGGGGAAGAAAAGTACAAGGTCGCCCTGATGGACTACGGTGTGAAGACCAACATGATCCGCTGCCTCCAGAACCGTGGCTGCGCGGTGACGGTCTATCCTGCCCATACACCCGCCCAGACGGTGCTGGCAGGGGGGTACGACGGGGTGATGCTCTCCAACGGCCCCGGCGACCCGGCGGATAATTCGGAGATCATTGGTGAAGTGAAGAAGCTTTACGAATCTGATTTGCCGCTCTTTGCGGTCTGTCTGGGCCATCAGCTTCTTGCCCTGGCCACTGGAGCGAGCACCCGGAAGATGCGGTTTGGACACCGGGGGGGCAACCATCCGGTGAAGGATCTGGCGGAGGGCCGGGTCTTTATCACCTCCCAAAATCACGGCTACGCCGTGGTGGCCGACACTGTGGACCCCGCTGTGGCAGAGGTTTCCCACATCAATGTCAACGACGGCGGCGTGGAGGGCCTTACATATGTAAGGAAGAATTGCTTTACAGTCCAGTTCCATCCGGAGGCCTCTCCCGGTCCCATGGATACGGAGTACTTATTTGACCGCTTTGTTGCGTCCATGGAGAAGGGGGGCGAGCAGTAATGCCGAAGGATCCAAATATCCACAAGGTGCTGGTGCTGGGCTCCGGCCCCATCGTCATCGGCCAGGCCGCCGAATTTGACTACGCCGGCACCCAGGCCTGCCGGGCCCTGAAGGAAGAGGGCGTGGAGGTGGTGCTGGTCAACTCCAACCCCGCTACCATCATGACCGACAAGGACATCGCCGACCACGTGTATATCGAACCGCTGAACATCGCCTCGGTGACCCAGATCATCGAGAAGGAAAAGCCGGACGCCATTCTGCCCACCCTGGGCGGACAGACCGGGCTGAACCTGGCCATGAACCTCCACGAGCAGGGGCTTTTGGAGCAATACCATGTGCGGCTGCTGGGCACCTCTCCCGAGTCCATCCGCAAAGCGGAGGACCGGCAGGGCTTCAAGGACGCCATGGAGGAGATCGGCCAGCCCTGCGTGGTGTCCGACGTGGTGGAGGCGGTGGACGACGCCGTGGCCTTCGCCGAGAAGATCGGCTATCCCGTCATCGTCCGGCCCGCCTATACCCTGGGCGGCAGCGGCGGCGGTATCGCCTACGACGAGCCCTCCCTCCGGGAGATCGCTGACCGGGGCATCCATCTGAGCCGGGTGGGACAGGTACTCATCGAGCGCTCAATCGCCGGGTGGAAGGAGATTGAGTTCGAGGTCATGCGGGACTCGGCGGGCAACGTGATCCAGATCTGCTCCATGGAGAACGTGGACCCCGTGGGCGTCCATACCGGGGACTCCATCGTGGTGGCCCCCACACAGACCTTGGCTAATAAGGAGTTCCAGATGCTCCGCTCCGCCTCTCTGAGCATCATCTCCGCCCTGGAGATCGAGGGCGGCTGCAACGTACAGCTGGCCCTGAACCCGGAGAGCTTTGAGTACGCCGTCATCGAGGTCAACCCCCGGGTGTCCCGGTCCTCGGCGTTGGCTTCCAAGGCTACCGGCTACCCCATCGCCAAGGTGGCGGCCAAGATTGCTCTGGGCTATACCCTGGATGAGATACCCAATGCCGTGACGGGGAAGACCACCGCCTGTTTTGAGCCCACCCTGGACTACTGCGTGCTGAAGATCCCCCGCCTGCCCTTTGACAAGTTCACCACCGCCAGCCGGACTCTGGGCACCCAGATGAAGGCCACCGGCGAAGTGATGGCCATCGGAAACTCCTTCGAGGCGGCGCTGATGAAGGCCATCCGCTCTTTGGAGCTGCCGGTGAAGTCTCTTAAAATGGATGGCCTGGATGAACTGTATACCGAAGAGATCGAGGACCGTCTGGTCAACATCGACGACCAGCGTCTCTTTGTGGTGGCGGAGGCCCTCCGCCGTGGGTTCTCCCCGGAGAAGATCAACGCCATCACCAAGTATGACATCTGGTTCCTAGACCGGCTCCAGCATATCGTGGACATGGAAAACACCCTGGAGAAGGGGGTGCCTGACACCGATATGCTTCGGAAGGCAAAGGAGCTGGGCTTCTCCGACAAGTGGATCGCCGACCTCTCCGGGACTACCGCCGACGCGGTGAAGGTCGCCCGGGAAGCCGCCGGAATCCGTCCCGCCTTTAAGATGGTGGACACCTGCGCTGCCGAATTCGAGGCAGAGACCCCCTATTACTACTCTACTTACGATGAGGAAAACGAGGCAGGCCAGCCCCATGACTGGGGCACCGCCCCCGTGGCCCCCAGTCTGCTGGGCCAGCACGCGTACCACCTGCCGCCGGAGCCCAAGGAGGGGAAGCGGAAGGTGCTGGTGCTGGGCTCCGGCCCCATCCGCATCGGGCAGGGCATCGAGTTTGACTACTGCTCAGTCCACTCGGTTTGGGCGCTGAAAAAAATGGGCTGTGAGACCATCATCATCAACAATAACCCTGAGACGGTTTCCACGGACTTCGACGTGGCCGACAAGCTCTACTTTGAGCCGCTGACCCCAGAGGACGTGGCCGCCGTGGTGCATCAGGAAAAGCCCTGGGGTGCCGTGGTGCAGTTCGGCGGACAGACCGCCATCAAGCTGGCCCAGGCTCTCACCGATATGGGCGTGTTCATCCTGGGCACCTCCGCCGACGGCGTGGACGCCGCAGAAGACCGGGAGCGGTTCGACGAGATCCTGAACGAGTGCGGCATCCCCAGGGCCAAGGGGGAAACCGTGTTTACCGCGGAGGAGGCGCTCAAGGCGGCCAACGCCGTGGGGTACCCCGTGCTGGTGCGGCCCTCCTACGTGCTGGGCGGCCAGGGGATGGAGATCGCCTATAACGACCGCAATATCATCGAGTTTATGAGGGTCATCAACCAAACGGTGCAGGAACACCCTATCCTGGTGGATAAGTATCTCATGGGCCGGGAAGTGGAAGTGGACGGCGTGTTCGACGGGGAGGACATCCTGATCCCCGGAATCATGGAGCACGTGGAGCGGGCCGGTATCCACTCCGGCGACTCCATCTCCGTCTATCCGCCCCTACATATTGAGGAAAAGCACAAGGAGACCATTCTGCGCTATACCCGGGATCTGGCCAAGGCCCTGGGTGTCATTGGCCTTGTGAATATCCAGTTTATCCTCTATAATGATGAAGTATATGTCATCGAGGTCAACCCCCGCTCCTCACGGACCATCCCCTACATCTCCAAAGTCACCGGCGTGCCCATTATCGACCTGGCTACCCGGGTGATGCTGGGGGAGAAGCTGAAAGACCTTGGCTACGGCACCGGCGTTTACCCCGAGGCAAAGTATTATGCTGTAAAGATGCCGGTATTCTCCTTTGAGAAGCTCACCGATGTGGACACCGGCCTGGGGCCGGAGATGAAGTCCACCGGCGAAGTGCTGGGCCTGGCAGAAAACTTTCCCCAAGCCCTGCGGAAGGCCTTTAAGGGGGCCAATTTGAAAGCGCCCAAAAAGGGCGGGCGGGCCATCATCACGGTGAAGGACGAAGATAAGGGTGAGATTGTGGGGATTGCCCGGGGCTTTGCCGATATGGGAGTGGAGCTCTATGCCACCGCCGGGACCCGCCAGGCCTTGTTGGACGCGGGCATTGACTGCAAGCTGGTGGCCCGGGTGTCTGAGGCCCATCCCAACATTGCGGATATGATCGCCTCCGGCACGGTGGACCTGATCATCAACACGCCTACCCACGGCCGGCGCCACGAGAGCGATGGCTTCAAGATCCGCCGCATGGCGGTGGAGCACTCTGTGTCCTGTGTGACCGCCATCGATACCGCGCGGGCCATGCTGACAGTGCGGACCCAGAGCAGGAGCGCCGAGCTGCGGCCCATTGATATTACGGAGATTTAAAGGAAAAGGAGAGAGGCGGGACAATGAGGTATCGCAGAATGAGGATCGACGTGCTGATCTGCCTTGGCCTGGCCCTTCTGGTTGCTATGGGGACCGGGAAGGTGGCGAAAATGATTGCAGCCGCCACCTATGACAGCTATGTGGCCGCACACACTGTGCCGGCTGGAGAAGTCGGAGGTCCGGCGGAAGCGGGGACGTTTCGGGCGCAGAGCGTGGAAGACCTGCTGGATCAAGATACTTTTACCGTTATCTCCCCCGGGATCGAATACCGGAACCGGGGAGGCGGCTACTATGGGGGCCGTTTTTTCGACATGCTCACGCTGCCCTCGGGGGAATTGGTTGCGGCCAGCATCAACGGCGACAGCATCCAGTATGACGGGGAGTTTTATATTTCAGATAAAACCTTGCCCGTAGGGCGGATAGTCTGGGAAGACCTGACGCAGAACGAGACGTTTTTGAATCAGATCCAATATTCCGAACCTTTGAGCCGTACGGATTTCTATGTTGATATGATGGGATATGGTGGAACGCAGAGCTTGGAGAGTTACACCTCTTTTCCGGAAAATGTCGTACAAGTCGTTACGGTCATCGTTTGCTTCCCCCTGCTGCATGCGCTTGGGGCCAAGCTGGGGATTTTCCCTTACTTTTTCCTGCCGAAGAAACTGCGGGAGCAGGAATGGGAATAATACGAAAAGAGGAAAACAACATGTCGGAAGGGCAGAAGCTCAAAAAAGTGAACCTACTCTATCTTTTGGCGTATATCCTGCTTCCCGTGGTTATCCTTGTGATGTGTGCGATTTTGGTATTTCGCTTAGTGGAAAGTTCCAGTGTGGGAGCAATCCTGCTCACGGCGCTTGTGATATTAGCTGTCTTCTGGTGGAGTTTTTTGGGCGAGGCGCTTTATGATAAGGGCCAGGCCAAGCGGGTGAAGGCGCTGGACGAACAGGGCTTTGTCCGCAATCACACTTTTACCAGCGACGGCTGCACGGTAGCGGTAGATTTGGTGCACAAGGAGTTGGCCATGATGTTCCGCTGGAACCCGGGAAAGACTTTCGTCGTGCCTGCCAGCCATATTACCAAGGCGTGGGTGGACGACGGTTCGGGCGGCCCCGGATTTCTGAACGGTACCAGCCGGGTGAGTTTTGTCTTTCTCGTGGATGGCGTGAAGATCCGGGTAAATACGTTCATCTCCAACCGCCGCTGGCGGCTGGAGAGTGACAACGTACTCACCGGTATTTCCAAAGCCGATGTGATGGTGGAGGTTTTAAACGCCGCCGCAGGGATCGGGGCGCAGTAAGATGGGGCTGTTTCGAAAAATGCGGGAGGTCTTTCATGACGACTGGTGCAGCCAGTGCACCGCGGAGATGGAGGTCATACGCAGGAAGCTCTATGCCATGCCCATGACAGTGGGGCACTATGTGGCGCACCCGGAGCCGGAATACTACCGAAAAAACCTGACGCCAGTGTCAAAAAAGGCGGATATTCCAACAGGGCAATATGCCTGCGGCATCATTGCCTACCGCTGTCCCAGCTGCGGACACCGGGCGGTAAAGCTGGATATTTTTCTCCCGGTCCGGGGCATAGAGAAGCGGGAGAGGGCCCTCTATTTTGATGCGGGTGAAATGGACGATTTCCTTTGGCAAATGTAAGGAGGAACATAAATGGATCATCAGATCGTGATCGTTTTGGACTTTGGAGGGCAGTATAACCAGTTGATTGCCCGGCGGGTACGGGAGTGCGGGGTGTACTGCGAGGTAAAGCCCTATACCACTCCGGTAGCTGAGCTCAAAGCCATGGCCCCCATCGGCGTTATCTTTACCGGGGGACCGGGGAGCGTCTATGATCCCAACTCACCTCAGGCGGATCCTGAGATCTTCCGCATGGGGGTCCCTATTCTCGGTATTTGCTATGGCTGCCAGCTTTTGGCCCACAATCTGGGCGGGCGGGTCACCGCCGCCCAGGCCGATTCCGCCCGGGAATATGGAAAGACGGAGACATTCTTCGATACGGGCTGCAAGCTTTTCCGTGGCCTGCCTGACACCGGCATCTCCTGGATGAGCCATGGGGATTACATGGAGAAGGTGCCGGAGGGCTTTTCTCTGGTGGCCCATTCCGACGCCTGTCCCAATGTGGCCATCTGTGACGAGGCGCGGGGATTTTACGGCGTCCAGTTCCACCCGGAGGTCAACCACACGGAAAACGGGGCCGGCATGATCCGGAATTTTCTCTATGAGGTGTGCCGTGCCAAGGGTGATTGGACCATGGAGGATTACCTCAAGACCTCCGTGGCCGCCATCCGGGAAAAGGTGGGGACGGGTAAGGTCCTTCTGGCGCTCTCCGGCGGTGTGGATTCCTCCGTGTGCGCCGCCCTTCTGGCGGAGGCCATTGGGGAGCAGCTCACCTGCGTCTTTGTAGATCACGGCCTTATGCGCAAGGACGAGGGGGACGAGGTGGAGGCCGCCTTCGGGAAATGGGCCATGAACTTTGTCCGGGTGGACGCTGAGACCCGGTTCCTTCTGAAGCTGGCCGGGGTTTCCGAGCCGGAGCACAAGCGGAAGATCATCGGTGAGGAGTTTATCCGGGTATTTGAGGAAGAGGCCGGGAAGATCGGCAAGGTGGATTTTCTTGCCCAGGGCACCATTTATCCCGACGTCATCGAATCCGGCGCGGGAGACGCCGCGGTCATCAAGTCCCACCACAATGTGGGCGGGCTGCCCGACTACGTGGATTTTAAGGAGATCATCGAACCCCTGCGCCTTCTTTTCAAGGACGAGGTGCGTCAGCTGGGCCGGGAGCTGGGCCTGCCGGAATACTTGGTCATGCGTCAGCCCTTCCCGGGGCCGGGCCTTGCCATTCGGGTCATCGGTGACCTGACCAAGGAGAAGCTGGACACCCTCCGGGATGCCGACGCCATTTATCGGGAGGAAATCGCCGCGGCGGGGCTGGATAAGTCCATCAATCAATATTTTGCCGTCCTCACCAACACCCGCAGTGTGGGGGTTATGGGAGATGGCCGTACCTACGATTATACTCTGGCCCTCCGGGCAGTCACTACCAGCGACTTCATGACTGCCGACTGGGCCCGCATCCCCTACGACGTGCTGGATCGGATCAGCACCCGTATCGTCAACGAGGTAAAGGGGATCAACCGCATCGTCTACGACGTCACCAGTAAGCCGCCTGCGACCATCGAGTGGGAATGACGCTCGAAACGGCGAAAACCCGCATGAATACAGGCTTTTTTGCCCGTCCATACTGCTCTTGATACTGGATTGATACTATTTGTGTCCGCCCGGTATTCTCAAGAGAAAAATCCCAAAAGGACAAGCAAAACCGCCCTGCTGAACGACAAATTCAGCAGGGCGGTTTTTTTGCTTGTCTTATTTATTTTTCCGCCAAGGGATATAATATTCGCTTTCCAGGCCATCGTCGCAGGTATGGGGCCAGTTGAGTTTCCATTCAAAATACTCTTCCCTGGTGATCTCCCCGGCGTGTAACTCCTGCTGACGAAAAAGCCATTCCCGCATGAACTCGTCCACAAGGCCATACTGGAAGTACATACCCACGGGAGGGTGTGCGGGCCAGTCATCGCTATCATTGTACCGTACAGCGGTATCATCAGCGGCCCCTGCTCTGCCCGGATTGCGGACAAGTTGGAACAGGCGGATAGCGCCAGGGCTGTCCTCGTCCAGCCAGAAGAATGTCCGCATGAAGTCCTCGGCAGAGCCGGGGGCGATGGTGTAGAAGTTCTGGCGGTCTACCCGCAGCGCCTCGGCCATCTTGTCCAGCAGTTCCCGTTTCGGAACACGGTAATTCGTCTCATACTGGGCGATCCGGTTGTCCGCTCCCTTTTCCTCAAAGCCGATAGCAAGCCCCAATTCCTTTTGTGTCATGCCTCGAAAGGTGCGGATTTTCTTTATCTTGTCTCCGACTGTCATAATATCCCACCGCCTTTGCCAATAGTATAGCGCAAAAAAGCGAAAGATGCAAGATAATCTTTAACAAAAATGCGAAATAAATTCTTGACATTAACACTTATGTTAATGTATAATGAAGATGGTGACATTAACATATTTGCGAAACTAAAATAAGGAGGTGCTGACCATGGAAAAGGAGCTGTTTGTGAGAGCAGAGGAGGTCGCCAGGGAGCTGGGCATTTCCAAGCCCTACGCCTACAAGCTGGTGCGGGAGATGAACGAGGAGCTGAAGAAAAAAGGCTTTCTCACCATTCCCGGACGGGTAAGCAGGCGCTACTTCGAGGAAAAATTCTATGGGCTGCGGGACAGACAATAAGGAGGGAACCACAATGCCGGCATACAAAGACAAGGCAAAGGGCACATGGTATGCGTCCTTTTACTACGAGGACTGGACGGGCAAGAAAGTAAAGAAAATGAAACGGGGCTTTCCCACCAAGCGGGAGGCTCTGGAGTGGGAGCGGACATTCCTGCAACAACAGACCGCCGACCTGGAAATGACCTTTGAAAACTTCGTGGCTGTCTATGTGGCGGACATGAAAGGCCGTATCAAGGAAAACACCTGGGGGACGAAAGAGCATATCCTCTACAAGAAGTTGGTGCCGTACTTCGGCAAGCGGAAGATGTGCGACATTCACTCCAAGGAGGTCATCGCCTGGCAGAATGAAATGCTGGGTTACCGGGACAAGAACGGCAAGCCCTACTCTCCGGTGTACTTAAAAACGCTGCACAATCAGTTGAGCGCCGTGTTCAACCATGCGGTACGGCACTACAATCTAAAGGTCAATCCCGCTGCCCAGGCGGGCAATATGGGAAAGCCAAAGGGACGGGAAATGCTGTTCTGGACAAAGGCGGAGTATCTGAAATTCGCCGAGGCCATGATGGACAAGCCCCTTTCCTATTACGCCTTTGAAATGCTCTACTGGTGCGGCGTCCGGGAGGGGGAGCTGCTGGCCCTCACTCCTGGCGACTTCGACTTTGAGAAACAGACCGTCACCATCTCCAAGTCCTACCAGCGGATTAAGGGCAAGGATGTGATTACCGACCCCAAGACCCCTAAGAGCAACCGGGTCATTCAAATGCCCGCTTTCCTCTGTGAAGAAATGCGAGACTATATCAAGAGCCTGTATGGGGTGAAGCCCACCGACCGCATTTTCACGGTGACAAAATCCTACCTCCACCGGGAGATGGACAGGGGTGCGAAAGAGGCCGGGGTAAAGCGGATCAGAATACACGACCTGAGGCACTCCCACATTTCGCTGCTCATTGACATGGGCTTTACGGCCCTGGCAATCGCTGACCGGGTGGGACATGAAAGCATTGATATTACCTACCGCTACGCCCACCTGTTCCCCACCCGGCAGGCGGAGATGGCGGACAAACTGGACATGGAGCGAAAGGGGGCCTAAATCATGTCAGTGAAAAATCTTGACCGACACAACCGCTGGAGAAACAAAACTGTGGCTTTCCGGGTGTCCCCGGATGAGGACAGGGAAATTGAAACCGCTGTGCGGCTCTCCGGCCTTACCAAACAGGACTACATCACCCGACGGCTGCTGTGCCGGGATGTGGTGGTACAGGGCAACCCCAGGGTGTATAAGGCCCTGCGGAACGAGCTGGCCGCCGTTCTGGAAGAACTGGAGCGTATCGAGGCCGGGAATGGCGTGGATGGGGAGTTGCTGGACACCATCCGGCTGATCGCCGCCATCATGGACGGCATGAGGGAGGATTGATAGATGGA
This sequence comes from Pseudoflavonifractor phocaeensis, assembly GCF_038439875.1. NCBI lineage: Bacteria > Bacillati > Bacillota > Clostridia > Eubacteriales > Oscillospiraceae > Pseudoflavonifractor > Pseudoflavonifractor phocaeensis. The sequence continues at coordinate 171,594 of NZ_JBCDMT010000004.1, forward strand.
TAGATTGCAAGAGAAAACGACTGCCCCATATCCGCCTGTTGGCGCAGACGGGGGACAGTCGCTCTCACAAAAACCTAACCAAAGTATAGCAGAGGGCGTGACAGAACACAAGCCCCCGGAAAGAGATTTGGAGGAAATCCTGCGGCAGATAAGCCGGGTCAATGACCCGGCCTATCTGCCTACCGTGTCTATGAATGACCTCTACGAACAGGTGTACCCCGGCAGACCTCCTGTGGTAGACGGTCTGCTCTATGCGGGGACATATCTCTTTGTGGGCGCTCCCAAGGTGGGCAAGTCCTTTCTCATGGCCCAGCTTGCCTATCATGTGAGTATGGGCCTTTCCCTGTGGGGGTATGAGGTGCGCCAGGGGACAGTCCTCTATCTGGCCCTGGAGGACAACCACCGTCGCTTACAGGAGCGGTTGTACCGGATGTTTGGAGTAGAGAGTACCGGAAACCTGTTCTTTGCCATCGGAGCTAAGCAGCTCGGCGGTGGCCTGGAGGAGCAGCTAAAGGGCTTTGTCCGGGAACACACGGACACCCGGCTTATTATCATCGACACCCTGCAAAAAATCCGGGAGGCCGGGGCAGAGAAGTACAGCTATGCCAACGACTATGAGGTAATCACCAAACTGAAACGGTTTGCCGATATAAGCGGGGTTTGCCTCCTGGTTGTACATCACACCCGCAAGCAGCAGGCCGATGATAAGTTTGATATGATCTCCGGCACCAACGGCTTATTGGGTGCGGCAGACGGGGCCTTTCTGCTCCAAAAGGAGCGGCGGGCAGACAACGCCGCCACCCTGGACATTTCTGGGCGGGATCAGCAAGACCAGCGCCTCTACCTCAAGCGGGACGAGGAACGGCTTGTGTGGGAGCTGGAGCGGCGGGAAACGGAGCTGCGGCAGGAGCCGCCTGACCCGGTGTTGGAGGCTGTTGCCGCCCTGGTAACGGCGGAACGGCCAGAGTGGAGAGGGACGGCCACGGAACTTGTCGCCGCCCTGGGGCTGGATATGAAACCCAATGCCCTGGCTATGCGGCTGAATGTCCGGGCGTGGCGGCTGTCCTATGAGTACCACATCCACTATGAAAGCGCCCGAACCCATGCCGGGCGGAGTATCAAGCTCACGTTGGAGGAACCCCAGGCGTGACGACCGTGACAGCTGTGACAGCTTTTCGGAGTGCGGAGGCGGTGTGTAAAACATCGTCACGGTCGTCACGGCTGTCACGGGGAGCGGGGGCGAAAGTCAAGGGGGGCATACCTGCGGGTGGAGATTGCCGCAAGTCAATACAACCCGTACCCCTTGACTTTCGGCCCACGGAAAACACTTGCCGGGCGGTGGAAAGGCCCCTGGCCTTTCCACCCTGCCCAACGGCGAGTGACAAAGTTTAGGCGGGGTGCAGGGTGCCCTTTTCAAAGGGCGGCCCTGCTGGGGGAGGCAACCGCAGTTGCCGGGGGCAAAGCCCCCACACCACCCCGTAGGGCGCAAATGCGCTTTTGATGGCCGTCAGGCTGTCAAAAGTGCTTTTGCGTTACTTTCGCAGAAAGTAACAAAGGCTCGCCGCTTGCGCGGCGGAAAAGGGAGGAGGGATTGATTTGAAAAGGACAATCAGCGCCATGGTGGGCCAAGGATCGGTGAACCATAACAGTAGAAAATTCCACGCCAAGAACACTGACCCGGAACGCTCCCACTTGAATATAACCTACTGCCAGGAGAATATCAAGGCGGTGTACCATGAACTCTTTGACGAGGCTCTGGAACGGTACAACGCTAAACAAACCAGGGCCGACAGAAGGATAGAGGATTACTATGAGAAGATCCGCTCCGGCAAGCAGGAAAAGCCGTTCCATGAAATCATCCTGCAAGTGGGCAATCGAGATGATATGAGCGCCGACAGCGAGGAGGGACAGCTTGCGGCAGCGGTTTTGGACGAGTACATGAAGGGCTTTCAAGAGCGCAACCCCCAACTCCGGGTGTTCTCTGCCCACCTCCACATGGACGAGGCTACGCCCCATCTGCACATTGACTTTGTACCATTCACCACCGGGAGCAAGCGAGGGCTGGACACGAGGGTATCTTTGAAACAGGCGTTAGCGGCCCAGGGTTTCCAGGGCGGCACCAGAGGGGACACAGAGTGGAGCCAGTGGGTGCGCTCGGAAAAGGAGCAGCTTTCCCTGGTCATGGAGCGCCACGGGATTGAGTGGGAGGACAAAGGCACCCACGACAAGCACTTGTCTGTGCTGGACTACAAGAAAGAGCAGCGGGCAAAGGAGATCGCCGTTCTGGAGACGGTCAAGGCGGAGAAAGAAAACCAGGTGGAGAGCCAGGAACGGCGGCTCAAAGAACTTGCCCCGGCGGTGAAAAATATGGAGCGGTTGGCAGCGGATTTCTCCGCCAATCCGGAGGAGATTTTGCCGGAGCCGGGAACGCTGGAAACAGGCCGGGCCTACCGAGAGAAAAAGGCAAAGCCCCTGCTGGCCCAAATCGTCAAGGTGCTGCGCTCCCTGTATCTGGCCTATGTGGAGCTGCGGGGGAAATTTGAGCGTCTGCAAGGGGACTATGGCCGGGTGAGGGAGAGCAACATCCGCCTGTCTGATCGATTGCAGGAGGTCAAGTTGGAAAACAAGGCCATGCGGCAAGTCTCCGCTGACTATGAGCGGGTCAAAAGGGCCTTTGGCCCAGAACAAGTGGACAGAATATTAGAGGCAGCTTACCAGCAGGAACATGCCGAAAAGGAACGGAAACGGGCCGCAAAGTCAAAAATTCGGATAGACGCACGATAATCACCAAAACCGGAGGGTATTCCAGTGAATACCCTCCGATTTTATTTGTGGAATCGGTAAAATGATTTCTTGTTTTTTAGAGCGTACTATGATATACTGCTATTATCCTGATTTGAGGAGTCTATCAAATATGCGGCAAGGTATTCTTAAATAAAATTTGATAATGGGCGCAAAAATGATTGCCCCTTGCAGGGGCTTGGTTTTTGTACCCAATTTTAAGAATACTTTTGCCTTTTTAGTAAATATCGTGACGGACCGCGGCTTATGTAAGTCGTGTATGTTTCTGTGTGTCCGAAGTCATGATCCCCAGCGGTAAAAGTATTAGCCGCTGGGGATTTTTGCGCCCATTCGGGCCTTGTATGGAGGATAGACATGAACATTATCAATATCGGGATTCTTGCCCATGTAGACGCTGGAAAGACGACCTTGACGGAGAGTCTGCTATATGCCAGTGGAGCCATTTCAGAACCAGGGAGCGTCGAAAAAGGGACAACGAGGACGGACACCTTGTTTTTGGAGCGGCAGCGTGGGATTACCATTCAAGCGGCAGTCACTTCCTTCCAGTGGCACAGATGTAAAGTTAACATTGTGGATACGCCCGGCCACATGGATTTTTTGGCGGAGGTGTACCGCTCTTTGGCTGTTTTAGATGGGGCCATCTTGGTGATCTCCGCGAAAGATGGCGTGCAGGCCCAGACCCGTATTCTGTTCCATGCCCTGCGGAAAATGAACATTCCCACCGTTATCTTTATCAACAAGATCGACCAGGCTGGCGTTGATTTGCAGAGCGTGGTTCAGTCTGTTCGGGATAAGCTCTCCGCCGATATTATCATCAAGCAGACGGTGTCGCTGTCCCCGGAAATAGTCCTGGAGGAAAATACCGACATAGAAGCATGGGATGCGGTCATCGAAAATAACGATGCATTATTGGAAAAGTATATCGCAGGAGAACCAATCAGCCAGGAAAAACTTGCGCGGGAGGAACAGCGGCGGGTTCAAGAAGCCTCCCTGTTTCCGGTCTATCATGGCAGCGCCAAAAAGGGCCTTGGCATTCAACCGTTGATGGATGCGGTGACAGGACTGTTCCAACCGATTGGGGAACAGGGGAGCGCCACCCTATGCGGCAGCGTTTTCAAGGTTGAGTACACCGATTGCGGCCAGCGGCGTGTCTATCTGCGGCTATACAGCGGAACGCTGCGCCTGCGGGATACGGTGGCCCTGGCCGGGAGAGAAAAGCTGAAAATCACAGAGATGCGTATTCCATCCAAAGGGGAAATTGTTCGGACAGACACCGCTTATCCGGGCGAAATTGTTATCCTTCCCAGCGACAGCGTGAGGTTAAACGATGTATTAGGGGATCAAACCCGGCTCCCTCGTAAAAGGTGGCGCGAGGCCCCCCTCCCCATGCTGCGGACGACGATTGCGCCGAAAACGGCAGCGCAAAGAGAACGGCTGCTGGACGCTCTTACGCAACTTGCGGATACTGACCCGCTTTTGCGCTGCGAAGTGGATTCCATCACCCATGAGATCATTCTTTCTTTTTTGGGCCGGGTGCAGTTGGAGGTCGTTTCCGCTTTGCTGTCGGAAAAATACAAGATTGAAACAGTGGTAAAGGAACCCACCGTCATTTATATGGAGCGGCCGCTCAAAGCAGCCAGCCACACCATCCATATCGAGGTGCCGCCCAACCCGTTTTGGGCATCTATCGGACTGTCTGTTACACCACTCCCGCTTGGCTCCGGCGTACAATACGAGAGCCGGGTTTCGCTGGGATACTTGAACCAGAGTTTTCAAAACGCTGTCAGGGATGGTATCCGTTACGGGCTGGAGCAGGGCTTGTTCGGCTGGAACGTAACGGACTGTAAGATTTGCTTTGAATACGGGCTTTATTACAGTCCAGTCAGCACGCCGGCGGACTTCCGCTCATTGGCCCCGATTGTATTGGAACAGGCATTGAAGGAATCGGGGACGCAGCTGCTGGAACCTTATCTCTCCTTCACCCTCTATGCGCCCCAGGAATACCTTTCCAGGGCTTATCATGATGCACCGAAATACTGTGCCACCATCGAAACGGCCCAGGTAAAAAAGGATGAAGTTGTCTTTACTGGCGAGATTCCCGCCCGCTGTATACAGGCATACCGTACTGATCTGGCCTTTTACACCAACGGGCAGAGCGTATGCCTTACAGAGCTAAAAGGGTATCAGGCCGCTGTCGGCCAGCCGGTCATCCAGCCCCGCCGTCCAAACAACCGCCTGGACAAGGTGCGCCATATGTTTCAGAAGGTAATGTAAAGATACATAATCGTCAAGACGGCAACAATCAGAAGTTATGGAGGGTAACAATGGAATATCGTAAGGAAGATTTAATGGAAGCAAAAAAGCAAATTTTGGGAGTGGGAGAGAACATGGGAACAGAGGAAAGTAAAAAAATCTGGGAGGAGAACGCACAATTTTGGGATAATGCAATGGGTGACGAATCTAATGAATTTCACAGAGAGGTAGTGCGTCCCAAAGTAACGGAACTTCTATCTCCTAATCCTGCGGATTATATTTTGGATATTGCGTGTGGCAATGGAAATTATTCTTCGTATCTTGCACAAAGAGGCGCTTCGGTTGTCGCTTTTGATTACAGCAAAAAAATGATAGAATTGGCTAAAAGACGGCAATCACAATATGCAAAACAAATTGAATTTTGTGTGGCGGATGCGACCAATAGAAAAAGTATATTAGAATTAAAAAGAAATCGAGCCTTTACGAAAGCAGTTTCTAATATGGCAATTATGGATATTACGGATATTGAACCACTTCTTATGGCTGTTTATGAACTGTTGCAGGAAAGCGGAATTTTTGTCTTTGCAACGCAACACCCTTGTTTTGTCACGTTGACTGAAAAATATATGACACCGCACAGTTACTATGATATAGCGATTGAAGGGCAACCGAAAGAGCAGATTTATTATCATCGTTCCATACAAGATATTTTTAACCTTTGTTTTAGAGCTGGATTTGTCATTGATGGATTTTATGAAGAATGTTTCAAAACCAACAAAGAAATTCCTATGGTAATGATAGTAAGGCTTAAGAAGGTAAAACGTGATACCTTACAATAAATTCAAGTTTGTCGGGTAAATAGCAAAGCCAGCCGAGCCAGCGGGCGGTCAAGATGAACGGGCTTCGCCCACCGTTGACAGCCCCGCCCGGTTTCGCAGTTAGGCAGTCAAGGAGCGACAGCAAGGAGTGCTGCCGCCCCGCACTATTATTCAGAGAGGGGGAATTTCCATGACAGACCAGAAAGCCTATCAAGAATATATCCAGCGCAGGTACAACGCCTCTTGCAAGGCTGTTATCCGCTGTGCCTGACAGCGTCCGTCCGTGCCGGAATTATGTAGAGCTCCACATAATTCTGTTGTATTTCCCAGCCTTTTGTGATACTATTTTGATACTAATAAACTTTACAGCCGAAAATAGCAGGTGGAATATTAACATATTTGCGAAAGTTTTTCCTGCGAAATCACCTCAAATACACCCTACTATATCTGAATTTGCCGAGTGGGAGTAAGGTCCGCCGGCCAGATTTAAGTTTTTTTAATTTAAGGTGCCGCTATGAATAAAAGCAAGGAGGCCAGCCCAATGGGCTGGCCTCCTTGCTCGTCCGGATGCAGTGCATCCTTTCGAAGAGAGAGAAGGGAATTTATATGGACATCTCAGCCGATGCCGCCGAATGCGATGCCGGCGAAGAAAACCACCATAGTCAGGCCGCAGAACAGCCACTTGTAAAGGGGATAGTACCAGCTGCCGATGGGCTTGCCGTGGCCTTTGGAGACTTCGTCCTCCACGGCTTTTCTGCCCCAGACCCAGGCGAAGAAGATGCCAGCTAGGCCGGCGCCCAGAGGGCAGATGTAAATGGAGACGAAATCCATCCAATCACTGACGATGCCCTGAATGCACAGGGACACGACGGCGCCGATGACGGCGATGGAAACGACGGCCTTGGGGCGGCTGAATTTCAGGTTATCCTGAAGGGTGGCGATGGGCGCCTCATAGAGGTTGACCAGCGAAGTCAACCCGGCGAAGAGGACGGCCACAAAGAAAACGATCATGACGATCTGTCCGCCGGGCATGGCCTTGAAGAGGTAGGGCAGGGAGATGAACATGAGGCCCGGGCCGCTTTCGGAGAGGACGGCGCCGGTGGTGGCCATGGCGGGAATGATGACCAAGGCGGCCAGCATGGCGGCCAGAGTGTCGAAGATGGCGATCAGGACGGCGGAGCTGACCGTGTCGGTATCGTCACTCAGGTAGGAGCCGTAGATGACGGTGCCGTTGCCCGCCAGGGACAGGGAGAAGAAGGACTGACCCAAAGCGTAGACGTACAGCATGGGGTTGGCAAACTGCTTGGGGTCGATGGTGAACATCCACTTATAGCCCTCGGACGCTCCGGGCTGAAAGCCCACGTAGATAGCCAGGCCGACAAACATGAGATAGAACAGGGGGATCATGATTTTGTTGGCCTTCTCGATGCCTCCGGCGATGCCCAGGGTCATGATGGCGAAGGTGACCACTAGAGCGATGATGAGCCACATGTTGTTGCCGAAGGTAGTAGCCATGCCGCCAAAAGCGGCTCCGAAGCCGGCGGGGTCGGCGGGAGCCAGGACGGAGCCAGTGAAGGAGCCCACGGTGTACTTGAAGATCCAGCCCACCACCACCGAGTAACCGATGGCCAGGGCCAGAGCGCCCAGCATGGGCAGAGCGCCCACGATCTGGCCGAGTTTGCGCTTGTCTTCACCCCGGGAGGCCGCGGCCTCGCCGAAGGCGCCGATGGGGCCGGCCTTGGCTCTGCGGCCGAAGTTCATCTCTCCGATGACGCCGGAGAAGCCGATGAGGACATCGAAGATCAGATAGACCAGGAGGAAGGCACCGCCATAGGTGGCCATGCGGTATGGAAAGAGCCAGATATTGCCCATGCCTACGGCGGAGCCGATACATGCCAGGATAAAGCCTAGTTTGCTGTTGAAGCCGTCGCGTTTTTCTAAAGCTGCGCTGCTCATTCTCTCAAAACCCCTTTCAAATCTGTGCGAGAGCCTGCTGGGATACTTCCGAGCTATCCTATGTTTCGTGTCAGGAACAAGGCAGGGGAAGCGGGGTAGCTCAATGGCGTGTTTTGTGCGATGTGTCTGGTATGAGTGACACCTCCTTGCGGTTGTTTGTGAAATTAACCTACCACTTGGACACTCGTCCTGTCAATCGGGCGGCGGTTAAGAAACGGATAAGAGGATTTGAGGCGGCGGCATCGGGCGGGATCGGGTGGCCGGCCAGGTTTGAAAGAGGAGAAAGCATCCGCCGCTGGACCAAGGATTTGCGCCATCGGATTACCAAAGATACCGCCGGGATAAGGGGCAAAAAACCTTTGCCGTATCTTTGCCGGAAAAATGGTAAAGTGAGAGCTGAAAAACAATGCGGAAAGACCATAGGGGACTGCCTTTTCCCTTCCAGTGTGTTACAATGAGGCAAGAGGTTACACCAAAGGAGAGCTGTCATGAAATCACTGGATGTATATGTGAGGGATGGGATTTATACCACGCTCGTCTTTGCGGTGGCGTTCGCCGTCAATCTTTTGATCCAGGAGCAGATGGGGATCTGGTCCCTGGTCCCTATGATCTTTGTGCTGGGTATTTTCCTGATCTCCCTCAAGACTCAGGGGTACTTTTGGGGAATCTTGGCGTCACTGTCCAGCGTGTTTGCCGTGAACTACGCCTTTACATATCCCTATTACGCCTTCGATTTCATTCTGCCGGAGAGCTTTTTTTCCGCCGCCGTGATGCTCACGGTGGCCATCGTCACAAGCACCCGGACCACCAAAATCAAGGAGCAGGAGAAAATGCGGGCCGAGAGCGAGATGGAGAAAATGCGGGCCAACCTGCTGCGGGCCATCTCCCATGACCTGCGGACGCCCCTGACCTCCATCTATGGGTCGGCCTCGGTGATGGTGGAAAACTATGAGGAATTGTCCCAGCCCAGGCAGATCCAAATGCTGGAGGAGATTCGAAAAGATTCCCAGTGGCTTATCCGCATGGTGGAAAACCTGCTGTCGGTGACCCGGCTGGACGGGGAGAACGTCCAGGTCATCAAGACCCCCACCGTGCTGGAGGAACTCATTGACGCCACACTTATGAAATTTCGCAAGCGGTACCCGGACCAGCCCGTGACGGTCTCCATCCCGGATCAATTCATCAGCATCCCCATGGACGGAATGCTGATCCAGCAGGTCCTCATCAATCTGCTGGAAAACGCCGTCCTGCACGCCTCTGGGATGACGGAGCTTACCCTGGCCGTCCATACGGAGGAGACCCAGGCGATTTTTGTGGTGGAGGACAACGGGTGCGGGATCCCCAAAGACCGCATGGAGCACTTATTCACCGGGTATCTGGAGCATACGGGGGCCCCGGCGGACGGAAATCGGAACAATATGGGAATCGGGCTCTCGGTGTGCTCCACCATTATACGGGCCCACGGCGGTACCCTCCGCGCGGAAAACCGGGCGGAGGGCGGCGCTCGGTTCTGCTTTTCTTTGGAAATGGAGATGGACGATCAGTGAGCAATAATAAATATAAGATCCTGCTGGTGGAGGATGAGGACAATATCCGGGGCTTTATCCAGACGATCATGGAGGCTAACTCCTATCAGGTCATCGCCGCCGAGACCGGCTCCCAGGGCAGCCTGCTGCTTTCCCATCAGCCGGATCTGATTATTCTGGATCTGGGCCTTCCCGATATGGATGGGCTGGATTTCATCAAATCAACGCGCAAGACCTCCGCCGTGCCCATCATCATCCTCTCAGCCAGAAGCCAGGAGTGGGATAAGGTGGCGGCTTTGGATCTGGGGGCCAATGATTACGTCACAAAGCCCTTTGGCACCTCGGAACTGCTGGCCCGGGTGCGGGTAGCCCTGAGAAGCAGCCGCAGCGCGGTGGATTTGCTGCCCGGGGGCAAGTTTGCCCAGGGAGATCTGGAGATCGACTATGGGAAGCGGATGGTAACGATTGCCGGGGTAGAGGTACGGCTGACGCAGACGGAATATAATATCCTGGCGGTGTTGGCCGAGCATGCGGGGAAGATGCTGACCTATTCTGCCATTGTGCAGGCGGTCTGGGGCAGCTCCGATCCTGGGAGTGTGAAGAAGCTGCAAGTCAATATGGCCAACATTCGGAAAAAGATGGGCTCCCAGCCGGGGGAAAGCCGTTATATTATCAATGAGCTGGGCGTGGGATACCGGATGCGGGGGGAGGGAGAATAGGGCTGCGCCTATTTGACAGAGCGGCTCAAATTGTATAAGGAATGGGGAAATTCGGGCGTTTTTCCCTGATAGTTATAACAAAGATGCCGCAAGCGCCAAGAATCTTCTTGACAAGGATAGGCAAAAACTTTATACTCAAATCATCAGTTGTGGACGAAGGCGTTCCGACCCCGATGGGCGGAGCGTCTTTTTTATTACAGGGCGTTGCGATTTTCAATGAGGAAAGGGGAACCCCGCTTATGGCTTACACCAAGGAAGATATTATCCGCATGGTAAAGGAAGAGGACATCGAGTTTATTCGGATGCAGTTCACCGATATTTTCGGCCAGTTGAAAAATGTGGCGCTTACCGCGTCCCAGATTGAAAAGGCCGTAAATAATGAGATTATGTTCGACGGCTCCTCCATCGAAGGATTCGTGCGGATCGATGAATCGGATCAATACCTCTATCCTGACCTGGATTCTTTCGTGGCATTTCCCTGGCGGCCCGCCCACGGCAAAGTGGCCCGCCTCATCTGCGACGTGTACAACGCCGACGGTACCCCCTTTGTTGGCGATCCCCGGGGTGTGTTGAAGCGAGTGCTGAAAAAGGCCCGGGACATGGGCTTTGATACCTTCAACGTGGGCCCCGAGGCGGAATTCTTCCTCTTTCAGACCGACGAGGAGGGCAAGCCCACCACGAAAACCAACGATGAGGCGGGGTATTTTGACTTGGGCCCCCTGGATCACGGGGAGAGCACCCGACGGGAGATCTGCCTGGCCCTGGAGCAGATGGGCTTTGAGATCGAGGCCAGCCACCATGAGGTGGCCGCGGGCCAGCATGAGATCGACTTTAAGTATACCGAAGCCTTGAAGGCGGCCGACAACATCATGACCTTCAAGCTGGCGGTCAAGACCCTGGCCCAGAAAAACGGCCTTCACGCCACTTTCATGCCCAAGCCCATTTTCGGAGTGGCCGGCTCGGGCATGCACACCAATATGTCCCTTTTCAAGAACGGCGAAAACGTTTTTTGCGATCCCAAGGGCGAGAAGGGGCTTTCCAAGGAGTGTTACAGCTTTATCGCCGGACTGCTCCATCACGTCAAGGGCATGGCCGCGGTGACCAATCCTCTGGTGAACTCCTATAAGCGGCTGGTGCCCGGATACGAAGCGCCCTGCTATCTCTCCTGGTCGGCCTCCAACCGCTCCGCACTCATCCGCATCCCCGCCACCAGAGGGCAGGGGACCCGGGTGGAGCTGCGCTCCCCCGACCCGTCCTGCAACCCCTACCTGGAGCTGGCGGTCTGCCTGGCGGCCGGTCTGGACGGCATCGAGAAGGGCATGACCCCCCCGGCGGAGATCACAGAGAATATTTACGCCATGGACGAGGACGCCCGGGATGCCCGGGGGATCAGCGCCCTGCCGGGCTCCCTGGAAGAGGCCATCGAGGCCCTGGAAGCCGATCAGTTGGTTTTGGATACGCTTGGGAGCCATGTGGCGGAGAACTACATCGAGGGCAAGCGGAAAGAGTGGGACGAGTACCGCACCCGGGTCTCCTCCTGGGAGCGGGAAAAGTACATCATCAATTATTGATCTCACAGGCGCGGACTCCTTCGTGAAGGGGAGTGGTTGGAATGGAAACGGTCATCCTCGCCTTTGAGAGCGGGAAAAGCGCCTGTCGCATCCGGGAGATCATTGAGCGGGCGGGCCTGGCCACGTGCCTGATCTGCCGCTCCGCCGCCGAAGTGAAGCGGCTGGTCAGCAAACAGCGTGTGAGCACGGTGATCTGCGGCTACAAACTTAGTGACGAGACGGCCGAAGAACTGTTTCAGGATTTGCCCGGTTTTTGCTCCATGCTGGTCGTCGCCATCCAAAGCATGTTGGAGATGGTGGAGAGCGACGAGATCTTTCGGCTGGCGGCGCCCGTCTCCCGAAGCGATTTGCTTTCCGCCGTCCAGACGCTGCTCCAGGTGGGCCGCCGGGTGGAACAGCTGGCCCGCCCCAGGCGCAGCGCCGAGGAGCAGGCCCTTGTGGAGGGGGCCAAGGGGGTCTTGATGGACCGGCACGGGATCACGGAGGAGCAGGCGCACCGCCTGCTCCAAAGGAAGAGCATGGATTCCGGGGAAAAGCTGGTCCAGACGGCGCGGAGGATCATAGATGGGACCTGGAGCATATAAAATAGAGCGTAAGACGAAAAGGCAAGGCGGTCTTTCCGGCGCAATCGCCTCACGGCGGCAGTCAGACGGCTTGACTGCCGCCGTTTGTCTCTATCTGGATTTGAGAGGGAGGGTCAGTGATGCGTTTTACTAAAATGCAGGGCCTGGGCAACGACTACGTCTATGTGGACTGCACCCAGCGGGCGCCGGAGGACCTGCCGGAGCTGGCGAGGAGGATCTCCGACCGGCATTTCGGCGTGGGGAGCGACGGGCTCATCTGCATTTTTCCGTCGGAGAAGGCGGACTTCCGGATGCGGATGTTCAACGCGGACGGCTCCGAGGGGGAGATGTGCGGCAATGGCATTCGCTGCGTGGGTAAATTTGTCTATGATCATGGCCTGACGGACCAGACCACGGTGCGGGTGGAGACGCTGGCCGGGGTCAAGATACTGCGCCTGCAGGTGGAGAGAGGACAAGTCGTCTCCGCTACGGTGGACATGGGCCTGCCAGTTCCGCAGGAGCCCCGGACGCTCCAGATCATGGGGCGGCCCTACCAGGCCCGTCCGGTTTCGATGGGAAACCCCCATGCCGTTGTCTTTTTGGACCAGATCGACGCCCTGGACCTGCCCGCCATCGGCCCCGCGTTTGAAAACCACCCCAGCTTTCCCAATCGGACCAACACGGAGTTTGTGGAAGTGCTGGATGAGACACACCTGAAGATGCGGGTATGGGAGCGGGGGAGTGGGGAGACCCTGGCCTGCGGCACGGGGGCCTGCGCTACGCTGGTGGCGGCGGCTCTGGCTGGAAAAGCGGGGCGGAAGGCCACCATCCACCTGCTGGGAGGAGATCTGTCCGTCGCCTGGAGTGAGGAAGATGGTCATGTGTATATGACAGGCCCCGCCGTCACCGTTTTTGAGGGCGAGTGGCCGGAGGACAGATAAGGAGGAAGCGGTATGGCTCATATCAACACAAATTTTGTAAAGCTGCCTGGAAGCTATCTTTTTTCGGAGATCGCCCGCCGGGTGGAGGCGTATACCCAGGAAAACCCGGATAAAAAGCTGATCAAGTTGGGGATCGGGGACGTGACCCGGCCTCTGGCGCCCGCGGTCATTCAGGCCATGCATAAAGCTGTGGAGGAGATGGGCACGGTCCAGGGCTTTCACGGATATGGTCCGGAGCAGGGGTATGAGTTTCTGCGGGAGGCCATTGCCCGGCACGATTACCAGGACAGGGGCGTAGACATCGCCGCCGGGGAGATTTTTGTTTCGGATGGCGCCAAGAGCGACTGCGGCAACATCGTGGACATTTTTTCGGTGGACAATGTGGTGGCGGTGTGTGACCCTGTATATCCGGTCTATGTGGACACCAACGCCATGTCCGGCCGGGCGGGGGAGTATGATGTCCGGGCGGGGAAGTGGACGGAGCTTGTCTATATGCCCTGTACTTCGGAAAACCAGTTTACCCCGGAGATCCCCTCGAAAAAGGTGGATCTCATCTACCTGTGTTTTCCCAATAACCCCACCGGTGCCGTTGCCACCAGGGAGCAGCTGAAGGCCTGGGTGGATTACGCCAACCGTGTGGGGGCGGTCATCCTCTTCGACTCAGCCTATGAGGCCTTTATAACGACGCCCGGCATCCCCCACTCTATTTTTGAGATCGAGGGGGCAAGAAGCTGCGCCGTGGAGTTCCGCTCCTTTTCCAAAACGGCCGGTTTTACGGGGGCCCGATGTGCCTACACCGTGATCCCGAAGGAGCTGGAGCGGGATGGGGTATCGCTGAACAGCCTTTGGAACCGCCGCCAGTGCACCAAATTCAACGGGGTGCCCTACGTGACCCAGCGGGGGGCCGAGGCGGTCTACTCTCCGGAGGGAAAGCGTCAGGTGGAGGAGACGCTGGCCTTTTATCGGGAAAATGCCCGGGTGATCCGGGAAGGGCTGGTAGCCGCCGGGCTCACCGTCTCCGGCGGTGTGGATTCCCCTTACATCTGGGCGAAAACTCCGGATCAAATGCCTTCCTGGGACTTTTTTGACCGGCTTTTGCGCCAGGCCAATGTGGTGACGACCCCCGGGGCCGGATTCGGTCCCAGCGGGGAGGGATATATCCGTCTGACCGCCTTCGGCGGGGCGGAAGCCACCCGGGAAGCGGTGGCCCGGATCCGGACAATTCTATAACGGCGGAGATAAAAAGAGTGCCATACGCGATTGCGTACGGCACTCTTTTTGTTTAACTGACAACGATTGTCTGGCTGGCGATATATCTGTGTTCCGGATTACAGAGTGGCGGGATCCAATAAACTTTTTCGGGCGGTGGAGGGATATTCCTTTAAAAGATGACAAGGATTTGGCTCGTTGGTGCGGATCAGAAAAACCTCGTAGATCCGGCTCAGGAGGTTCCATTCGTATTTGCCGATCACGCCGGTTTCCTCCATCTGTCCCTTGCGTTGAAGCCAGCATATATTATTTACGGATGGCCCCGTATGGCTTCCATCCACAGGGGTGGGCTCCACCTCTTCCAACACACTGGAAAGGGCGTTGAACATGGCCTGAATGATAAGGAGATAGACACACCGCTCTCCGGGTGAAATGGTGTATAATCGGTCTGGAAAACCATTGGCGCGCAGGGGATTTTCCAGAGTAGAGGAGACACGGGCATAGGCCAGGACCACGGCGTCCCAGGTTTTGTTGTCTACCTTCCCTGTAACGGGCAGCTGAAATTCCCGCTGGAAGATCATGACGGCCTCCAGGGTTTCTTCTCCGAAGATGCCGTCCGATACCAGACGCGGGAGTTTGGGGTAATGATAGGACAGCTCCCGAAGCATGGCTTGAAGGCTGTGGACTGGACGGCCCAGAAAGCGCGGATCATCTGTTGTCATTGAAGTCCCTCCTTATGCGTCATGGCTGCCTAGGGTCAGGGGATAGCCGGGGAACTGGGTCATTTGCGTGGTGGTTCCGTAATCCGTGTCCGCATCGGCGCCAGACTGCCTCTCTGAGGGAAAGAGATTGGGATTGTCCAGCACAGTTTCCGAAACCCCTTGAAATTCCCGGTAGAGATAGTCCCAAGTCTTACGGTCTGCGATCCCTGTCTCAGGAAGATGCTTCTTTTCCTGAAACGCCCGAACCGCTTCCCGCGTGACGGGACCGAAGACTCCATCGATTGTGATCAAGGGGAGTTCGTCGTTGAATTGCGAGAGAACAGCCAGCATGTATTGCAGAACGTTTACCTTTTCCCCGGAATCACCCAGTTCCACTGCGTCCGGGTATTGGAAGGAGATCCCGAAAAAGGTCTGTCCCTCGGTGACAAGCTCGGAAAGACGGGTAATGCCGACATATAGATAGACCAACTTATACCAGGTAGATTTTCCTACAACACCGTCGGAAGTCAGCTTGAAAATGGACTGAAATTTCCGCACGGCATTTTCTGTCTGTTCTCCAAAGATACCGTCCACCGGCCAGATCTTGGGGATGGCTGGATAGTCCTGGGAGATCCGGTTAAGTGATGTTTGTATCACAGCGACCTCTGGCCCGCTGTCGTCCCGCCGAAGCGCGGAGCCGGGATAGGAGAGCCGAATCCCCTGAATGGGTGCGTCAATGACCAATTCAATATCGTCACCATAGTAGTTTCGCAGAATCTGCATGGAATTATAGCCCCCCAGCGCAAGATCCTGGCTGCCCCATTGAGAAAGCCCGTCGCAGGTGGTGGTAGTCCCATTGCAGAATTTGGCGGAGAGGGGTTCCACATGACCTTGGCGGCGGATATAGTCATCAAAGATCTCATCGACAAGTTTCGCCACGTTCTCAAAAATGTTACGGCTGGGGATAAATTTTTGGTCATAGGCGGTGGAAGAGGTGATTTGAAACGGATAGCCCCGGCTGGGATAGAATTCAGTATAGACCCGGTTGAGAGCGAAAGAGACTTGAGCTAAGATATTGGCACGGAGGGCAGGGGGCTCCCAGGTAGGATAGATCTCACTGGATGCCACGTTTTTGATATAATTGGAAAAGGTGACGGTGACGTTTTCACCTCCTGAACTGGGGGCACCGATGTGGACGGTGATATACTCCGGGATATAGGGTGTTACGACAGGCATAAGCGGACCCTCCTTACAGCGGCTGAGGGGTGATGTTGACCACATGATAGGTATTGCGGGGAATCGCGTGCTCGGCCAGGGGAATCAGCTGAACCTCCTGGAGCGAGCTGATGCCGGGAAAGATCTGAATGCCTTCAATGATCTCCATTTGATAGTCAGGATGCTCCACTCGGACATCAAGAGATGAAAAAGGAACATCCTTTCCAGGTGTTTCGCTGCCTTGCGGAGCTGGGACCGGGATGGGAGGGATCTCTCCATTTTCATCGGTAACGCGGATGGCCAACAGGGTGTGCCGTTTTCCGCCGAGGCGCTGGCTCACCGCCACAGTGGCGCCGGCTACGGGGATCTGGGCCCGGGAGGTATAGACGTGAGCCGTAATGGTTCCGGGTTGAGACAAAGGGCATTCCTCCTTTTTTCCTATCCCTATGCGCAGGGGAATAAAATATTGCGAAAAAACCGCAGGCGGGCTATAATCAAGAAAAAGTGAAGGAGAGGAAACACTATGCTGGCCTATACCTATGTGGAGAGAGGGACCTTTGCGCTGCGGGAGAAGCCCAAGCCAGTGCTGCTGGATGAAAAGGACGCCCTGGTCCGGGTGACGCTGGCCAGCATTTGTACCAGTGATCTGCATATCAAGCACGGCTCTGTGCCCCGGGCGGTGCCCGGCGTCACAGTGGGCCATGAGCTGGTGGGCGTCGTGGAAGAGGTGGGCACCGGGGTCAGACAAGTGAAGCCGGGAGACCGGGTGGCGGTAAATGTGGAGACCTTCTGCGGCCAGTGTTTCTTTTGTAAACATGGTTTTGTCAACAACTGCCAGGATCCGAACGGGGGCTGGGCTCTGGGCTGCCGCATCGATGGGGGGCAGGCGGAGTTTGTGCGGGTCCCCTATGCGGACCAGGGGCTAACCCCCATCCCGGACAATGTGAGCGACGAGCAGGCTCTTTTTGTGGGCGATGTTCTGGCCACGGGTTTTTGGGCGGCCCGCATCTCGGAGATCAAAAGGGAGGATACCGTGCTGATCCTGGGCGCCGGGCCTACCGGGATCTGCGCTCTGCTGTGCGTGCTTTTAAAGGGGCCGAAACGGGTCATTGTCTGTGAGCGGGATCCGCAGAGGCGGCAGTTCGTGAGGGAGCGCTATCCTCAAGTGCTGGTGGTAGGGTCGGGAGAGGTCCTGGATGCCGTCAAAGAGTACAGCGGCCACGGCGGAGCGGACGTGGTGCTAGAGGTGGCTGGAGCGGAAGAGACCTTCCAGCTGGCCTGGCAGTGTGCCCGGCCCAACGCGGTAGTAACGGTGGTGGCGCTCTATGACGGCCCGCAGACCCTACCCCTGCCTGACATGTACGGCAAGAATCTGATTTTCAAGACGGGCGGCGTCGACGGCTGTGACTGTGCGGAGATTTTACGGCACATTTCGCAAGGCGAGCTGGACACCACGCCCCTGATTACCCATACGTTTCCTCTGAACGAGATCGAGGAGGCGTACCGGCTGTTTGAGGAACGGCGGGACAGCGTGATCAAGGTGGCCATACGGCCTTAAAAAAGAGGCGGCTGAATATTCAGCCGCCTCTTTTTCTTTTGGATAAAAGGTCCCGGCAGGAGTGGCCTGCCGGGACAAAGCAGAGGTTATTTCTTGTCGAACGCGGGGTTGACAAAGTAAACGTTTTTCTGGTCCATCTTGTCCTTGGCCAGCCGCACGGCCTCGCCAAAGCGCTGGAAGTGGACGACCTCCCGCTCCCGGAGGAACCGGATGACGTCGTTGACGTCGGGATCGTCGGAGAGGCGGAGAATGTTGTCATAAGTGACCCGGGCCTTCTGCTCGGCGGCCATATCTTCGCTGAGGTCGCCGATGACGTCGCCCTTGACGGCCATAGAGGCCGCAGAATAGGGGAAGCCGGAGGCGGCCGTGGGGTAGACGCCGGTGGTGCGGTCCACGAAATAGGTGTCGAACCCGGCAGTCTTGATTTGCTCCTCGGTCAGGTTTCGGGTAAGCTGATGGACGATGGCGCCGATCATTTCCAGGTGACCAAGCTCCTCGGTACCGATGTCGGTGAGAAGAGCCTTCAGCTCGGGGTAGGGCATGGAGTAGCGCTGGGACAGATAGCGCAGAGAGGCGCCCAGCTCGCCGTCAGGACCGCCGTACTGGGTGATGATGATGTTGGCCAGTTTGGGGTTGGTATTCTTGATCTTCACCGGGTACTGAAGCTTCTTTTCATACATGAACATGGCTTACTTGTCGCCTCCTTCCTGATAGTTCCAGGGCCACGGATCTTTGATCCAGCCGGAGAAATTGTCGCAGGCCGCCACGGCGAACTGGGTCAAGGGGCCGAACATGGCCTCGTATTTTTCACGGCCGGCCTTCTCCAGTGCGGCGTACTGCTGATAGAGGGCAAAAGCCTCGGCGTCGCCCTGATGGGTGTCCAGGTAGAGGCCCAGCTCAACCAGTACAAATTCCAGGGCTTGGAGCTCGCCCAGAGGGCCGCTGACGGCGTTGGGGGCGTCCACCTTCATGTGGAAGGGGAGGTTCAGGCCGGGGAAGAGGGTGCCGTTGTTCAGCGCCTCGTTCTGGTTATAGCGCTTGGAGCCGGTCTGCTGGAAGGGGACATAGGGGACCGCCAGCGGGGCGCACTCCGGCAGAGTGCCGCAGTGATCGGCGCAGGCGGCGGGATTCGTTCCATTGTCAGGATACAATGCTCGTTCCTCCTTATGTTTGGTAGAAGGGGAGAGATCTCCTCCGCGCTATCCTATGCATCTGGTGGGACCGGACGGGAGAGGGCGGAAAGAGGCCCGGGGGTATAATGGGGCCGGAACGTCATAAATTGGCAGGGGAGGGGATGACCCATGAAAAAATACGGCTGGAAAAAAATTTTAGCGGGGACCCTTGTACTGGCGCTTGCGGTATGTGGGGCGGGCGTCTGGAGAATGTCCCGGATGGAAAAGGCTGTCCTGGCGCCGGCGCGCCTGCCCGGACGGCAGCTGATCCTGGACGCGGGCCACGGCGGGGAGGACGGCGGCGCTGTTTCTCTGACCGGGGTGCCGGAGAGCGGGATCAATTTGTCGGTGGTGCTCAAGTTGGACCAGGTGTTTGGGTTTTACGGGGTGGTACCGGTCCTGCTGAGGGAGACCGACATCTCGCTCCATGACCCGGAGGCCGACACTCTGCGCAAGAAGAAGGTTTCGGACCTCCATAACCGGGTGGCCGCCATTGAGGGGACGGAGAACGCCGTGGTCATCAGCATCCACCAGAATACGTTTCAGGACCCGGCCTACCACGGGGCCCAGGTGTTTTACCGGCCTGGAGAGGACAGCCAAGCGTTGGCGGCACTCGTTCAGGACAGCCTGCGGGCCATGGACCCCTCCAACCAGAGAAGCCCGTCCAAGATCCCGGATTCGGTATACCTCATGAAGCATATCACCTGTCCTGCCGTGCTGGTTGAGTGCGGCTTTTTGTCAAACCGGGAAGAAGAGGCGAAGCTGAGAAGCGATGGCTACCAGATCAAATTGGCGGCCTGCATCGCCTCGGCCTGGCTTCGCAGCGGTGAAATCAAGAGTGGCGGAACAGAAGGACCTGTGTTATAATATCCACAAAGTGGCTATGTGTGGCTCTTTGGGGCCGTCCGTGATATCGTGATGAAGCATAGAGGCATAGGAGAACGGCCACCAGGGATAAAACACAAGACGGTGAGGGAATACCATGGCCAAGGCAAAAAGCGTTTTTTATTGCACCGACTGCGGGAATGAGGTCCTGCGCTGGCAGGGCCAATGCCCGGCCTGCGGGGCCTGGAATACCATCGTAGAGCGTCCGGCGGAGCCAAAGGGCAAAACACCGAAGTCAACAAGCGGCCGCCGGGATTCCGGGGGCCTCGGCTTTGCCCGGCCCAGGCCCATCACTGAGGTGGAGACCACGGATGAGCTGCGTTTTGAAACCGGGATGAGCGAACTGGACCGGGTTTTGGGCGGGGGAGCGGTGAAAGGCTCTCTGGTGCTGGTGGGCGGCGCCCCCGGCATTGGCAAGTCCACCTTGATGCTGCAGATCTGTGATAATCTGTGCCGTTTTGCAAATGTGCTCTATGTCTCGGGGGAGGAGTCTGAGCGGCAGATCAAGCTGAGGGCGGAGCGTCTCCATGTCCGGGGGGATGGGCTCTATCTGATGGCGGAGACCAACCTGGAAAATATCCTGGACGCGGTGGGGGAGCTGAAACCCGACGTCCTCATCGTCGATTCGATCCAGACTTTATACAATGGCGATCTCACCACCTCGCCGGGAAGCGTGGGACAGGTGAAGGACTGCACCTTGGCCCTGATGAACGCGGCAAAAGGGCAGGGGGTCACAGTATTCGTCATTGGCCATGTCAATAAAGAAGGGTCTATTGCAGGGCCCAAGGTTCTGGAGCATATGGTGGACTGTGTTCTTTACTTTGAGGGAGAACAGCAGACGACTTACCGAATCCTTCGGGCGGCCAAAAACCGCTTTGGCGCGACCAACGAGATCGGCGTATTTGAAATGGCGGACAGCGGCCTCTCCGAGGTGCCGAACCCCTCTGAAATGCTCCTGGAGGGCCGTCCGACGGACACACCGGGGACCTGCGTCACCTGTGCCATGGAAGGGGTACGGCCCGTGCTGGCGGAGGTACAGGCTTTGCTGACCCCCACCAGTTTCAACATGCCCCGGAGGATGGTCTCCGGCGTGGATTTCAACCGCACCATGCTGCTGCTGGCCGTGCTGGAGAAGCGCGGAGGGCTGATGGTCA
Source organism: Pseudoflavonifractor phocaeensis (assembly GCF_038439875.1). Lineage (NCBI taxonomy): Bacteria > Bacillati > Bacillota > Clostridia > Eubacteriales > Oscillospiraceae > Pseudoflavonifractor > Pseudoflavonifractor phocaeensis. The sequence continues at coordinate 192,637 of NZ_JBCDMT010000004.1, forward strand.
ATTCCTGTGACGCCTACGTCAATGTCGTGGGGGGGCTGGAGCTGGAGGAGCCCGCTGTGGACCTGGCAATGGTGATTGCCCTGGCGTCCAGTTTTCGGGACAAGCCCGTACCCGGCGACTTGGCCGCCGTGGGTGAAGTGGGCCTGACAGGGGAACTGCGGGCCGTCAGTGCGCTGAACCAGCGGTTGTCGGAAGTTCACCGGCTGGGCTTTACCAAATGCCTGGTGCCGTCCCGAAGCGTAAAAGTGTCGGCGCCGGACGGGCTCCAGCTAATCAAAGTGCGCAATATCCGGGAGGCTCTGGCGGCTGTGCTGTAAATGAAAACCCAGCCTCAGCGGGCCTGAGGCTGGGTTTAGCTATGACTATAGTATGGGGAGGAGGCTTGGAGGTTGAGAACCAAGTAAACAAAATGAAAATTTTGTTTACTTGGAGGGAGGGAAAAACGGAAAAAAGCCGTTGATCCTGTCCCGAACCTCTGGTAGTTTGCTTATGGATTATCGTACAGAAGCGCCGCCGATCCTCCGGGACTTCCTGGTCTATCATGAGACCATTCAGGGCCACTCCCGGAAAACTGTGGATGAGTATTTTCTGGATCTTCGCAATTTCTTTCGTTATATCAAGATCGAAAAAAATATGGCTGCCCGTTCGGCTGAGCTTGACTCCATCGACATCAGTGACGTGGATTTGGATCTGGTGCGATCTGTGACGCTCTCCGACGTCTATTCCTACATGAATTACCTCAGTCGGGATCGGGCCCAGCGTCCAAACAGCGATCATTCCGGCTATGGCCTGAAAGCAACTTCCCGGGCCCGGAAAGTTGCCGCCATCCGCTCTTTCTACAAATATCTTACCAATAAGGCGAAGGTTTTGGCGGAAAACCCGATGCAGGATTTGGACTCTCCCAGGATGAAAAAGTCTCTGCCCCGGTATTTGGACCTGGAAAGTAGCATCCAATTATTGGAAAGCGTAGATGGCCCGTTTCAGGAGCGGGACCGGTGCATTCTGACTCTTTTTCTAAACTGCGGAGTTCGTATTTCGGAGCTCATTGGTCTAAACTTGACGGACGTGCGTGGAGAACAGCTCCGTGTCCTTGGAAAAGGCAATAAAGAGCGGATTTTATATCTAAATGACGCCTGTATCCAGTCGATCCAGGACTATTTGGCCGTCAGAGGGAACGAACAAGCCATTGATAAGAACGCGCTGTTTTTGAGCCGCCGCCGGACCCGTATTTCCAAGGCGGCGGTGGAAAAGCTGGTCAAAAAGTACTTGACCAAGGCTGGGCTGGACAGCAGCCAGTACTCCCCCCACAAGCTGCGGCATACCGCGGCCACATTGATGCTGCAAAACGGTGTTGACGTGCGGACGCTCCAGGAGGTCCTGGGCCACGACAACCTGAATACCACACAAATCTACACCCACGTGGACAATGAAAACCTCCGTCTGGCGGCAAAGGCCAATCCCCTGGGGAAGGTCAGGACGGGGCGGAAGAAACCAGCGGCTTCGGAGCCGGAGGAGTAGTCTTTTCCGGCGGGTAGGCTCCGAGAACATGAAGATAACGAATCTGTTGGTAAAAGTAGGTGCTGAGGGGCCGGTAGTCGGCGTCATAGGAATGGGCGGCCAGCAGGGTGTTTTCTGGTGTGGCCGGGTTTCCAATAGATATAATGACGGGGGTGTGGGAGAAAACCTCGCCCTTGAAATTAAATTGGACAAAGTCGCCGGGGAGAAGATTGCGCAGAGTGGTCTCCTCTGCAAAAGGGCCGGGGGTCTCTTTGCCCCGTGTCAGAAAGTTGCGGAAGTACTCGACGCCGGTCCAGGCGGGGGCTTTGTTGTTGGCGTCGATGTAGTACCAGCCATAGACCGGTGTGAAATTCATGACTCCGGTACCGGCGTACAGGCATTGAGAGGCAAAATTGGTGCAGTCCCCTCCCAGTTCCTCATAGTCATAAAACTTTGGATTTCGGCCAAAGGCCCACCGGTGCGCATAGGCCACCGCCGCGGCCCGGTCATAGGGTATGACAGGAGGCGTCAAGGCCCTCCCCCCTTTCGTTTTCCCCATCTTATGCCCAGGAGGAGAAAAAGGAACCCCGCCGCCGGCATTCCTATGCCGGCGGCGGGGTTTTCTATGAAAGGAAGTGCCTCTTCCCTGCTTTCCGGCTTATCCGGCCAGGTAGCGGTACAGGAAGGTGACCACCTGGCTGCGCTGGCACGGGCCGTCGGGACTGAAGGTGCTCTCGGAGGTACCGGAGGTCACTCCGGCCATGGAAGCCCAGAGGACGGCGTCGTGATAATAGGCGTCGGCATCGACGTTGTCCTCAAACTGTGTGCCGGTCAAGACAGAGGGTTTATCAACACAGCGCCACAGGAAGGTGACGAATTCACCCCGGGTTACAGCAGTATCTGGCGCGAAGGTCTGCGCAGAGGTGCCAGCAGTGATGCCGTTTTCATAGGCCCACAGCATGGCCCTGTAATAATAAGCGTCTGCATCGACGGCGTCGACGAAGGGAGAGATCTCAAGCTTCGACGCGGGCTCCCCCATGGCCCGCCACAAGAAGGTGACCACCTCTCCCCGGCTGCAGGAGGACAGAGGGGCAAACTCACGGGCAGAGACGCCGGAGGTAATACCCTGCTGAACGGCCCAGAGGACGGCGTCGGTGTAAAAGGCGTCCGCGGAAACATCCTGGAAGGGATTTTCCATAGCCTCGCCGTGGATGGGAAGGATGGTCCGGGTGGCGGCGTTCTGGAGGGTGAGGGTCAGGTCCCCGGCGGTCTCGGGGATCTCCAGCTCAATGGTAAGGACCAGCTGATGCCCGGCTTTCACGGTGTAGAAGTTGGGCTGAAGATAGACCGTATAGTCATAATTTGCGCCGCTCTCCAGCTCAGTGCGCTGGCCCGCGGAGGCGGAGTCATACCCGGCGGTGGGGTTGAAGAGGTCGATACAGCCGGTGGCGATTTCCTTGGAAGAGACCTGGGTCTGGGCGAAGGAGACCAAGTCGAAATTCTCCAGCCCGCCGCCCAGCCAGGCTCCCTTCTCCCGGATGGTGTCCAGGGGAAGATAGCTGCTGTTCTCCCCTTTGACGAAGGCCATGAAGGGAGTGTCACTGGTATCGGACAGGGAGACGGACAACTTGACGCCGTCCAGCTCCGCCAGCTGGCCGGACACCGGGGCGGCTTTGAGCCGGACCGGAACGGGGCCCTGGATGGTCAGATCCTCGGCCACGTCGAAGGTGTAAGAAACGCTCGGCGTGTCCTTATCCAGGGTCATGGTGGGTTCCTTGACGGCGGCGGAGCCGTTCAGGGCGGTGCGGGCATCGGTTTTCCAGCTGTCATAGCTGGACCACGTACCGTCAATGTTGCTCTGGACTGTGACGGGGGACATATCCTCGATCCCGTTTTCCACGCCATAGAGGTAGTGGCTGAACCAGCGGTTCAGGATCTCGTCGTAAAGCGTGCCGTCAATGGTGATCTCGTAGCCCTGGGAGTCATAGGTGGGGGTGATGTGGCTGCCCTGGTGGAGCAGGAGCTTGGCGTCCTTTCCGGCCCTTTCGTAGGCTTGATACATGAGGTCGAAGTGCTTGGTCTGGACATTGGTATCATTGAGGCCGTGGACGATCAGGGCGGGACACTGGATGCCCTCCCAATTCAAGGTGTAATCCCGGTTGGCCCAGTGGTCACTGTAATCGCCGTTGCTGGCCAGCTGATCCGCTTTGATCTGCGTCAAATAGCGGCCGTAGGCGTCGGCGATGGTGGCGTAGTCCTCCTCATCCAGGTAGCGGCCCGCGCAGTAGGCGGCCAAGTCGTCGCTGTAATTGGGGACATCGCCGGTGGAGACGCCCTGGGAGTTGGTGTAATCGTACCAACTGGCGATGCCGGCCACGGGGACGATGGTTTTCAGGCCCTTTACCCCGGTGGTGGCCAGGCCGAATTGGGTTGTACCGGCATAGGAACGGCCGGTCATGCCAACGTTGCCGTTGGACCAGTCGGCCTCGATGGCAATATTGCCCGTGCGGTCGGTGTAGGCGGTCCGGTCACCGGTCAGCCATTCGATGACGCATTTGAATGCGTCAATCTCCAAATCGGTCCCGCAGGTTTCAAACCCCTCGGAGCCCTTGGTGCCCAAGCCGCCGCACTCCACGACGCCGAAGCCCCGGACCAGGTATTGGTCGTACCAGGTCAGGTCCTCATAATCGTAAAAGTAGTAGTCGTTTTCCGGATCGCTCTCGTAGGGGCTGATATAGTACCAATCGTCCGGGTCAGCGTTTTCAGCCGCCTGGGCGGTGGTGGAGACGCCCTTGGGCGTCCTGGCGGCAGGCCGGGCGTACAGGGAGGCGATGTCGAATTCCCCGTCCACATAGAGCCCCTCCGTATCCTCGATACAGCCGGTGATATAGGGGCGGGCCTCATAGATGGTGGCCACCTTCATGCCGTTCAGCACGTCACCGGGGAGCTGCACTAGGGCCTTGACCAGATCCAGCTTGCCGTCACCGTCGGTGTCGTAATTGGTCTCCACATAGACACAGAAACGGATGACGCCGTCATAGTCGAAAATGGGCTGAGCCATGCCATTGAGGAACAGGGGCTCTTTGCGCTCAGCATGGAGGGCGTCGTACAGTGGGGCGGCATTTTGGAACATGGTCATAAAATCACTGTAAATGACCTGGGCCTCCGGCGCATAGTCTATGCCGTTGGTGAGACCGGCGCTTTCCGCCATGTAGTTGTAGTCGTAGGGATATTCACCCAACTGGGATTCTTTCATCCCGGCATAACGGAGCAGATAAGCGGCGGCCTCCTGTTGGGTCAGCGGGTCATTTGCGGCGGGGCGAAGCTCCGGGACAGAAAAGTCCAGCTCTCCCTGCTCGGTAAGGAAATTTTTAACTGCCTTCCAGGTCAGGACATCACCGGCCTCGTATCCGGAAAGGGCATTTTCCGGTTCCACGGCCAGCGTGGGAAGGGACAGCGACAGTGTGATGGCGGCGGACAACAGTCCCGCGCCTAGGCGCTTTTGAATACGGTTCATGGGTTTTCCCTCTTTCTTCCTCGTTTGTGTCAGTTTAGCCGGGCTGAAACAGCTCCTCCCCCCTCTTTGAGCGCCCACTCTTTCAACTGAAAGAAAAAACGCATGGGCCTGTCCCAGCTTCGGGCAGGCCCATACGCCTCTTTGCGTACACATCATTTTATTTACAGCCTGTCCACAGCTACGCTCACAAGGGCACTGACGGTCCCGGAGGAGATCAGCCGGTCCAGGAGTGTGGTGCTCTCCCCTTTCAAATGGGCAGAAAGGGAGAAGTATGAGAGATAAACTACATGGGAACGGAGGAAAGGCGTTCCATTTGAGAGAAGGGACTCCTCCCCCGCTGTCAGGACCCCCAGATTTTTGGCGTCGGCCACGGCGGTGAGCCAACTGAAATCAGAGGATTCAGAATATCCCAGAGCCCGAAGCAGGAAGGTCATGTAGTCGTTGGGCGCCAGCGGGCTGTCCGTGCCGAACCACACCCGCCACTGTTCGTCCACGGCGTTGCCTTTCGTGTACCCCTTATCGTAGGCGTAGGCCACGTAGGGCAGAGCCCAGTCAGGGACGTCGGCAAAGGTGACGATGCTGGAATATTGCAGAGCCGCCTGCTCCTCGCCCATGAGGCGCAGGAACATGATAAGGCCCTGGATGCGGGTGGGGGCCTTTTCCAGATCGTAGCCGGAGCCATAGCCGGCGTCGCTCCCCCGAAACAGCCCCATGGATTTCAGGGCGTCCGCAAGAGCGTTATAGTCTGTTTCCCCGCTGGGACTCATGGTATAGCTGCCGGTGAGGCGGACCACCGCCGTATCCGAGGTGACGGAAAAGGCCGCGGTGGTCTCCTCCGCCGCCAAATACCGGTGGTTTACGGCCAAAGTACCACCGGAAGCCAGCTGGGTTCCCTCCGTGACGTCCACGATCACGCCGGTAGAGGTCCCAGAGAGGGATCCGGCCAGGGCGATAAGGCCGGAACCTGTCTCCAGGCGGAGTACGTCCCCCCGCTTGACCCGCAGTTCCGTTCCGCCGGATTGAGCGGAGCGTGCGCTTTGATACATCTCCTGGGTCCGGGCGTCGATTCGCTCTTCCGCGGCGGTCACAGTTTTGGGGATAAAGGTGTTTTTCAGCCAGTTGAGCGCAATCAGCGGATCTCCCGCGGAGCCGGCGTCGGCGGCCATGGCCGCCACCCCTGTGAGCAGGGTCCCTGCCAGAAGCAGGGCTACGGCGTTTCTTCGTTTCATGGCGCCTCCGAGATCATGTAGCTGAGGGCCAGCAGGCTGTCTGCAAAATGTACGTTCTCCACCACGACGCCGGACCGGCCCATGTCGAGCTCGGCGTTGGTGAAGTTCCAGATACCCTTTACTCCGCCGGCCACCAGACGCTCCGACATGGGGGCGGCAGCGGCCCGGGGCACGGTCAGGACCCCCACGCTGACAGAGGTCTCCCGCAGGTAGCGTTCCAGTTCCTCAACTGGATGGACTTGTACGTCGGAAACGCTCTTGCCGATCAGATTTGGGTCCACATCGAAGGCGGCGGTGAGGGTAAAGCCGCTGCGGTCAAAATGGAAATTTTCCATGAGAGCCCGCCCCAGGTTGCCTACTCCCAGGATAACGGCGGTATGCTTTTGGTTCATACCCAGGATTTCCGCGATCTCATCCCGGAGAGATTCTACATTGTAACCATAGCCCTGCTGGCCAAATTCCCCGAAACAAGACAGGTCCTGACGAATCTGAGAGGCGGTCAGATTCATAGATTTGCCAAGCGCGCTGGAGGAGATTCGTACCACACCCGCCAGATAGAGATCGGTCAAATGGCGGTAATAGCGGGGCAAACGGCGAATGACTGCGCTGGATACCTTCTGCTTTTTCATTCGTCCACCTCACTTTGTCGATATAGGAAGAATTATTTTATTTAGTCTAACCCATCCACACTTCGTTGTCAACTTTTTCACAAATGCTTGCGGATGGTAAAATCTTATGATATAACGAAATAACAAGGATCCGTCCGGTCATTTATAATGAGGAGGTCGTTTTCATGCTTCCAGAAATTTTTCAGCGCAGAAGTGTCCGGCACTATACACAGGAGCCTGTCAAGCGAGAAGAGTTAACAGAGCTTCTGCGGGCGGCGATGAACGCCCCAACGGCAAAAAACTGTCAGGAGTGGAGGTTCATTGTGGTAACAGACCGGACTTCCCTGGACCATATCAGTGAGATCCATCCCTACGCCAAGATGATGCTCCAGGCCCAGGCGGCCATCATTGTCTCGGCAGATTTGGACGAGGCGTTTACGGAGGGACACGCCTATCTGGACTGTGGAGCGGCCATTGAAAACCTGCTGCTGGAGGCGGTCCACCAGGGGTTGAGCGCCTGTTGGTGCGGATTGGCGCCGGCGGAGGATCGGATCGACTCCTTTCGGAAGGCGTTTGAGATCCCCGTCAATCAGCTTCCCATGGGGGTCATTGCCATTGGGCACCCCGAACATGTAAACCCCAGAGAGGACCAGTATGATGAAAACAAGGTTATCTGGTGGAAGGGCTGAACAAATATGTAAGGCGTCTGCGTGGGATTTCCCACGCAGACGTTTTTTATTCTTCCAGCAGGGCGATCAGTGCTGTCTCATCTAAAACCGGAATGTTAAGTTCCTGCGCTTTACGGAGTTTGGAACCGGCAGCTTCTCCCGCCACCACATAGGAGGTCTTTTTGGACACGGAGCCGGACACCTTCCCGCCCATGGCCTGAATCTTCTCCCCCGCCTCTTTCCGGCTGAAGTGCTCCAGTTCTCCGGTGAGGACGAAGGTGAGGCCGGCGAGCTTGTCCCCTACCGGTTCGGCCCGGCTGCTCATGTTGACGCCGGCCTCTTTCAGAGTTTCAATCAGATGCTTGGACTGGGGGTCCTGAAACCAGGCGGTAAGGCTTTGGGCGGTGATGCCGCCAATGTCGGGGACCGCGGTCAGCTCCTCCTCCGTGGCGGCCTCCAAGGCCTCCAGAGAACCGAACTGCCGGGCCAGGACTTGGGCCGCTTTCTGTCCCACTTGCCGGATGCCGAAGGCAAAAAGCAGCTTGGAGAGGTCGTTCTCCTTGGATTTCGCGATGGCGGCCACCAGGTTTTCCGCAGATTTCTTCCCCATCCGCTCCAGTTTTTCAACTTCATCCGCCTGAAGGCGGTACAGGTCGCCGGGAGCCTTGAGGAGCCCGGCGTTGACCAGGTTTTCCACCACGGCGGGTCCCAGACCCTCGATATCCATGGCGTCCCGAGAGGCAAAATGGACCAGGTGGCGCAGGAGCTGGGCCGGACACTCCGCACCGGTACACCGCAGGGCCGCCCCGTCCTCATCCCGAACCACGGGGGCCCCGCAGACCGGGCAGTGGTCGGGCAGATGGTAGGGCACGGTGCCCTCGGGGCGCTGCTCTTTCAGGACGGAGACGATCTCGGGGATGATCTCCCCCGCCTTCTGGACCAGAACGGTGTCCCCCACCCGCACATCCTTTTCCGTGATGAAGTCCTGATTGTGGAGGGTGGCGTTGGTGACGGTGGTCCCCGCCAGCCGTACTGGTTCAATAACGGCTTTGGGGGTCAGGACCCCGGTTCGGCCCACTTGGACTACGATCTCGGTCACCTTGGAGGGCTTTTGCTCCGGAGGATATTTGTAGGCGGCGGCCCAGCGGGGAAATTTTGCTGTGCTTCCGAGGAGGTCCCGGTCTGACAAGGAGTTTACCTTGATAACCGCACCGTCAATATCGAAATCAAAGGTTTCCCGTTCCTCCCCGATGGCCTGGACCCGCCGGGAACACTGCTCGATGGTCTCGCAGGAGGTGTGTGGAATGACCCGGAAGCGCTGGCCTTCCAGGTACTCCAGGGTTTCCACGTGGGTGGAGAACTCCTTCCCCTCAATATACTGGATATTGAAAATCAAGATATCCAGACGGCGCTCCGCGGCGATCTTAGGGTCCAGCTGCCGCAGGGACCCGGCGGCGGCGTTGCGGGGGTTGGCGAACAAGGGCTGGCCGTTCAATTCCCGTTCCTCGTTGAGCTTGGCAAAGACGGATTTAGGCAGGAAGACCTCTCCCCGGACAATGAGCCGGGGCAGGGCCTCCGGAAGCCGGAGCGGGATGGAGCGGACGGTTCTCAGGTTCTCGGTCACGTCCTCGCCCACCCGGCCGTCCCCCCGGGTGGCCCCCCGGACAAATACGCCGTTTTCGTACTCCAGGGCCACGGAGAGACCGTCCACCTTGGGTTCCACGTCATAGTCCGCCTCCGGCACGCTCTCACGGACCCGCTGGTCAAATTCGGCCAGCTCCTCCAGAGAAAAGACATCCTGAAGGCTCTCCAAAGGGATCCGGTGCACGACCTCGGTAAAGCCGTCGGCAACTTTGCCGCCCACCCGCTGTGTGGGAGAGTCGGGGGTGAGAAGTTCGGGATGGGCGGCCTCCAACTCCTCCAAACGGCGGAGCTTGTGGTCAAAATCGTAGTCCGACATGGTGGGGGCGTCCAACACATAGTAGTCGTAGTTGGCCTGATCCAGCTCTCGCCGGAGCTGCTCAATCTCTTGGTTCAAATCCATGTTAAGCACTTCCCTTTTACAGCTTGGAGCACCGCTTCACAAAATCCGGAGCCCCGCGGCGCAGCAGCAGGAACAGCCAGTGGCCGATCAGGCCGCCCAAGGTGTTCAAAATAAGATCGTCGATATCGGTACCTCGGGAGACGAACAGCTGGAAAAACTCGATGAAAAAGGACAGGGCGAAGGCCGACAGGACCCCTTTCCACCAGCGGGGCTTGTCCGCCAACAGTCCGGCAAAAAAGCCGATGGGCAGGAACATGGCGATATTGCCTGGGAAATTGATCCAGACGGCGTCCCACAGGCCGTGCCGCACGTAGTAGCGCAGCAGGGCCATACTCTCCCGCACAGGAACCAGGTTGATCCCGCCCTGAAAGGCGGGCGGAAGGTGGGGCCGTTCCCCCCGGAGAATGGAGGACCAGAACCCGGCCGGGGTAAGGGTCAGCGCGAGGAGCCCGGCGAGAAACATGAAAAACAGCAGCAGAGCGCCCTCCCGAAAGGGACCGCTTATCAGGCCGTGAGCGGCCAGACGCTTTTTCCGCCAGGGTCTCCAGATCAGCCAGACGAGAGCGCCGAGCAGGGCGGGAAACGCCATTTGAACGAGGTAAGACAAGATCGAATTCAAATGGCGTTCCTCCTCCCTTTTTATTGATTCCAGTTCAAATAGGCCTCGGGGACCTGGCCCACGATGACAGTTTCGGCAATGCATACGGGGGTTGTGACCTGGGTCTCCACGATACCACCAGGCAAAAGGAGCTTGGCCGTGACCGTCACATCCAGCATGACCCTGTGAAGAGTCTGATTGATCCCGGCGCCGGTGAAGTCGTTGCGGTATGAGGCCTCTGCCGAGGCCACCGACAGGACTTGTACGGGCAGGCGGGGACCAATAGCGGAAAGCAGGTCCAGTCCCGTAAGGGCCCCCAGGGGGACGCCCAGATCACGCTCGTCTAAGTTTTCCACCTGGGAGACGATGTCATCCATCACGACCCCCCGCAGGTTGTTGAGGCGAAGGGTGTCCGTGGTGAGGGTGGTGATGTCGCCATTTTGGCCCGCCTGAACGGTGACCATGTCAGAATAGGAGATGGACTGGTCGCTCAGCGCTTTCGTCACAGCCCGGTCGGCGATTCGCGTGATTTGGTTGCGGGCCTGGGTCTCCGCCAGACTGACCAGTTGGGGCCGCAGGGCGGCGTCAAACTGGTGGATTAGGAACAGCGCAAAGCCGATCCCCAGAGCCGCCGCCAGAAGCCGCTGGCTCCGTTCGCCGCCCCAACGACGCACCCGTTTGGGTCCACGGAGCCAAAGCCCGCGCCCCAGTTGTCTCGCCATAGTCTCCACCCCCTCAGGGCAGAGTATGCAAAACGTGGCTTGTCTTAGGACCTCAGCGCCTCTACCGCCAGAAGAATCCCAAGCTTGCCGGACTCGTAGGTCAGTCCGCCCTGGAGATAGGCGGTGTAGGGCTCCCGCATGGGGCCGTCGGCGGACAGCTCAATGGAGGCTCCCTGGATAAAGGAGCCCGCGGCCATAATGACGGGGGTATCGTAGCCGGGCATGTCCCAGGGCTCCGGGGTGACGTAGGAGTCCACTGGAGCCCCCATCTGGATCCCCTTGCAGAATTTTTTCAGGGGGTCGGGGGCGCCAAAATGGATCATCTGAATGATATCGTGGTGGACCTGGGTGGAGGCCGGGTCCGTCTGATACCCCAGAAGCTCCATCATTTTGGCGGCAAAGAGGGCGGTTTTGACCGCCTGGGCGGTGGTATGGGGGGCAAGGAAAAGTCCTTGATAGAAACTGCGGTTGTTGCCTAATGTGGAGCCGCACTCTTTCCCGATGCCGGGGACCGTGAGCCGCATGGCGGCGCCCTCCACCAGATCGTGCCGGCCAGCGATATAGCCCCCGGTAGGAGCCAGACCGCCGCCGGGATTTTTGATGAGGGAGCCCACCACCAGGTCCGCCCCCGCCTGGGTGGGCTCCGTTGTCTCCACAAACTCGCCGTAGCAGTTGTCCACCAGGATGGACACGTCTTGGCGCACGCTGTGCACGGCGTCGCAGATGGCGCCGATCTCCGCCACGGAGAGGGACGCCCGGGTGGCGTAGCCCCGGGAGCGCTGGATCATGACCACCTTGACCTTGGGGTCCCGGACGGCCTGCGAAATACCAGCCAAATCGGGCTTTTCATCGGCGGTCAGCTCCACCTGGCGGTAGCCGATCCCATAGGATTTCAAGGATCCGGGGGCGTCTCCCACGATCCCGATGGCGCTTTGAATGGTGTCATAGGGGGCGCCCACGGCGTAGAGGAGGATATCCCCCGGCTTCAGCGCGCCAAAAAGGGCGCAGGTGATGGCGTGGGTCCCGTTGACGAATTGAAGGCGGACCAGGGCGTCCTCCGTGTGGAAGATGTGGGCATAGATCTCGTCCAGCTTGTCCCGGCCCAGATCGTCGTAGCCGTAGCCGGTGGTGCCGGCAAAATAACTCTCGGATACCCGATGGGTCTGGAAGGCGTCCAGGACCTTTTCCGCGTTGATCTGGGCGATGGTGTCTACACGGGCAAACTGTTCCTTGAGGGCCTCTTCTGCCCGGGCGGCAAGCTGCCGCGTCTCTTCACTTATTTGTAAAGGCATTTTGTTTTACAACTCCGATTTATAATTTGCTCTGGGCCAGGGCGGTCACCAGTTCCACGCAGGCGGAGACGTCGGACAGGTCCACCATCTCCGTGGGGGTGTGGGTGTAGCGGCAGGGGATGGCCACGACCCCGGTGACGACCCCCAGGCGGCTTTGATGGATGACGCCGGCGTCAGTGCCGCCGCCGGTGGTCACGTGCATCTGGTGCTTGATGTTCCCGGCCTGAGCCAGGGCGGTGAGCTTTTCCACCATGGCCGTGTGGCAGATGATGGAGGCGTCCATGATCTTGATGGCGGCTCCCCCGCCCAGCACGGCGCTGCTGGTCTTGGGCGCGCCGGGCCAGTCACAGACGCCGGTGACATCCACGGCCACCGCAAAATCGGGGTCCACGCCATAGGCGGCGGTCTTGGCGCCCCGGAGGCCCACCTCCTCCTGGACGGAGAAGACGAAATAAAGGTCGTTTTTGCTCTCCTTCAGCCGCTTCAGGGCCAGCAGCAAAATGGCGCAGGAGACCCGGTTGTCCAGATAGGGGGAGATGACCCGCCTCCCCGCCTTGGCGGTCTGGGTGGCGTAGACGGCCGTGTCGCCCAGCTTTACCAGGGCCGCCGCCTCTTCCCTGCTGGCGGCGCCGATATCCAGGTAGAGGTCGTCCAGGGTGAGGTTGTTTTCGTCGGCCTTTCCATCTACCTTAACCGTGCCGGCGGTGCCGTTTTCAAAACGGACGGGGACGTTGCGGATCTGCTTGGGCTGAACGCCGCCCAGCTTGCCGAAGCGGATCATCCCGTTGTCCTCCAGGTAGGTGGCAACCAGGCCGATGGAGTCCATGTGGGCGGAGAACATGAGCTTGGGGCCGGTCCCCTTCTTGTGGACGATGAGGTTGCCCAGGGTGTCGGTGGTGAGCTCGTCGGCATAGGGCTTGGCCAGCTCCGAGATGGCCTGGGCCACGGCGGCCTCCCGGCCGGAGGGACCGTGGATGGCGGTCAGCTTCTCGATCAGATCAAACAGTTCCATATTAAATCCTCCCATCGGCGACAGCCTGGATGAAGTGTCCGGCCAGCGTCTCGATATGCTCAAAATCCTGAATGGACGCCACACTGGACGGCGAGTGGAGATAGCGCACGGCGGCGGAGACGGCCCCCACCCGGATACCGGCTTTGGTGCGCTGGATGGCCTTGGCGTCGGTCCCCCCGGAGACATATTCCTTGGTCTGCCAGGGGATGTGGTGCTCCTCGGCAAGATCCCGGAGCAGGTTGAAAAGGCCCTGGTCATAGATGGTGGCGCCGTCCATATAGCAGATGACGGGGCCCTTTTTCGGCCCGCACACCCGGCGGTGGACCGCCGTGGTGGGGTTGTCTGCGGCGGTAGTACCCTCCAGGATAAGGGCGATCTCGGGAGACACAGAGAAACCGGCGCCGAAGGCCCCCCGGGTCCCCACCTCCTCCTGGACGGTAAAGGCGAAGGTGCAGTCTATGGGCAGGTCCCGCTCCAGAAGCTCAATCATCACGGCGCAGCCGATGCGGTCGTCGATGGCCTTGGCTTTCAGCATCCTGTCGCCAAATTCCACGATTTCGTCGGAGAAGACGGCGTAGTCCCCCACATGGGTCAGCCGCTCCGCCTCCGCCTTGTCCCTGGCGCCGATGTCGATATAGAGCTCTTCCAGCTTGGGGATCTTCTCCCGCTCTTCCTTGGCGGTCAAGTGGATGGCCTTCAGGCCGATGGCGCCGGGGACACGCCCCTCCCCCACAAAGACCGGCTTGCCGATGAGGACCCGGCGGTCGATGCCGCCCACGGGGGCTAATTTCAGATAGCCGTCGTCCGTAATCCGCTTGATGATGAGGCCCACCTCATCCATGTGGGCGCAGAGCATCAGGCGGCCGGGGGCGGCCTTGGCGCCCTTCTTGAAGGCGATCAGGTTCCCCATGCCGTCCACCCGGAGCTGGGCTCCGGCGGCAGCGGCCCGGCGGCTGAGGTAGTCCCGGACCGGCCCCTCAAAGCTGGCGGGGCCGCTGAGGGCACACATTGTTTTCACCGTATCGAGAAGCATTACGCCCCCTCCTTTCCAAAGTCCTGGACAAAGGCGGCCAAGAGTTGGGCGGTGTGTTCCATATCCTCCTGGGCCACCACCTCAATGGGGCTGTGCATATACTTCAGGGGCAGAGACACCACGGAGGTGGGGATGCCCTCCAGACAGGTCTGCATATGCCAGCCGTTGGTGCCGGTGCTCCCCTCCATGACCTCCAGCTGGTAGGGGATGTCCAGGGCCTTGGCCTTGGCCACCATGCGGTCGGTGAGGGCCCAGGTCATGTTGGGGCCCATGCCGATGGCGGGGCCGCCGAAGAGCTTGCAGGGGGCGTCGTCGGCGGAGATGCAAGGGGTGTTGGCAAAGGTCACGTCCACCGCCACGCAGCAATCGGGGTTTATGGCGTTGGTGCCCACGATGGCGCCGGAGCCGGAGACCTCCTCCTGGACGCTGCCCATGACGTAGACATCCACGTCCAGCTCCCGGTCCCTCAGCAGTTCCATGGTCCGCAGGAGGACAGCGAAGCAGGAGCGGTCGTCCAGGGATTTGCCGCAGATCTGGCCGTTCTCCATGGGAAAACAGCTCTCTTTGTAAACGATGGGGGTCCCGATGGGGACAAGCCGCTGGGCCTCCTCCTGGCTCAGGCCGATGTCGATCCGCAGGTCCTCAATGGCTACCGCCTTGTCGTGGTCGGCGGCGGTCTGGACGTGGGGCGGCAGGCAGGCCACCACGCCGAAGGTGGGTTCCGGCTTGGTCAGGATGAGAAGTTCCCGGGCGGGGAGCATACGGGGGTCCACGCCGCCGATGGGGGCGAAGCGGAGGAAACCCTCCTCGATGCCGGTGACGACGAGGCCGATCTCGTCCAGGTGGGCGTCCAGGAGGATCTTTTTCGCCCCCGGCCTGCCGCAGGAGCGCAGGCCGATGACACTGCCCAGCCGGTCGATGGAGACCGTGTCCACCAGCGGGGAGAGCAGTTCCATGGCGGTCTGGGCCGCCTCCGCCTCAAAGCCGGAGGGCCCGGAGCGAGAGCAGAGGCGGCGCAGGGTATCGTAAAAATCCATTTGATGACTTCCCTTCTACCGCGCTTACAGCGCGCGTACGATTTTCTTGAAGGCGTCTCCGCGCTCCATGAAGTTTTTGAAATGATCGAAGGAAGCGCAGGCGGGAGAGAGGATCACCACATCCCCCGGCCGTGCCGCCTTGTTTGCCGCCAGCACCGCGTCCCGGAACTCGTGATACTCCTGGATCACGGGGGAACCTTCGGCGTAGCCGGGGGCCTGCTCCACGGCGGAACGGATCTTGGAGGAGGTGTCCCCTGTGAGAATGAGGCACTTTACGTGCTGCGTAATGGCGGGCCCCAGGTCGTCAAAGGGAATATGCTTGTCGTACCCGCCTGCGATGAGGATCACCTTTTCGGGGAAGCATTTTAACCCGGCGATGGTGCGGGTGGGGCTGGAGGCGATGGAGTCGTTGTAATAGCGGACCTCATCCAGGGTCCGTACCAGCTCGATGCGGTGCTCCACCCCGTTGAACCTGGCGGCGAAGTCGCGGATGATCTGGTCGTCCACCAGCCCTTCCACCGCGCCGATGGCCGCCATATAGTTTTCCACGTTGTGGTCTCCGGGGAGCAATATCTCCTCCCGGGGCAGCACCGCCCGGCTCCCCTTCCCGTCCGAAACCCAGATAGCGTTGTCCCGCAGGAAAACGGAGGGGCCCTCCGGCTCCTCCTTCCGGCTGAAGAAGCGCACCTTTCCCGGCGCCCCGGGGGCAAAGGAACGGGTAATGTCGTTGTCGGCGTTGAGGATGACGGTGTCCTCCGCCGTCTGGTGGATAAAAATATTTTCCTTCGCGGAGATATACTCCCCCATGGAGCGGTGGACGTCCAGATGATTGGGGGCCAGGTTGGTGACCACCGCGATATGGGGACTCAGGTCCATGGTCATGAGCTGGAAGGAGCTGAGCTCCACCACGGCGAAGTCCTCCGGCTCCATCATCTCCGCGTCGGGCAGCAGGGGCTTTCCGATGTTGCCGCCCAGATAGACATTGTATCCGGCGGCCTTCAGAAGCCCGGCGATGATGGTGGTGGTGGTGGTTTTCCCGTCGCTGCCCGTGACGCCGATGATAGGACAGGGGCAGACCTGAAAAAAGACCTCCATCTCGGAAGTGAGGACGCTCCCCCGCTCCCGGGCGGCCATCAGCTGGGGCACGTCGGGCCGCAGGCCGGGGGTGCGGAAAATGACATCCTGTCCCTCCAGGTAGTCCAGATAATCCTCCCCCAAATGGACGACCGCCCCCAGACTCTCCAGAGCCTCGATCCGGCCGTCGAAGTCCTCCCGGCCGCGCTTGTCACAGGCGGTCACCTTCGCGCCCGCGCGCAGCAGCATTTGGATCAGGGGGGTGTTGGACACACCGATCCCCAGCACCGTTACCTTCTGGCCCTTGAGACTCTCCAAGTATTCCCGAATGGTGAGACGCATATTGTGGTCCCTCCTTGCTTCTAAAAATCAGCCAAAATATTATATCGCGTTTGGCGGCAGATTTCAATGAAAACAGGTTTGACATTGGCCCCCTGATAGGATAAAATGAGACAGCAAGCAAGCTGGGCAGCCGCGGGGAGAGGCCGAAAGGTCCTCCCTGAGGAAAGTCCGGGCTCCGCAGGGCAAGGATAACGGGTAACACCCGCCGGGGGCGACCCTAGGAAAAGTGCAACAGAGAGAAACCGCCTCGCCCCTTCGTGGGGAGAAACGCGCGGCGAAAGGAACGAGCCATGCCGCTTGCGGCGTGGGGCGCGACTGGAGTCTGCGCCGACGAGGTAAGGGTGGAAAGGCAGAGGTAAGAGCCTGCCCGATGGCTGGGAACAGTCCATCGCTGTAAACTCTATCCGGAGCAACACCGTGGGAACACACCAGGCCGGCCCGGCCGTGTTCAGGAGGTGGCTGGAGCGCGGCGGCAACGACGCGCCTAGATAGATGGCTGTCTTAAAGGACAGAACCCGGCTTACAGGCTTACTTGCGCCATATGGAACGGCACCGCTCACACAAGCGGTGCCGTTCCTTTTTGCTTATTTCCCGGCCTCCTCCGCAAACTGCCGGGCGTAGAGGTCGTGATAGTACCCCTTCTTCGCCAACAGGTCCCGGTGGGTCCCCTGCTCCACGATCTTGCCGCCCTTGACCACCAAAATCAGGTCGGCCTGGCGGATGGTGGACAGCCGGTGGGCGATGAGGAAGGAGGTGCGGCCCTCCAAAAGCCTGGCGGTGGCCTTCTGGATGAGCTGTTCGGTCTCGGTGTCGATGGAACTGGTGGCCTCGTCCAGCACGAAGATGCGGGGGTCAGCCAGCACGGCCCTGGCAAAGGAGATAAGCTGTTTTTCTCCCGTGGAGAGCCGGTCGCCCCCCTCCCCTACCTGGGTGTCGTAGCCCTGCTCCAGCTTCTCCACCACCGTGTCGGCGGAGACAGCCCGGGCGGCGGCGTAGACCTCCTCATCGGTGGCGTCCAGCCGCCCATAGCGGATATTTTCCATGACCGTGCCGGAGAAGAGGTGGGGAGTCTGAAGGACATAGCCCAGGGAGGAGTGAAGCCAGAGCTGGCTGCGTTCCCGGTAGTCCACCCCGTCGATCAGAACCCGCCCGCCGGTGGGCTCGAAAAAGCGGCAGGCCAGATTTACAAGGGTGCTTTTCCCCGCCCCGGTCTCCCCCACGATGGCCACGGTGGTGCCGGCGGGGATGTGTAGGTCAAAGTGGGAGAGCACGTCCTCGGTGCCGTCGGGATAGCGGAAGGACACGTCCTCGAAGGTGACGTCCCCGTGGATGGACGGCCAGTTTTCCGGGCGGGGATGGAAGGCGTCGCCGTAGGCTTTCGTTACCTCGGGGGCATCCGTGACCTGGGGCTCCTCCTCCAGAAGGCCCAACACACGCTCCAGGCTGGCCTGGAGGGAGATGAACTCGGACAGGTTTCGGGCGGTCTGCTGGATGGGCTCAAAAAGGCCTGTGGCGTAAGAGAAAAAGGCGGAGAGAGTGCCCAGGAGGAGAAGGCCCTCCCGCTCCAGAAAGCCGCCCCGGACCAGCACCAGGGCGGTGGCCAGGGTGCTGAGAAAGAGGATGAGGGGGACGTAGATGGCGGAGAGCCGGGCGGAGCGGACCCCGGCCCGCTCCATCTCCCCCGTCAAGTCCTGGAAGGAGGCGGCGTTCTGTTCCTCGATGACCAGGGTCTTGGAGGTCTTGGCTCCGGTGATCCCCTCGTTGAAGGCCCCGGTAATGCGGGAGTTGAGCTTGCGTACCCGGCGGTTCCACTTGAGGATGCGGTTTTGAAAGTACCCGGTAAGCAGGACGATGACGGGCACTACCAGCAGCACCAGAACAGCCAGCTTCCAGTTGAGGAAGAGCATGGCGATATAGGAGCCCGCCATATAGAGGATGGCCCAGAGCAGGTCGGAGACATTCCAGCCGATGAGGGTCGCGATGCGGCCGGTGTCGTTCATGGTCCGGGCCAGGAGATAGCCCACGGGGGTGACATTGTAGAAGGACAGAGAGAGCTCCTGAAGGTGGACGAACTGGGCCCGGCGCAGATCCCGGCCGAAGTTCATCTCCACCCGCATACAGGCGCGGGTGAAGCGGATCACCAGAAGGGCCTGGAGGATGACCAGGGCGGCGTAGGAGACGCCGAAAACGGCCAGGCCGCCGGTCTGGCCCCCGACGATAAAGGTGTCGATGGCGTAGCGCTGGAACAGGGGGAAAAGCACGTCGATGAGGGCGCACAGCAGGTTGCACAGAAAGACCCGGCCCAGCTCGCGGCGGTAGGGCTTCAAGTAAGGTAAAATCCCTTTCCAGGTCTTCCAGTCCAGAGAGGTGTCAAATTCCTTTTCCTCACGGGGCATTACGCCTCACCTCCTTCCCCAGCCAGCAGACGCCGGTCGTCCTGGCTCATCTGGATTTCATAGACCCGATGGTAGGGGCCGTTCCGGGCGATCAGCTCCTCGTGGGTGCCCTCCTCCGCCACGCGCCCGTCCTCCAGCACCAGAATATGGTCGGCCTTCATGAGGGTGGTGACCCGGTGGGAAATGAGGATCAGGGTGGTGCCCATGGCCTCCCGGAGCAGGGCGCCCCGGATCCGCTCGTCGGTCTCGGTGTCCACGGCGGAGAGAGAGTCGTCCAGGAGAAGCACCGGGGCCTGGCTGAGGAGGGTGCGGGCGATGGCCACCCGCTGCTTTTGGCCGCCGGAGAGGGTGACGCCCCGCTCCCCCACGATGGTGTCGTAACCCAGGGCCATTTCGGCCAAGGCCTGATCCACGCAGGCCACCCCGGCGGCCCGGCGGACCTCCTCCCGGCTGGCGGCGGGGCGGGTGGCTTTGATGTTCTCCTCCACCGTTTTGGAGTAGAGAAATGGCTCCTGGAGCACAAGGCCGATATTCCGCCGCAGCTCAGACTGTGGAATGTCCCGCAGGTCTATCCCGTCGATGGTGATGCGCCCCTCCCCCGGCCCCAGGTCGTAGAGCCGGGTCAGCAGGGCGGCCACCGTGCTCTTGCCGCTGCCGGTGCCGCCCAGAATGGCGAAGGTGGTTCCGGCGGGGACGGTGAAGGAGACGTCCCGCAGTACCGGTTCCTCTCCGCCGTAGCCAAAGGTGACGTGGTCGAATACGATGTTGCCCTTCCAGTCCGGGATCTTGGGCTCGGCGGGGAACTGCTCCTCCTGGGCGTCCATGATCTCGCCCACGCGCTCGATGGAGACGCCCGCCTTGCTCATTTCTGAGAGGACACGGCCCAGGCCGCGGACGGGCCAGATCATGGCGGCGTTGTAGGTGAGGAAGGCCAGGAAGGTCCCCGGGGTGATGGCCCCGGATACCGTCTCGCCGACGCCCACCAGAAGCACGGCCAGGATTTGAAAGCCGCACAGCAGGTCGCCGCAGGCCCAGTAGACGCTCATCAGTTTGCCCAGCCTGATCCAAAGGTCGGAAAACCGCTGATTTTTCTCGTCAAATTTGCCCACCTCATAGGCCTCCCGGCCAAAGGCGCGGACCACCCGCACCCCGGTGAGGTTCTCCTGCACGTCGGTGGTCAGCTCCCCTTCCGCCTCGTCGGCGGCCAGGAACCGCTGGGCCATCTTGGCGTAAAAAAAGAGCGAGTAAATGACCACTACCGGCAGAAAAGCCAGGGCCACCAGGGAAATCTTTACACTCATAGAAAACATGAGGACGAAGGAGACAAAAACGAGGAACAGGACCCGGAAGGCCTCCAGACATTGGGTGGTGACGAAGCTGCGGATGACCTCCACGTCGGAGGTGCACCGCTGGATGATCTCACCGGTCTGGTGGGCGGTGTGCCAGGCGAAGGGCAGCTTTTGGATATGGGTGAACAGGGTGTCACGGATGCCCTTCACAAAGCGCTCCGAGCACATGGCGGTGCCCGTCCGGCTCAAAAACCCGAACAGGGCGGCCAGGCCAGAGACGGCCAGCACCCCGGCGGCGGCCCAGAGGAGGGCCTTTTCAAAGGTCAGGGAAGACAGCCATTGGATCAGTGGGGCGGGCAGATCTTGAAAGGGCTGGCTGCCGATGATGGAGTCCACGGCGGAACGAATGATCTGCGGGGTCAGCGCGGTAAAAAGAGTATTGAGCATAGAGCACAGCAGCGAGAGGAGGAACAAAGGCGCCGCCGGGCAAAGGAAACGCCAAATGACGGCAAATTTGCGCTGTCTCATGGAACGCCCTCCTTTCTATAAGATGTAAGAAAATGGTTTGGCAGCCGTAAAAAGGCCCCCGCGACCACCTATGGGGCGGTACACGGGGGCGAAACATGAAACGAAAGGAAATCAGTCCTGATCCCAGTTGTGCCAGACATTCTGCACGTCGTCGTTCTCCTCCAGGAGGTCAATGAGTTTCTCCATGTTTTTCACGTCCTCCTCAGACTCCAGCTTGACGTAGTTCTGAGGAACCATTTCTACGGCGGCGTTGACAAAAGAATATCCTTTGGCCTCCATAGCCTCCAGCACGGAGCCGAAAGCGTCGGGAGTGGTGGTGATCTCGAAGCAGTCTCCCTCGGAGCTCATGTCCTCGGCGCCGGCATCCAGCGCGTCCATCATCACGGTATCCTCGTCCAGGTCTTCCTTTTCGATGACGATGACGCCCTTCTGATCGAAAGACCAGGAGACGCAGCCGGTGGCGCCCAGCCCCTTTCCGTATTTGTCCAGCAGATGGCGCACCTCGGGTGCGGTGCGGTTGCGGTTATCCGTCAGCGCGTCCACGATGATGGCGACGCCGGAGGGGCCATAGCCCTCATAAGTAACCGTTTCAAAGTTGTCCGCGTTGCCGGAGCCCATGGCCTTCTCAATGGTGCGCTTGATGTTGTCGTTGGGCATATTGACGGCCCTGGCTTTGGCGATGACGGTAGCCAGGCGGGAGTTGTTGTTGGGATCGCCGCTGCCGCCCTGCTTGACCGCCACGATCATCTCCCGGGCGATCTTGGTAAAGGCCTGAGAACGCTTGGCGTCCGCAGCCCCCTTGGTTTTCTGGATATTATGCCATTTCGAGTGTCCCGACATATGATCTGTCCCTTCTTGAAAAGTTGCGAAAATAGTTTATCATACTCAATTCCCTTTTGCAACGGTCAAAGGGAATAAAATACCTCTTTGTGCTGTTTAGAGAGGAAAACCTCCACAGATGGGAACCCCCGGCCCAGCCAGTCGGCCAGGACCGGGCAGACCACGTTTTCCGTGGAAAAGTGACCGGCGTCGATGAGGTTGATCCCCATAGCCCGGGCATCCAGAAAAACGTTGTACTTCACATCGGCGGTGACGAAGGTGTCGCAGCCCATACGGATCACGTCCTCCAGCATGTCCCCGCAGGCGCCGCCGCCTACCGCCACCCGGTAGACGGGCCTTCCCGCATCCTCCAGGCGGAGGCCGTCGGCCCCCAGCCGCTCCCGCACAAAGGCGGCAAATTCGGGCAGATAGAAATGTCCCGGCGCGAAGCCCACCCGGCCGATGCCGTAGGGCCGGCCGGAGGCGTCCTCCCCGTCTTGGTGGAGCTGTTCGATGTCCGTAAGCCCCAGCTTTTGGGCCAGGGCGTCGTTGACGCCGCCGGAGACCGCGTCCAGATTGGTATGGGCGCAGATGGCGGCGATGTGGTTTTCCGCCAGGGCCAGGACGCACCGCCCTACCGGGTCGGCATCTGTGACGCGCTTCGCGGGATGGAAGATCAGCGGATGGTGGGAGATGATGAGCTGGCAGTCCAGGGACCGGGCCTCCTCGATGACTTCCTCGGTGATATCCAGGGAGACCAGCAGCTTTTGAACGGAAGCCTCTCCCCTGCCAACGAGAAAACCGGCGTTGTCAAAAGACATCTGGATGGAAAAAGGGGCCAGAGAGTCCAGATAACGGTAGATCTCCATTACATTTGCCATTGTTCCCACTCCTTTTTCAGCTGTTCAACTTCATAGACCGCCTGTTCAAACCGGGCCAGTTTTTCCCGGTCCTCAAGCCGGCCGGACCTGGCCAACCCATCCGCCGCCCGGCGAAGCTTCTCCAACTCCTGTTCGAGGTAGCGGCTTCGGAGGGGACTGTCCATACCAGGGGCATGGCGGCCCACCCAAACTTCCCCCTCGGTCAGGGGGGGCATTTCTCCAGGCTGGGCCAGAAGGATCACGTAGAGGGTGTCCCCCTCCCGGACCAGCTGTTCCGAGGAGATGGAGTAGCCCTGCTCCGACAGATAGCGGCGCAGGCCGTCCATCCCGCTCATGGCCTGTAAAATGTACCGGTGCCCGCTCTGGCGGGTCCATGGGACCGCCGCCAGGATCTCGGCGATGGTCTCTCCGCCCATGCCGGTAATGGTGACCACTTCGGCCTCTTCGGGAGAGATGGCGGACAGCCCGTCGCATAGGCGAAAGGAGATCTGATGGGAGACGCCCCAGCGTTCCGCCAGCGCCGTGGCCTTGCTCAGGGGCCCGGGGCGCAAGTCGGAGGCCACAACCTGGTCCACGATCCCGTGCTGGACCAGCCACACAGGGAGCCTGCCGTGGTCCGTTCCCACGTCGGCCAGCCTGGCGCCGGGCGGAACCAGTTCCGCCACGGCCTGGAGCCTGGGAGAAAGAGAAAAGGGACGCCGCACGGTTTTTCCCTCCTGACGCATTAAAGTAATAAAAAAGGAGCGGCAAAGCCGCTCCTTTTTCAGGTGTAGGACTTACTGCGCGGCGGGGACCATCTGATTGATCGCTTCCAGCAGAGCGTCCACATCCACGCCGTGGACCATGCAGGCCTGCTCCACGGTCTCCCCGCGGGAAGAGGGGCAGCCCAGGCAGTGCATGCCGATGGACATAAATACAGGGGCGGTCTGAGGGGCGATGTCCAGGATGTCGCCGATGATGGTATCTTTGGTGATCTGAGCCATAAAATATACCTCCGTAAACGGTAAAATCGATGATACATGATTATTATAGCCCAACCGTCCCCTTTTTTCAACAGGAAAATAAGAACGGCACTCCGGCGGTCATCGACCGGGGAGTGCCGTTCCATTCAGAAGGAGAACCAAAATTATGTACGGGGGTGGGCTTTGTTGTAGACATCCTTCAATTTTTGGTTGATCACCAGAGTGTACACCTGGGTGGAAGAGATGTCGGCATGACCCAGCATCTCCTGGATGGAGTGCAGGTCGGCGCCGTTTTCCAGCAGGTGGGCGGCAAAGGAGTGGCGCAGGGTGTGGGGGGTGATGTCCTTCTGGATCCCGGCCATGTCCTGATAATGCTTGATGATCTTCCAAAAGCCCTGGCGGGACATCCGGGAGCCATTCATATTGACAAAAATGGAACGCTCCTCCGGCTGGTCGATCATCTGGGGACGCACATGCTCGATGTAGTCGGCCAGGGCGCGGATGGCGGTGGGATAAAGCGGAATGACCCGCTCCTTTTTGGCGTTGACACAGCGGATGAATCCGGCGCTGAGATTCAAGTGCTCCAGATTTAAATTGATAAGCTCGCTGACCCGGATCCCGGTGGCGTAAAGTAGTTCCAGCATGGCCTTGTCCCGGCAGCCCTTGGCGTCGTGGGGGTCCGGCTGTTCCAGAAAGAGCTCCACTTCTTTGCTGGTCAGGATTTGTGGCAACTTACGCTCCACCTTTTCCAGCACCAGCCCCTTGGCTGGGTTGGCGGAGACCAGGCGGCACTCCTGGAGATAGGAGTAAAAAGATTTCAGGGAGGCGAGGGAACGGGTGACAGTAGAGACGGATTTACCCAAACTGAGCAGATATTTGGTGTAGCGGTCCACGTCGGACTGCGTGGCGGCCTCGGAGGTCAAGCCTTCGCTGGAAAGCCACTGAAAATACTGTCCCACATCGCGGGTGTAGGAGCTGACCGTATTACCGGACGCCTTCTTTTCCTCCACCAAATAATGCTGGTATTGGGCCAACTGATCCATCTGCGCTCACCTTCTTCCCTTGCCAAAGTCCTCCTATGGGTTCAACAGACCGGCGGTCCCCGACACAAGGACGGGGACCAGATAACACTCCAGGAGGATACACACACCCATCGCCCCGGCGCAAAAACCGGAACGAAGGAAATAGTCGCGATGATAGGGCAACGCACGCCTTCCCTGTCCTTCTCCACGGCAGGCCAAGCTCCAGGCGGCGTGAAAGCTCTGGGTCGCCAGTAAAAAAAAGACCGGCAGGGCCAAAAGGCCAGTAATACCCAGTAACAAAAAAGCAACCTCAATGCCCAGCCGGCCATAGGCGCGGGCAAAAGAGGCGATTGAAAAGGCAAGGAAAAAACCTCTCAATGCGGAAAGCGCCGGAATCCCGATCAGACCCAGAGCGGTGAATCCGAACAGGAACACCGCCAGGGGCCAGCGAACGGAACGCCAGATCAATCCCGGCAAAGCGGGCAGGACCAGAGCGCCCTCCCTGGCGGAGGCCAAAAACTGATCCAAATATGCGGTCAGAGCATCTCCGCCGCCTCCCTGGGCCCGGAAGGCCATCAAACAGCCGAAAAGGCCGCCCAGAGTAAAAAAGACCGCCGTCACAACTAGGGCCGAGGTGCCCTCTGCCGCCGGCGAACCCCATATTCCTGCAACAGCTCTGCGCATGGTCCTCACCTCCACGACCACTCTATGCGGCGTGGGACAAGTCCATGTGCGGAATCAGCGAAATACTTTGAAAGTGTTTTCTATTTTAATCTACTTTCCTACTTGACGCAAGCCCTTTTTAAAAAAATTTTGTTATGAGAAAAACTTATGTAAATTAAATTATGTAAACTCGCAGAAAATACCGAAAAGCGCACATAAAAATTGTCGCTTAAAACCAGAGAGCAGGCACAAGATGTTGTGTCGACACAAAGAAAGTGCGCAATATCTTTATATTCTAAGTGCGCGGGCGATTACGGAATGTAATATTACAAACCGTATACCCCTCCCCGGGAAAATTTAAAATTTAATGGGCCATAGGACACCCATTGCTCCCAGAAGATGTTTGAGATGCGGCCGGGCTCCACGTCGGGATTTTTATGTTACCAACAGTAAGCGTCTCTCTTCTGTGGACACGCCGGTCAGCGTGAACGGCGTTTTTTAGATTTTCCGGCGCCTCCCCTTCCCCCACCGAGGATCCCGGCGGCGGCTCCGCCGCACAGGGCGCCGCAAAGCAGGCCCAGGCCGCCATTTTCAAAGGACATGGTGTCATAAATGAGAAGTCCCAAAGTCAGCTCCAGAAGGAACAGGACCGCCCCCACGGCCAGGCCGACAAACAGTCCGCGGGCCGGACACCGGCGCACGGCGGACAAACCGCCGGAGAAGCTGCCCAAGACGCAGCCCACCACGGCCAGCTGATAACGCAGTCCCGCGTCCAGAAGGCCTTGAGAGATGCCAACGGCCGCCAGGAACAGGAACACCAGACACACCACGAAGGCGGCCGCGCCGCCGATGAGAACCGACTTGCAGTATCGCATCAGCCGGGCCCCCTGCTCTTCCTCTGCTTTACGCATAAAAATACCCTCCCCGTAAGGATTTTCAATACATCCTATGCGGGGAGGGTATTTAGCATGTCTTTTTTAGATGGAACTTACTTCGTGGTCTCCACGGACTGGGTGCCCTTGCTGGAGACGGCCCACTTGGTGAACTCCATACGGACGCGGTCGGCGCTGGTCTCGATCACGATGGTGTTGTCCTTCACGGCGCAGATGGTGCCCACGATACCGCCGATGGTGGTGATCACGTCACCCACCGACAGCTCAGAGCGCATCTTCTCCGCTTCCTTCTTCCGCTTGTTCTCCGGGCGGATCAGCATGAAGTAGAAAATGGCGATCATGGCCACCAGCATTACGATTGTCATAACATTCGGATCCAAGATGAATTCCCTCCAAGAATAAATTTAGAGTCATAGTGCAGTAAAATGTAGTATAGCTTAGAAAATGGAATATTGCAAGACTTTCCACCAAATTTAAATCTTGCGTTCCAATTTTTCCGAGTATTCCGCCCGAAACTCGGCAAAAGTTCCAGCGTCAAGGGCGGCGCGGATACGCTGGGTCAGTGTGTTGTAGAAATGGAGGTTGTGGAGCACGGCGAGCCGCATGGCCAGCATCTCCCCCGCCACAAAGAGGTGGCGGAGGTAGGCGCGGGAGAAGGAGCGGCAGGCGGGACAGTCGCAGGTTGGATCAATGGGGCGGTCGTCCAATCTGTATTTCTCGTTCTTTAAATTGATGGATCCTTCCCACGTGTAGAGCCGCCCGTGACGGGCGTTCCGGGCGGGCATGACACAGTCGAAGAAATCCACCCCCCGGGCGACCCCCTCGATGATATTGGTGGGCGTGCCGACCCCCATCAGATACCGGGGCTTGTCCGCGGGCATATGAGGTTCCACCGCGTCAATGATGTCGTACATCACCTGGGTGGGCTCCCCCACCGCCAGACCGCCGATGGCATAGCCGTCGCAGTCAATTTTTTTGATTTCCTCCATGTGCCAGACCCGCAGGTCGGGGAAGGTGGCACCCTGATTGATACCGAAAAGCATCTGCTGAGGGTTCACCGTATCCGGCAAGGTATTCAGCCTGTCATGCTCCACCTTGCAACGCTCCAGCCAGCGGAAGGTGCGCTCGCAGGAGGCCTTGGCATAGTTGTAGGCGGCGGGGTTCTCCACGCACTCGTCAAAGGCCATGGCGATATCGCTGCCCAGATGGGACTGGATTCGCATGGACTCCTCCGGGCCCATGAAGATCTTCCGTCCATCGATGTGGGAGGAGAAATAGACCCCTTCCTCCTTGATTTTACGAAGGCTTGCAAGGGAAAACACTTGAAAGCCGCCGCTGTCAGTGAGGATGGGACCGCTCCAGTCCATGAACCTGTGGAGCCCTCCCATTTCCCGCACCACGTCGTCTCCGGGACGGAGGTGGAGATGATAGGTGTTGGACAGCTCGATCTGGCAGCCGATATCCTTCAGATCGTGGGCGGAGACCGCCCCCTTGATGGCGCCCTGGGTCCCTACGTTCATGAACACGGGGGTCTGGGCGGTGCCATGGGCGCAGGTAAAGACACCTCGGCGGGCCCGGCCCTCGGTTTTGATCACTTCAAACACAGAAAAACTCCTTTATTTATGGGAATCAAAAAAGGCCTTCAGTTCGGCTTTTCGCAGGGGCGGGAGCTCTTTTTTGGGCAGTCCCTCCACCGCCCCGGCTAGGGCCTGAAGCTGATGGAGGCAGGCTCCGCTGTCCACTTGGAGACGGATACGCAGCCAGGCCTCTTCCGCCCCCATGCCGCGCAGAGCCTCTGGCGTCGAGACGCCGATTTTTTGGAGATTGCCGGCCAGGACAGGACCGACGTTGGGAAGCTCGGTCAATTCCATTTTACTTCCTCCTTAATAAATGAACATGGCGTCCCCGAAGGAGAAAAACCGGTAGCGCTCATTCACGGCCTCGGCGTAGGCCGCCAGAATGGGCTCCCGGCCGGCCAGAGCGGAGACCAGCATGATCAGAGTGGATTCCGGCAGGTGGAAGTTTGTGATCAGGCAGTCCAGGGCTTTAAAGCGATAACCGGGGTAGATGTAGATGTTGGTCCAACCGGCGCTCTCTTTCAATGTCCCGTCCTCGGCAGCCCAGCTCTCGATGGTACGGCAGGAGGTGGTGCCCACACAAATGACCCGCCCGCCGCTGCGTCTGGTCTCGTTGATGGCCTCGGCGGTCTGGGCGGAGATCATGCAGTATTCCGAGTGCATCTCGTGCTCGATGGGGTTGTCCTCCTTCACGGGGCGGAAGGTCCCAAGGCCCACATGAAGTGTCACGTAGCAGAGCGTTACACCCACTGCCTCCACTTGACTGAGAAGCTCTTTGGTGAAGTGGAGCCCGGCGGTGGGGGCGGCGGCGGAGCCCACCTCCCGGGAGTAGACCGTCTGATAACGCTCCGGGTCGCTGAGTTCCTCTTTGATGTAGGGCGGCAAGGGCATTTTGCCCAGCTGCTCCAGGATCTCCAAAAAAATGCCCTCGTACTGGAACTCCACGATCCGGTTACCGCCGGGGCACTCCTCCAAAACTTGGGCGGTGAGGAGAGAGCCGTCTCCAAAGACGATTTTTTGTCCCGTGTGCATTTTCCGTCCCGGCCTTACCAGGCACTCCCACTTTTTCTCCCCCTTGTCAATGAGGAGAAGCACCTCCACAGCGCCGCCGGAGGGGTCCCTATGGCCCAGGAGGCGGGCCGGAAGGACCCGGCTGTCATTGAGGACCAGGCAGTCTCCGGGGCGGAGGAGCTGGGGCAGTTCATAGAAGTGACGGTGCTGGATCTCTCCCGTCTCTTTATTCAAGAGCATGAGCCTGGAACCATCTCTCCGCTCCAGAGGGGTCTGGGCGATCAGCTCCTGGGGAAGGTCATAGTAAAAATCTGAGGTTTTCATCCGTGTTATTCCAACTTTCTCAGCGAATTTCGATGCCGGGGTAATAGAAGGTCAGGATTTCCTCAAAGGTCTTGCCCTGCTGGGCCATGGCGTAGGCGCCCCACTGGCTCATGCCCACGCTGTGTCCCCAGCCGGAGCCAGAGAAGGTAAAGACCCTCTCCCCCGTCTCCGTGCCGCCCGAGGGGGCAGGCAGGAATTGGGTGCCGGAGCCGGTGATGACGTAGGGGTTGCCGCTGATCTTCCCCACAGAACCGTCTCCGTTGATGGCGTAAGCCCCAGTCATGGAGGAGATGGTCCCGCCGCCGTCGGTATAGTATACCCCGCCGGTGGTCTCCCCCACCGCGGTGACCGTATAGCGCATAGACTTGAGGCCCAAGAGATTTCGCACTCCGCTCTCCTTGACGAAGGGCCAGGATTTCCCGTTCGCATCAATAAAGGAGATTGACTTTACATTTCCTGTGGGCGTAGTCTCCGTGATCTGGACGTCCACGATGGCGGCGCAGTTATAGCCCTTGGCCTGGAGCGTGGGCACCACGATGGCGTTGAGCTCCGAACTGGTCAGGGTCTTGGTCCAATTCCAATCGGATATCTTACTGGAGACCGTGGCCTCATAGGGGTCCACCACGCCGCACAGGTAGGGGATCGAGGTGCTGCCCCACACGTTTCGCACGTCCTCCGTCCCCCCGCCGCTGGAAGAAAAATAATAGGTCTGAGCCGGTTTCCCGTTGTACCAGGCCTTCTGCCCCGCCGTCTCGGCGGCGGCCTGGGCCGTGTGGGCGTCGGTCTCGCTCATGCCGTAGTAGGCCTGGCAGTGGGTGGTGGCGCAGATATCGAACCCGTCGGCGTTGTGCCTGCCCAGGTTGATCTCGTAGTAGGTCCTGGCGCACACAGCTTGGGCTTTGAGGGCTTCCAGAGGCCAGCTCCGGCTCATCTCCCGGGACACGACGCAGTTGATATAGTCCTCCAGCGGGATCACGTTGGAGACGGTCAGATCCCCGCCGCCGATCCTCCGATATTGGAAAGCGCCGAAATAACGGTTCTTTTTGAACCAGATCTCGGTCTTTAAACTCTCATCCTGGCCCGGTTTGACCGTCAAGGAGCGGTCGGCTCCACCGTCAAACTGAAACAAGACGGCGGCCGTCCCTGTTTTGACCACGGACACGGCGTAGGCGCTGGTTCCCACCGTGGTCCCGCCCAGCAGGGACGCGGCGCTCTGGGCCTCCTCCTGGGTGGCGTAGGCGCCCACCCGGACCTGGTAGCCGCCGTCGATCCAGGCGGGAAAGCCGCCCACATCGTTGGCGGCGGCGACCGCCTCCTCAAAGGTGGAGGGAATAAGCGGGAGCTGTACGTGCCAGCAGCCCACAAAAATATCGGAGGTGATGGCGTCGGAGTAGCTGGTGTAGCCGTCATAGGAGCCGTACCAGACGTTTTGAGTCTTTACCACGGACACGGCGGTCTCGGTGGTATATCCCACCTGGAAGAAGGTCCGGTCGGCGTCCAGATAGCCAAAGCGGTAGCCCACGCCCACCTGGTTTTCCAAATTGGCGCCGTCCAGGGCGTTGCCCCCATAGGCCAGGCCCACCAGGACAAGGGGGTCCACGGGGCCGTCGGCGTGGGCGGCGGGCAGGCTTGCCGTGACAAGGGCCAGGGCGCAGAAGGCAGTCAGCCATTTGTGCTTCATAGCTTGCTCCTTTTGATATGTATTGACACCGCTGGGCGGTTGTGGTAGTATCAGAAAAACATCCATCAGATAGAGGCGCGGCTTTCCTGGTAGCGCGGTGAGGGCTCCGGAGCCCTGTGACCCGAGTGAAGGAGGAGGCCGCCGAAGAGAGTATCCTCCGGAGGGGTCCTCTCTGGTCGCCGGGCGGTACCGTCCCCGACTGTCACCGGCGACGCCGGTGGAGCGCTGTCTGATTTTGGCTAATAAGGCGGGGATGAAAGACCATCTCTGACATTATAGTACAAAATCAGCCGCTTGAAAAGCCGCTGATTTTTTTCTTTTTCAAAGGATTTGCATATTACCGGGAATTCGCATAGGATAGAGATATGGAGGTAGATAGAGATGGAAAAATTCAAAGTTGGTATCATCGGCTGCACCGGTATGGTGGGCCAGCGGTTCATTACCCTCACCAGCGGCCATCCCTGGTTCCAGCTCACTGTGCTGGCCGCCAGCGCCCGGTCCGCCGGAAAAACCTATGGTGAGGCCATTGAGGGCCGCTGGAAGCTGGACATTCCCATGCCGGAGGAAGTCCGGGACATGGTTATCCTGGATGCCGAGGCCGATCTGGAACGCGTCGTCAGCCAGGTGGACTTTGTCTTTTCCGCTGTGGACATGAAGAAAGAGGAGATCCAGGCCTTGGAAGAGGCCTACGCCAGACACGAGTGCCCGGTGGTCTCCAACAACTCCGCCCACCGCTGGACTCCCGACGTCCCCATGGTGGTGCCCGAGCTGAACCCGGAGCATCTGGAGGTCATCCCCGCCCAGCGCAAGCGGCTGGGCAGCAAGCGGGGTTTCATCGCGGTCAAGTCCAACTGCTCCATCCAGAGCTACGCCCCCGCCCTCTCCCCCCTGCGGAAGTTCGGCTTGGAAAAGGTGCTGGCCTGTACCTATCAGGCCATTTCCGGCGCCGGTAAGACCTTTGAGACCTGGCCCGAGATGATGGACAACGTCATCCCCTACATCGGCGGCGAGGAGGAAAAGAGCGAGCAGGAGCCGCTGAAGGTCTGGGGCAAGGTGGAAAACGGCGTTATCGTCAACGCCTCCAAACCCTCCATCACCGCCCAATGCCTGCGTGTGCCCGTGTCCAACGGCCACACCGCCGCCGTGTTCGTCAGCTTTGAGAAGAAACCCTCCATGGAAGAGATGAAGGAGATCTGGGCCGGGTATCAGGGCATTCCCCAGAAGCTGGGCCTCCCCACCGCCCCCAAGCAGTTCTTCCACTACTTTGAGGAGCCGGACCGGCCCCAGTGCAGGCTGGACCGGGAGCTGGAGGGCGGCATGGCCATCTCCATCGGACGGCTCCGCCCGGATACCCAGTACGATTATAAATTTGTCTGCCTCTCCCACAACACCCTTCGGGGCGCCGCCGGCGGCGCCGTGGAGCTGGCGGAGCTCCTCTGCGCCCAAGGCTATATCGACCACAAATAAGTTTTTCCCTGACAGAAAGGACGGGATACCATGCGGGAACCTGTTTTCAGCGGCGCCTGTACCGCCATCGTCACTCCATTTGACGCAAGCGGCGCAGTGAATTATGAGGCCTTCGGCAGCCTCATCGAGACCCAGATCGCCGGGGGCGTGGACGCCATCTGTGTCTGCGGCACCACCGGAGAGAGCGCCACCATGTCCATCCGGGAGCATATCGCCGTGGTGGAATACTGCGTCAAAAAGGTGGACCACCGGGTGAAGGTGGTGGCGGGGGCGGGAAGCAACGATACTTCCGCCGCTGTCTACCTCTCCCAGCACGCCCAGGACTCCGGGGCGGACGCCCTTCTGCTGGTGACGCCCTACTACAACAAGGCCACCCAGATGGGGCTTATCAAGCACTATGAGTACATCGCCGACCGGGTGGACCTGCCCATCATCCTCTACAACGTCCCCTCCCGCACCGGCGTTTCTTTTACCGCCGAGACATATAAGGCCCTTTCGGAGAATCCCAAGATCAACGGAGTGAAAGAGGCCAGCGGCAATTTCTCCCTGCTGGCCCATACCCGGTTCCTCTGCGGGGAGGATTTTTACATCTGGTCTGGGAACGACGACCAGGTGGTGCCCATGATGAGCCTGGGCGCCAAGGGCGTCATCTCCGTGGCCGCCAACATCGTCCCCGAGGTCATGGTGCGGATGAGCCATCTGTGTCTGGAGGGGGATTATCAGGCCGCAGCCCAGCTCCAGATCGAGTATATGGACTTCATTGACGCCCTCTTTGTGGACGTGAACCCCATCCCCATCAAGACCGCCCTCAATCTGGCGGGACAGGACATGGGCGGGCTGCGGCTTCCCCTGTGCGAGATGACCCCCGCCCATCTGGAGGTTCTGCGGGCCTCCATGGTCCGCATGGGACTTTTGAAGTAAAGATACTCCGGGAAAGGACGTTCAAAGATGCTCAAAGTGCTCATTTCGGGCTGCAACGGACATATGGGAAGAGTGGTCGCCCAGGTCTGCCGGGAGGCCCCCGACGTGGAAATCACGGCCGGGTTTGATTTGCTGGGTGCGGAAAATGAGGAGTTTCCCGTTTTCTCCTCCCCCGCCGAGTTTCCGGGCCAGGCCGACGTTCTCATCGACTTTTCCTCCCCGGCGGCCCTTCCCGGTCTTTTGGAATTCGGGACGGCCCGCCGAATTCCCCTGGTGCTGGCCACCACGGGCTATTCCGAGGAACAGCTTGCCGCCGTGGATACCGCCGCTCTGACAGTCCCCATCTTCCGCTCCGGCAATATGTCTTTGGGCGTCAACGTGTTGACGGCGCTGGTGGAGAAAGCCGCCGCCGCGCTGGGCGATGGCTTCGATGTGGAGATCGTGGAGCGGCACCACAACCGGAAGGTGGACGCCCCCAGCGGTACGGCCCTCATGCTGGCCCAGGCGGCCGCGGAGGGGCTCCCCTATTCGCCTGAATATGTGTACGACCGGCAGAGCGTCCGCAGGCCCCGGGATAAGCGGGAGATCGGCATCTCCTCGGTGCGGGGCGGAAACATTGTGGGAGACCACGAGGTCATCTTCGCCGGACGGGACGAGGTGATCGAGCTGAAGCACTCTGCCATGAGCCGGGAGGTCTTTGCCTCCGGCGCCCTGCGGGCGGCCCGGTTCCTGTCGCGGGCCGGAGTGCCCGGTCTCTATTCCATGAAAGACCTGGTGTCTCAAATCATTTAAAAAAGCGCTGTGAACGAAAGTTCACAGCGCTTTTTCTTTTATGATTCCGAGGACGGCGTCAGCGGGTTTCCGTTGGCGTCGATGCCCTTTTCTTTCAACCGGGTGTCGGCCCACTCCCGCATCAGAGAGTAGAGCACGGCGAAGGTGGGGACGCCCAGCAGCATCCCGGGGAAGCTGAAGAGGCCGCCGCCCACCACGATGGCCACCAGGACCCAGATGGCGGAGAGGCCGGTGCTGTCGCCCAAAATCTTGGGGCCCAGGATATTGCCGTCGAACTGCTGGAGGGCGATGATGAGGATGGTGAACCGCAGGGCGGCCCAGGGGTCTACGATGATGAGGATCATCAGGCAGGGCACGGCGCCGATGATGGGGCCGAAAAAGGGAATAATATTGGTCACTCCGATGATGACACTCAGAAGGATAGCGTAGGGGATGCGGAAAAGCATGGTCATCAGGAAGCACAGCACGCCGATGATGGCGGAATCGATGAGCTTGCCGTTGATGAAGCCCACGAAGATTTTGTTGGCCCTGCCGCTGACCGAGAGGATCCGGCTGACGCCCTTGGCGGGAAAGAGGGCGTAGATCAGTTTTTTCAGCTGACTGGTGAGCCGGCCCTTCCCTGCCAGCATATAGATGGAGGCAATGATGGCGGTGACGCCGGTGACGACTCCGTTGCCCACCGCCACGCCGAAGTTGAAGAGGTCGGGCACGGCGCCGGAGAGGTAGCCCGCCGCCCGGCGGATGATCTCGTTGTAGGTATCCACCAGATCGACGATGCCCTCCCCTTCCAGGTCAAAGTGCTGGACCAGGTCCCGCACCATCCGGTCCAGGTTTTCCAGATAGCCGGACAGGTTGCCGAAGAGCTGGGCGATGCTGTCTCCCACCTGGGGGAGTACCAGCTGAAGAAGCACCAGAATGATCGCCAGCGCGATGAGAAAGACGGTGAGGATGGACAAGACTCTGCGGTGCCGGAATTTGTGATAGACCTTTTGCTCAAAGAAATTGGTGGGGGTATTGAGCAGGTACGCGATCATAAAACCGCCTATAAAGGGAGAAAGCACGCTCAGAAAAGAGTCGATGGCCATGCGGACTTGGGGCAGATGGGTCAGGCCCAGATAGAGGATCACGCCGACGCAGACAACAATTAGATTGGAAAGCCCCCGGCTGTCCAGATGGTACCATTTTTCTTTCGGCAAGAGCGTCACCGTCCTTTGACTTTCATTTTAGCACAGCGGTCTTATTCTGTCACGGCCCGGTGGAAAACTTTCTTGCCCTTTTTCAGCATGAGGCCCTCGCCGGAAAAGGCGGCGGCGTCAAAGCGGGTGGTGGGGTCGGTCACCTTCGCGCCGGCGGCCTCCACACCCCCCTGCTCCACCAGCCGGCGGGCCTCCTTTTTGGAGGGGGCCAAGCCGCACTTCACCATCAAATCCAACGCGCCGATGGAGCCGTCAGTAAAGTCGGCGGAGGTAAGGGTGGTGGTGGGCATATTGGCCAGGTCGCCGCCGCCCACGAAGAGGGCCCGGGCGGCATCCTGGGCCTTCTGGGCCTCCTCCTCGCTGTGGACCAGCTTGGTCAGCTCGAAGGCCAGGATCTCCTTGGCGGTGTTGAGCCGCTCCCCCTCCCACTTGTCCATCTCGTCGATCTGCTCCAGAGGCAGGAAGGTGAGCATGCGCAGGCACTTCAAAACGTCGGCGTCGCCCACGTTGCGCCAGTACTGGTAGAACTCGTAGGGGGTAGTCTTGTTGGGGTCCAGCCACACGGCGCCGGAGGCGGTCTTGCCCATCTTTTTCCCCTCGGAGTTGAGGAGCAGGGTGATGGTCATGGCGTAGGCGTCTTTCCCCAGCTTTTTGCGGATGAGTTCAGTGCCGCCCAGCATGTTGGACCACTGGTCGTCGCCGCCGAACTGCATGTTGCAGCCCACGGTCTGGAACATGTGGTAGAAGTCGTAGGACTGCATAATCATATAGTTGAACTCCAGGAAGCTCAGGCCCTTCTCCATGCGCTGCTTGTAGCACTCGGCCCGGAGCATGTTGTTCACGGAGAAGCAGGAGCCCACTTCCCGCAGCAGCTCCACGTAATTGAGCTTCATGAGCCAGTCGGCGTTGTTGAGCATCATGGCCTTGCCGGGGCCGAACTCGATGAACTTCTCCATCTGCTTTTTGAAGCAGTCGCAGTTGTGCTGGATGGTCTCCGGGGTCATCATCTGGCGCATATCGCTACGGCCGGAGGGGTCTCCCACCATGCCGGTGCCCCCGCCGATGAGGGCGATGGGCCGGTTGCCCGCCATCTGGAGCCGCTTCATCAGGCACAGGGCCATAAAATGGCCCACGTGGAGGGAGTCGGCGGTGGGGTCGAAGCCGATATAGAAGATAGCCTTGCCGCTGTTGATCAGCTCCTTGATCTCCGGCTCGTCGGTGACCTGGGCAATGAGGCCCCGGGCCTGCAATTCTTCGTAGACTGTCATGTTTCTTTTCTCCTTTTCCTCTTTGTTTCAAACAGGGGTGCAAAAACGCCCCCTGTCCCGTTGGACAGAGGGCGTATAAACGCGGTACCACCTCTGGTTCACCGTCCCCTTACGGAAAACGGCCTCAGGCCGTGCTGTCACACGGCGGCGCTTTAACGGGCGCGTCCCGGCATGCCCTACTGGGTCAAGTACGGTTCAGGCATCGGCTCCGAGGGGTATTCGTCCATGCCTGCCCTCCCCTTTTCACCAAACAGGGGCTCTCTGCGGGGCGGGGATATGGATTACTGATCCTCTTCATCGCTGTATGGGACATTATAATATGACTGTGACCGTTTGTCAACACCTGGAAGTTGTTGACAAGAGCGGCATGTTCTCGTAGGATAGAAACAGGAATAAGGAGGAATTAAAATGCTGTTTGTCTGCTACCCGAAATGTTCCACCTGCAAGAAGGCCCAGACGTGGCTGGAGGGCCGCGGGCTCTCCTTTCAGCTGCGGGACATCAAGACCGATAACCCCACCGCCGGGGAGCTGAAGGAGTGGCACCGCCGGAGCGGGCTCCCCCTCCGGCGGCTGTTCAACACCAGCGGCCTTCAATATAAGGCCCTGGGGCTGAAGGACAAGCTGGACACCATGACGGAGGCGGAGCAGTACGAGCTGCTGGCCACTGACGGGATGCTGGTGAAGCGGCCCATCCTGGTGGGAGAGGACTTTGCCCTGTTTGGATTCCGGGAGCCGGAGTGGAGCCAGCGCCTATCCGATTAACAGGTACAAATAGATTGCTTTTTTTTACCTGAAAGGGTAAAATAAATTTTATGCTGAACAAAAGGAGTGTGTGCCATGCCGGAAGAGACAAAGCCTGTCATGAGCCAGAATTTTATCCACGATTTTATCGACGAGGATATCGCCAAGGGCGGGCAGTATGAGGGCATGACCGTCCACACCCGCTTTCCGCCGGAGCCCAACGGCTACCTTCACATCGGCCACGCCAAGGCCATTTTCATCGACTTTGGCACCGCCGAGAAGTACGGCGGCATGTGCAATCTGCGGATGGACGATACCAACCCCACCAAAGAGGACGAGGAGTACGTGGACGCCATCCAGGAGGACATCCACTGGCTGGGCTACGACTGGGGCGACCGGTTCTATTTCGCCTCGGATTACTTTGACAAGATGTACGAATACGCCGTGGAGCTCATCAAAAAGGGCCTGGCCTATGTCTGTGAGCTGACCCCAGAGGAGTTCAAGGCCCACCGGGGCGACGTGGGCACCCCCGCCACTTCTCCCTGGCGGGACCGGCCGGTTGAGGAGTCCCTTGACCTGTTCCAGCGGATGAAGGACGGAGAGTTCCCCAACGGGAAGTATACCCTGCGGGCCAAGATCGACCTGGCCTCGGGCAACTTCAACATGCGGGACCCGGTCATCTACCGGATCAACCACATGCGCCACCACCGTCAGGGCGATAAGTGGTGCATCTACCCCATGTACGACTTCGCCCATCCCCTGGAGGACGCCCTGGAGGGGATTACCCACTCCCTTTGCTCCCTGGAGTTTGAGGACCACCGCCCCCTCTACGACTGGGTCATCCAGAACTGCCCGGTGCCCTCCAAGCCCCGGCAGATCGAGTTCGCCCGGCTGGGCATCAACTACACCGTCATGTCCAAGCGTAAGCTCCGCCAGTTGGTGGAGGAGGGCAAGGTCTCCGGCTGGGACGACCCCCGGATGCCCACCCTCTGCGGCCTGCGCCGGCGGGGCTACACCCCCGCCGCCATCCGGGACTTCTCCGAGCGCAACGGCGTCACCAAGGCGGCCTCCGTAGTGGAGTTCGGCTTCCTGGAACACTGCCTGCGGGAGGACCTGAACCGCACGGCCCGCCGGGTGATGGCGGTCCTCCGCCCGGTAAAACTCACCATTACCAACTACCCTGAGGGCCGGTCCGAGACCTTTGAGGTGGAGAATATCCCCGGCGACCCCGGGGCCGGGACCCGCCCCGTCACCTTCTCCCGGAACCTCTGGGTGGAGGCCGAGGACTTTTTGGAGGAGCCGGTGCCCAAGTACAAGCGGCTCTATCCCGGCGGCCCCGAGTGCCGCCTGAAGGGCGCCTACCTCGTCACCTGCACCGGGTGCGTGAAGGACGACGAGGGAAATGTGACCGAGATCTTGGCCACCTATGACCCCGACAGCAAGGGCGGCGATCCCGCCGACGGCCGCAAGGTGAAGGGCGCCACCCTCCACTGGGTGGACGCCGCCACCGCCCTGGACGCGGAGGTGCGGCTCTATGACAATCTCTTCGCCGACGAGGCCCCGGACGCCGGAGACAAGAATTTCCTGGACTGCCTGAACCCCAATTCCCTGGAGATCCTCACGGGCTGCAAGGTGGAGGCCGGCCTGGGCGAGCCGAAGCCAGAGGACCGGTTCCAGTTCATGCGTCAGGGCTATTTCTGCGCCGACAGCAAGGACTCCTCCCCCGCCCACCTGGTATTTAACCGGGCGGTGAGCCTGAAGGACAGCTTTAAATTTTGATCCTACGTCAAAGGAGATGCTTTTGTGTACAACTTCCGTAACGACTATTCCGAGGGCTGCCATCCTGAGGTGCTGGCGGCCCTGGCCGGGGTCAACTCCGAGAGCGTCATCGGCTACGGCGCCGATGACTACTGCAAGACCTGTGCCGACCTGATTAAGGATCTCTGTAAAGCCCCCCAGGCCAGCGTGGAGTTTATGGTGGGCGGCACCCAGACCAATTTTGTCGCCATCGCCTCCTTCCTGCGGCCTTGGGAGAGCGTGATCTGCGCCCACACCGGCCACGTCAACGGCCATGAGGCGGGTGCCGTGGAGGCCACCGGCCACAAGCTGATGCAGGCCCAGGTGGCCGGGGACGGAAAGCTCACCCCCGCCCACATCCTGCCTTTGGTGGAGGGTGGCAGGGATGAGCACGTGACCAAGCCCCGTCTGGTGTATATCTCCAACGCCACCGAGACCGGCGCTGTCTATACCAAGACGGAACTCACCGCCCTGTCCAAGTGCTGCAGGGACAACGGCCTGCTCCTCTTCCTGGACGGCGCCCGCCTGGGCTGCGCCATGGCCTCCGCAGTCAACGACCTGACGCTGGCCGACATCGCCGCCCTGACCGACGCCTTTTACATCGGCGGAACCAAAAACGGCGCTATGATGGGCGAGGCGCTGGTCATCTTGGACCCCGCACTCCAGGGGAACTTCTTCCGCATGAAGAAGCAGCACGGCGCGGTATTGGCCAAGGGCTGGCTGCTGGGGGTCCAGTTTCAGGCGCTTCTTCGGGACGGGCTCTATTTCAAGATCGCGGGTCACGCCGTGGAGATGGCCCAGTATCTTCAGGGCGGCTTGAAAAATCTGGGGGTGCCCATGATGGTGGACTCCCCCACCAACCAGATCTTCCCCATCGTTCCCGACAAGCTCCTGCCGCAGCTCAGCAAACTGTGCAGCTATGAGATCTGGTCCAAGGCTGACGAGGACCATACCATCATCCGTTTCGTGACCTCCTTCGCCACCCCGAAGGAGAGTGTGGAGGGCCTGTTGGCCGAATTGAAAAAAATGGGTTGAAAGGAGCCCGCCTATGAACGATCTCCGCAATCAACTTCCCAACCTCCTCTACCGCCTGGCCCAGTTTTTGGAGATATTGGTCGGGGTGGTCCTGGTGGCGGCCATCTGTGTGGCGCTGCTTGCGGTCATTCAGGAGGTAGGCGTTTTATGGGATTCCAAAGGTGACGCAAATTCCTTCCACTCTTTTTTGGCCGCCGCTTTTAACGTGGTCATCGGAATCGAATTTCTGAAAATGCTTTGCCGTCATAATATGAGCTCGGTGGTGGAGGTGGTCCTCTTTGCCACTGCCCGGCAGATGGTGGTAGAGCACACCAACCCGGTGGAGACCTTACTGATGGTGGGCGCTTTGGCCATTCTTTTTATCATTCGCAAGTACCTTTTCATCCCTGGTCTGGACGACAAGGACCACTCGGTCCACCTTCCCTTCATTCATCAGCGGGAAGAGGAAAGAGAGCCGGAGAACGTACATTAGGACAAAAAAGGCCGCCGGAAGGTTTTCCGGCGGCTTTTTTCTGTCAAAATTGAATGGTTCAATCTTGTTGACACAGTTTTTTGCTTGTCGGTGGTCAGGCCTTGCCGTCGCTACCCAGGACGTTGACGATCTTGTCTTTGACCAGCTCTTTGATATAGTTGCGCCCGTCGCCCATATACTGGCGGGGGTCAAAATGGTCGGGATGGGCGTCAAAATGTTCCCGGATACCGGCGGTCATGGCCAAACGCAGATCGGAGTCGATGTTGATCTTACAGACAGCCATCCGGGCGGCCTGGCGGAGCTGCTCCTCGGGCACGCCGATGGCGCCGGGCATTTTGCCGCCGTGGTCATTGATGATCTTCACAAAGTTCTGAGGCACGGAGGAGGCGCCGTGAAGCACGATGGGGAATCCGGGCAGCCGCTTGGAGACCTCTTCCAGGATATCGAAGCGCAGCTGGGGCTTGGTGCCGGGCTTGAACTTGTAGGCACCGTGGCTGGTGCCGATGGCAATGGCCAGGGAGTCACAGCCGCTCCTGGAGACAAATTCCTCCACCTCCTCGGGGCGGGTGTAGTGGGAATCCTCGGCGGAGACCTGAACGTCATCCTCCACGCCGGCCAGGGCGCCCAGCTCGGCCTCCACCACCACGCCGTGGTCGTGGGCGTACTCCACCACCTTCTTGGTCAGGGCGATATTCTCGGTGAAGGGCTTGGAACTGGCGTCGATCATGACGGAGGTGAAGCCGCCGTCGATACAGTCCTTGCAGACCTCGAAGTCGGCGCCGTGGTCCAGATGCAGAACGATGGGCAGGCCGGTGTCCTCCACGGCGGCTTCCACCAGCTTGCGCAGGTACACGGCCTTGGCGTACTTCCGGGCCCCGGCGGAGGCCTGGAGGATGATGGGGGCCCGCACCTCGGCGGCTGCCTCGGTGATCCCCTGGACGATCTCCATGTTGTTGACGTTGAAGGCACCGATGGCGTACCCACCCTCATAGGCTTTTTTGAACATTTCGGCAGAAGTGACCAGTGGCATGACTTACAACTCCTTTGTTTTAAATTGGGCGAAACGGCTCACACCTTGTTGTGCTGGCCGATCATAGTGCGCATCACAGTGTATTTGTCCTCATCCAGGCCCTTTTTCATACTCAGGGCCTCGGTGATGTCATAGTCGATATACTTGTCATCCTGCATGCAGACCACCCGGTCCGTCTTTCCGCTGGCCAGGAGCATGACGGCGGAATAGCCCATATGGGTGGCGGTGACCCGGTCCCGGGCGGAGGGGGCGCCGCCCCGCTGAATATGGCCCAGAACAGTGACCCGGGTATCCAGGGCAGTGGCTTCTTTGATTTTGTTGGCCACGTCGTAGGAGCTTCCAACCCCTTCAGCCACGATGATCATGAAATGGGTGCGGCCGCTGAGGCGGGCCCGGCGGATGGGCTCGATGACGTCCTCCTCAAAGTTCACCGGCTTCTCCGGAATGAGAACGGCGGTGGCGCCGCAGGCCAGTCCCACGTAGAGGGCCAGGTGCCCGGCCCGGTGGCCCATCACCTCCACCACGGAGCAGCGCTCGTGGGACTGCATGGTGTCCTGGAGTTTGTCGATGCACTCCACCGCCGTGTTGCAGGCGGTGTCGTAGCCGATGGTATAGCTGGAGCAGGCGATGTCGTTATCGATGGTGCCGGGGACGCCGATGACGGCGATCCCGTGGTCAGCCAGATCGTGAAGGCCCCGGAACGTGCCGTCTCCCCCGATGCCCACGATGCCGTCCAGACCGAGCAGCTTGCAGGTGTTGACGGCCTTCTCGATCCCGGCCTCGGTACGGAACTCCGCGCTGCGGGCGGAATAGAGCATGGTGCCGCCCATCCGGGTCAGCCCGCTGACCCGGGAATAGTTGAGGACCTCGTCGTCCCCGTTGATCAGGCCGTTGAAGCCCCGGCGAATGCCCACGCACTCGATGCCCAAGTGGAAGCAGGTCCGGGCCGCGGCGCGGATGGCGGCGTTCATACCGGGGGCATCCCCTCCGCTGGTGAGGACCCCGATGCGGCGAATGGCGTTACCCATATTGTGTTCCTCCCTTTTCTCTCTCAAACGGTCAATTCTGTATCTTTCTTTTTCAAGGCTGAAGCATACCGCTTCAGCACGGGCCGGACGTCGTCCCGGAGGAACTCCTCCACCTGCTGGGGGCAGCGGCCGATATACCGGGCGGGGTCCAGATGGGCTTCGATCTCAGCCCGGGTCAGGCCAAACATGGGCTCGGCGGCAATCAGGTCGATGAGGTTGTTGGGCAGCCCCTCTTCCTTGATATTACGCCCGGCCTCAAGGGAAAGTTGACGAATCCGCTCGTGGAGAGCCTGACGGTCCCCTCCCCGCTTCACGGCGTCCATCATGATGTTCTCGGTGGCCATGAAGGGCAGTTCCTCCGTCACGTGCCTGGCGATGACCTTCTCGTGGACCACCAGCCCGGAGGCCACGTTGGCATAGATGTTCAGGATGGCGTCCACGGCCAGGAATGCCTCGGGCACGGATACCCGCTTGTTGGCGGAGTCGTCCAGCGTCCGCTCAAACCACTGGGTGGCGGCGGTGAAGGCGGGGTTCATGGCGTCGGCCATCACATAGCGGGCCAGCCCGCAGATGCGCTCACAGCGCATGGGGTTGCGTTTATAGGGCATGGCGGAAGAGCCGATCTGGTGGGTCTCGAAGGGCTCCTCCACCTCTTTCAGGTGGCACAGGAGGCGCAGGTCGTTGGCAAACTTGCTGGCCGACTGGGCGATGCCGGAGAGGGTGGCCAAAACGGCGGCGTCCACCTTCCGGGAATAGGTCTGCCCCGAGACCGGGACCACGGAGTCAAAACCCATTTCGGCGGCGATCTTCTCCTCCAGGGCCTTGACCTTTTTGTGATCCCCCTCGAACAGCTCCAAGAAGCTGGCCTGGGTGCCGGTGGTACCCTTGGAGCCCAGCAGGGCCATGCGGGAGATACGGTATTCCACCTCGTCCAGATCCATAAGGAGCTCATTCATCCAAAGGGTGGCCCGCTTCCCCACCGTCACCAGCTGGGCGCTCTGAAAGTGGGTAAAGCCCAGGGTTGGAAGGGACTTATACCGCTCGGCGAAATCCGCCAGGTAGGACAGCACCTTCACCAGCTTTTCCCGAATCAGCATCAGCCCCTCACGCATGAGGATCATGTCGGTATTATCCCCCACGTAGCAGCTGGTGGCGCCCAAGTGGATAATGGGCATCGCCGTAGGGCACTGCTCGCCATAGGCGTGGATATGGGCCATCACGTCGTGACGCAGCTCTTTTTCCCAGCGGGCGGCGGCGGCGTAATCGATATCGTCCACGTGGGCTTCCAGCTCGGCCACCTGCTCCGGGGTCACGGGAAGCCCCAGCTCCATCTCCCCCCGGGCCAGGGCCACCCAGAGCCGCCGCCAGGTGGAGAATTTCTTGTCCGGAGAGAACAGCCGGAGCATCTCGGGGCTTGCGTACCGGGAGGACAGAGGAGTCTCATAAACATTTGTGCTCATAGATGGTCAGCCCTCATTTCAAAAAATTGCAGAATTTCTTGGAAAAGAAAAATTATTTCAGCAATTCAAAAATCTGAAACCATATTATCACAAAAGGGCGGCCGGGTGCAAGACTCGTCCGCCCTTTTTATGAGATCAGTTTGCCAAAAAGCGATCCAGCCGATCCAGACCCTCCTTGATATTTTCCATGGAGGTGGCGTAAGACCAGCGGACGAAGCCGGGAGCGCCAAAGCCCTCGCCGGGCACGACCGCCACAAGGCCCTGTTTCAAAAAGGCGGTGGCAAAATCGTTGTCGTCCCGGATCGTGATGCCGCCGAGGGTCCGCCCAATCAGCTTTTGAATGTTCATCATGACGTAGAAAGCGCCC
Source organism: Pseudoflavonifractor phocaeensis (assembly GCF_038439875.1). Taxonomy (NCBI): domain Bacteria; kingdom Bacillati; phylum Bacillota; class Clostridia; order Eubacteriales; family Oscillospiraceae; genus Pseudoflavonifractor; species Pseudoflavonifractor phocaeensis. The sequence goes on from NZ_JBCDMT010000004.1 coordinate 236,930, forward strand.
TCGGGGCGAATACAGCTTACCCCGGGGATCCGGTTCATACGCTCCACCATGTAATCCCGGCGGGCCTGAAAAGCTTCCCGCATGGTGTGGACCTCTTCCTGGGACGCGGTGAGCCCCGCCATGGCGGCCCTCTGGGAGATGGAGCAGGGAGAACCGGTGGAGTGGCTGACGTAGTCGGCCATCAGCTTGGCGATCTCCGGCTCCGCCATGGCGTAGCCGATGCGCCATCCGGTCATGGCGTAGGATTTGGACACGCCGTTGACCAGGATCGTCCGGCGCTTGACCTCCTCCCCCAGGGAGGCGATGCTGGTAAACGTCTTTCCGTCGTAGAGCAGGCCATAGTAGATCTCATCGGCTATGATATAGAGGTCATGCCTGACGCACACGTCCGCCAAGGCCTGGAGCTGGCCGGCGTCATAGACCATGCCGGTGGGATTGGAGGGGTTATTGAGGATGATGGCTTTGGTCTGGGTGGTGATGGCCTGCTCCAGCTTTTCGGGGGTGATCTTGAAGTCCTCTTCCTCCGAGGCTGGAAGCATGACCGGGATCCCGCCCACGATGCGGATCAGCTCATAGTAGCTCACCCAGGCGGGGGTGGGGAGGATCACCTCGTCCCCCGGGTTCACCAAGGCCCGGAGCGCCAGGTAGACCATATGCTTGGCACCGCTGGCAATCACTACTTGGGCGGGGGTGTAGTCCACGCCGCAGTCGGCTTTCATACGGTCACAGGCGGCCTGCTTGAGCTCCACCATGCCGGAGGCGGGGGTGTAGCGGGTAAAATTATCCCGGATGGCCTGGTAAGCGGCCTCCTTGATATGGTCAGGGGTATTGAAATCGGGTTCACCCGCGGCAAAGCCGATCACGTCCTGCCCCTCCGCCTTCATCTGCTTGTAGAGGCTGTCAATGGCCATGGTGGTGGAGGCGCGTACGCCTCGGGCGATCCGGGAAAGCTCTTTCACCATTCATTCCTCCCGTATGGTAACAATTTCAAACACGACAATATTATAGGCGGGGCCCCGCGTTTTTGCAAGTCCCCGCCCCGGGTTTCTCCATTATTGCGCAACTATGCTGAAAACAAGAGCTGTTTTTGGTTTAAATGACTTGCCTTACCGCGGTGAAACGTGGATCAGGCCCCTCCACGTGCGGGCGGAGCCGTCGACGTAAGTATATTTTGCCTCCACCCCGATAGATCCGCTGGTTTTATGACCGGCCAGCCCGGAGCCGTGGGTGGAGAGGCGTGACGCCTCCCCCGTGCTGGCTGAGAGCTGACGCCAATCCTGATCCGCGTCACAAATCCTGATCTGGTAAGATACGGTTCCATCCTGGGGACCAGCGATATAGACCACCGCCTCCGGGTCCGTGACCGTAATGGAACGGCTGGGCATTCCCTCCGTCAGGGGCAGCTCCTGTCCTTCCACCATGGCTGCGGGCAGGGTGCGGAGATGATCCGCGCTCTCTGCGGGGCCATAGAGGCGGAATACATACTGGGCATATACCTTTTGAAGTCCAACGCCCCACTCGCATAACAGCTTGACGCCCCGGACCTGAAGGCCCTCTCCGGTGGAATTCCTGTGGGGAGTAACCAGATGCAGGCCGTATTCCAGGGCTCCCGGCGCCCCGCGCCGGTTTACCGATGATAAGCCCCACTCGGTCCCATTCTCCCCCGGCAGCTCCGGGAGATAGTCGTAGGCTTCGATCCGGCTGGGCGGATCATCATCAAAGCAAAGGAAAACATAGGGCAGCGCGGTCACCGGCAGGATCGGGGTCCCCTCCCAGTCCGGGGGCTCAAGGAGATGATCCTTCTGCCGGTAGAGCTTCCCCGTCAGCCGCGCCGGCTCGCTTTGAATATTGGTAGTGACGGACAGAGCGGGGGCGTTTTCGGGAAGGCTGACCGGACCGGCTGCCAGGACGGTCCCGCTGACAAGGACAACGACAAGAGACAGGGCGGTAAGCAGCACCGTTGGCCGCCGCCAGGAGAGCGCCTTTTGGATACGCTCTTTTGCGCCGGTTTCCCCAAAGGCCAGCGGCGCCTGGATCGGGCGGACGGAAGCCAAGGAGAGCAGAGCGGAAGAATAGCCCTTTTTCTCCCCCGTGCTCCACAAGACGGTTTCGTCACAGGCGGTTTCCAGGTCTTTGCAGAACTCGTGCCAGATGATCCACATGGTTGGATTGTACCAGTGGAGGGCCAGGGCCAGAAAGGCGAAGGCCTTGAGATAGGGGTGTCCGCAGCGGATATGGGCCCGTTCATGGAGGAGGACCCACCGGCGGTTCTCCTCCTCCAAAGCAAGGGGGAGGTAAATCTTGGGTGGGAAAAAGCCAAGGACGAAGGGGGCATCCACCAGATCGCTCTCCCAGGCGCCATCCTTCGTTTTGACCGCGGCCCGCACGCGGCGCTTCAGACGGAAATAGGAGACAGCGCCCCAGGTCAAAATGCCGAGGACCCCCGCGGCCCAGGCCAGGGAGAGGCGCGGAAACCAAACGGTCTCCACGGTGGGCGGGGGCGAGGCCCCATCCGCGCCAGTGACGACATAAGCGTTTTCCCCGCCCGCTTTGATGACCTCTCCCCCGCCCCGGACCCCGCGCTCATAGGCATCCTGATCGGCGGATGCAAAGATGGTGCGGGTGTCTCCCGTGTAGCTCGCGGACAGCGCGTCCACGGTCTGCCGGGGGGTGAGAGAGGTCAGATTCAATACGCTCCACGGACTGGAATCGGAGGCGGGGACGATGGACCGTAGAAAAAGGACTGTCCACAAGATCAGCCAGGGCCACCGGGGCCAATCCCGCTTCAAGGAGCAAATGCTCCGGATCAAAACGGCGGCGTAGCCCAATATGACCAAAGTGAAGCTTAACGTCAGATTTGCCTGGAAAAGTTCCGGCAGGACCCGGGAGAAAAATTCACTCATCGCCGGCCTCCTCGATCATCTTCCGCAGCTGTTCCGTCTCCTCCCCCGTCAGCTTCCGCCCGTTCAGGAAGGCGGCGACAAAGGCGGGCAGAGAGCCCCCAAAGGACTTTTCCACCACAGCTCTGCTCTCATAGCGCATCACATCTTCCCGGCCCACCAGCGTGGTTACCGTGGCCTGTTCATTGCGGAGAAATCCGCGCCCCGACAGCTTGCGGATGAGATTGAACGCCGTGGATTTATTCCAGCCAAAGAGCTCGGTGCACCGTTTGGCCAGGGCGGTGGAGTTCACCGGCTCCAGCTGCCACACCAGATCCATCAATCGGTATTCGGCGTCGTAGAGCTTGCAGTCTTTCATTTTCTCACCCCTTCCCACGAGGTTTGTCGTAAGAAATCTCCATATCAAGTTTATTCCGACAAACCTATTTTGTCAAGAAGAATCCCCGGCCCACATTTGAAATGGGCCGGGGATTGAATTAGGAAAGGGCTTTGGGGGTGCCGAGCCGGGCGCCGATGATGCGGACGATGACCGGACTGACCACAATGTTCAGCACCAGTTCCGCCAGGAAATTGATGCCCACCAGACCGGTGAGGATGTAGGTGGCGATATCGGCGCCCGCAGCGGACGCCCAGTCCGCCAAGAACTGGGGGAAAAGCAGGTTCAAGCCCAGCAGGAAAATGCCGGTGTTCACCACGGGGCAGGCGATGGCGGCCAGGACCGTGCCGACCATACGGCTTTTATGTGCCACCGCGGAATAAATCGCCCCGGCGGCAAGCCCGGCCAGGACGCCCTTGCCCACGCAGATCAGAGCCGTCAAAAAGGGGTTGGCGTTCCACAGCATATTTCCGCCAATGTCCCAGCCCGCGATACAGGCGATGAGAACCACCACTCCAAATACGCCGCCCAGATATGCCCCCGCTTTGGGGCCGTATACGGCGGCTCCCACGACGATGGGGATGAGGACCAGGGAGATGGTGAAGGGGCCGAACTTGATGAAGGAGCCAAGGAGCTGGAGTACGACGATGATTGCTGTGAAGAGCGCGAGTCCTGTCAGGGTCTTGGTTTTCTGGTTCATGCTTGTTTACCTCCTGCTGCCGCTCTCTTTTCCAGAGATGCAGCGCATTATATTTACCCACGGCCTTCGCCGGTGAGCACAGAGAGATTCAGCCCCGCCGCCTGGATTCGGTGTTTTTCTGATAAAGCAGATAAAGTCCGTCCAGGAGAAGATCGGGGTCGCAAAGGATGGTCCGGCGGCAGTAAGGCACCACGTCGTCGGCACAGGCTCCGGTGGCCACAACGCTGGCCGCCGGTTCGGTGGCCTCCTCCAGCCGGGTGATCATCCCATCCACCAGGCTGGCGTTGCCGTAGAGCGCGCCCGCGCGCATGGCGTCCACCGTGTTGTGGCCCAGGATGGAGGAGGGCTCAGCCAGGGAGATATGGGGCAGCTCGGCGGCCTGCCGGGAGAGGGCCTCCAGAGCGACCCGAACGCCGGGCGCGATGACGCAGCCCTCGTAGATATTGCCCCGGAGCACGGAAAAGGTGACGGCGGTGCCCAGGTCCACCACAATGACCGGCGAGGGATACTTGGCGATGGCCCCCACACAGCAGGCCACGATGTCGGCCCCCAGCTGGGCGTGCATGTCGGAGCGGATGTTGAGTCCGGTACGGATCCCGGTACCCACAATGAGGGGCGGCTTCCCGATCAAACGCTGGATGGCCCCCGCCATAGCCGCCGTCACCGGCGGCACTACGCTGGCGATGATGCCGCCGGTGATCTGCCCGGCGTCCACGTGGTAGAGCTGAAGGACGGAGAAGAGCTGGATGGCGAACTGATCCTGAGTGGCGTGGGCGTCCGTGGAGAAGTTGGAGCGCACGGTCAGCCTGCCCTGCCCGTCAAATAGGCCCAGGGTGGTGGTGGAATTGCCGATGTCCGCAGTCAGCACCATGCCTGTCAGCTCCTTTCACACTGTGTTATGCGTTAATAGTATACCATGGAGAAGGGAAAATGCAACCCGGAGACAAAAAAAGGAGAGACGCATTTGCGTCTCTCCTTTTTGGATGCGGTAATCAGAGATTACTGCTGCTGCTCACGCATGCGGGCGAAGCACTCGCTGCAGTAAACAGGACGGTCGGACTTGGGCTCAAAGGGAACCTTGGCCTCGCCGCCGCAGGCAGCGCAGGTGGCGGTGAAGTACTCGCGGGGGCCGCGGGCGGCCTGCTTGCGAGCGTCACGGCAATTCTTGCAGCGCTGAGGCTCGTTCTGGAAACCCCGCTCAGCGTAGAACTCCTGCTCACCGGCGGTGAACACGAACTCCTGGCCACATTCCTTGCATACAAGCGTCTTGTCTTCGTACATGATTTTACCCTCTCTTTGACTCGTTTGCCCAGGTCCGGATACATTCCGATTAGTGCTGGGACATTGTAATATTGCGCTCAGCTTACGCTGATATCGCCGGAAGAAAAGAATGGCGCGACCTTGCGCCGGATGCGCTGAACGGCATTGTCCACCGACTTGAGTGGTTTGCCCACCTGAGAGGCGATCTCCGCATAGGAGAGCCCGTCGAGATAGAGGTCCATGACCGTTCTCTCGAAGCTGGAGAGCCTGCCCCGAAGGGCCTGCATCCGGCCTTGCCGCTCTTCCCTGCTGATGACCATGTCCTCAGGGTTTTCCGCGCACTGGTAATCTGGGCCATAGGCATAGGGTTCGGGATTCCCGTCAAACAGAGGGGTACCGAGGGAGACAGAGTGATTGAGGGGTGTGTGCTTGTCTCTTGCCGCAGCTTTAATGGCGGAGCGGAGCCGGTTTCGAATGCAGACCTCCGCGTAGGTGCGGAAGCCGGCCTCCTTTCCGGGTTCAAACCCCCGGATGGCGGAGAGCAGTCCGATCATTCCCTCCTGGATCAGATCCTCGCTGTCCCCCCCTGCCAGAAAGTAGGGACGGGCGCAAATACGCACCAAGCGACTATACCGCATGGCCAAGTACTCCTCTGCGACACGATCACCTGATGCGGCACGGGTACACAGCGACTCATCTGATTGTCCTTGGAGGGCGGGAAATGGCTCCATTTCAAATCTCCTTTTTCATTATAACCAGAGAAACAGAGGTTTGTCAAGAATATTTTATGCAGTTTATTTCCGAAAAGGAAAAACAGTTACAGAATTTTTATGATATTTGCCAACTTTTCCGCAAAGGAAAGGGCGTCCCCCTCCTCCTTGGCCTCCACCATGACGCGGATCAGCGGTTCCGTGCCCGAGGGGCGCACCAAAACGCGGCCGTTGCCCCCCAGCTCGCCCTCCACCTGAGAGACGGCGTCCAGGAGTTGCTGGGAGGCCATGATGGCCTCTTTCTTCTCCTTGCTGGCGATGGGCACGTTCACCAGTATTTGGGGGTAGCGGCTGCACATAGAGGCCAGCTGGGAGGCCTTCTGGCCGGACTTGTGGACCACGGCCAGCAGTTGGAGGGCGGTGAGCTCCCCGTCGCCGGTGGTGGCGTATCTGCGGAAGATGGTATGGCCGGACTGCTCCCCGCCCAGGACAAAGTTTCCCGCCTCCATCTGCTCCAGCACGTTGCGGTCCCCCACATCGGTACAGAGAAGGGTAAGGCCTTTTTCCTTCACAAAAAGGTGAAGGCCCAGATTGCTCATAACGGTGGCCACCAGGGTATTCCCGTCCAGCAGCCCCCGGTCGTGGAGGTCGGTGCCGCAGATGGCCAGGACCTGGTCGCCGTCAATCTCGCTCCCCAGATCGTCCACGGCCAGACAGCGGTCGGCGTCGCCGTCAAAGGCGATGCCCAGGTCATAGCCGCCGGCCTTGACCATGGCGGCCAGGTGGCCGATATGGGTGGAGCCGCAGTCCTGGTTGATATTGACACCGTTGGGGTCGGCGTTGATGATATCGGTGTGGAGCTTGGGGAACCGGTCAAAGAGCCGTCCGGCGGTGGCGGAGGCGGCGCCGTTGGCGCAGTCCACCAGGATGCGCAGGCCGGCCAGATCGGTGTCCACGGTGCTCACCAGATGGTCGATATAGGCGTCGGCCTCCTGCTGGTCGGCATAAGTGACCTGGCCGATATCGGCCCCGGTGCGCAGGGGCGATTTTTTGTTGAACAGCACGATGTCCTCGATCTCATTTTCCAGCGCGTCGGAGAGTTTGAAGCCCTGGCCGTTGAAGATCTTGATGCCGTTGTGCTCAAAGGGGTTGTGGGAGGCGGAGATGACGATCCCGGCGTCGGCCTTGTTGGCGATGGTGAGAAAGGCCACGGCGGGGGTGGGGATGACGCCCAGGTGGAGCACGTCGGCCCCGGCGGAGCACAGCCCCGCGATGAGGGCGCCCTCCAGCATATCGGAGGAGATACGGGTATCCTTGCCGATGGTGACCAGGGGCCTTGCCTTCCCCGTATCCTTGGACAGGACCTGCGCGGCGGCGCAGCCCACCTCAAAGGCCAGATCGGCGTTCAGATTTTCGTTGACCACGCCGCGGATCCCATCGGTACCGAACAATTTTCCCATAGTGATGACAGTCCTTTCCGTCAGTTGGTTTCGTCGCTGTCCTCGAATAGCTCCCGCAGCATGGACTCCGGGTCATTCAAAAAGCGCTTGGTCAGGCGGTAGTGCTCGGTCTCCCGATATGCCGTCTGGCGGATCCCCGTATCCGACAGCTCGTAGATGCGGGCGCCTGGAAATGCCATGAGGATGGGCGAGTGGGTGGCGATCAGAAATTGGGAGCCTTTCTCCGTCAGCTGGCGGAGCAGGATCATCAGGCTCATGAGCCGGGTGGGAGACAGGGCGGCCTCCGGCTCATCCAGCAGATATAAACCGTGCCCGCCGAACCGATTTTGGACCAGGGCGAGAAAGCTCTCCCCATGGGACTGCTTGTGAAGGGAGACGCCGCCGTAGCTGTCCAGCAGGTCGTCTATGCGATCCAGGTCATCCACTTCGCTTGCCACGTTATAGAAGCTCTCCGCCCGCAGGAAGAAGCCGTCCTGAGGGTAATCGCCCCGCACAACAGTGAGATATCCGCCCAGCTCTGAATGAGTGTCCCTGGTGGAAAAACGGAAATTGCGGGAGCCGCCCTCGGCGTTGAAGCCGCAGGCTACGGCGGCAGCCTCCAGCAGCGTGGATTTTCCCGTGCCGTTTTCCCCGACCAAAAAAGAGACAGGGGCGTCTAAGATAAGCCGGTGCCCCTGAGCCAGATAGCGGACCGCTGGGAGGTCATTCAAATAGGAGTCCGGCGGAAGGGGGCTTCGCAGCAGGATCTCCCGCAGATATTGCCGGTTCATAGAGACAGCTGTTCCATCCCGAGAAAGGGGATGCCCAGGTGCTCATAGGCCTTGGGGGTGACACAGCGGCCCCGGGGCGTGCGGGTGAGGAAACCAAGCTGCATCAGATAGGGCTCATAGACGTCCTCCAGGGTGACGGCCTCCTCATTGATGGTGGCGGCCAGAGTCTCCAGACCCACCGGGCCGCCCCGGTAGTTTTCTATGATGCTCTCCAGCATACGCCGGTCCACGGCGTCCAGCCCCAGGTGGTCCACCTCCAGGGCGGACAGGGCCTCGTCGGCCACCCCCCGGGTAATGACACCCCCCGCCCGAACCTGGGCGAAATCCCGGACCCGGCGGAGCATCCGGTTGGCGATCCGGGGGGTCCCCCGGCTCCGCCTGGCGATCTCCATGGCTCCATCCCCCTCGATGGGGACCTCCAGGATCCCGGCGGAACGGGCCACGATGCGGCTCAGTTCGGCGGGAGTATAGAGCTCCAGACGGAGGGTGACGCCAAACCGGTCCCGCAGCGGGGCAGAGAGCTGACCGGCCCGGGTGGTGGCGCCGATCAGGGTGAATTTGGGCAGGTCCAGCCGGATGGAGTTGGCCGACGGCCCCTTTCCGATGATGATGTCGATGGCGTAGTCCTCCATGGCGGGATACAGGATCTCCTCCACCTGGCGGTTGAGCCGGTGGATTTCATCGACGAAAAGGATGTCGTTTTCATTGAGGTTGGTCAGCAGGGCGGCCAGGTCCCCCGGCTTTTCAATGGCGGGGCCGGAGGTAATACGGATATTGACCCCCATCTCATTGGCGATGATACCCGCCAGCGTGGTTTTGCCAAGGCCCGGGGGGCCGTGAAGGAGCACATGGTCCAGCGGCTCATTGCGCATTTTTGCGGCCTGGATGAAAATTTCCAGGTTCCCCTTGGCCTTTTGCTGGCCCACATATTCGGCCAGGGTCTTAGGGCGCAGAGACCCCTCGTTTTCGTCCTCACGAAGGAGTGATGTGGCGACCAGCGGCTCCTCCGTCTCAAAGCCGCTGTCGGAAAAATCGATGCTCAATGTCCCTGGCCCCCTTCCTTTTGGTATTGTGAAACGACCTCTACGAGGCAGTCCAGAAAGGCCTCTTCGCCCCAGGTATTGATTTTAAAAAACATGGCCTGGCTCCCGCCGGAGGTGATGGCGGAGAGATAAAGCTCCTCTCCCCTTCCCACCAAGGTCAGATTGAGGCTGACCCGGTTGCCGCCGGCGTAGCTGAACCGCTCATAGACCCGGACCGCGCAGCGAACCTCGCCGGAACTGAAATCGCTTCCGTCCTCAAAGGAGGCAGAGATGCTGCCCTCCAGGATCCCGTGGTCCAGGAGGGCCAGCACCCGGTCAAAATCGCCGGTCAGACGGCACTCATATTTCGCCATTACTTCACCATCTTTTTCAGCGCCTGCTTGATAACCTGTTCCAGCGTGAGGGTGTCCATGTCGATGCCCTTGAGCGCCACGGCGATCTCGCTCTGGCCGTATCCCAAAACAGCCAGGGCGGCGGAGGCCTCGCTGGCCTTGTTCTCCGGGATGACCGTGACCCCGGTACCGCCGTAACGCTCCCCGGACATCGTCCCAAGCTGGCCCTTCGCCAGCTTATCTTTCAACTCCAGAATGATGCGCTGGGCAATTTTTTTCCCGATCCCGGGAGCTATGGTCAGGGCTTTCTCGTCCCCGGTAATGATGGCGAGGGCCAGCTGTTCGGCGGTGGCTGAGGAGAGGATGGACAGCGCCGCCTTGGGCCCCACGCCGGAGACGCCGATCAGCATTTGAAAGCAGTTGAGCTCCTCCTCCGTGGCGAAGCCGTAAAGCTCCATGGCGTCCTCCCGGACATTCAGGTGGGTAAACAGTTTCCCGGGCTTTCCCAGCTTCAGTGCGGACAAGGTGACGTTCGTGGTGTGACAGGCATAACCCACGCCGCCGCAGTCGATGACGGCCAGGTAGGGGGCCACGTGGGTGACGGTGCCGTTAAGATAATAAAACATATCAATATCTCTCCTATTTGTTTCGCACCGCGTACCGGCCGCTGCCGGGCTTGGCGTCGTCCGGCGCCTGGAGCCGGGAGGTGTGGGAGCGGGCGTGGCAAAGGGCGATGGCCACGGCGTCGGCGGCGTCGTCCGGCTTGGGGACGGATTTCAGTCGGAGAAGCCGCTTGGTCATATCCATGACCTGTTTCTTTTCCGCCTTGCCGTATCCCACCACGGCCAGCTTGACTTCAGAGGGCGTGTACTCATAGATCGGCACGCCCGCCCGCTCCGCGGCGGTCAGGATCACGCCCCGAGCCTGGGCCACGCCGATCCCGGTGGTAAGGTTATTGGTAAAGAAGAGCTCCTCCACCGCCATGGCGTCGGGATGAAAGGTCTCCAGCAATTCACCCATGTCCCGGTCGATCTGCAGCAGGCGGGTGGGCAGGGGGAGCCCCGCCGGGGTGGTAATGGCGCCGCAGCTGACAAGAGACTGGCTTCCGGGCTCCGAGCGGAGCACGCCGAAACCCACGATGGCAAAGCCGGGGTCGATGCCCAAAACGATCAAGTTTCGCCCCTCCCCTTTCTCAGCCACAGATAATAATTATTTTATCATTTCTCACCCTGTAACGCAACCCAATAAAACGCACTCTCAACGGTGTGAGAGTGCGTTTTATGACGAAGCGGGACCCTCCCGCTTCAAATAGACCATATCTTTGAGCTGTACGCCCCCCTCGAGGATGGGGTGGTCATAATTTTGGAGGAAAAAATCTTTGACGCGGCGAAACTCCCGAAAGCCGAGGGCATGATAGAAATCCAGCGTGGCGGGGCTCTCCCCTGTCCCGACCCAGAGGGCGGTGCAGTCGGGATAGTGACGGATCAGAAAATCCACTAAGGCCCTTCCAAACCCTCTGCGCTGGTACGGAGGCGATACGGCGATGTTTTTGATTTCATAGATGCCGCCGCCGACCTGAGTGACGACGCATTCCGCCGCCGCTGTACCGTTGGTCTCCAAGACGAACAGCTCTCCCTGATCCAGATAACGGTCGATCATATCCTCCTGCTCATCTCCCAGGAGAAGCAGGTCCAGATAGGCTTTTTTGTGGCTGTAAATCTGCCGGATGACCACAGGTCAGCTCTCCTTGTCCGTGACGTGGAACTGCTTGAGATTGCCGATCTTCTGCCCGCGCCGGTTCAGCTCCGCCAGCACGGCGGAGAGGGGGATGTCCAGCTCCGCCATCATCACCATCAGGTGATAGATGAGGTCGGAGATCTCCCCCACCGTGTCCTCCTCCATGCCGTTCTTTGCGGCGATGATGGTCTCGGCGCACTCCTCCCCCACCTTTTTTAAGATTTTGTCCAAACCCTTGTCAAAGAGATAGGCGGTGTAGGACCCCTCCTGGGGCTCCGCCTTCCGGCTGAGGATCACATCGTAAAGCGTCTGAAGGGTATCGTTCATGTTACGGTTCCTCCCAAATCAAATTGAAAAAGCAGGAGTCCTTCCCCGTGTGGCAGGTGGGCCCCTCCGGGATGCAAAAATAAAGCAGGGTATCCGTATCGCAGTCGGTCAAAACCCGCTTTACATGCAGAAAGTGGCCGGAGGACTCCCCCTTGTTCCATAGCTTTTCCCGGCTTCGGGACCAGAACCAGGCGGTCTTGGTCTTTAGGGTCAGCTCCACCGCTTCCCGATTGGTAAAGCCCAGCATCAGGACGTTTCCAGTTTCAAAATGCTGGATAATGACGGGAATCAAGTCAGACTTTTGAAACAGTTGATCCAAATCAAACAAGGGGCTCCTCCTCTCTCGGGTGTGCGCGGCGCCGCTGGTATCCGGCGGCGTCTCCTCATCGTACGGGGATATTTCGGGCTCTCAGATAGTCTTTGACCTGGGGGACGGTCAGCTCCCCAAAATGGAACAGCGAAGCGGCCAGAGCGGCGTCGCAGCCGGTCTCCTCAAACACCTGCGCAAAATGCTCCAGGGAGCCGCAGCCCCCGGAGGCGATGACGGGAATGGAGACGGCGGAGGTGACCGCCCTGGTCAGAGGGAGGTCAAAGCCCTTCTTTGTGCCGTCCGCGTCCATGGAAGTCAGCAGAATCTCTCCGGCGCCCAGCCGTTGTCCTTCCCTGGCCCACACCACGGCGTCCAGTCCCGTAGAAACACGGCCGCCGGCGGTCACTACCTCCCAGGTGCCGTCTTGCCGTCCTCTGGCATCGATGGCCAGCACCACGCACTGGGAGCCGAAACGCTCCGCCGCCCTGGAAATCAGGGTGGGGTCCTGGACCGCGGAAGAGTTGATGGATATCTTATCCGCCCCCGCCCGCAGGAGAAGCTGAAAATCCTCCAAGGTGCGGATGCCGCCCCCCACCGTCAGCGGGACAAAGACCTGCCCGGCGGTACGCTCCACCACATCCGCCACCGTGGCCCGGCCGTCGCTGGTGGCAGTGATGTCCAGAAACACGATCTCGTCAGCGCCCTGGTCGGAATAAAACTTTGCCAGTTCCACCGGGTCTCCGGCGTCCCGGATCTGAACAAAGTTAACGCCTTTTACCACCCGGCCGTCTCTCACATCCAGGCATGGGATGATCCGTTTAGCCAGCATCTTGATCCCCCGCCTCTCCGATCCCTTGTTGTAAATCGAGGGTTCCGGCATAATAGGCTTTTCCAACGATTGCGCCGTAGAGCCCCATATCCCGCAGACGCCCGATGTCCGCCAGGGTCGTGACGCCTCCCGAGGCGATGATCCGGCAGGACACGCTGGAGCGGAGTTTCTCCAGCTGTTCAAAGGATGGGCCCGCCAACATGCCGTCTGTATCAATATCTGTATAAATAATATACTTTACACCGATTTGTTCCATTTCCTGGGCAAAGGAGACCCCATCCAGCCCGGAATCCCGCTCCCAGCCCGCGGTGCGGACGCTTCCGCCCAAACAGTCGATCCCCACAGCAATCCGATCCCCATAGTGTTTGACGGCCCGGGCAACAAAATCTGGATCACTAACGGCGGCGGAACCGATGACCATGCGGGAGACCCCCATGGCGTCGGCGGCAGCCAAATCCTCCATGGAACGGAGCCCTCCCCCCAACTCGACCTGCAGGCCGGAGTGCCCGGCCACCTGGGCCACCAGGGCGGCGTTCTTGTTCTGCCCGTGCCTGGCCCCATCCAGATCCACCATATGGAGCCACTTCGCCCCCGCGGCGGCGAAGAGGGCGGCGGTCTCCACGGCGCTGTCCGCCACCTGATGAGTGGTGGAAAAGTCTCCCTTTTGCAGACGAACACACTGTCCGTCCTTCAAATCGATGGCAGGTAACAGGATCATTGGTTCAACTCCCCGAAGTTTTTTAGGATTTGAAGGCCGGCCTCTCCGCTCTTTTCCGGGTGAAATTGACAGCCGAACACATTTCCGTGCCGGACTGCCGCCACCATCGGCGGGCCGTAGTCCGTCCAGGCGGCGACATCCGAGTCATTTTTTGCCTGTCCGCAAAAGGAGTGCACAAAGTAGACGAAAGTGCCGTCGGACAGACCACGGAAAATGGGGCTGTCGTTCTGAAACCTCAGACTGTTCCAGCCGATGTGAGGCAGCTTATAAGGGGTCTCGATCCGTTCCACCCAGCCGGGGACAAAGCCCAGGCCCGCGGTGGGGCGGCCCTCGCGGCCCATATCAAATAAAAGCTGCATCCCCAGGCAGATGCCCAGGATGGGCTTTTTGTCAGCCTGTAAAGCAAGTTCCCTATCCAGATTTTGCGCTTTCAGCTTTTCCGCCGCGTCTGGAAAGGCCCCGACCCCTGGAAGGATAATGGCGTCAGCCCGCTCCAAATCAGTGCGGTCGCCGGAAATGCAGGTGGAAAAACCTAAATAGCCCATCGCGTTGGAGACACTTTTCAAATTCCCTACACCATAATCCACGATTACGATTTGTCCCATGGCCCCACCCGTTACAGTACACCCTTGGTGGAAGTGACGCCGCCGCCTGTTACAAGAACAGCCGATTTCAGCGCCATCCCCAGGGACTTAAAAATGGCTTCGGTTATGTGATGGGCGTTTCCACCATAGAGACATACGATATGTAAAGTGATTCCACTATTCACTGAAAACGCCCGCATGAACTCCTCTGTCAGGCAGGAGTCGTAGCTTCCAATCATGGGCTGGGGCATCGGAGCCTCATAGACCAAAAAGGGACGGTTGGAGATATCCAAAACCGTGCGGCAAAGGGCCTCGTCCATAGGAACAAAAGCGGTGCCGAACCGGGCGATGCCCTTTTTTTCTCCCAGAGCCTCTTTCAGGGCCAGCCCCAGGCAGATCCCCACGTCCTCCACCGTGTGGTGTCCATCCACGTACAGGTCTCCCACGGCCTTCAGCTTCAGACCAAACCCGGCGTAGAAGGCCATCGCCGTGAGCATGTGGTCAAAAAAGCCGATGCCGGTATCCACCGCCACGGTGCCGCCCTCCAGAGTCAGCTCGAGAGTGATTTTGGTTTCTTTGGTTTCCCGGGTAATCAAAGCGGTGCGGGACATAGGTTTTCCCCCTTACTCAAAACGGACTTTGATGGAATTGGCGTGGGCGGTGAGCCCCTCACTCTCCGCCAGGGTGATGATCTCATCCCGCACAGGGGCCAGGGTCTCACGGTCATATTGTATCACACTCATGGTCTTGAGGAAACTGGCCACGGACAGCGGAGAAAAGAACCGCGCAGTTCCGGAGGTGGGGAGCACATGGTCGGGTCCGGCCAGATAGTCCCCCAGCGGCTCCGGAGACCAGCCGCCCAGGAACACCGCCCCGGCGTTTTTGATGCCGGGCAGTATCCCTTCCGGGTCCTGGGTGACGATTTCCAAATGCTCCGGGGCAATCTCGTTGGCAAGGGAAACCGCTTGCTCCATGTTTTCGCATACGATGGCGCAGCCATAGTCCCGGATGGAGTCCTCCATGATCTCAGAGCGCTCCAGGTAGCCGGTCTGGCGTATCATTTCGGCGTCCACCGCCCGGGAAAGTCCGGGGCTGGTGGTGAGGAGCACGGCGGAGGCCAGCTTGTCGTGCTCCGCCTGGCTCAAAAGGTCGGCGGCGACAAATTTAGCGTTGGCGGTTTCGTCGGCGATAACCAAAACTTCCGAGGGTCCCGCCACCATATCGATATCCAGGGTCCCGTAAGCCATCCGCTTGGCGGCGGCCACAAAGGCGTTGCCGGGCCCCACCAGCTTATCCACTTTTGGGATGAAGCCCGCACCATAGGCCAGGGCGGCGACCGCCTGGGCCCCGCCCACTGCGATGACCCGGTCCACCCCGGCGATCTTGGCGGCGGCCAGGACCGCATCGTTCAAATTCTCGGTGGGCGGAGTGACCATAATGATCTCTTCCACCCCCGCTACCTTGGCAGGCACGGCGTTCATGAGCACCGAGGAGGGATAGGCCGCAGTCCCCCCCGGAACGTAGATCCCCACCCGGCTCAAGCCCCGGACAATTCTGCCTACCTTGCCGCCGTCCGGGGAGGTCCAGGTCTCGGAGCGGATCAACAGCTTTTCATTATAGTCCCGGATGTTGGCAGCCGCCCGTTCCATCGCCTGGATCAGCGATTGGGGGCAGCGGTCATAGGCCGACTGTAAGGCCGCCGGGGAGATCTCATAGGGTTCTTGGCAGTCAAACTGGCGGCTGTATCGGGCGACAGCCGGAAAGCCTTCTTCCTTTACCCTATTCATAATGGCCTGGACGGCCGCATCAATGTCCGCCCCTACCTGGGCGGCCCGGGCCCGCATGGCGGCGATGACGGCCCGCTCCTCCGAGCCGTTGGCGGTGACGATATTCAGCATAGGGCCCTCACTCCAATCCGGATTGGCACTTGCCAATAAAATCTAGGATCTCCGCCTTTTTCAGCTTCATGGCGGCGGTATTCACGATAAGACGGGCCGAGACGGGGGCCACGTCCTCAATGGGGACCAGACCGTTTTCCCGCAGGGTGGCGCCGGTCTCCACGATATCCACGATGGCGTCCGCAAGACCCAGGATGGGGGCCAGCTCTACGGAGCCCTCGATTTTGATGATCTCCACATCCATGTCCTTCCCCTCGAAGAAGCGACGGGCCACATTGGGGTATTTTGTGGCGACGCGGCGGGTCTTGTAGGTGCCGTAGAAGTCCGTCCTTTCCTTTACCGCAAGGGCGAAGCGGCATTTTCCGAAGCCCAGGTCCAGCACTTCATAGAAGGGGCTCCCATGTTCCAGAATGGTGTCCTTCCCCACCACGCCCAGGTCGCACACACCGTGCTCCACGTAGGTGATGACGTCGGGGGCCTTGGCCAGCACGGCGTCCAGCGGGTAGTTGGGAAGGCTGTGGATGAGCCGCCGCCCGGGATTTTTCACGGGGGAACAGTCCAGCCCCACCCGTTCCAGCAGTTCCACAGTCTTATCCTGAAGCCGGCCCTTGGTGAGGGCCACCCGAAGCCGGGCAGTGGAAGGCTGTACAGAGGTTTCCCTTGACAGAAGATCCACGTCCATGGCAAAGCCCACGGCGGGCGCCGGCCGGCCGAAAGCCCCCAACAGGTTGTCATACCTGCCCCCAGACAGGACTGGGGCTCCCGCTCCCTGGGCGTAGCCCCGGAAGATCACCCCGGTATAATAATCGATCTGATGCACCAGGCCCAAGTCAAAGCGGACATAATCTTGGTTCCCGGTTTGGGACAGGGCGTCGAAAAGGTCGCGGAGATAGCGCAGTTCGGGCCTGGGACCCACCAGGGATTCGGCCTCATCCAGCACCTCCACGCCGCCAAACAGCCGGGAGAGCCGGGAGAGCAGCGCATAGGCGGGCTTCCCCTTATAACTCTGGAGGAAATCATCCAAAGCGGCGAAATGCTTGCCCTCGATGAGCTTGCGCATCTCCTCCACCTGGATCGGCGGCATCTCCATCTGGTCGGCCAGGACCGGGAAAAGCCCGGCGTGTCCCAGTTCGATGTGGAACCCGTTGGGGCATACCGCTTTCAGTGCGGCCACCGCCATGGAGACGGCCTCCACGTCGGCCTCCAGCCCGCCCTCACCCAGGAGCTCGATGCCGCACTGGGGGATCTCACTGCTGCCGCCCCGGTTGGCGTCACCGGATCGAAAGACCGTCTCGTTATAGTAGAGACGCTGGGGCAGCGGCACCGTTTTCAGCTTGGTGGCGGCTACCCGGGCAATGGGGGCGGTGCAGTCGGGGCGCATCACCATCAGCTTGCCGGAGCGGTCCACGATTTTCAGCATGGCCTCCTGCGGGATGGGGTTGCCCGACTGGAGAAACAGGTCGTAATATTCCACCTCCGGGGTACTGATCTCCTCGTACCCATTGGCGTGAAACAGCTGCGTCAGTTCCCGCTGGACGCCGCGAAACCGCTGGCACTCGGCAAACAGACGGTCCCTGGTCCCCTCCGGCGTGGTAATGATGTTCATATGCTCCACCTCTTGCTTTTGCACTTTACCACGCTAATATACTACATTATTGTGCGGCTGTCAATAGGAAAAGGGGCGAGATTTTGTCTCTCGCCCCTCCCCTGCCCCTTATTTTAAATAGCGCTCTGCATCTCGATCTCGTCAAAGAACTTTTTGTGGACCACCTGGACGGCCCGGTCGGCGTCCTCCAGATCGACCAGGACGGAAACCTTGATCTCACTGGTGGAGATCATATGGATATTGATCCCGGCGTTGAAAAGGGCCTCAAACATGGTGGCGGCCACGCCGGGGTTGTTGATCATGCCGGCGCCCACAATGGAGATCTTGGCAATGTTGTCGTTGACGTCGATGTGGTCAAACCCGATGTAGTCCCGGTTCTCCTCCAGAAGGCGGGTGGCCTCCCCCGTGTCGCTTTTGGCCACGGTGAAGCTGATGTCCTTGGTATCGCCCCGGCCGATGGACTGAAGGATGATGTCCACGTTGATCTTCTCCTTGGCCAGCAGAGAGAAGATCCGGAAAGCGATGCCGGGCTCATCGGCCAGGCCGACCAGGGCCAGCCGGGCCACGTTCTTATCCTTGGCGATGCCGCTGACATGGGATTTCTCCATGATTTTCACAACCTCCTTGACTTTCGTCCCCGGATTGCCGGAGAAGCTGGAGAGGACCTCCAGATTGACGTTATAACGTTTTGCCATTTCCACCGAACGGTTGTGGAGGACCTGGGCGCCCAGAGTCGCCAGCTCCAGCATCTCGTCGAAAGTGATCTCCTCCAGCTTATGGGCCTCGGGGACCAGCCGGGGATCAGCGGTATAGACGCCGTCTACGTCGGTGTAGATCTGGCAGAGGTCGGCGTGCAGGCTGGCGGCCAGGGCCACCGCCGAGGTGTCCGAGCCGCCCCGTCCCAGTGTGGTGATATCCCCGTATTTGTTGATGCCCTGGAAGCCAGTGACAATGACGATAGATCGCTTGTCCAGCTCGGTCAGAATCCGCTCCGTGACCACCCGCTTGATGCGGGCGTTCCCGTAAGAGGAGTTGGACTGTACCCCTGCCTGCCAGCCGGTGAGCGAGACCACCGAATAGCCCATGGCCTCGATTGCCATGGCGCACAGGGAGCAGGAGATCTGCTCGCCGGTGGAGAGCAGCATATCCATCTCCCGCTTGGAGGCGTGGGGATTGATCTCTTTGGCTTTGGAGATGAGGTCGTCGGTGGTGTCGCCCTGGGCGGAGAGGACGGCCACCACGTTGTGTCCCCGCCTGTATGTCTCAGTAATAATACGGGCCACGTTGCGGATGCGGTCCGCATCCGCAACGGAAGACCCGCCGAATTTTTGCACAATGAGTCCCATGTGAACAAGTACCCCCTTGTAGGCTTCTAGACTATTTTATGCCGGGGCGGGTGCCGCCGTCAGTTCTCCAGGATACGAAAGACGGAACGGGGCTGGAGCCCCTCCAGCTTTTCCATCAGCTCTCCCCGGGTCATAGACCGGGTCAGGAAGGCGGTCTCCCCCGCGGGCGCGCCTGCCCGGGCCAGGAAAGCGGGCTCGGAGAAGGCCGAGCGGATCTGATCGGCGGCGGCGTCCGCCCGGACATACCATGGGCTGGATACATCCTCGGGCGGGACTGTCACATCCTCGCCGCCGGGACCCCAGTCCAGATATTTGGGCCGGTCCGCGTTCCGGGCGGCGTCCATCACGTCGGCCACCACGGCGGAGGCTGTGGGCAGCTTTCCGGCGCCCCGGCCGTAGAACATCACGTCTCCGATGGCGTTGCCCTTGACGGCGATGGCGTTGAATACGTCCTCTACTCCGGCCAGAGGGGCTTCCCCGTGGACCAGGTGGGGAGCCACGAAGGCCCGGACTTTGCCATCCTCTCCCTGGATGGCCCGGCCCAGCAGCTTGATCTTCCTGCCGCAGGACTCGGCGTAGGCCACATCGGCCAGAGTGACCCCGGTGATCCCTTCGGTGGGCACCTGGGCGGGATAGATATGGCGGCCGAAGGCCAGGGAGGCCAGGATGCAGATCTTGCGGCAGGCGTCATGGCCTTCGATGTCGGCCGTGGGATCCTGCTCCGCGTAGCCGTTCTGCTGAGCCTCTTTCAGGGCGTCCTGGAAGGACAGGCCCGCCCGAATCATGCGGGTAAGGATATAGTTGGTGGTTCCATTGAGGATACCGCAGATCTCCGTGATCTCGTTGGCGGCCAAGCACTGCTTGAGGGGGCGGATGATGGGGATGCCGCCGCCCACGCTGGCCTCGTAAAGGTAACAGGCCCCGTGCTCCTGAGCCAGACGCATCAGCTCGTACCCGTGCTCAGCCACCAGCTCTTTGTTGGAGGTGACCACGCTCTTCCCCGCCCTCAGCGCCCGTTCCGTAAACTCCTTGGCAATCTTGGCGCCGCCGATGGTCTCCACCACCACGTTTACGTCGGGGTCGTTCTCGATCACGGAAAAATCGTGGACGATAAACTCCGCGAAAGGACTGTCGGGGAAATCCCGCACGTCCAGGATATACTTCAGCTCCACAGGGGCGTGGACCTTAGCGTCGATATGGGGGCCGTTGCGTTTGAGCACCTCGGCCACGCCGGAACCCACAACGCCAAACCCAAGGATGGCTACATTCGTCATTGAATTTTCTCCTTTCGGGCCTTGGCCCAGCAAAATGTCAGATCAGCCCGCCAGGATCTCGCAGCGGACCACGCCCTTCTCCCGGGCCACCTGAGCCAGAAGCTCCTCCATCGTCATGGCAAGCCCCGAGGTCTCGGCACCGATGCTGACCGCGGCGCCGCCGCCGGCGGGGATGCCCTGATTGATGGTCAGGATGTTGGCTCCGCTGAGGGCAAAAATGTTCAAAACGGCCGACAGGACGCCCGGCTCATTTTTCAGCAGGATTTGAAACGTGACGATACGTCCGTTGAGCATGTCGTTGAAGGGGCGCACGGCATCTTTGTATTTGTAAAAGGCGCTGCGGCTGATGCCCACTTTCCGGGCGGCCTGATTGACGGTCCCGGCCTCGCCGGTTTCCAGCAGGCGCTTTGCCTCCGCCACCTTGAGAAAGATCTCAGGCAGTGCCTCGGCGTCTACGATAAAGTATTGTGGCAGCTTTCCCATCTTATGTCTGTGCCTCCCATTTGTCCACATGAGGAAGTCATTTGTATGTGAGCTGAAATATATTTTAGCACAGTGAAGCGGGAAGCGCAATGGACGGCGGCATAAAAATATGCCTAACATCCACACAAAAAAGTGAAGTTATTTTGCCGGAAATCACGAAAGAGCACGCTTGCGCGTGCTCTTTCGAAAATGGTATCTTTATGCCTCCGGAGGCAGGATCGGATCGTCATCCCCGCCGCCGGTGGGGGGCTGAGGCTCCGGAGTACTGCTCACAGCCGGAGGCGGGGTGCTGGGCGGCTGTGAGGGCTGAGGCGAGTGGGTCACATCCGGAGTCGGCGTTCTGCTTTCCTCCGGCGGGACGGTAGGCGGGGGAACGTGCCCCCCAACATTTGGCCAGGTAGCAGGGTCGCCGGGATCAAAATTGGGATCATCGCTCTTGGAGGGCCAAGTGGAGGGATTTGTGATATCGAATTTTGCAGGATCATAGGGTTCCGGCTCGTCGATGATTTCAGAGGTGTGGACGTGGCAGGTACCCGCTTCCTCCAGGGCGCTGAGGAAATACCCGTTGTCCTCGGGAATCACGCCTCCAAGGTAGTCCCGGGCCATATCCACGACGGAAACTCTGGTCCGCCCCTTGGTGGTCTGTCCATCCGCCCCGGCCGTGACATCCGGGCAGAACTCCCCGGCCAGGTGATACCGGCCGGTGGCCTCCCCCGCGTCGTTGAGGATCGGATCGGCGGTACATACTTCTACGGCCTTATGGACGTTGCAGTTTTCAGAGGGCACGTCCTCCGGCAGCAGATAGCCTGTGGCGGTGCGGTTTCCACGCATATCGATTTTGCACTCGTCGGTGGCCCGCAGCCCGCTGTCCAGGCAGTACGCCACCGGCACCAAATTATCCGGTTTTGGGAAGTCCTTCTTTTCCAGCCCCTCGTGGACCTGACTCATGACCTGCTTCCACAGCGTGGCCGCCGGGTTGCCGGATGCCCTTACCCGCTCCGGATTGTCATAGCCCACCCAGACGGCGGCGGTGTAATAAGGGGTATAGCCCACAAAGTACCGGTCGTTGTTGGAGGTAGTGGAACCGGTCTTACCGGCGATGGTCATGCCGGAGAAGTTGGCGTAGGTGCCGGAGCCCTGGCTGACCACGTTTTTGAGCATCTGATTGATATAGTAGACCGTACCCTCTTTCAGGACCGGCTCCCCCACGGCTTCCTTGGTAAGGATCTCCTTCTCATTGACGTCCAATACCCTGGAATAAGTGCGGGGCTGGATATAGACGCCGTTGCGGGGGAACACAGCGTAGGCGCCGGCCATGTCCAGGGTGGACACGCCGTCCGTCAGGCCGCCCAGGGCCAGCTGGGCATAGCCCACGTCGGAATACTCTCTCCCGTTGATGATCCGGCTCATCACCAGATGGTTCGAATCCACGCCGAACTTGTCCACCAGATATTCATAGGAGACTTTGGGCGTGACCTCCTCCAGGACCCGGACCGCCACCGTATTGGTGGAGTTGGTCACGGCCTCGTTGACGGTCATCAGTCCGGTGTAGCGGTGGTTGACGTTGGAGGGCCATGGCTTCCCCTCCAACAGCATGGGGGGGCTGTCATCAAAGACGGTATAGGGCGTGATAAGACCCATCTCCAATGCGGGGGCATATACGGAGAGCGGTTTGATGGCGGAGCCGGGCTGCCGCAGGCTGCGGGTGGCACGGTTCCAGCCCCGGGTGTCTTTGGGGGTCTTCTCCCCCATCTTGCCGGACAGACCCACCACGTTGCCCTGGGGGTCCACGATGACGATGGAGGACTGAAGCTGCTGGCCCGATGCGGAGGTATAGGGCAGATTCTCCACGTTGGAATAAATGTTGTCCACAGCCTTCTGGACGTTGGGGTCCACACAGGCGTAAATCGACAGGCCGCCGGAATAGACCCGGTCCTTCGCGACGGTCTCGGAGTACCCGTACTGGGCCATCAGGTCGTTGGTAACATCGGTGATGACCTGCTCGGTGTACCAGCTGTAAACGGTGCTGTTCTGCTCTCCGGCCTGGGCGCTGTGGAAATCCAGGACCTCGGCTTTGGCGGCGTCCCGTTCCGCCTCGCTGATATAGCCCTCTTTGCACATGGCGTCCAAAACAAGCCCCTGGCGGAACTTGTTGTTTTCGGGGTAAGTATAGGGATTATACAAAGAGGGATTGTTGGTGATGCTGATGAGGCTGGCGCACTCGGCCAGGCTCAGCTCGGAGACGTCCTTGCCGAAGTACTCGTGGGCGGCGGTATATACGCCGTAGCAGCGGCGGCCGAAGTAAATATAATTCAAATACCACTCCAGGGTCACGTCCTTGGAGTACTTCTTATCAAACTCCAGCGCGCGGAAGATCTCCAGGATCTTGCGCTTGACCGTCACGTCGTCATAGGTGGTCAGGTTTTTGATAAGCTGCTGGGTGATGGTGGAGCCGCCCTGGATCTTCCCGCCCGTAAACATGGTGAGAACACTCTTCGCCGTTCGGATCCAGTCCACACCGTGATGCTCATAAAACCGCCTGTCCTCGATGGCCACGGCGGCGTGGATCAGGTCCTGGGGAATGTCCTTATATTCCACCCACACCCGGTTCTGATCCCCGTGGAGGGTCTCATATTCCGACACCGCCCCCGTTACAGGGTCGGTATAATAGATGGTGCTGGAGAGGTTCATGGGATAATCGGCCACGTCCAGCGCCGTCTCGGGCAGGATCACGTTCTTGATATAGACGGCGGCAAAGCAGGCCAGAAACGAGCTTGTGATGGCAAATACCAGAAACAGCGTGCCGATCACGGTCAGGATCCTGCGGGCAACGCCGCCCTTGCGTTTGCGCTTGCGGGGGGGCTGGCCGTTGGTCGGCTCCTGGGGATGGTTCGTATGTTGTTCAGCCACGGTGACACCTCCGGAATGGTGGTCTGAGATAGAACAAATGGACTGGGACTAGTTTTTACATTATACCACGAGTTGCCAGTTTGTCCACCCTAAAAATTTACATTTTTTGGATATGTATCCAGATGACAAGTGACATGACAAAAAATTCAAACCTCCGGCCTTGCATTTTTAAACTGGCCGGGGTACAATAAAGGCACGAAAGGGAGGCGAGCGGCATGAGCGAAGAATACGGCCCCGATTTTATCTCCATCACCGACGAGGACGGGAATGAATTTGAGCTGGAACATGTGGACACCATAGAGCACAAGGGACAGGTCTACATGGCCTTTTTCCCTGCCGACACCGACGAGAGCGAAGAGGAGAACGACGAAGAAGAGAGCGGTCTCATCATTCTGAAGGTCGTCGAGGAGAACGGTGAGGAGCAGCTTTCCACTTTGGACAGCGAGGAAGAACTGGAAGAGGTCTATGACAGATTCATGGAAGATCTGTTCCGTGAGGAAGAAGGAAACGAGGGGGAGTGATCCCCTCCGCATATGGCTCTCCCCTGCCTGGTGCGTGATGGGCTTTATTTAAACCCACATTTATGAAACGGGACGCCCACTCACTTAGCGGGTCGCAGGCCTCCCGGCCCTTGGGCTGGAAGTTGGAAGCGGTAAAGCGACGTGGAGGCGACCCACCTGCCGGAGACGTGCAGGTTTTAAATGAGTCCACACGGCTGTGGCGGGGGAATCTTTGTCTTGACTAAAACCGCTGTTTTCAGCGGTTTTTTCTTTTTTCAGACGGTTTAGGTCTTGCAAGGAAGTTGGCTTTCCTGTATAATAACAAAATGCGTTGAGCGCTCTGGTATCCAGGGCGCCCCGTTTCAGGAGGATATCTTCCTGAGGACAGGTAAAAAATGAGAGGACTGAACTGCATGAGCGCATCCGATAAGAAAAAGCAGCGCAAGGACATGGCCGGTGCGGGGCTGACCCAGCGTGAGCTGAAAGAGCTGGCCGAGGCCGAAGCCGCCAAGCGGAAAAAAGTGATCTACTCGGTGGTGGGCGTCATCTGCGCCGTCGCCGCCGTAGCCCTTCTGGTGTGGAACTCCAGCTTTTGGGAGAAGGGCGCTGTGGCCGCAACCGTGGACGGCGTGGACTACAAAGTGCCCGACCTGCAGTACTATTACGTGCAGGCCCGCAACAATGAGTATTCCATGTATCAGCTCTACGCCCAGTACGGGATCTCCTCCGGCTACGACCCCTCCAAGGCCGACGGGGCCCAGTGGCACAGCGAAGCCGACGGCCAGACCTACGCCGACTACTTCCGTGAGTCCGCGCTGGAGAGCTTGAAGCAGGTCACCGCGCTGTGCAAGGCCGCCAAGGCGGAGGGCTACACCCTCTCTGAGGACGGCAAGGCGCAGATCAATGAGACCATGGCCCAGATCGACAAGATTTGCGCGCAGAACGGACTGACCCGGGGCTCCTACTTTGCCCAGGTCTACGGCAACGGCGTGAATGAGAAGGTCTTTACCCGCAACCTGACCAACGCCGTTCTGGCCTCTGAGTATCAGCAGTATCATCAGGACAATATCTCCTATGCCGACGAGGATCTCCAGGCTTACTATGACGAGCATCCCAACGATCTGGACAGCTACACCTACCGCTCTTTCTTCGTCGACGGCACCGCCGCCAATCCCACCGACGAGAACGGTGATCCCCTCACCGACGCCGACGGCAACACAGTGACCGCCACCGACGAGGAGAAGCAGGCCGCCAAGGACGCCGCCAAGGCCAAGGCTGAAGCCGCCGTGGAGGAGATCAAATCCGCCGCGGATTCGGAGGACGCTTTCATCGCCGCCGCGCCCAAGTATGTCTCCGAGACCTCCAAAGAGGCCTATGCGGATCCCAACTACTCCCTGAGCGAAGAGGTCCAGGGCAGTGTCCTTACCAACAACAACTCCGCCATCGCCTCCTGGTTGATGGACTCCGGCCGCAAGGCCGGCGACGTGGCCTCCGTGGAGGCTTCCAGCGGCTATTACGTGGTTCTGTTTATGGACCGCCACCTGGTGCAGGACTCCACCGTGGATATCCGTCATATCCTCATCAAGGCTGAGCTTCCCAAGGACGATCCCGAGACCGCCGACGTGGACGAGTCCTCCGACACCCCCACCCAGGAGGCCCTAGACGCCGCCAAGGCGGAGGCCGAGGCCCTGCTGGAGGAGTGGAAGTCCGGTGAGGCCACGGAAGAGAGCTTCGGCAAGCTGGCCAAGGAGCACTCCGCCGACGGCGGTTCCGCCTCCAAGGGCGGCGAGTACACCTATGTCCGTCAGGGCCAGATGTTCCCCGCCTTTGACGAATGGATCTTCGATCCCGCCCGCCAGCCGGGGGATACCGGCCTGGTGGAGAACACCCAGTCCGGCCAGCAGGGCTGGCACATCATCTACTTCGAAAAGGTAGAGGAGCCCTACTGGAAGAGCGTGGCCATCTCCGCCAAGCAGAGCTCTGACCAGTCCGCCTGGATGGAGGAGATCGACGCCAGCGTGGAGGCCGTGGCCGCCGATGGCATGAAGTACGTGGGCGACAAGAACACCATCGCCCCCGCGGAGAGCGAAGTTCCCACTGAAAGCGGCGAGCCCGCGGAGAGCGCTCCCGCTGAGAGTGAGGGCGGCGAGCCCTCCGAGAGCCCCGCGGCTTGATTTGAATAGTTGGGACCGCCTCGTGGGACACTTCCGCGGGGCGGTCTCTTTTTGAAAGAGGTGATACTATGGATGAAGCGTTTCTCCGCACGGAAATGCTCCTGGGCCGGAAGGCCATGGATAAGCTGGCGCGCAGCCACGTGGCCGTGCTGGGGCTGGGGGGCGTGGGCAGCTGGTGCGCGGAGGCCTTGGCCCGCTCCGGTGTCGGGGCGTTGACGCTGGCCGACTGCGACGAGGTGGGCCTTTCCAATCTGAACCGGCAGCTGGAGGCCACCCACGCCACCATCGGCCAGCCCAAGGCCGACGCCATGGCCCGGCGGATTGAGCAGCTCTCCCCTTTCTGCCGCCTTCGCCCGATGAACTACCGCTATACGCCGGAGGACCGGGAAACTTTCTTTGCCGGAAACTACGACTATATCGTCGATGCCATCGACCTTGTCTCCTGTAAGCTGGATCTGATCCAGACCGCCCTGTCCAGAGAAATTCCCATCATTTCCGCTCTGGGCACAGGCAACAAGCTGGATCCCACCCAGTTCCGCATCACGGATATCTCCAAGACCCAGGGCTGTCCTCTGGCCAGGGTGGTCCGCAAGGAGCTGCGGGAGCGGGGCATCCTCCATCACCGGGTGCTCTGGTCCGCCGAGCCGCCCCAAAAGCCCAGCCAGCCGGAGGCTCCTCCGCCCGGACGGCGGAGTGTTCCCGGCAGTGTGGCCTGGGTCCCCTCCTGCGCCGGGCTCATGCTGGCGGGGGATGTGGTGCTTCGCCTGACGGAAACGGAACGGCTCTCTCCGGTATAAAAAATCTCCTCCCTGCCAAACTAGGCGGGGAGGAGATGCTTTATGGAGAAAAATACATTGCGCTCGGCGGTGGCGGGCGGTACCGCCGGGCTGATCAACGGTTTCTTCGGCGGCGGCGGCGGGATGCTCCTGGTCCCCCTCCTCTCCCGCTGGCGGGGACTGGGTGACCGGAAGGCCTTTGCCACCTCCGTGGCCGTGATCCTGCCCCTGTGCGCCCTATCCTCCGTTATTTATCTGCTCCGGGGAGGGCTGGATCTGATGCAGGCCCTCCCCTATCTGCTGGGAGGCTGTCTGGGCGGGATCCTGGGGGGAAAGCTTTTTAAAAAATTGAACATGCTCTGGCTGCGGCGGATCTTTGCCCTGTTCATTCTCTACGCAGGCGTCCAGGCCGCCTTTTTCCGCTGATGGCCGCCTTTTTTGCCGGGGCGGTCACAGGGGTACTCTCCGGGTTCGGCATCGGCGGGGGGACCCTGCTGCTCATCTATATGACCGCCTGGGCGGGGGTCCCCCAGACCTTGGCCCAAGGCATCAATCTGGTCTACTTTCTCCCCACCGCCGCCGCCGCCCTCCCCGCCCATATCAAAAACGGCTTCATTGAAAAGGCCGTTCTTATCCCGGCCATATTGACGGGCCTGGTAGGCACGGCCCTGGCGGCCTGGGTGGCCACCAGTCTGGACGTGGATCAGCTGCACCGGTTTTTCGGGTACTTTTTGATCTATGTAGGGATCTCCGAATTCTTTCGAAAACCGGCTGAGGAACAGTGACTCAGCCGTCGGGGTGCGCCTTTTTGTATATGAGGTATCCCTCCAAAATCAACGTGGCCGCTACGGCGTCCACGTTTTTTTTGTGCTGCTTGGTCTTTTTCCCCGCCTGGGACAGGATGGCGTGGGCCTCCACGGTGGTGCGGCGTTCGTCCCAGAGGCGGACCGGCATCCCGGCCGTCTCCTCCACCTTTTGGGCAAAGGCCCGGTAGAGCTCCGCCCGGGGGCCCTCCGTGCCGTCCATATTCCGGGGAAAGCCCATCACCAGTTCCTCCGCCCCCTGGGTCCTGGCCAGACGGGCCAGCTCGGCGGCCACAAAGTCGGCGTTATGGCTTTGGATCACGGTGGTGAACCCCGCAAGAAACCCGGTAGGGTCGGACACGGCGACGCCCGTGCGGGCGTCGCCGTAATCGATGGCCATGATCCTCATGAATTACAGATTCGCGTCGATGGCGGCGGAGTATACGGCGGGAGGCATAGCGCCCACCTTGCGGTCGATCTCCTCACCGTTCTTGAAGAAGATGACGGTGGGGACGCTCATGACGCCGTATCGCTGGGCCAGCGCGCCCTCTTCGTCCACGTCCACCTTCCCGATGGTGACGGCCTTGCCCTCGTAATCCTGGGCCAGGCTCTCCATCACGGGGGTGAGCATCTTGCAGGGGCCGCACCAGGTGGCCCAGAAGTCCACCATCATGAGCCCGCCGGCGTTCAGAGCCTTATCAAAACCCGCCTGATTGAAATGAATGAGTGCCATAATAAAATTCTCCCTTTCTGTGTGTTGGTATTAGTTTTGTCTCTGACGGTCCAAATATTCCGCGGCACGGTGCCCAGCCATCATTCCCTCTCCCACGGCCTTTGAGACCTGGAGGGGCAATCCGGTACAGTCTCCGGCGGCAAAGACGCCGGGGACGCTGGTCTGTCCGTTCCGATCCACGGTGATGTAACCCTGCTCCACGCGCAGTCCGGGCAGCAGGTCGGTGGGCGCCAGGGAGGGCCGGAGCAGGAAGATACCGTCGCAGGGGAGCTCTTCCCCGTCGGCCACCAGAGCGGTGACCGTTTTCTCCCCCCGGATCTCCAGCTTGACGCCCTTGACGAAGGGGATGCCCTCCTCCAACTCCTGAGGCCGTTTCACCGCCACATAGGTTACCTGGCAGCCAAGGCCGGAGAGGAAGGCCGCCTCCTCGGGGGCGTCGGCGCTGAGGCCCACCACGGCCACCGGCTTGCCCCGGTAGAGCGCGCCGTCACAGGTGGCGCAATAACTGACTCCCCGGCCCAGGAACTCGGCCTCGCCGGAGTACTTCTTTCCCCGGCTCACGCCCAGAGCCAGAATGACGGCGCCCGCCTCCTCCATATCAGCGTCGATGCTGACATAAAAGCGGTCCTTCACCGGCATGATGGAGAGGACTCTCCCCATCCGGCGCTCCACCCTGTTTTCCCGGGCGTGGTCGGAAAAACGGGCCAGCATCTCCGCTCCCGTCAGCCCGGGCAGCCCAAGGTAGTTGTCGATCCGCTGGGCTTTGTACAGGGCGTTGTCCTTATCGCTTCCCGCCACCACCAGGACCGTCTTTCCCCTAGCCCGGGCCTGAACGGCGGCGGAGAGCCCCGCGGGGCCGGCACCGATGACGATGATATCATAGCTCATGTGTTTCCCTCCTCCCGGAACAGGGCCCGAAGCAGACCGGCCACCCGGGGATCGTCCAGATCGTAATAGACCTCATTGCCGGACCGCTCCGCTTTCACGACCCCGGCGGCCTTCAGACGGGCCAAGTGCTGGGATACGCAGGATTGGGACTGGCCGGTGTGAGACACCATGCATCCCACGTTTCGGCAGCCGCAGGTCAAAAGTCCATGGACAATCTCAAGCCGTACCGGATGGGCCAGTGCCTTCAGAAGCTCTGCCTCCTCCTCGTATTGGGGTTCCACGTCCTCACCTCCATCGTTTACAATATCATTATATTCAAATGTTCTAATTTGTCAACCCTTTCTTTTTAAAAAATTTTTTGCTACAATAGACAGGCACACGGAATCATGAAAAGCGAGGTGCCTCCATGGGAAAACCACTGGTATCCATCATCGTCCCCGTCTATAATGTAGCTCCCTATCTGGAGCAATGCCTGGACTCCATCAAGGCACAGGTTTACCGGGAGTTTGAGGTCTTGCTGGTCAACGACGGCAGCGACGACGCCTCCCCTTACATCTGCCGCTCTTATGAGCGTGCCGACAGCCGGTTCTGTCTCATCGACAAGCCAAACTCCGGCGTCTCCGACAGCCGGAACCAGGCCATGGACCAGGCCCAGGGAAAGTACCTTCAGTTTGTGGACGGGGACGACTGGCTCACGCCCGACGCCACCGAGACCTTTGTCCATACCGCCGAGAGTACGGGGGCCGACCTGGTCCTGGTGCATTTTTACCGGGTTGCCGGCGGCCGTCTTATTCAGAGGGGGCATATCAAGACCGAGGGAGTCCTCACCCGCCAGGAATTTGCCGGGGAGATGATGAAGGCTCCCGCCAACTATTATTACGGCGTGCTCTGGAACAAGTTTTACCGCCGCTCCATCGTGGAGGCACAGCATTTGCGCTGTTCCTCTCAGGTGAGCTGGTGCGAGGACTTTCTGTTCAACCTGGACTACATCGAATATGCCCGTCTCATCGCCACCGTGCCCAAGCCCCTTTATTATTACCGCAAGCGGGAGGACAGCCTGGTGAACACACAGGCTTCGCTCCGCAGGACCATCGCCACCAAGCGGATGACTTTTGACTGTTACAAGGAGCTCTATCAAAAGCTGGACCTCTACGAGGAGCAAAAAGCGGGGATCTACCGCTATCTCCTCTCCGCCGCCACGGACGGGTCCGTCCCTCCCCTCTCCCCCAAGCTGGGCATGGAAGAAAAACCGCCGGTCTGAGACCGGCGGTTTTTTTATATCATATTTACTTTTTCACGGATGAGACGTCCCATCTCCCGGGTGCCGACCGCCTTTTCGCCGGGCTTGGCGATGTCAGGTGTGCGCCAGCCCTCCGCCAAGACGGCATCGACCGCCCTTTCGATAGCGTCGGCCTCGGCCGCCCTCTGGAAGGAGTAGCGGAACATCATCGCCACAGACAGGATGGTGGCGATGGGATTCGCTTTGTCCTGCCCGGCGATGTCGGGGGCGGAACCGTGGATAGGCTCATAAAGGCCGGGGGCGCCGTCCCCGATGGAGGCGGAGGGCAGTAACCCGATGGACCCGGTGACCATGGAGGCCTCGTCGGAGAGGATGTCGCCGAACATGTTCTCGGTAACCACCACGTCGAACTGGCCGGGGTCCCGTACCAGCTGCATGGCGCAGTTGTCCACCAACACATCCTCATATTGGACGTCGGGATATTCCGCCGCCAGGCGGTGCATCACGTTCCGCCACAGCCGGGAGGTCTCCAATACGTTGGCCTTGTCTACGCTGGACACCTTGCCCCGGCGGAGCCGGGCCAGCTCAAAGGCCCGGCGGCCGATGCGCTCGATCTCCTGTTCGGAGTAGGCCATCAGGTCGGTGGCCTCCATTCCCCGGTCCTCGGTCTGGTATTTATTCCGCTTGCCGAAATAAATACCGCCGGTGAGTTCCCGGACCATCATCAGGTCGATGCCCTTATCCGCCGTCTCTTTTTTCAGCGGGCAGGCGTCCGTCATGGCGGGGCGCAGGCTGGCGGGTCGGAGATTGGCATACAGGCCCAGATCCTTTCTGAGGGCCAGCAGAGCCGTCTCAGGCCGCTGTTCGGCGGGCTTGTCGGCCCCCCATTTTGGGCCGCCCACGGCGCCCAGCAGGACGGCGTCGCAGGTCTTGCACCGTTCGGCGGTGCCGTCGGGATAGCTCTTTCCCACCGCGTCCGTGGCGCAGCCGCCCAGCAGGACGTCCACATATTCCACCTGGTGGCCGAACTTTTCCGCAACGGTGTTCAGGACACCCACCGCCTCGTCCACCACCTCGGGGCCGATGCCGTCGCCCCGGATGAGCGCGATCTTATAGTTCATTTCGCCACCCCCCGGGCTTTCAAGGACTTCAGCAGGCCCCCGCTTTGAATGATGCCGTCGATGAACGCCGGGAAGGGCGCGGCCTGCCAGGAGGCCCCGCTGGTCTCATTGACGATCCTGCCGGTGGCAAAGTCCACACTGACCGTATCCCCCGCCCCGATACCGTCCACCGCCTCGGGACACTCCAGAATAGGCATACCGATGTTGATGGCGTTGCGGTAAAAGATGCGGGCGAAGCTCTTGGCGATGACGCATTTGATCCCACTGGCCTTGATGGCCAAAGGGGCATGCTCCCGGGAGGAGCCGCAGCCGAAGTTGGCGCCGCCTACCATAATGTCCCCCTCCTCTACAGTGGAGGCAAAGGCGGCGTCGATATCCTCCATGCAGTGGGAGGCCAGGGCCTTGGGGTCCGGGTTATTCAGGTGGCGGGCGGGGATGATGACGTCGGTATCCACGTTGTCGCCATACTTGTAAACTTTCATTCCTTTACACCTCCGTTAGACCTTGGCCGGGTCGGTAATGACGCCGGTGATGGCGGTGGCCGCCGCCACGGCGGGGCTGGCCAGGATGATCTCCGAGCTGACGGGGCCCATGCGGCCCACAAAATTGCGGTTTGTGGTGGAAACCGCTCGTTCCCCGTCGGAGAGGACGCCCATATGCCCGCCCAGGCAGGGGCCGCAGGTGGGGGTGGAGACGGCGCAGCCAGCCTCGATGAAGATCTCCACGTAGCCCGCCTTCATGGCGTCCATGTAGATCTGCTGGGTGGCGGGAATGACGATGCACCGCACCCCGTCGCAAACCTTTTTCCCCTTGAGGATCTCGGCAGCTTCCGCCAGGTCTTTCAGCCGTCCGTTGGTGCAGGAGCCGATGACCACCTGCTGAACGGGCATCCCCGCCGCCTCGTCCACCGTCCTGGTGTTGGAGGGCAGATGGGGCAGGGCCACAGTGGGCCGCAGGGCGGAGAGATCGATGACCACCTCCTGGTCGTAGACCGCGTCGGCGTCGGGCTCCACGGCCTCCCAGGGGCGGTCCACCCGGTCCTTCAGATAGGCCCGGGTCTTTTCATCTACGGGGAAGATGCCGTTTTTGGCCCCCGCCTCGATGGCCATGTTGGCGATGGTAAAGCGGTCGTCCATGGAGAGGGAGGCCACGCCCTCGCCGGCGAACTCCAGGGATTTGTAAAGGGCGCCGTCCACACCGATGGTGCCGATGAGGTGGAGGATCACATCCTTACCGCCCACATATTGGGGCAGTCTGCCCGTCAAGGTCACCTTGATGGCGGAGGGCACCTTGAACCAGGCCAGGCCGGTGGCCATGCCCGCGGCCATGTCGGTAGAGCCCACGCCGGTGGAGAAGGCCCCCAGCGCGCCGTATGTACAGGTGTGGGAGTCCGCCCCGATGATTGCCTCCCCTGGGGCGACGAGGCCCTTCTCGGGCAGCAGCGCGTGTTCAATGCCCATCTGGCCCACGTCGTAGAAATGGGTGACCTGGAAGCGGTGGGCAAACTCCCGGGCCTGGGCGCACAGCTGGGCGGACTTGATGTCCTTGCAGGGGGTGGAGTGGTCCAGGACAATGGCGATCTTGTCCTTGTCAAAGATCTGGGTCAGCCCCGCCTTCTCAAACTCCGTGATGGCAACCGGGGTGGTGATGTCGTTGCCCAGCACCAGATCCAGCTTGGCCTCGATGAGCTGTCCGGCCTCCACCTGCTCCAGCCCGGCGTGCCTGGCCAGGATCTTTTGCGTCATGGTCATTCCCATCTTCGGGTCCCTCCTTGCGGTTTTGTTGAAAACAGTATGACAGAGTTCTTGCCAAAAGAATGTAACACGTGCTACAATTCCAGAAAGAGGTGAAGGATATGAGACAGGATTGGTCCCCTTTGGCGGAGGGACGGCAGGCCAAGCGCTATTCCGCCGGACAGATGATCTACCTCCAGGGAACGGAGGCGGACTCCTTTTACTACCTGACGGAGGGGACCGTCAGAAGCTTTATCAGCTCCCCCGAGGGCTCAGAGCGGCTCCTCACCATTCATCAGGCCGGCGATTTGATGGGTGAGGCCTCTTTTTTTGACCAGTGCCCGCGGGTGTCCTCCGCGGTGGCTGTCTCCGAGTGCCGGGCGGTCGCTGTGGATCGGGCCCAGCTGGACCGGGTCTTTCAGTCCCACCCGGAGCTGGCCTTCCCCATGCTCCGTTACCTGGCCCGGACGGTGCGGATGCTGTCTGGCCACGTGGACGATATTTCTTTTCGTCCTGCCGATCACCGGCTGGCCAGCGTCCTTTTGGAGCGGGCCGGCGAGGACGGCGTGATCCGCGTCACCCACGAGGAGCTGGGTTCCGCCGTGGGAGTGAGCCGGGTAACGGTGAGCCGGGTTCTCTCCCGCTTTTCCGTCCAGGGCTGGCTGGAGACGGGATACCGCTCCCTCCGCCTTTTGGACCGTGGGGCCATGGAACGCTTCGCCGCGTCCGAGCCGTAAATAATCCAGACGGGTTCTGCCTTCTTTTTTGTGTCATATAGTACAGCCTTAGAGGGCTCCGCCATCTTCCTTGCCGTTACTGACCGGAGAAAGAAAAAGATTGCGAAGAGGTGGAAAATCCAGTATAATACCTTTCCGATGGCCCTTTTAGGCCAAGGAAAGGAGGCGGCTTTGCCTTATGATCCACCGACCAGCCAAACGTGTCCAGTGCTGGCACAACACCCGGTTCCCCCGCAGGCCGCCTCCCGCACTGTCCTTTCAAGGAAAATGAGTTAACTATTTGAAAGGACAACATTATATGAATTGGTTCATCCTGTCCCTGATCGCCATTCTTTTCTGGAGCGGCTCCGATCTCTTCTCCAAGATGGGCTCCAAGCCCGACGATAAGTACAGTCATTGGAAGATGGTCATGGCCGTGGGCCTCGTGATGGGCGCCCATGCCATCATCCTCATCGCCACCGGCACCCCCTTCTCTCTGGGGGACATCATCACCTACCTGCCCGCCTCCTTCTGCTATATCCTCTCCATGATCATCGGGTATGTGGGCCTTCGGTACATCGAGCTGTCCATCTCCTCCCCCGTCTGCAATTCCTCCGGCGCGGTGGCCGCCATTCTGTGCTTCTTCTTTTTGGGCGAGACTATGTCGGGCCTTCAGCTTTTCGGCGTGGTTCTGGTGTGCGCCGGCGTCTTTGCCCTGTCGGTCATCGAAAAACGGAAGGACGACGCTCTCCGGGCCGCGGAGGGCCTTACGGCCGACGCCAAGCACTCCAAAAGCATCATCGCCATCGCCTTTCCTCTCCTCTACTGCTTCATCGACGGCCTGGGCACCTTCGTGGACGGCCTCCTGCTTGGGACCGTCATCGCCGAGGAGCAGGCCAATATCGCCTATGAGCTCACCTTCCTGATGATGGCTGTCTTCGCCTTCATCTACGTGGTGTTCATCAAAAAGCAGAAGATCCGGCCGGAGCGCCGGGAGGGGTACAAGCTGACGGCGGCCCTCTGTGAGACCGCCGGCCAGTTCGCCTACATCTTCGCCATCGGGGACAACGTCATCGTGGCCGCCCCCATGATCTCCTCCTATTGTGTGGCCTCCCTGCTGTGGAGCCGAATCATATTGAAGGAGAAGCTCACCAAAGCCCAGTACGCCGTCATCGCCGTGGCGGCCATCGGCATCGTGATCCTGGGCCAGGAGTAACAAATCAAAGAAGCGGGGAGACGAAATTTCGTCTCCCCGCTTCTTCATTACAGGATAATGCAGATGAGCCCGCCGGATCCCTCGTTGATGACCCTTTGCAGGGTCTCCCGGAGTTTTTCCCGGGCATCGTCCGGCATCCGCTTGAGCTTGGTGTTCAAATCCTCTCCCACCAGTTCGTGGAAAGATTTTCCGAAGATGTTGGAGTCCCAGATCTTGGCCGTGTCTCCCTCGAACTCCTGGAGCAGATAGCCCACCATCTCCTCCGACTGCTTCTCGCTGCCCACGATGGGGGACACCTCGGTCTCGATGTCCGCCCGAATCATATGGATGCTGGGGGCGGAAGCCTTCAAGCGCACGCCGTAGCGGCCCCCTTGCTTGACGATCTCCGGCTCCTCCAGCTTCAGCTCCTCCGGGCTGGGGGCCACGATGCCGTAGCCCGTCTCCCGGACCTCCTGAAGGGCCTGGGCCACCTTGTCGTACTCCCGTTTTACGCTGGCCAAATCGGTGAGCAGGCTCATGAGATCCCCGTCGTCCGCAATCGTGAAGCCGGACTGGGCCGAGATGGTATCGTAAAAGAGGCTTCTGGGCAGGTCCAGTGTGGCAGCGGCCAGACCGGCGCCCAGGTTGATGGTGGTCACTCTGGTGCTGCTGACGCTCTCACAGGCGCCGATGGCCGCCATGGCTCCATCCACGTCCCGGACCCGCCGCATCTCCGCCGAGCCCTCCCGGATGGCGGCGTAGAGGCCGTTTTTGATGGGGTGGTCATAGGGCAGGGCGTCCACCCAGGGGGGGAGGAAAAGGTCCAGCTCCTTGACGGGGAACTCATAGAGGACCCCTTTGATGATGGAAGTGACGTCCTCCTCATCCAGCTCCAGGCAGTTGCAGCGCATACAGGTCACGTCGTAGCGGTCCATAATGTCGGCCTGGATGGCCTTGGCCCGGTCAGACTGGGGATAGGCCGAGTTCAGGAGGACCAGGAAGGGCTTGCCCAGCTCCTTGAGCTCGGTAATGACCCGCTCCTCCGCCTCGATGTAGTCCTCCCGGGGAATGTCGGTGATGGTCCCGTCGGTGGTGACCACGATGCCGATGGTGGAGTGCTCGGCAATGACCTTTCTCGTCCCGATCTCCGCAGCCTCAGTCATGGGGATGTCGTGGTCA
Source organism: Pseudoflavonifractor phocaeensis (assembly GCF_038439875.1). Taxonomy (NCBI): domain Bacteria; kingdom Bacillati; phylum Bacillota; class Clostridia; order Eubacteriales; family Oscillospiraceae; genus Pseudoflavonifractor; species Pseudoflavonifractor phocaeensis. Next base: position 273,561 of record NZ_JBCDMT010000004.1, read on the forward strand.
TACCAGGGGGTGGTCACCATCCGCGGGGCGTCGTCCTCGGTCTGGCCCACGGCGCCGGGGACCATATAACCCACGCAGTCGATGAGGCGGACGGCGAAGGAGGCCCCGTCAGCCATATCCACCCGGACGGCCTCCTCGGGTACGAACTTGGGCTCGGCGGTCATCACCGTCCGGCCTGAGCCGCTCTGGGGCAGCTCGTCACGGGCCCGCTCCCGCCGGTAGACATTTTCGATGTTGGGGATGACCAGAGTCTCCATGAACCGCTTGATGAAGGTGGACTTGCCCGTGCGGACCGGCCCCACCACACCGATGTAGATGTCCCCTCCTGTGCGCTGGGCAATATCGTCGTAGAGCTTATTTTCTTCCATTTTCCTCTCCCCCTTACCGCTTCCTGGGAATGAGCAGGAGCCTGCCCATGGCGGCGGCCTCGTCTGCCAATTCATTGGCGCTCATGATGTCGGCGATGGTGGTGCCGTAAGCCTTCGCCACATCCCACAGCCGCTCTCCCCCCTCCAGCATCCGCAGCACCAGGGAGGGCTGGGGGCCCTCCACCTCCGCCGCCTCGGCCGGACGGAGGGCGGAAAGGGCCGTGATCTGCCGCCGTGCCGTGGCGCAGTAACGGAAGTCCAAGGTGAACCGGGCCTCGATGCCTCCGGCGGCTGGGGTGGCGTAGACATCTCCCACCCCCTCGCACTGGCAGAAGCACTGGCTCTCCTCCGGGAGGTCCAGGGCGCAGGGCACACTCATCTGCCGCTGGGCGGAGTAAAGACTCCCGTCTTCCCCGATATAGAGGGCGGTCACCTCCACCTGGGCGGTGAGGACCATCCGCTCCCCCTCCCTGCTTTTCACGATTTGGCCCACTGCCAGGCGGCAGTCCAGCACGTCCCGGATGGGGCCGCCGGTCTCCCAGACCTCCCGGACGCTCTGGCTGCGGACACCCCGGTCCACGCGCTCGGACATGGGGTAATTCTCCCAGTCCGCCGCCATGGGCTGGCTGGTGCTGTACGCATCGCTCAGGACTTCCAGCATCCTGGATTCCCGCACCACCGACTGGGACAGCGCCTCCAGAGAGACCGACACGGTCCGCCCGTCCCCTCCGGGATCAAGGGAACAGCTGGCGCCGGTCAGGGTGAAGGACAGGTCACACTCCGCGCTCTCCCCCACCCCGGAGACCTCCATGATCTGGGAGAAGGGCAGCTCCGCCGAGGAGGAATATACGCCGTCATCCTCTCCCCGGTAGAAAAGGCTGACGTTGGCGCTCCCTTTGAAAATGAGCTTGTTCCCGATGATCTTGGACTCCCCCCGGCACAGCTCCACCCGGCTTTTGAGCAGTTCCGCGGCCGCCGGCTTGCTGGCGGAGAGGGCCACCTCGTCGGAGAGCGAGAAGGGCTTTTCCTGGACGCAGGCGGTGACGTAGACCTCCCGTGTCTCGGTGAGCTGTTCCACGCTCTGCTCCGCCGCGTCCAGCACTTGACCGCAGACACTTTCCGTCATGGGAGCGTAGACGGCCACATCTACGGCCGCTTCCGCCCGCACCAGGACTTTGCGGGGATTTACCGCCCTGGTGTCGGCATGGTGCAGCCGGAGACTGGCCACCACGTTGCAGCTGGGGCCGATCTCCCGCCCTTCGGCGCTGCACGTGAAGGGGATGGAGACCTCCAGGTGCCGCAGACCGCTCTCCCCGTCGGGGAGATAAAGCACACAAGCCTTAAAGGTCCCGGAGATCTCCACCCGCCCTTCCATGGCCTCCTTGCTGCGCAGAAGGACCTTTCCATCGGTTTCTACGACCCGAAGGATATCGGGGCAGGCGTCCGGCACGATCATCTCCAGGGTCTCTTCCCGGAGCAGGGTAGTGTCCAGCAGGGCATCATAACCATTCATCTGCGTCCTGTCCAATTCTAATTCCATAAGCGTGTTCCACTCCTTGTACAGGCATCCCGCCTCGTTTCTTCTGTGCATTTATATGTACAAGGGTGGACCGGTATGTCATTTTGGAAAGTCTACTTTAAACCAAAGATGCTTTTCAGGATCCCGCGCAGGGCCTTCGGAGACTTTACCACGACGATCTTCACTTTCCCTCACCTCCCCCCAGCAGAGACTTGATGTAGTCCTGGCCCTTATAGCCAAGCGCCACGCCCAGTCCCAACGTGACCAGACTGGCGGGAAACAGCAGCACGGCCACCCCTCCGGTACAGGCCGCGGCCAGGCCTAAATTCCGTTTCATCTCATCCGACAGCAAAAAAGCCGCCCCCTTTCTTCCTGGATACCCCAGTATACGAAAGAGAGCGGCCGTTGGTTCTGCGCCTTATGATTCACTTTTCCGTGTATTTCTGACTGCGAATGACCAGCATGCGCCCGGTGTCCGCGGAGAGGACGGCCTGTGGCCCGGACACCTCGTTGCTGATGGAGAGGGTGTCCCCCCGGGTCAACGTGGCGTCCGTCAAGGGGTACTTTACCCCCCGCAGACGGACTCCCGTGATGGTGCGGTCCAGCGGGACCAAAGAGAGATAGCGGTAACCGGCGTCCCCGTCCAGGGTCAGGGGCCTGCCGTCCCAAAAGCGGACCTCGTTGCCCCTGTCCAGGATTTTAGCCTCTCCCCCATGGTCATGGACCCACTCCAAAAGGGTCAGGTTGGCGGCGGTCTGGTCCAGCCGACCGCCCACGCAGGCACAAAAGACGATTTGCCGGAATCCACGCTCCAAGGCCAGCTCCGCGGCCGCTTGGAGATCGGTCAGGTCCTTCTCCGGGGACAGTGTGACGGAGGGGATCCCCTCTTCCGGCCCGCCGCCTGAGTCCCAGTCCCCCACCAGAAGGTCCGGAGCATACCCCGCCTCCCTGGCGCACTTGATCCCGCCGTCCGCGCAGATCACCAGTCCGGGAGCCGGGCAGTAGGTTTTCAGATAATCCCAGCCCTCGGAAGGGATGGAGCCGAAAATGAGGGCGGTCATTTCCGTTCCCATTCGGGCACCTCCTTGGCCTGTTCATAGAGCCGGACGTAGCTGTCATGCCGGCTTTGGGCAATCTCCCCAGCCGCCAGGGCCTCCAGCACCGCACAGCCTTTTTCCTTTACATGGGCGCAGCCCACAAACCTGCACCGGTCCAGATAGGGGGCAAACTCCCGGAAGGCATACTGGACCTCTTCCGGGGCGCAGCCCACGCCGGTCTCCTCCTCAAAGGAAGAAAATCCCGGGGTGTCGGCCACAACTGCGCCATTTTTCAGCCGGTAGAGCTCCACGTGACGGGTGGTGTGCCGCCCCCGGCCCAGCTTGTCGCTGACGTCCCCCACCTGGAGGTGGAACCCCGGCTCCAGAGCGTTCAGGATGCTGGATTTGCCCACGCCGGAATTCCCTGTAAAGGCACATACCTTTTCGGCAATCAGTGTGGAGAGGGCATCGATCCCCTCCCCGTTCTCCGCGCTCACCCGGAGGGTGGGGAAACCGGCTTTCTGATAGGTCTCAAAGAGCCCCTGGGGCTGCTCCAGATCCCACTTATTGAAGCAGATCACGCTTTCACAGCCCCGGCGCTCCGCCATGGCCACCACACGGTCAATGAGGAAGGGATCCGTCACCGGGACGGCGCCGGAGGCCACCACCACCAACAGATCGATATTGGCAACCGCCGGCCGCTGAAACTCATTTTTTCGGGGCAGAACGGTATCCACCGTGCCCGACCCATCCGCCTGGACCGTGACGGAGACCCGGTCCCCCACCAGCGGCTTTATCTTTTCGTGGCGGAATTTCCCCCGGGCCCGGCAGGTGACGGTCCGGCCGCCGCAGTCCACGTAATAGAAGCCGGAGAGGGCTTTAAAAATGATCCCTTCCATGCTCATTCGTCAAAATTGAGGGCATAGCTCTGGGTCTGCACCTCGTCGATATAGACCACGATCTGCTGGGTCCCGGTGCCCTCCAGCGTGAAGCGGGCCTGCCTGATCCGGGTGTCCACCGGCTGGCTGGGGATCTGCTCCACCCCGCCCACGGTGATCCGCACATAGACGGTCTCCCGGTCATCCGGCAGGGGGACGACCACATCCTTGCGCTTGGCGGTGGGCTGTGCCGTGGGCTCCGGCGAAACGGACTCCGCAGGGGTTTCGGATTCCGTGGGCGCCCCGGTATCGGGTCCGGTACTGACCTGAAGGTTGATGACCGTATCGGCGGGGACGGATGTCCCCACGGGAATGCTCTGATAGCAGACCTGTCCCGCCTCAAACTCCGCGCTGGGCACCGGATCCACCTTTCCCAGCTTCAGGCCCAGGTCGGTGACGGCCTGGGTCGCCTTTTCCAGGGTCATTCCGGTCAGCGGGATCAAGGTGACCTGATCCACGTCCACGCCCAGGCTGACCACGATGGTGACATCCTGGCCCTCCTTCACGCGCTCTCCCTTCGCCGGGGACTGGGACATCACGTTACCCTTGGTGATCTCGGAGGAGTTGGACTGCTCTACATTGACCTGGAGGCCCATCCCGTTCAGAGTGGCGGTGGCCACCCGCTGATCCTGGTTGTAGACGTCGGGCATGGAGAGACCGCCGTTTCCGATGCTGATGTCTACGGAGATCTCCCGGTTGCCTTCTTTGACCGCGCTCTCGGCGGCAGGGGTTTGGGAGGCAATCTGGCCGGCCTTCACCGTCTCGCTGACGACCTGTTTGCCCTCAACTACGGTAAAGCCGTTTTCCTTGATCTCCGGCAACTCCCGGGCCTCTTCCAGGGTGTAGCCCTCCAGGTTCGGGACGGTATAGGTTTTATTGCCGGTCATGCCGCTGAACACAGTGACCCACAGGAAAGCGCCGATCCCCGCCGCGCACAGGAGCAGGGCAATAACAATGACCAAGGCCCGTTTGCCCCCGCCGTCGCTGTCATAGTCGTCCTCGTCCTCGGCGGGCTCCCGCACCGGCGCGGGCCGCTCCTTTTTGGCCTTGGGCTCCTCATAGCGCTCCGTATGGACCGGGCGGCCGGCCACCATCTGGGGCGTATTGGCCCCCAGGACCTGGGTGGGCTCGTCCCCCTCCCCCACCAGCAGATCGGCGGGGGTGTACTCAAAGCTGATATTGGGATTTTTCCGAAATTCCTCCAGGTCCGCCAGCATGGCGTCGGCGGAGAGGTACCGCTTATCCATGTCGGAGGCCATGGCTTTCATGGTGATCTCCTCCATAGCCTCCGGGATGGAGGGCTCCAGCTCCCTGGGAGAGAGCGGGATGGAGTTAATATGCTGAATGGCCACCGCCACCGGGGAATCCCCTTCGTAAGGCAGACGGCCGGTGAGCATCTCATAGAGGACCACGCCGGCGGAGTAGATATCGCTCCGGGCGTCGATCCGGCTGCCCCGGGCCTGCTCCGGTGAGATATAGTGCACCGAGCCCAGAGCCTCCTGGGTCATGGTGTTCTGGGAGGCGGAGACCAGGCGGGCGATGCCGAAATCGGCCACCTTCACGCTCCCGTCCCGCAGGACCATAATATTGTGGGGCTTGATGTCCCGGTGGATAATGCCCCTGCTGTGGGCGTGGGAGAGCGCCTTCATGATCTGGGTGATAAAGTGGAGCGATTCCTTCCAGGAGAGCTTTCCGCCCCGCTTTTGCATGTACTGCTTCAGGGTGATTCCCTCGATCAGCTCCATGACAATATAATCCAGCTCCGGGGAACGGGACACGTCGTACACCGAGACGATATTGGGATGGGAGAGCATGGCGACGGCCTGGGATTCCTCGTGGAACCGGCGGCGGAACTCCTCGTCCTGCGCCAGGTCTTCCTTGAGGATCTTCACAGCCACGAACCGGTTGAGCCAGTGACATTTGGCCTTATAGACCACAGCCATGCCGCCGATGCCGATGCGCTCCAGGATCTCATATCGATTGTCGAGTAATTTCCCTATGTACTGATCCATAGTTCATTACCCCCTTACTGGATTTGGATGAGAACAGCGGTGACATTGTCGGGCGCCCCACGGGACAGGGCCACGTCCAGCATCCGCTGGCAGCAAGTCTCCGGCTCACCGCCGTGGAGGGCCTCATACAGCATCTCCTGATCGGTGAGGGTGTTGGAGAGCCCATCGGTACACAGCAGCAAAAACTCCCCGCCGCTCAGCTCCACCTGGTAGAGGTCGGTGCGGGACTGCCGCTCCGAACCCAGCGCCCGGGTGATGAGGTTTTTCTGGGGATGCTGCCGGGCCTGTTCCGGCGTGATGTCGCCCCGGTGGACCAGGTCCTCCACCACGGAATGATCCCTCGTCACCTTTACGATGCCCTCTTCCCCAATCCGATAGGCCCGGCTGTCCCCGATGTTGAGCACGTCGGCGCACCGGCCGTGGACCAGGGCAGCCACCATGGTGGTCCCCATCCCCCGGCACTCCGGCTCCTGACTGGCCTTGTGAAAGACGGCGTCGTTGGCCAGGGCGGCGGCCTTGGCCAGGTGCTCTCCCGGCGTTTGAAGCAGCTCTTCCGGCGACAGCGACTCCAAATATTCCGATGCCTTTTCCACCGCCAGAGAGCTGGCCACATTGCCCGCCCGGGCGCCCCCCATCCCGTCGCACACCACGGCTAGGACCAGATCGTCCTCCATGAGGCTTAAGTAGTATGAATCCTGATTTTGAACGCGCACCGCGCCCTGATCCGTGATACCCCAAGCTCGTATCATTCTGCTTCCTCCATGCGTTTGCGCCGCAGTTGCCCACAGGACGCATCGATATCCCCGCCCAGCTTCCGCCGGACGGTAGTCGTCACACCGTGACCTTCCAATCGTTTCTGAAATTCCCGCACCCGCCGGCTGGGTTTGAGGGGGCTCTCCTCCACGTCGTTGAGGGGGATCAGATTGACGTGGCCCGGCGTCCCCTTCAAATATTTGGCCAGCAGGTCGGCCTGCCAGTCGGCGTCGTTGACCCCGTCGATCATGGCGTACTCATAAGAGATCCGCCGCCCCGTGGTCTCAAAGTACCGGCGGCAGCAGGAAAACAGCGCCTCCACGCCCGTACTTCGGTTCACCGGCATGATCTGGGAGCGGGTCTCATCATCCGGGGCGTGGAGCGAGACCGACAGGGTTAATTGTAACTGACATTGGGCCAATTTGTCAATTTGCTCGATCAGCCCGCAGGTGGACAGCGAGATATGCCGCATCCCTATATTCAGCCCATCCGGGCTGTTGACCAGCTCCAGGAACCGCAGAACGGTCTCCATGTTGTCCAGCGGCTCTCCGATCCCCATTAAGACGATGTTGGACACCGGCTGACCGGAATCCACCTGGGTAAACAATACCTGATCCAGCATCTCCGCAGGTGTCAAGTTTCTGACCTTGCCGCCGATGGTGGAGGCGCAGAATACGCAGCCCATCCGGCAGCCGACCTGAGAGGAGATACAGACAGTATTCCCATGGTGATAGCGCATCAAAACGGTTTCGACACAATTACCGTCTCCCAGGCGCCACAAGTACTTGATGGTCCCATCCAGCCGGGATTCCTGTTTGCGCTCCACAGTGGGCACCGTGATAAAACAGGTTTGCGCCAGCTTGTCCCGCAGGGCTTTGGAGAGGTTCGTCATCTCATCGAAAGAGGTAACGCCCCGGTGGAGCCATTGGAAAATCTGCTTCCCCCGGAATCCGGGCTCCCCCATCTCTTTCATCAGGCCGGTCATCTCGGCCAGGGTCATTGATTTCAGATCCAGCAACGGGCTTCCTCCTTCCCTCTGCCCTCAGCGCGTTCTGCGCAGCTTGGCAAAGAAAAATCCATCGGTGCCGTGGCGGTGGGGCCACAGGGTCACCATCCCTTCCGAGGCCCCCACATGCCCGGGAAGGGTAAACGGCTCAAGTGTAAAGTTAGTATCCTTGTCCAAAAACCAGGATACGACTGCCTCGTTTTCCCGTCGGAGCAGCGTACAGGTGGCGTAAAGGAGCACGCCGCCGGGCCGGACATAGCGGGAAACGTTCTCCAAAATAGCCCTCTGCACACCGGGCAGTCCCCCCAAGGGCTCAGGGTCCTTATAACGGATATCCGGCTTTTTCCGAATGATCCCCAGCCCGGAACAGGGCACATCCGCGATGACCAGGTCGAAGCGCCCGGCCAGCTCAGGGTCAAAGGCCTTGCCATCCATCACGGCGGCGGTGATGCTGTGGATGCCCAGACGCCTTGCCCCCTGTTCGATCAACGCCTGTTTATGGGGGTGGATATCGCAGGAGCAAATAGAGCCGCTGTCCCCCATGGCGATGGCGGCAGCGAAAGATTTGCCGCCGGGCGCGGCGCAGGCGTCCAGCACGGCCATTCCAGGCTCCGGCCCGGCCGCCAGCACCGCCAGACGGGCGGCGGCGTCCTGAATATAGATCGTCCCGTTTTGGAAGGCGTCCAGCCCTTCCAGATTTCCGGTATCCTCCAGCTCCAGGCAGTCGGGCAGCCAGGGATGGGGGCGCACAGTGACTCCGGCAGCCGTCAGTTCCGCCGCCGTCTCTTCCGTCGTGGCCTTCAGGGTATTGACCTGGGCCTGGATAGGCGGTTCCCCGTTGTCCGCGGCCAGCAGCGCCTCGATCTCCTCCGGGCCCACCGCATTGGTCAGCTCCCTGACCAGCCATTCCGGGTGGCTGTAACGAACAGACAGCTCCTCCGGCTGGGGCAGCCCCTCTTTCCGCTCCCGCTCCACCGTCCGTAAAACGGCGTTGACCAGGGCGGCGGAACGCGGGTTCCGGCTGCGTTTCCGGGTGAGGGCCACCGATTCATTGACCGCGGCATGGACCGGGATCCGGTCCATAAACAGGAGTTGATAAAGGCCTAGGCGAAGAGCCCCCCGTACCGGAAGCTCCATTTTTTCGGGCTTTACCGAGGAAAAACGGGTCAGATACCAGTCCAGCAGGAGTCTGTTTTGCTGGACGCCAAAGACCAGCCTGGTGCAAAGCCCGGCGTCCCGGCCGTCCAGCCCGGCCTGCCGGATGGCGTTGCGGAGATAGCCGTCGGACCAGGCCCCCTGCTTTTCACAGGCAATGAGGCAGTTCAGCGCCACCTCCCGGGCGGAAAGGGCCATCAAAGGGCACTCCCCGTCTCCAGGGGATGCCCCCGAAGGTAATCCGCGGAGCGCATCCGTTTCCCGCCGTCCGGCTGGAGCTCCAGGACGCGCAGGGCCCCTTCGCCGCAGGCCACCAGCAGGCCGCCCTTCCCGGCCTCCAGCACGGTCCCGGGCCTGCCGGTTCCCGGCTCCACCGACGTAGCGAATATCTTACAGCGCACACCGCCTACCTGAGCGGTGGCGGCGGGCCAGGGGATCAGACCCCGGACTTGATCGTGAAGGGCCTGGGCGGGTCTGGTGAAATCCATGGGCGACAGCTCCCGGTCCAGCATGGGGGCCAGGGTCACCTGGCTCTCGTCCTGGGCCGTCCGGGGAGCGGTCCCAGTCTCGATTTTCCCCACTGTCTCCACCAAAAGTTTCCCGCCCAGCTCAGCCAGCCGGGCGGTGAGCTCGGGGGCGGTCTCGTCCGGGCCGATCTCCGTTTCGGTCTGGGAGATGATATCTCCTGCATCCAGGGCCGCGGCCATATGCATGATGGTGATCCCAGTCACCCGGTCTCCATTCAGGATGGCCCAGTTAATGGGGGCGGCACCCCGGTACTTTGGCAGCAGGGACGAATGGACGTTGATACAGCCCAAAGGCGGGCAGTCCAAGATATCCTGCGGCAGGATACGGCCGTAGGCGGCCACCACGATCAGCTGGGGGGCCAACGCCTGAATTTGAGCCAGCGCCGTCCCGTCCCGCAGCTTTACCGGCTGAAATACGGGAATATCATGGGACATGGCACATTCCTTTACAGGCGTTGGAAGCAGCTTCATCCCCCGGTTTTTGGGTTTGTCCGGCTGGGTGAATACGCCGCAGATGGTATGCCCAGCGGCCACCAGGGCCTCCAGGGAGGGCACGGCAAACTCAGGCGTGCCCATGAATAGGATCCTCATTTCCGCTTTTTCTCCTGTCTGGTGAGAAGCTCATCCAGCTCCTCGGAAGTATAGAGTTTGTCCGTGTGCTCGGTAAAAATATGGCCGTCCAGATGTTCGATCTCGTGACAGAAGCAGCGGGCCACCATCTCTTCCCCTTCTGCCTCAAACCATTTGCCGCTGCGGTCCTGGGCCTTTACCCGGACCTTCATGGGCCGCTTCACCATGCCCCAACGGCCAGGTACGGAGAGGCAGCCCTCAAAGCCGTCCTGCTCCCCCTCCTGATCCAGCAGCTCGGGATTGACCAGCTCCAGCATCTCGTCGTTGGCGTCCACCACGATCACGATCCGGCGGAGAATACCGATTTGGGGCGCGGCCAGGCCAGCTCCGTTGGCGTTGGCCAAAGTGGCCTTCAAATCGTCCAGCAGAGAGCCCAATTTCTCGTCAAACTGTGTGACCGGGTGGCACTTTTTGTGCAGGACCGGGTCCTCATCGGTCAAAATCTTTCGTATCGCCATGATATCCTCCTAATTCATGGGGTCTATGTCCGCTGTGATGGACACGCCCCGGTTTTTTCGGTCCGCCTGGGCGCAGCGCACCAGGTGGGCCACCAACGCCCGAAACAAGCGAATGTTTTCCGCCATCAGCGTCAGCCGGTAGCGGTAGCGGTTATTTACCTTTGTGATGGCGGCGGGGGCCGGCCCCAGGACTTGGCAGGAAAAGCCCCGATAAGGCTCCGCCCCCAGCCAGCCCAGAAGGGTGTCCCGCAGCATGGCGCACACCCGGAGGGTCTGTCCCTCCTCGGCGCCGGAGACTGTAATAACAAAGAAGGATGAAAAGGGCGGACAGTTGCGGACCTTTCTCAACCCGATCTCCTGCTCGTAAAAATGGTCGTAATCCTGCCGGGCGGCGGCGGTGATAACGTCGTTTTCCGGGGTAAAGGTCTGGATGATGGCCCGGCCCGCTTTGCTGCCACGGCCCGCCCGGCCCACCACCTGGGTAATGAGAGAAAATGTGCGCTCTCCTGCCCGGTAATCGTCTAGGTAGAGTCCCTGATCGGCGGAGATGACCCCCACCAGCGTGACATTTTCAAAATCCAGCCCCTTGGCCACCATTTGGGTCCCCACCAGAATGGGAATCCTCTCTTCCCGAAACCGGGCCAGAAGCTTTTCATGGGACTGGCTGGCAGTGACGGTATCGGCGTCCATCCGCATCACTTCCACGTCTGGAAAGAGCTCCTTGAGCGTCTCCTCCACCCTCTGGGTCCCGGCTCCCACAAATTCCAGCGCGCCGCCGCAGTCGGGACAGCTGTCCGGCATGGGCTCGGAGTGGCCGCAGTAATGGCACATGAGCCGGTGATTGGCGGAGTGGTACGTCAGATAGGCCGAACACCTGGGACAGCTGGGCACCTGCCCGCAGTGGACGCAGGTCACCATCCGGCTGGCGCCCCTCCGGTTCAGAAAGAGGATGCTCTGCTCGCCCCGCTTCAGGTTTTCTTCTAGGGCCTGCCGCAGGGGAAGGCTCAGCGGAGAGGTGTTCCCGGCCTGGAGCTCCTCTTTCATATCGGCCAGAAAAACGGCGGGCAGCTCCCGCTCATTGTAGCGCCGGGCCAGAGTAAAGAGACGGTAGTCTCCCTGGCGGGCGTGGTACATGGTCTCCACCGAGGGGGTGGCGGACCCCAGCACCAACAGCGCCCCGTTCCGCTGGGCCCGGTATTTCGCCACGTCCCTGGCGTGGTAGCGGGGCACGTTTTCCGATTTATAGCTCCCCTCCTGCTCCTCGTCCAGGATGACGAGGCCCAGCCGTTCCAGGGGGGCGAACACGGCAGAGCGGGTCCCGATGACCACCTGGGCCTTTCCCGTTCGGATCCGCTTCCACTCATCGTAGCGCTCTCCCGCCCGCAGGGAACTGTGGAGCACCGCCACCTCGTCCCCGAAATGGGCGGTGTAGATGGCCATGAGCTGCGGGGTGAGGGCGATCTCCGGCACCAGCGTGAGAGCCGTCTTGCCCCGCTTCAATGTCTCCTCGATCAGCCGGAGGTAAACCTGGGTCTTTCCGCTTCCGGTGACTCCGTACAGGAGGGCCACCGCCGCCGTCCCAGCCTCCGCCATGGCGTTGAGTCCCTGAAAGGCGGCATCCTGCTCCCGGTTCAGTTTGACCGGCCCGGCGGGCTCCACATGATCCGGCCCGGCCCGGCGGAAAACCTCTTGTTCCGTTATGGTCACAAGTCCGCTTTTTTCCAGGGAGCGTATGGTGGCGTTGGCGGCGCCCGTAAAATAACAGACCTCTTTGACCGCGGCCTCCCCGATCCCCGCCAACAGCTCCACCACGGCATAGCGCAGAGGCGCCGTCTTTCGCTTGGGGGTTACCTGTGCCAGGGCCTCTTCCGGCGGGATGGCCAGAGAGATCAGCTTTTCCGTCTTATCCCCCACGCCGCGGGCGGCACTGGTCTCCAGCGCCAAAACGCCCTTTCCCAGCAAGGAACGCAGAGCCGGGCCGGGATCTTTGGTCCCAAAGGCTTCCCGGATCTGCGCCGCCTCCAGGCCGCTCTGCCGGACGGAGACCAGCTCCACCACCTGCCGCTCGTATTTGGAGCGTCCGGCGGCCTCCAGGGCAGCCTCTTTCTCTATGCCGTCGGCCAGCCGGTAGCAGTCCTGCAAGGCGTAATAGAGCCCGGCGGGGAGCATGGCCCGGACGGCGTCATACACGGTACAGAACCACCGCTCCCGCATCCAAAGTGCCGTGCGGATGCCCTCGTCAGTGAGGACGGGCTCTTCATCCAGACAGGCCAGAATGGATTTCAGCCGCTTGTCAAGGTTCTCAGCGGTCTCCACCGCCAGGACGATCCCCTCCGTCCTACGGTTTCCCGCCCCAAAGGGGACGATCACCCGGACGCCGGGAGACAGTTCGGCCAGCTCGGCGGGGATCAGATAGTCATAGGGCTTGTCAATGGCAAATGTGGCCGCCGAAAGCGCGATCTTGGCAATCAGAACCGGCACGCCGACGTCCCCCCTTATATCCCGGAAAAGGCAAGCGACCGGGCCGTGACCCGCCGCTTGCCTTTCATGTTACACTTCCTCAGAGGGCTCCACATCCCCGCGGGCCACCTCGTTCAGGGCCAGGGTAACGGGCTTCTCATCCAGAGGATAGCCCTCGTCCTCCGCCTGGCTGGCAATCTGCCGGGCCCGGTGGGCCACCACGTTCACCAGCATGTAGCGGCTGGGGACCTGTTTCAAAAGGTCGTTCATAGCGGGTTCAAGCATCATAAGACATCAAACTCCTTCAACTAAATTCATCCGGTACTTGGTGCGGCATCCCTCCGCCACCAGAATGGACATGATCTCGGCGGCAGCGTCGGACACCTTATCGTTGACGACAAGGTAGTCGTAATGGGAAATCTCCTTATATTCCTCCCGGGCTTTTCTCAGGCGGCCCTCAATGACGGACTCGTCATCCGTGTTGCGGCTGTGAAGGCGGCGGGAAAGCTCTTCAAAGGAAGGCGGGATAATAAAAATAAAAACGGCGTCGGGACACTTGTCCCGCACCTTGGCCGCCCCCTGCACCTCGATATCCAGCAGCACGTCAATGCCGGCGGCCAGCTTTTCCTCGATCACTCTGAGGGAGGTCCCGTAGTAATTATCGACATACTGGGCGTACTCTAAAAACTCGCCACGGCCGATCATGCCCTCAAAGGTTTCTTTGGAGACAAAACAATAGTTGACGCCGTCCTCCTCCCCCACCCTGGGTTTCCGGGTGGTAAAGGAAACGGAAAAGTAGATGTCGGACCGTTCGCTGAGAAGTTCGGAGATCACCGTGCTCTTTCCCACGCCCGAGGGCCCGGAGAGAACGATGAGCTGGCCTCTCTGCTTCTTTCGTATCACGTGGCGTCCTCCTCCTCAATGACCGCCTCCGGCTCCTTCCCGCCCGCTCTGGCGGCAACCGTCTCCGGCTGGAGGGCCGAGAGGACGATATGGTCACTGTCCATAATGAGGACGGCCCGGGTCCGGCGGCCATAGGTGGCGTCGATCAGGTTTCCGCTGTCCCGCGCCTCCTGGACCATCCGTTTGATGGGGGCCGAATCAGGTCCCACGATGGCAATGAGCCGTCCGGCTGAAATCATGTTGCCAAAGCCCACATTGATCAGCTTCACCCGCTTCGCCCTCCTTTTCTATTCCAGGTTTTGAATCTGCTCCCGGATCTTCTCGATCTCCGCCTTGATGTCCACCACCAGGCGGCCGGTCTCCACGTCGTTGCACTTGGAGCCAATGGTGTTGGCTTCCCGGTTGAACTCCTGAATGAGGAAATCCAGCTTCCGTCCCACGCTGCCGCCCTGCTCCAGCATCCCGGCCAGCTGATCCAGATGGCTTCTCAGCCGGACGGTCTCCTCATCCACGGCCACTTTGTCTGCGTAAATGGCGGCCTCAGTGAGGATACGGCTTTCGTCGATCTGGGTGCTGCCCAGGATCTCCTGCAATTTGGCGGTGAGCTTGGCCCGGTAATCGGCCACGATGCCGGGGGCGCGCTCCTCCACCTGGGCGGTGAGTTGTTTGATGGTCTCAGCCCGGTTCCGCACATCCTCCGCAAGCTTAGCGCCCTCCCGCTCCCGCATGGCGTCGAACTCGTCCAAGGCCTTGCTCAGAGCCTCCAAAAGCCCGGCAACCGCCTCGTCCCGGTCCTCTTCCGTCCGCTCCACCAAAAACACGTCGGGGAACCGGGAGAGCAGAGATACGGAGATATCGTCGGCCAGACTGTATGCGTCGGCCAGTTCCCGCAGGGCGCTGTAATACCCGTCGGCCACCGGCCGGTTCACCGAGATGGAGACACCGCCGGTCTCAGAGGGGCCCACTGAGAGATAGACCTCCACCTTTCCCCGGCTCACCCGCTGCTGGACCGCCGCTTTGACGGCGTCCTCGGCAAAATTGTACATCCGGGGAAGCTTGACGACACAGTCCAGATAGCGGTTGTTCACCGAGCGGATCTCAGCGGTAATGGCGTGTCCGTTCCACACCGACTCTCCCCTGCCGTAGCCGGTCATGCTTTTGATCACAGGCACCGCTTCCCTTCTGAACGATGTATTATACCACAAAATAGGTCTGTTGAAAAGCCTTGCTCCTCAGCAGCACGGGCTGGCGCAGCTGATACACATGCAGGTCGTACAGGGATCGCACCCGGCGTAGCCGTATCCCGCGGGCCGGTAGCTGGCGCCGCCCTGCTGCATCATGGACAACGCCTGACGGTATTCGGTGTTCCCCGGCTCCATGGAACAGGCGGTCTGAAAGTGCTGGGTGGCCTCATCCAGCCAGCCCTTTTGATAGGCCACATAGCCGGTGAGAAAATGCCACTCGGCGTCCTGACGGGGTGCCGTACGAAGCAGCTGTTCCGCCTGAGCCAGATTCCCCAGGTTGATGGCCTGCCGCACTTGGGCGTACAGCGCATCGCCGCCGGTATACTGCTGATGAGTATACTGTTGCTGCTGATACCGCTGCTGCTGGTAGCCGCCGTATTGGCTCTGCCCACCGCCGCCGGAGCGGGAGCGGTTGATCGAGTCGTAGGCCTCGTTGATCTCTTTCATCTTTTCCTCGGCCAGGTCAGCCAGAGGATTGTTTTGGTAGTTGTCCGGATGGTACTTCCGGGCCAGATCACGATAGGCCTTTTTGATCTCCTCGTCACTGGCACCAGGGTCTACGCCAAGGATGCTGTAAGGATCATTCATCGGTCGTTTCTCCTGTGTCTCTTTTGATAGTCCCGCCACTGACCGGAGAAGACCAACTCCTCCACGCCGGGAAGACCGCTGTATAAAATATTCTCCACCACCGGCGACCACTCTGTCCGCTCCAACAGCTGGAACGCGGCCCCGGCCAAGGCCAGAGAGTGGTCCATGGTCCGGCGCAGGTAGCTCTGCTCCTCCTGCCCCCACTCCGGAAAGCGGCAGGCCACCGGATTATACCGCCCCGCCTTTTGGTCCTCGGCCAGGTCGTCCACCGCGTCGACGAGATAGATCCACCTGCCCAAATGGTAGAGGAGCTGTTCCAGCGCCCGGTCCCGGACGGCGTCCCCTGTCATGGGGGCGGCGGCGCTCAACAGCCGGGCAAAGCAGTCCGCCGTCTGGTCGATGGAAGGACAGCGGCGCCCCTCCAGGGCGCGCAGCTCCACAAGATCTTCCGCCACACGGGCGTCAAAACCGGGGCAGGCCGCCCTGGCCTTCCGATAGGCGGCACGCAACCCCAAAGACAGGAAGCGTGCCCCCAGGCGGGCAAAGAATCCTCCGTCGGCGATGGTGTCCTGAAGCTTCCACCAGGTCAGAACGACGCTCTCGTCCGCCGCCAGGTCCAGCCAATCCCGCTCCAGGCACGTCGGCTTTCCTTTGACAGGATGGACGGGACAGCGGCGGCACTCCGCTGGTTTTCCCTCTCCCGCCGGAGCAAGGAGCATGGCCAGCAGGACAAAGTCATAGCTGAGAAACATGCGGCTGAACAGTCCCCGCCGGCGGCCCAAGCTGTGGCACAGCCCGCAGTAGGCCGACTCATAGCCGGCCAAGCACTCCGGGGTAAGGGTGTCCTGCCTCGCTCTGACGTAGCCGAACACGCTCAGCCCTCGAGAGAGGAAATGATCTTAAAAATAACGGGGCTGTGATTCTTCCGGTAGCGGTCCAGCCCCATAGCGGCCAGCAGGCCCAGTACGAAGCCCACACCGCCCATGGCGATGGAGACCCCTTCCGTCAAGGACATTGCCCCCCCCAGAAGATAGAGGGCGAAAAAGAGGACGAAGGGGACGACATACAACAGGACCGCAGCCCCCAAAACACTGGAAGTGGCGCTCTCCACGGTGACGGTGTCCCCGGGCCGGGCCCCGTTGGGGTTTTCCGCCACCACTATGATCTCGGGCGCGTTTTCCATCATGCTGCAATGATCGCAGGAACCACACTTATGGGCACTGGCGCAGGCGGAGGTCCGGCGGACCATCACTTCCGCGTAACCGGGGCTGACGGAACGGATGACTTGTGCTGTTTGTTTCATAATGCTGAGAACTCCTTATCTGCTGATGGATACCACAATGTTATACTCACCCACCACGCCCACGTCACTCCTGCCGTCCAGGTACACTTTGACGGGGATGGTCTGCGTGCCGGTGGCCGCCACGGCCTGTCCCAGGTCGGCCACAATGCGGAGCTGAGAGGGGCTCACCGAGGCTACGGCTTCCTCCGAGCCCCGGATCTGAACCTGGCGGGACTGAGTCACCGCCGTGGCCGTATAGCCGGCGGGCTTATTGATCAGCTCGATGTTGTCCACCTCCAGCGTGGCGGTGGTCAGCCCCTCTACCGTGATCGTCACCGCCGCCTCACTGACGCCGCTGACGTTGGTCAGCTCAGGGGCAAGGGTGATGGGGAACGAGAGCGTGTCACTGCCCAGGACCTTGGCCAGGTCAATATCGCCCAGGGAAATCTCCTTTACCCCCTCCAGGTCTCCGGCGCTGCCGGCGACCATGATGGTCTTGGGCGAGATCTCATATGTGATATTGTCCTTGGTGGCACCGCCGCCGGGCAGGATATTGACCGTGAGAGGAACCTCTTTGATCTGTACCACGGGAAGAGTTGTGCGGATCAGCGGCACATTGGTCTCCAGATTGGCCCCGTCCATCACCTCTTTGTTATAGGAAATGAAGACATAGGGCAAATCTCCGCTGTAAGTCTCAGAAAGCTCGGTCTTATCCAGAGTCACCTGGGCGTAGTCGATCTGGTTGACCAGCGACTCCTCTCCCTTGACTTCAATGGTGGATGGCGAGAAGGAAAACTCTCCGGCCTGGTATCCCTCCGCCACGCCGCCGGTAAAATTGGGCTGAACCGGCACGGTACGGACGGCGAGCTTGGCTACTGTAAACTCCACATTCAGCGGATGGCGGTCAATGATGGAGACCGTTCCGCCCACGCTGGGCGTGACCTGATAGGCCTGCGTGTAGGTCCCCGGCTGAGCGATGGAGGACACGTCAATGGTGACGGAGACCGTCTCCCCGGAGAGCTTGTTGACCAGGTCCCGCTTCCCCTTGACATTGATCGTGACGGTCCGATCCAGGCCGTCACTGATCATCAGCCCCCGGTCTTCCAAAACGTCAAGCCCCACAAAACTCACGGGCAGATTGCGGACTACCCCGTCGATCTCGGGGTTGACCACCTTCCCGACATACATCCATAAAACAACGGCGATGAGGACGGAGAGGACGATGTACAGCCCCTTATTTTTCTTTGCTGTCTCCATCTTTCCTCTCCTCCTTCTTCCCCCGGAACAGAGCGGGCAGCTTGAAGCGGGAACCGCTCTCTTCCTTCTGCTCCGGCAGCAGCTCATTGCGGAGCAGCCGCTCCAGCGTCTCGGGGGCCAAGTGCCGTTTCAGCATCCCGCCCACCGCCACCGAGATGGACCCGGTCTCCTCGGAGACGATGGCCACCACAGCGTCGGTCTGCTCGCTGACGCCGATCCCGGCCCGGTGGCGCATCCCGAGGTCCCGGGAGAGATTCACGTTCCCGGACATGGGCAGCATGCACCCGGCACCCACGATATGTCCGTTGCGGACGATGACAGCCCCGTCATGAAGGGGGGCCTTGTTCCAGAAAATGTTCTTCAAAAGCTCGCTGTTCACCACGGCGTCCAGGCTCGTACCGGTCCGGATGGCGTCATCCAGCATGTTTTTCCGCTCAAAAACCATCAGGGCGCCGGTCTTGCTCTTGGACAGCGAAGTATAGGCCTCCACCGTCTGGACGATGGCGTTTTCCAGCTCATCGGGCACGTCCTGGTGGCTGACAAACACCGTGCCCAGACTGCTGCTCCCCACCTGTTCCAGGATCTTGCGCAGCTCGGGCTGAAAGAGGATGACCAGTGCCAGCACGCCCCACTCCAGCATTTTGCTGAGGAGGAAGTTGACGGTATACAGATGGCACAGGTTGGACAGCCCCAGCGCGGCCACCACCAGCACGATGCCCTTAGCCACCTTCCCGGAGCTGGTGGAACGGATCAGGTCGATCAGCTTGTAGATGAGGAAGGCCATGATGGCGATATCGATGATATCCGTAATGGCGATGTTGCCAAAATTGGTAAAAAGCCGCTCCACCATCGCGATCATCTGGTCCATCTCATTCCCTCCCCTCCGTGTAAAAATCCAGCGCGCTCCGGCATGGTCACACATTCTCCTGCTTATCTAAGATATTATACTTGATTTGTATGTCCTGCGCAAGGGCGGCAAACGTGAATTTTTCCTGAATTTATCTTCCTTTTTTACCGTGAGCCCGTCCACTTTTGCATGGACCGAAAAAAGAGGCCCCCGAAGGGGCCCCTCTTCTGTCAGCCGGCCAGCCGGCTCACCTCGGAAACAAACCGCTTGACCTCGGCGGCTGTGTTAAAGTCGGAGAAGCTGGAGCGGACCGTACCCCGTTCCAGCGTCCCGGCGGTCTGGTGGGCGTAGGGGGCGCAGTGGAGTCCCGCGCGGACGGCGATCCCCCGCTCCCCCAGCGTTTCCCCGACTGCCTCGCAGTCCTGTCCCGCCACGGAGAAGGAGAGCACCCCGGCCTGCTTTTCCACGTCTCCGGCGGCGTATACCGTAACGTTGGGGATCGCGGTCAGTCCCCTGGCCGCCTGGGACACCAGCGACTGCTCATGCCGGAGGACCGCCAGCTCCCCACGCTTCGCCACATACCGGATCCCGGCCAGCAGACCGGCGATGCCGGGAACATTGTGCGTCCCGGCCTCCAGCCGGTCCGGGAGGAAGTCGGGCATCTCCTGCCTGGCTGAAAGGCTTCCCGTACCGCCCTCCAGCAGGGTGGCAGTGCCCTGTCCGTCCCCACAGAGCAGGAGGCCGGTCCCCTGGGGACCGTAGAGCCCCTTGTGCCCCGGCATCCCGATAAAAGCGCAGCCCAGCTCATCCATGTGGACCGGGAGGCATCCGGCGGACTGAGACGCGTCCAGGATAAAGGGCACTCCTCTGCGCCGGCACAGTTCCGCTACGCCCGCCACAGGCAGGATATAGCCGAACACGTTGGAGACGTGGGTACAGATGACGCACGTTACCTCCGGCGTGAGCTGCTCCTCAAAGGCTTCCAGCATGGCGTCCGGCCGGAACAGCGGGGCCCGGGCGACCTTGACCCGGCAGCCCAGAGCGGCCAGGGGGCGGGTGACGGCGTTGTGCTCGTAACCGGAGACCACCACCGTATCCCCGGGCTTTACCACGGACTTGATGGCCAGATTCAGCGCGTGGGTGGCGTTGAGGGTAAAGACCACGTTTCCGGGGTCCTCCAGATGAAAGAGTTCGGCGGCGGCTTGCCGACAGGCAAAGGCCGTATCAGCCGCCAGCATGGCCGGTTTGTGCCCGCCCCGCCCGGGGCTTGCCATATGCTCCATGGCATTGGCGACGGCCCGCCGGACCGAGGGCGGTTTTTGCAGGGTGGTGGCCGCGCTGTCCAGATAGATCATCAGAGCAGCACCTCCTTGTAGCTTCCATCGCTGGCCATGATGAATACCCGTTTGGGAGAGAGACCCACACGGGCCAGCGTCACCAGCGCCGGAGCCAGATTCCGCTCCGAGACCTTGACCGAGTGGCTGCACCCCTCGCTGTCGATCACTTTAGGCGAGCGGAGGAGGTGAGCTGTGATGCCCGCCCGCTCCAGTGCGGCCTGCGTCCGCTGGGCGTAGGTCAGGGAGCGGCAGACAATGAGATAATAGACCATCCGAATGACCATTCCTTTCCAAAGCTTGAGAGAAATGGCCTCCCATTGGGAGAGGCAAAAACGCTCCTCTCAGCGCATCATATGCGCCGGAGGAGCGTTTCGGAACCTGGTTCTACCGGTCTCCCGTCTCCAGCACCAGAGCCACGGCGTGGGCGGCGATGCCTTCCCCGTTTCCCGTAAAGCCCAAGTGCTCTTCGGTGGTCGCTTTGACATTGACCCGATCCGCCGGGACCCCAAGGCGATGGGCCAGGTTTTCCCGCATTTCTGCTAAAAAAGGCGCCAGCTTGGGGGCCTGGGCCACAATGGTGGCGTCCACATTGCCCACCCGGAAGCTACCCGCACGCAGGCGGGACATGACCTCCTCCAGCAGCTTGAGGCTGTCCGCCCCGGCAAAGGCGGGGTCACTGTCCGGAAAGAGATGTCCGATATCCCCCATGGCGCAGGCGCCCAGCAGGGCGTCCATCACAGCGTGGGTAAGTACGTCGGCGTCGGAGTGGCCCAGCAGGCCCTTTTCATAGGGGATGCGTACACCGCCGAGGATCAGTTCCCGGTCCTGAGTCAAGCGGTGTACATCATATCCGTGTCCGATCCTCACAGTTCTCCACGTCCTTCTAAAATAGACTCCGCCAGCGCGATGTCCTCCGGTGTCGTCAGTTTCAGATTTTCATAGGACCCGGCGGTCAGGTGCACCGGCATACCGAGCCGCTCAACGGCGGAGCAGTCGTCGGTGAGCTCCGCCCCCTCCGCCACGGCCTTTTCCAGCGCCCCCAGGATGAGGCCATGTTCAAAGACCTGGGGCGTCTGGACGGCGAAAAGCTCGGACCGGTCTGGCGTGGCCTCAACCACACCATTCACCGCCCGTTTGATGGTGTCCTTCACCGGCACCGCCGGAGCGGCGGCCCCCCACTGGGCGGCGGCCTCGATCACTTCCATTATCACTTCATATGTCACCAAAGGCCGGGCGGCGTCGTGGATGGCAATGAGCCCCGCGGCAGGCGTTACCTCCCGGATCCCCACCAATACGGATTCCGTCCGGGTCTCTCCCCCGACCACCACTTTATGTACCTTCTCCAAGGCGGCATCCCGGCACAGCTGCCCTATGGGGACGATCAAATCCTCCCGGGTCGCCACAATAATTTCCGTGATCCAGGGACACTCCTCCAGCGCCCGGAGCGTGCGGATGAGAACTGGGATCTCTCCCAGCGGCAAAAGCACTTTATCCTCCCCCATCCGGGTGGAACGGCCCGCCGCCGGAACTACGGCGGAACAGGTAAAGCCGGGTTCCCGCTCCCGCCGGAACAGGCGGTTCAACAATCCCATAGGGGCTCCCCCTTCTATTTCCGAATCGAAAAAAGGAACCCTACGGTTCCTTTTTCTCTTTCCTCTATCTTATTGCGCCACGGCCCGATTGATGCGGGATTCGACCTCTTCATAGCTGGCGCTCTCTGAAAGCACGATCTCCGAGATCAGGATCTGCTTGGCGGAATGGAGCATTTTCCGCTCTCCGGTGGACAGCCCACGCTCCCCATCCCGAAGCATGAGGCTTTTCACCACCCGGGCTACCTCCAGGATGTCTCCGCTTTTCAGCCGCAGCATATTCTCCCGGTAGCGCCGGTTCCAGTTCGGATCTGTGTCCACCTCGATGCCGGGCAGCGCGTTGATGACCTGGTCGGCCTGATCCGGGTCCACGATGGGACGCACGCCGATCTCTTCCGAATTCTCCGTCGGGATCATCACCAGCATCCCGCCCACGGGTAGCTTCAGAATATAATAATCCCGCACCACTCCGTTGACTTTTTTGGTGACGATGCTGTCGATCACGCCAGCACCGTGCATGGGATGGACGATTTTATCCCCAACGTGGAACATTCCGCGCCTCCTTGCTCCGTATACAAATCTTAACAAAGAGTATTATAGCCTTATTTTCTGAATTTTGCAAGAATAATCCAGAAAATCATAAAAACCATGCCAAAACCACACCGTTATTTGACAAGAAAAAGAACATATTCTATTTTCAGATCGCAGGCCAGCGGGGCGGGGCTGCCGGAAAAAGAAAACATCCCCCGGCGAAAGCCAGAGGATGTTTTGAAACGCAGCAGAGGGGACTTACTCGCCGTCAAAGTCGGGAGCCACCTCGGTGGTCTCGCCGTCGGAGCTGGCCACCACGGTGTCCTCATCACTGTCATCGTTGGTCCGCTGGGCGTCTTCCAGCACGGCACGGATAGACAGGGAGACCTTCTTACGGTCATAGTCGATATCGGTGATCTTCACTTCCACCTGATCGCCCTCGCTCAGCACGTCGCCGGGCTTGTCGATGCGGTGGTCGGCGATCTGGGAGATGTGGATCAGGCCGTCCACACCGGGCACGACCTCGGCGAAGGCGCCGAAGGTCATCAGCTTCACCACGCGCACGGTGGCGGTATCGTCCACCTTGTACTTGTCGGTAAAGTTGGCCCAGGGATCCTGGCCCCGGTCCTTCATGCCCAGAGAGATCTTCTTCTTCTCGGGGTCGAAGGAAATCACGTACACGTCCACCTCGTCGCCGGGGTTGACCACCTCAGAGGGGTGCTTCACGCGGCTCCAGCTGAGCTCGGAGATGTGGACCATGCCGTCCACGCCGCCGATGTCCACAAAAGCGCCATAGGAAGTGAGGGACTTCACCACGCCGTGGTAGTGCTTGCCCTCCTCAATGCCGGCCCACACCTCAGCGGCCTTCTCGGCCCGCTCCGCGGCGCCGACGGCGCGGATGGAACCTACCACCCGGCGGCGGGCGCGGTTGACCTCGGTGATGCGCAGCTTGACCTTCTTCTTGAGAAGCTCAGTCATGGGCGTGTCACGGGGAATCCCGGTCTGGGAGGCGGGCACGAACACGCGAACGCCCTTGACGCTCACCACGACGCCGCCCTTGTTCTCCTCGGTGACCACGCCCTCGACGGTGGTGCGGTCCTCGCAGGCCTGGGCCACGTCGTCCCAGCTTTTGACGGTATCCAGACGCTTTTTGGACAGGGTGACCACGCCCTCCGCGTCGTTGACGCGCATGACGTAAGTCTCGATCTCGTCGCCCACATGAACCAGATCCTCGACCTTGACCGTGGGGTCGTCGGTCAGCTCAGACACCGGTATGTAACCGGCGTGCTTGGTCCCGAGATCCACGTAGATCTCGGTCGGCGTAATGTCCGTGACAACGCCCGTGACTTTCTCCCCCGTATTTAAAGTTTTGATCGATTTCTCCAGCAGTTCGGCAAAGGATTCCTCGATCTCCATGTTTTCTTCGCTCATTTTGTCAAATACCTCCTTTATGATCCACACGGGCGTGGAGGCGCCCGCGGTGATTGCCACGCAAGCCCTTCCCGCAAAACGGGACGGGTCCAGCTCGTCCGAGCGTTCTACCCAGACTGTGTCAGGACAGACCGCGGCGCACAGCTCATAGAGCCGGCGGGTATTGGCGCTGTCCCGCCCTCCTATGACGACCACGGCGTCGTTTTGGGCGGCCAGTCGCTGGGCTTCGGATTGCCGGGCGCAGGTAGCATTACATATTGTATCAAAAACTTTGATATTTGTACACAGTTTTTTTGCGTTTTCCACGCAAAAATTCCAAGTTGCCTGGGTCGAGGTGGTTTGTGACACCATCGTCACCGGCTCTTCCGCGACGGCGGGATGGGCCAGCAGGTATTCCTCCAGCGCTTTCCCATCCTGAAAGATCAAAGGATCCCGGCACCAGGCGGCGATGGCCTTCACTTCGGGATGTCCCGGAGCGCCGATCACGATGACCCGCCGTCCCTCTTCCTGGGCCTGGGCCACCAGCTTATGGATGCGGGAGACGTTGGGGCAGGTGGTATCGACGACCCTGGCGTTTTTCGATTGAAGCAGGCGGTGTACCGCCTCCCCCTCCCCGTGAGAGCGGAGGATGACAGCCGCCCCTTCAGGAATATCCTCCGGGCGATCAACGAGAGTGACGCCCAGTCCCATCAGGCTGTCGATGACCGCCTGATTATGGATGACCGGCCCCAGCATGACGCAGGGGGCTCCGCTCTGGGCGGCGTCCCGGGCCATCTCCACCGCCCGGCGGACCCCGTAGCAAAAACCGGCGGATTTTGCCACCGTCAGTTTCATTTCACCTGTTCCTCCAGCGCCGCGATGCGGGCCATCAGATCCCTGGCGATCTCCTCATACTCCAAGGCCGAGCCGTGACGGGTCTCCGTCTGGGGCAGATAGGGCTCTCCAAAAACCACCGGAGTGCGGCCGAACCACTTTTTCTTGGCCGGGATGTAAATGGGCAGGATGGGGGTCCCGGTGCGCAGGGAGAACATGGCTACGCCGGTCTTGGCCTCCCCCAGCTGTCCGTCTTTCTGGCGGGTCCCCTCGGGGAACAGCATCAGCTTATCCCCGCTCTTCAGGCATTTCATCGCCCGTTTGACGGCGGCCACGTCAGATTTGCCCCGCTCCACGGCAAAGATCCCCGCCTTTTTGAGGATCCAGCCAATGATAGGGACCTCCAGCAGTTCCGCTTTCGCCATGACCTGGGGCCGGTGTTTCAGCGTCATGGCAAAGGCCACAAACAATGGGTCGGAAAGCCCTGTATGGTTGGGGCACAGGATCACCGGCCCGTCGGGGATACGCTCCCGGCCAATGGCCTTGCAGGGATGCACCAGATTAAAAAAAGGCCAGACGATGGAATAGACGACAGCATACGCGCGCTTCATGCCAATTTCTCCCGAACTGTCTGAAGGAGGACTTCAAAGCTCTCCTCCATGGAATTTCCTGTGGTGTCCACCAGCAGGGCGTCCTCCGCCTGGCGGAGAGGCGCGGCAGACCGGGTGGAGTCCCGGTGGTCCCGCTCCCGGATATCGGCCAGCACCGTCTCATAATCGGTCCGGCTGCCCCGGGCCGCCAGCTCCTCGAACCGCCGCCGGGCCCGATCCTCCGCCGAGGCGGTGAGGAATATTTTCACATCGGCATCGGGCAGCACCACCGTCCCAATATCCCGGCCGTCCATGATGACGTTGCCCTGTTTGGCCAGGTCCCTCTGCATATCCATCAAAAAATCCCGCACACCGGGAATGGCGGAGATCTGGGAAGCTGCGGTGGACACCTCCGGCGTGCGGATGGCGTCGGTTACATCCTCCCCGTTCAGGTACATTTTCTGGACCCAGTCCTCCCCGTAGTCCAGCCGGATGGACACCATGGGCAGCAGCTTCGCCACCGCTGCCTCGTCCTCCGGGGAAATCCCCTGCCTCAGGGCAAACAGCCCCAGAGTGCGGTAGATAGCCCCCGTATCCACGTAGAGAAAGCCCAAAGCCCGGGCCAGTTTTTTCGCCATCGTGCTCTTCCCTGCCCCGGAGGGGCCGTCCACGGCAATGCTTTTATACTTCATCTCGGTTTTCCTCCCGGCAAAAACTCGCGGCGCCCAGCCCCGCCGCCCGACCCGTGGACCAGGCGATCTGAAGGTTGAAGCCTCCGGTGTAGGCGTCCACGTCCAGCACTTCCCCTGCCAAAAAGAGGCCCTTGGCCCTTTTGGAGGCCATGTCTCCGGGTGACACCTCTTTTACCGTCACGCCTCCGGCTGTGACGATGGCCTCTTCCACCGGCCTGGGGCCCAGAATGGAAAAGTCCAGGGCTTTGATGGTCTCCAAAAGCCTCCGGCGCTGAGTGCGTGTTAAGGCATTTGCCTTTTCACTTCCAGATACCCCGGCCCGCTCCAGCAAATGGGGGATCAGGGAGTGGGGCTCCAGCGTTTCCAGCACATGGCGCAGGTCTTTGTTGGCCCCTTCGGTCAATTCCCGCACCAGACGCCGGTCCAACGTCTCCTCGTCCAGGGCCGGTTTCAAATCGATGCTGGCCGTGTAGCGGTCCTTGTCAAAGTCCCGAAGATGGGCGCTGGCGCTGAGGACCAGGGGGCCGGACAGTCCAAAATGGGTAAAGAGCAGTTCCCCCTGCTCCTGAAACACCGTTTTCTTTTTGCTGTTCTTGATTTTCAGAGCTACGTTTCGAAGAGACAAGCCCTGCATCCCGGCGCAGTCCTCCGCCACCAGCGGCACCAGAGAGCCTCTGGTGGGCTGGACCGTGTGCCCCGCCTGCCGGGCCAGCTCGTAGCCGTCCCCGGTAGAGCCGGTGGCGGGGTAGGACACCCCGCCGGTGGCCACGACGGCCGCCTTGCAGGGGTAGCGGGTTCCGCTCTCCCCCCTGACTGCGGTGACGGAACCCTCCACGATCTCCAGGGAGACCGCCCGATCCTGGATCAGCTTCACCCTGCTTTTCCGCAGGGCAAGAAGCAGGGCGTCGATGACGTCGGCCGCCCGGTCGGACTGGGGAAACACCCGGTTCCCCCGCTCTGTTTTCAGCGGCACGCCCAGGCCCTCGAAAAAGGCCATGACCTCCTCCGGCGGAAAACGGGTGACGGCGCTGGTGAGGAAGC
This sequence comes from Pseudoflavonifractor phocaeensis, assembly GCF_038439875.1. Lineage (NCBI taxonomy): Bacteria > Bacillati > Bacillota > Clostridia > Eubacteriales > Oscillospiraceae > Pseudoflavonifractor > Pseudoflavonifractor phocaeensis. The sequence goes on from NZ_JBCDMT010000004.1 coordinate 300,569, forward strand.
GGGCGTTGTGGGGCACGTTGGCCAAGACCTCCTGCACAGAGCAATGGTTGGTCACGTTGCACCGGCCCTTGCCCGTAATGTACAGCTTGCGGCCGATTTTCTGGTTGCGCTCCAAAAGAGTCACGCGGGCGCCCATGGAAGCGGCGGCCAGAGCCGCCATACAGCCGGCCGCGCCGCCGCCGATCACGATGATATCAGAGGTCAATCCAAATAACTCCTATTCGTCGGTCTTTTCATAGACCTCGTACTCGTCCCAGATCTTTTCCAGCTTGCTGAAGGTCCCGGACAGCTCTTCGCTCTTCTTCCGGCTCACCGCCACGATCAAGGCGTTGACCAGGGAAAGGGGCGCCACCAGGGAGTCCACAAAGGAGGCCATATCGCTTTTGGCCATCAGGGTGTGGTCGGCGATCTCCGCCAAAGGAGAGGCTCCGCTGTCAGTAATCCCGACCACGGTGGCCCCCCGGTCCTTCGCGTACTGCATGGCCTTCACCGTGCGTTTGGAGTACCTGGGGAAGCTGATGCCGATGATCACGTCCCCCTCCCCGATGCGCAGGATCTGCTCAAAAAGCTCGCTGGAGGAATTGGTGTGGGCCACCACCACGTTTTCAAACATCATGTTGAAATAAAAGCCCAGAAAGCTGGACAGGGCAAAGGCGGAGCGTACCCCCAGGATATATACCTTCCGGGCCGAGAGGATCGCGCTCACCGTATGGTCAAAATCCCGGCGGTCCACCTCTTCCAGGGTCATGCGGATATTCTCGGCGTCCGCGTGCATCACCATGGGCAGGATCTCATGGTTGCCGATGCGGTCGTTGGAGACCTCGATCCGCTGCACCGCCGTGAGCTTGTTGCGGATCATCTCCTGCAAGGCCTTCTGCATGGCGGGATAGCCGTCATAGCCCAGCTCCGCGGCAAAGCGCACCACGGTGGACTCACTGACGTTCACCGTTTTGCCCAGCTTGCTGGCGGTCATGAAGGCCGCCTTGTCGTATGAATTCAGGATGTAATTGGCGATGAGCTTTTGCCCCTTGGAAAAGGTGCTCATCTCACTTTGGATCACAGTTAAAATATCTTTTGTCATATGAAACGATCCTCCGGCTATTTCCCCGCTTTTAGGGGAGATAATCACTCCGTTATCATAGCCGGATTCCGCCGGAAAAGCAACCGTTTTTTGCAAGTTCTGCACTTCATCTTGCAAAATGGAAGCATATGGCTTCAGTGGATCAGCTCCGCCCGCTCCCGCGGGGTGAGCCACCGCCAGGCCCCTATGGGCAGGCTGCCCAAAGACAGCGTCCCCTCCCGGACCCGACGCAGGCGATGTACCGTCAGCCCCGCTAGGGCGCACATGCGCCGCACCTGGCGGTTCTTCCCCTCGTGGATCACCACGGACAGCGCTCCGCCCGTCCCGTCCCGCCGCAGGACGGAGACCCGGGCCGGGGAAAGGAGGGCGCCGTCCAACTCCAGCGGCCCCGACAGGATGGGCAGTGCCCTCTCCAGATCCCCGGTCACCGACACGTGGTACTCCTTCTCAACCTCCTGGCTGGGGTGAAGGAGCCGGTTGGTCCCCTCCCCGTCGTTGGTGAAGAGAAGCAACCCCTCAGAATCCAGATCCAGCCGCCCCACCGGCCACACCCTGCAGCCGCAGCCGGCCACCAGCTCCGCCGCCGTACGTCTCCCCTTTTCATCCGACAGGGTCGTGACATAGCCCCTGGGCTTGTTCAGCATGAGCCATACCGGGCTGTCCGGCTTGGGAAGGGGGATGCCGTCCACTGTGACGGTATCCCGGTCCGGGTCGGCCTTGTCGCCCACCTTGGCCGCCGCGCCGTTTACAGCCACCCGGCCCGAAGCCAGATAGCCTTCCGCCGCCCTGCGGGAGCAGATCCCGGCGGCGGAGAGCAATTTTTGCAGTCGTTCCTCCATGGTCCTCTCACCTCGTCTGCGTCAAAAGCGCGGCCAGGGAGCCGTCTCCCCCGCCGCGCAGATATTCCGTGATCCGCTGGAACAGGCTGAGCTGGGGCTTGTTCACCGGCACATCGGCGGTATATAAAAGGTAGGTCTCACCGATGACCTCTTCTCCGATCAAAAAGGTGAGCTTTCCGGCGATGGCCCCCTGTTCCACCGGCGCCTCCACCTCCTCGGGCAGAGTGATCAGCGCCCGCACCTTCTCACGCTCCTCCAAGGGATAGAAAACGTCGGAGGCGGTCTCAACTCCCACCTGGGACAGGAGGCTCCCCCTCACCCGCAGTGTGCGGAACTGCTTCCCCGCGTGGGCCAGAGGATGGCTGGGCCATGTGTCGAAACCGTAGTTGAAGAGCTTGGTATGGTCGTCCCAGTCGTCCGGGTCTTTCAGCGTCACACAAATAAGGGTCTGATCCCCTCTCGTGGCACAGGAGACCAGGGTGCGCCCGGCGGCGTCGGTATAGCCGGTCTTCATACCGCCGCATCCCTCGTACCGCCACAGCAGCTTGTTATGGTTGGTCAGGCTTCGGCCCGCGATGGTGATGGAGCGGGTGGCCACCATCATGGACAGGGTCTCGTTTTCCAGCACCGCCCGGGCCACCAGCGCCATATCGGCGGCGGTGGAATAGTGCTCATCGTCGTCCAGTCCGTTGGGATTGGCAAAGTGGGTGTCCTTCATGCCAAGAGTTTCCGCCCGCTGGTTCATCCAGTCCACGAAGGTCTCCACATCCCCCGCGCAGCCCCCGGCGATGGCCAGGGCAGCGTCGTTTCCCGAGGAGAGGAGCAGGCCGTAGAGAAGGCCCTCCAGGGTGATCTCCTCCCCGGTCCGCAGGTACATGGAGGAGCCCTCCGCCTGGTACTCCGGCTTTACTTTGATGACCTTCTGGAGATCGGGCGTGGACTCCACCGCCACAAGGGCGGTCATCAGCTTGGTAATGCTGGCGATGAGCCGTTTTTCATGGGCGTTTTTTTCATAGAGGACCCGCCCGCTCCCCGCGTCCACCAGGATGGCGGAGGCGGCGGAGACCGCCGGGGCGCTCTCCGCCCCATAGCAGACAGGGCATAGCAAAGACACGGCCAGTATGGCCGCAAGCAGTCGTTTCATATGGCACTACCTCGCAAAAAGAGATAGTGCCAGTATGCGCCTTAGAAGTCGGCGTTATCCTTCTTCTCCTGCTGCTTTTCAATAAACCCGGTGACCTTGTCCACCAGCTCGGGAACCATGTCCACCACCCGGTCCACCGCTCCGTCGGGAGGAGGCGCCACAGGCAGAAGCTTCACCGTATCCCCCCGGACCACCAGGAAGGCGATGGGGTTGATGTTCACCCCGGCGCCGCTGCCGCCGCCGAAAGAGTTGTCGGCGTCCGGCTTCTGGTTCTTGGTGGCGAAATCGCTGCCGCCGGAGGCAAAGCCAAAGCTCACCTTGGACACGGGGATGATCGTGACCTCGCCGGCCAGGATGGGCTGGCCCACGATGGTGTTCACGTCCACCATCGTCCGGATCTTTTCCATGGTGGCGCTCATGAGGTCGCTGAGGGGATGTTCTTTCTTCTCCACTTAAATCGCCTCTTTCTGTGTGTTGGCGGGCCGTTTCCCGCTTTTGTATATCCTCAGGCACTTGACGGCGTACCGCGCCCCGAAACTCACGAACTGCCCGATTCGGCCGGAAAAGGCGGCATAGAGGTAGACCGTGGGCTTGCCGGCTTGAAAATCCACCGCCGTGCGGATCCTATGGTCTCTGATATCAAAATTCTGCTCGAAAATGGGCCAAATCATACCGACGGCCGCGTTGGCCCCGCCAAAGGCCATGGCCGCCATTGCCGCATCAGGCGCCGCGGCAACAAAATCCAAATGAAGCGTGTCGATTCGGATGCGCCGTTTTAATTCCCCAGCCGCCTCCCCAATCAGCGGCAGAAATCGCCGGAGAGTCTCCATTGCTCCGCCCGGTTTATGCCGGGGTCCTTCCCCTTCTTTCTCCGGCTTCGCTTTTCGCGCCTTCCGGGGCTCCTTTTCTTCCCGCTTCTTCCTGGGATAGACCTTCCACCGGAAACACCCCGCCCGGACCCATACGATCAGGCCGCCCGCGAAAAACTCCGCCGCGCCGCCCACGCGGACCATGGCGAGCAGAATCAGGACCGCCAGAATGATAAGGCAAACCATCCACCCGCTCATGGGACAGGCGCCTCCGGGGCGTCTCCGTCTTCCGCCGGCTCGGCTTCTTCCCCGGCCCCGGCGGCCAGCGCTTCCCGCTCGGCCAGCTCCCGGGCGGCGGCCTCCAACTCCTCATCGGTGATGCCCGGCTCTTCCTCCGGCTTCTTCTCTTCTTCCTGAAGCCGTTCCACTTCCATCTGCATATCCAGAGTCAGCTGTTCGTCCTCCGCCGAGGCGCTGGGCAGGTCCGGCAGCTCCTCCAGGCTGGCAAGGCCAAAGGAGCGCAAAAAGTTCTGGGTCGTCCGATAGAGGATCGGCCGGCCGGGCACCGCCAGCCGTCCGCACTCCTCAATCAGCTCCCGCTCGGTGAGCAGGCCCACGGTATAGGCGCTGTCCACGCCCCGGATCTGGTCCACATAGGCCTTTGTGGTAGGCTGATAATAGGCGATGATGGCCAATACCTCCAGGGCGGGCTGGGACAGCCGGGCGGGCTTTCTGCTCTCAAAGGCTTTTCGGATATATCCGGCGTACTCGGGCGCAGAGCACAGCTGGTAGCAGTTCTCCAGTTTCACCAGCCGGATGCCTCGGCGCTCATAGCTGTATTGATCGGCCAACCGCTGGCACACGGCGTCGGCGGTGGCCCTGTCGACCTCCAGCGTCATGCAAAGACGCTCCACCCCCACCGGCTCTCCGGCGGCAAAGAGGATGCCTTCGATGGCGGACTCCACTTCCTTCAATTCCATAGAAAGCCCCTCCTTTTAATAGGCGTCGGAAGAGAATTCAAAGTCCTCTTCCCCGCCCCCGATGCTGGTGACGGTGCAGTCTGTCTCGGTCCCCGCCAGGCGCAGCCGCCGGGCCTTGCACAGCTCCAGCACCGCCAGGAAGGTAGCCACTACCTCGGAGCGGCTCCGGTTGCCGCGGAACAGAGCGTGGAACCGGGTGACCCCGAACTGGCGCAGCCGGTCCATGATTTCCCCCGCCTTATCCGCCACCGGGTAGGGTTCCCGGCCCACGATGCCCTCAAAGGCGGCCATAGGCGGCGGAAGCTGGTTGTCCACCCGTTCCAGCGCCGAAGAAATGGCCCGAAAGAGGTCCTCCGGTTTGTGGCTGTACCGGTATACCTTGTTTACCGGCAGATGCTCCGGCACTTTGGTGATGTAGTCCCGGCACACCGCGTACCGATCCGAAAGCATGGGGACGATGGACTGGATGCGGACATAGTTTTCGTGCCTCTGGTGCTCCTCCAGAGAGGCAATGAGCTGATCCAGCTCGGAGATGGCCTCCTCGTCGTGGATGGACAGCAGCATCCGGGTCTTGATGAACATGAGCTGGGCGGCCATGGACATAAACTCGCTGGCCACCTCCAGGTCCAGGGCCCGGCGCTTGTTCATCCAAGCCATGTACTGGTCCAAAATCAAAGAGATCTGAATGTCCTGGATCTCCATCTTGTTCTTGGCTAGCAGGCTCAAGATAAGGTCCAGAGGGCCGGTAAAATCCTCCACGTCGTCCGCGCGGACCCGCACCACTTTTTCCAGATGATAGATCGGAGCGTCCATGGAGTCTCACCTGCCTTTTCAGGAAAATAGCCGGATCAGAGAAGAGATGTCCTGGGTGGCGAATACCGCGCCCAGGGGATAGCCCACCAGGGAGCACAGCCCTTGCAGCGCCATCAGGATCAGGCGGGACAGGGGCCCCTGAAAGGTGCCCGCCATGGTCAGTACGATGACTAGGATCATCACATACCGCTCATACCGTAGGATCGTCAGATACGCCTTATCCGGCAGAAAGGCGAACAGGACTTTGGAGCCGTCCAGAGGGGAAATTGGGATGAGGTTGAATATCCCAAGCCCCGTGCTCAGCACCGCCAAATTTGAAAGGAAGCACAGCACCACCAGGGCGGTGTTGCCCAGGCGGGTGAAATGATAGATCAGCGAGCTTACCGCCAGGGCGAGAAAGGCCAGTAAAAAATTGGACAAGGGGCCCGCCAGGGCGGTGATGGCCATATCCCGTTTGGGATGCTTGAAATAGCGCATATCAACAGGCACAGGCTTGGCCCAGCCCACCTTGGCCACCAGCATCATCAACAACCCGACGGGGTCGATGTGCCGGATGGGGTTGAGGGTCAACCGTCCGGCATTCTTGGCGGTGGGGTCTCCCAGCCGGTAGGCCACAAACCCGTGGGACAGCTCATGGAAGGTGATGCAGAAAAGGGCCGCCACGGCGGATACCAAAAGCCCGACGAGGCCCCACCAGTCCATGCTGTTCAAGAATTCCGTCAAATCCCGCAAAGCAGAGCCTCCTCCCGATTTGAATAAAAGATATTATACCAAATTTTTTAACTTCACACAAGTGCCCGGCAGAGGTTGCGGAAAAGCAGATATGCCCTTGCCTCTTTCCGCCGAATCTTGTATAATGATTTCAGAAAAACTATGTCAAAAAGCTTTCTGCAAAATAAAAAACAGCCGCGACACACGGCTGTTTCTTTTTATTTTATTCCTCCAGTCCCAGGAGCCAGCTCACCTTGACGTTCAGAGCCCTGGCCAGCAGAGGAAGTTCAAAGTCGGGCACGATCCGCTTACCGGTCTCGATCCGGCTGATGGCCATCTGACCAAGCTGCAGCCCCATCAGCTGCAGACGGCCCGCCAGCGCCTCCTGGGACAGCCCGATAAACTGGCGGGCCAGTCTTACACGGGCGCCTGAAATATTGGACTTTTCATTTTGAAGCGACAGGCGCACCCGTATACCCTACCTTTTCTATCCAGATCATCTTTCGTATAGTATGCCGAATTGACAATAACATGAACCCAACCCCGTAATTATAAAAAAGATGATTAAGTAATATCCCGCCGTTTATAAATTCTTTTTGAGCAGAAAAATGACTATTTTGTTTTTATCATTTCCCTTTTGAAATAACGTGAGTAGGTGATCCAATGGGCAAATTACACCGGGCCATACAGCGTATGGACGTTCAAGTGTCCCTCTTCACCGCTTTGATGGTCCTTCTCTCCTGCCTTCTCCTATACGCTGTCAGCTATCACCTGACCTATAAGAACATGATCCATGTTTTGGAGGAGCGGGTCTACTCCATCGCCAACGCGGCGGATTCCCTCTTGGATAAAGAAGGTTTCTTCAAGCTGTATGATGAGGAGGACATGAACAGCGATCTCTACCTCCGCTCTCAGGAGGAGCTCTACCGGATCAAACTTGGCACCGGCGTGCGGTACCTCTATACCGCCACCCGCACCGAGGACGGGGAGTTCATCTACCTGGTGGACGGACTGGATCTGTCCGCCGAGGATTTTCGTCATCCCGGCGACCCCATCGAGCCGGAGATCATCCCAGAGCTGGAATATGCGATGACCGACCATCCCGTACTGCCGGACAGCATTAAAAATACCGAATGGGGGAAAATCTTCATCGCCTATATCCCGATCCACGACGACACGGATGACCAGGTGGTGGGCGTTCTGGGCGTGGAGTTTGAGGCGGAGAGCCAGTTCAACACCTACCGCAACCTCAAGTTCATCACACCGATGATCATCCTGCTCACCTGTCTGCTGGCCGGATTGCTTGCCCTGCGGGTTTTTCGGCGGATCTCCAACCCCACCTTCCAGGATGCGTCCAACACCGACTATCTCACAGGTTTGAAAAGCCGCAACGCCTTCCAAACCGATCTCAGCAACGCCAACGCCCGCCGGACCGCCCTCCCTGGGTGCAGCATGATCCTTCTTGATCTAAACGAGCTCAAATTGGTCAATGATTCTCTGGGGCATAACTCCGGGGATCTCTACCTCCAACTGGCCGCCCAGGCCATCCGCGCCGCCCTGGACAAGCAGGACATTGCCTATCGGATCGGCGGAGACGAGTTCGCCATCATTACGCCTCTCCAGGAAGACGCGGACATCAAACAGCTGGTAGAGCGTGTCCGTCACGGCCTGGAACGGCTCCGCCCCGAGAATTGGACCGCGCCCCTGTCGTTCTCCGCCGGTTGGGCCACATTTGACCCCACCCGTGACGGTGACCTGTCCGCGGCCTACCACCGGGCCGACGACGCCATGTATCTGGATAAGCAGCAGTACCACGGAACTTAAGGATGGAAAAAGGCCTCACTCCACGACAGAGTGAGGCCTTTTCTTATCCGTTCGCTCAGACAATGTGATTGCGCAGGACGCCGATCCCCCGAATCTCCACTTCCACCGTGTCCCCGGGCTTCATGGGCCCCACGCCGGCAGGAGTCCCCGTGGTGACCACATCGCCGGGCTCCAGGGTCATGGAGGCGGTGATGAAGGCGATCAGTTCCGGGAGCTTGTGCATGAAGAGCTCGGTATTCCCCTTCTGGACCACCTGACCATTGAGGCGGGTCTCCACGTCGGCGCAGGCCCCGTCGATCTCATCCGTGACCAGCGGCCCCACCGGGGCAAAGCCGTCCATGCTCTTCCCCCTGGTCCATTGGCCGTCTCCATACTGGATATCCCGGGCCGTGACGTCGTTGAGACAGGTATAGCCCAGGACGTATTCTTCAAAGTGCTCCGGCGTCACATCCTTGGCCCGCTTTTTGATGACCAGGGCCAGCTCTCCCTCATAGTCCAGCCGCTCCACGAAGCCGGGGGCATGGACCTGGCCCTCCGGGTGGTTGAGGGTGTTGGGCGCCTTGATGAACAGCAGAGGCTTGGCGGGAGCCTCGCCCCCCATTTCCTTCACATGGTCGAAATAGTTCTTCCCAATGCACACGATTTTCGTAGGCTCGCAGGGCGCCAGCAGGCGGCAGCTGGACAGAGGCAGGCTCTCCCCGTCATATTGGATGCTCTCATAGGGCGCGGCGGACAGGGTCCGTACCGTCTCCCCTTTCAGCACGCCCCAGACCGGCGTGTCCCGGCGCAGGATGCGGACGTATTTCATACTGTTCCCCCCATATGATCTAAAATCAGTCCCAGCAGCTCTTCCCTGCCTGTACCCTTCTCGGCTGAAAAGGGAATTACCTTTACATCATCAGGCAGCTCTAAAGTCTCCCGGATAAGAGCCAAATTGGGTTCGATCTCGCTTTTTTTCAGCTTGTCCAGCTTGTTGGCCACGACGGCAAAGGGCCGGCCCGTCCCCTTGAAATAGTCCGACATGATCTTATCGTCCCCGGTGGGCTTATGGCGGGCGTCTACGATCAGGACCCCCAGGGTCATGAGGGAGCGGTCGTCGAACCAACTTTGGATCAGTCCCGCCCAGCGGGCCTTTTCCGTCTGGGAGACCTTGGCGTAGCCATAGCCCGGGAGGTCCACCAGATAGATTTTTTCATCGATGCGGAAATAGTTGATGTGGGTGGTCTTTCCCGGCGCCGCACCCACCCGGGCAAAGTTCTTCCGGTTGAGAAGCCGGTTGATGACAGACGATTTGCCCACATTGGAACGGCCCGCAAAGGCGATCTGCGGCAAAAGATCCCTCGGAAAGTCCTTGGCCCCGGCGGCGGAGCGTACAAACTCCGCCTTTTGTGTATTCAGTCCCATAGCTCACCTCACTGTGCCCAGGGCCGCTGGCCCTGGACTATATTGGCCGCCGCCTCCGGCAGGGGCGGCAGCTCCGCATCCACTTTTTCCCGAACAAGGGCGCTGTCCAGCACGGCATCCACCTGCCCGGCGGGAACAAACCGCAGAGCGGAGCGCACCAGCGGGTCGATCTCCTCCAGATCCGGGAGATTCCCCTCCGGCAGGATCACAGTGCGGATCCCCTCCCGCAGGGCCGCCATGGTCTTTTCCCGCAGGCCGCCGATCCGCAGCACCCTTCCCCGTAAAGTTACTTCGCCTGTCATAGCCACATCTCCCCGCACCGGGGTTCCGGTGAGGGCGGAGACCATGGCGGTGGTGACCGCCACCCCGGCGGAGGGCCCGTCCTTGGGTACGGCCCCCTCCGGAAAGTGGACATGAATGTCCTTTTTCCTGTAAAAGTCCTCCTGGAGCCCCAGCTCCCCCGCATGGGCGCGGATATAACTGAGGGCGGCCCGGCAGGACTCCTTCATCACATCCCCCAAATTCCCGGTAAGCTCCAGCTTGCCGGAGCCGGGGACCACGTTGACCTCTACCTCCAGCAGTTCACCGCCCACACTGGTCCAGGCCAGACCGTTGACCACGCCCAGTCTGGGGACGTGATCCCGCAGTTCAGGCTGGAACTTCCGCGGCCCCAGCATGGGTTCCAAATCTTTTTCTGTTATGGAAACTGACTTTACATCTGTTGAGACCAGACGCATTGCCGTTTTCCGGCACAAAGAGGCCAGCTCCCGCTCCAGGAGCCGGACCCCGGATTCCTTTGTATACCCCGCGATCAGAGCCCGGAGAGCTCCGTCACTGATCTTGAGCTGACTTTTTTTCAGGCCGTGGCGTTTCAGCTGTTTGGGCAGCAGATGCCGCCGGACGATCTGGAGCTTTTCCTCATCAGTATAGCTGGGCAGTTCGATGACTTCCATCCGGTCCAGCAGGGGCCGGGGAATGGTATCAGTGGTATTGGCGGTGGTGATGAACATCACCTCGGAGAGATCGAAAGGGATCTCCAAAAAATGATCCCGGAAGGAACCGTTCTGCTCCGGGTCCAGCACTTCCAAAAGGGCCGAAGCCGGGTCCCCCCTCTGGTCATTGCCCAGTTTATCGATCTCATCCAGCACCAGCAGGGGATTGCAGCTCCCCGCCTGCTGAACGGCGGCGATGATCCGTCCCGGCATGGCCCCCACATAGGTCTTGCGGTGCCCCCGGATCTCCGCCTCGTCGTGGATGCCGCCCAGTGAGACCCGGGCCAGCTTCCGCCGGGTGGCCTTGGCCACGGAGAGGGCCACCGAGGTCTTTCCCACGCCGGGTGGACCCACCAGGCAGATGATCTGCTCCTTCAGATCCGGGGCCAGCTGTTTGACCGCCAGGAATTCCAGGACCCGCTCCTTCACCTTGTCCAGGCCATAGTGGTCGCCGTCCAGGGCCTTCCGAACCGCCTCCACGTCAAGCCGGTCCTTGGTGCGCTTCCCCCAGGGCAGATCCAGGCAGGTGTCCAGATATCCCCGGAGGACCGACGCCTCGGCGGAGCCGAAGGGCTGTTTCTCCAGACGGGAAACCTCTTTTTCCAGCTTCTCCTTGGACTCCCGGGGCAGATCGACGGCGGCGATCCTGCGGCGGTACTCCCCCGGTTCATCGTCTCCCCCGTTCTCCCCCAGCTCGCTTTGAATGACCTTGAGCTGTTCCCGCAGGACAAAATCCCGCTGGGTCCCGGCGATCTGCTGGCGCGCCTTGGATTCCAGGTCCTGCTCCACCTCCAGCACCTCGATCTCCCTGCGCAGGCACCGGTTGAGCCGGCTCAGCCGCCGGACGGGGTGGATCTCCTCCAGGATGGCCTGCTTGTCCTCGGTGCGCATGGGGATATTTTGAGCGATGTAGTCGGCGATATAGCCGGGGTCATCGCTGGACAGCACACTGAGCAGCACATCGGAGGTCATATGGGAGGAGAGCTCGATGTACGATTCAAAAAGATTATAGGTGGAGCGGATCAGCGCCTCCGTCCGGGCATTTCTGCGTCCCGCCGGTTCCGGCTCCAATTCCTGGACCTCCGCCGTCAGGTACGGCGCGGTCTGGGTCAGAGTCAGGAGCCGCCCCCGGCTCACGCCCTCCACCATCACCCGCACATTGTCCCCCGGCATGCGCAGGAGCTGGCGGATGTTGCAGATGGTGCCGATGTGGAACAGGTCCCGCTCCCCCGGCTCCTCCACCGCCAGATCCCGCTGAGAGACCAGGAACACCGTGGAGTTGCTGGACATGGCCTCATCCAGCGCCCGGATGGAGGTCTCCCGGCTCACGTCGAAGTGGAGGAGCATACTGGGGAAAATGGTCAGGCCCCGGAGGGCCAGCGCGGGGATCGTGACAGGAATTTTCTCCTCCGCCACGGCAAACACTTCCTTCCTTTGAAAAAGTGGGGCGGGGTCTCCCCCGCCCCACGGCTCGTTGAGATGATTTAAGACGCGGTATCCCGCATGGGCGTCCCGCCCTGGGCCGAGTGAAGGGCGGCGCCGCCCAGCCTGGGCCGCTCCGTCTTGTCCCGGTCGTGGACCACCTCGGGCGGCACTCCGTCGTTGACGCTCTCAGCGGTGATGATGACTTTGGAAATCGTGGGGTCGGAGGGCACCTCGTACATGGTCTGAGCCATGACGTCCTCCAGGACCGCCCGCAGGCCGCGGGCGCCGATCCCGCGCTCGATGGCCTTGCCGGCGGCGGCGTCCAGCGCCTCGGGCCGGAATTCCAGCTCCACGTCGTCGTATTCCATCAGCTTCTCATACTGGCGCACCAGAGCGTTCTTGGGCTCGGTCAGGATCCGGACCAGCTGCTCCCGGTTCAGGGAGCCCAGGGTGGTCACCACGGGCAGACGGCCCACCAGCTCGGGAATGATGCCGAACTTGATGAGGTCGTGGGGCTGGACCTGAGCAAAGAGCTCGCCGGTGTTGCGCTCCTCCTTGCTCTTGATCTCCGCGCCGAAGCCGATGGTCTTTTTGTCCAGACGCTGCTCGATGATCTTCTCCAGACCGTCGAAGGCACCGCCGCAGATGAAGAGGATGTTCTTGGTGTTGACCTGGATGAACTCCTGATGGGGGTGCTTCCGCCCGCCCTGGGGCGGCACATTGGCCACGGTCCCCTCCAGGATCTTCAGCAGGGCTTGCTGGACACCCTCGCCGGACACATCCCGGGTGATGGAGGTGTTTTCGCTCTTCCGGGCGATTTTGTCCATCTCGTCGATATAGATGATGCCCCGCTCCGCCAGCTCCACGTCGTAGTCGGCGGCCTGCACCAGGCGCAGAAGGATGTTCTCCACGTCGTCGCCCACGTAGCCCGCCTCGGTGAGGGTGGTGGCGTCAGCGATGGCGAAGGGCACCTTCAGCACCTTGGCCAGTGTTTGGGCAAAGAGCGTTTTGCCGCAGCCGGTGGGACCCACCAGAAGGATATTGCTCTTCTGGAGCTCCACGTCGTCAGCGCCGCCGAAGTAAATGCGCTTATAGTGGTTATACACCGCCACCGACAGAGCCACCTTGGCCCCGTCCTGGCCGATGATATACTGATCCAACACCTGGTGGATCTCTTTGGGGGTGGGGATCGCGTCGGGGACCTCCGGGCTGAAGGTCTCCGCCTGGTCCTCCGCGTCGTCCAGAATGGACATGCACAGATGGACGCACTCGTTGCAGATATAGGCTCCCGGCCCCGCGATGATGCGGGACACCTGCTCCTGATGCTTTCCGCAGAAGGAGCAGCGGACAGATTTATGTTCGTCGTTTTTCGGCATAATGTTTCCCTCATCCTTGGGTGTTCATACTCAAAGGAGCGGGGCGAACGGCCCCGCTCCCCTTAAGAGGATATTTTAACGCTGATAGATGACCTTGTCAACCAATCCGAAGTCCTTGGCCTCCTCGGCGGACATGAAGTTGTCCCGCTCACAGGCGGCGGTGACTTCCTCGATGGACTTTCCAGTGTTGTCGGCCAGGATCTTGTTCATCCGCTTCTTGATGACCTCCAGCCGTTTCAGGTGGATGGCCATGTCAGTGATCTGACCCTGGGTCCCGGCGGAGGGCTGGTGGATCATGATCTCGGCGTTGGGCAGGGCCAGGCGCTTGCCCTTGGTGCCGGAGGAGAGCAGGAACGCGCCCATGGAGGCGGCCATGCCGATGCAGATGGTGGACACGTCACACTTGACGTACTGCATGGTGTCATAGATGGCCATGCCGTCGGTAACGGAGCCGCCGGGGCTGTTGATGTAGAACTGGATCTCCTTATCGGGGTCCTGGGCCTCCAGATACAAAAGCTGGGCGACCACCAGACTGGCGGTGGTGGCGTTGACCTCTTCCCCCAGGAAGACGATCCGGTCGTTGAGCAGTCGGGAAAAGATGTCGTAAGAACGCTCGCCCCGGCTGGTCTGCTCTACTACATAGGGAACTAAACTCATGATTGACTTATCTCCTTTACCAAATTGACACAGAGAACACAAACACACACCATAGTATCCCCAAACCGGTCTGGATTATTCCTCGGTCTTCTCCGCTTTCTTGGTGGTCTTTTTCGCGGCGGGCTTCTTTTCAGCCTCTCCCTCAGCCTTCTTGGCGGGGGCCTTCTTCTTGGCGGCGGGCTTCTCCTCGCCCTCGTCGGCCTTGGCGGCCTTCTTGGCGGTGGACTTCTTGGCGGCGGGCTTCTTCTCCTCGCCCTCGTCCTCGGCCTTTTTGGCCGCCTTCTTGGCGGGGGCCTTGCCCGCCTTGGCGGAATCAAAGACGATGTTGGCCGCCTTCTGGTTGGTCAGGTCGTTCTTCAGGTCACCCAGGGGCACCACCTTCTTCACGTCCTCGGCGGTCATATGGTACTGCTCGCCCAGACGGGCACACTCGGCGTCGATGTCGGCGTCGGTGACCTCGATCCCCTCGGCCTTGGCGATGGCACCCAGGGCCAGGTCGGTCTTGACCTGACGGAGAGCCCCCTCCATGGCCTGCTCCTTGAGCATGTCCACGGTGAGTCCGGTCATGGCCAAATACTGGTCAAAGGGGATGCCCTGGGAGGTGATGCGCTGGCTGTAATCCTCCAGCATCCGCTGAGCCCGGAAATTCACCATGGCGTCGGGGATGTCGGCGGTCATGTTCTCGGTCACCTGGTCCAGCAGGGCCTCCTCAAAGGCGCTGCGGGCGGCGCGCTCCCGGCGCTCGGTGAGCTTGTCGCCCAGGTCCTTGCGAAGGGCCTCCAGAGTCTCAAACTCGGAGACGTCCTTGGCGAACTCGTCGTCCAGGGTGGGCTCCACCTTCTCCTTGACGGCGTGGACGGTCACTTTAAAGGTGGCCTCTTTGCCGGCCAGCTCCTCCGCCTGGTACTCAGCGGGGAAGGTCACCTTCACTTCCTTGTCCTCGCCGGCCTTGGCGCCGATGAGCTGATCCTCAAAACCGGGAATAAAGGAGCCGGAACCCAGCTCCAGATCGTGTCCCTCGGCCTTGCCGCCCTCGAAGGCCTTGCCGTCCATGAAGCCCTCGAAGTCGATGGTGACGGTGTCGCCCTTCTTGGCCTTGCGGTCCACGTCCTTCATGCTGGTGGCCCGCTGGATGTAGGGCTTGAGCTCCTCGTCGATATCCTTGTCGGTGACCTTCACGGTCTCCTTGGGGGCGGTCAGGCCCTTGTAGTCGCCCAGGGTGACCTCGGGACGGACGGCCACGGTGGCCTTAAAGGTAAAGCCCTCCTTGTTGATGTCCTGCAGCTCCACCTCGGGATAGGCCACGGTGTCCAGCTTCTCCTGCTCCGCCGCCTGGGCGAAGAGGTCGGGGTAAATCTCGTTGACGGCGTCCTCGTAGAAGACGTCGGTTCCATACATGGCCTCGATGATCTTACGGGGCGCGTGGCCCTTCCGGAAGCCGGGGATCATGATCTTGCCCCGCTGCTTCTTGTAGACCTTGTCGACGGCGGCCTCCAGCTCGGCGGCGCTCGCCTCGATGGTCAGGGCGACCATGCTCTTTTCCAGTTTCTCCACGCTCTTGACATTCATGTTTGTACTTCCTCCTGTCGGCGCAGGCCCTACCTTCTCTCTTGGCCGGCAGCGCCCGTTTACGAAATCTTTTTCATTGTATCAGACATAGCGTCATATTTCCAGCGTTTTTTCAGGAATTCACAGAACTTTTTCAATTTCAGTCCCCATCCAGGACTTTTTGGGGGACAAATCCCACATAATCCCCCGCGATCAGGTGATATTCCACGCTCCCACGTCGTCCCTCCTGGGCCAGCCGGTGGCTGCCCCCGTGAAGATGGCCGTAATAGCAGGCTTTTACCTTGTAGAGCTCCAAAAGGTCTACGATCTCCTGGCAGATATATCCCTGATAGAGGGGGGGATAGTGAAGGAAGCAGAGCTTTTCCGCCTCCCCCGCCGCCTTCAGCGATGTCTCCAGCCGCAGGATCTCCCGGTGAAAGACCTTTTCGTTGTGGCCGTCGGCCTCCTCCTCAAAAAACCACCCCCGGGTGCCGCAGAGGGCCACGTCCCCGTAAAACTGGCAGTTATTGTGGAGAAGCGCGAAGTTTTCCAGCCCGTGGTCATTGAAAAAGCTCATCATTTTATTGGCGGTGGTCCACCAATAGTCGTGGTTCCCCTTCAGGAGATACTTTTTCCCAGGAAATAGGCACTCCAAAAACTGAAAATCCGGCAGGGCTTCCTCCAGGCTCATCCCCCAGGAAAGGTCCCCGCAGAGCACGATCTCATCCCGCTCCGTCAGCCCGGAAAAGCCGAGACGCAGCTTTTCCACATACCCCTCCCAGGCGCCCCCAAAGGTGTCCATGGCTTTCTTCCCGCCCAGGGAGAGATGGGTGTCTCCGATGGCATAGAGGGCCATTACTTCAGCATCTCCCGGACCTTGTCGGCCATATGGTCCTTCTCCACGGTGCCGGAAAAGCGGATCTGCTTCCCGGCCAGGGAGGCCAGAGGCGCCGGGGCGGCAACGCCGGTAAGGTCGCTGAGCTGCCGGATGCTCTCCAAACCCCGGATGGGCTCCGCCACCCCCAGGGCCTCCATGACGGCGGGTCCGAACTTGAAGGGGCTGGCGGTGGAGACCACCAGCGTAGGCGTGGCGTCCCCCGTCTTGGCCCGGTACTGCTCCAGGGCGTCCATGGCCACGGCGGTGTGGGGGTCGATGAGGTAGTGCTTCTCATTCCATACCTTGGCGATGGCCCGCTTGGCCTGGGCGTCGTCGCAGAAGGCCGCGGCGAACTCCCGGTCCAGCTTCTTCTTTACCTCCCCGGAGACCTGATAGCGGCCCTCGGCGGACAGACGGTCCATGTAATCCCGGACCTGAGGCGCGTCCCCGCAGGTGAAGGCGTGGAGCAGCCGCTCCAGGTTGGAGGAGATCAGGATGTCCATGGAGGGAGAGATTGTATTGTAGAAGGGCCGGTTCCGGTCATAGGTACCGGTCTGGATGAAGTCTGTGAGGACGTTATTCTGGTTGGAGGCGCAGATCAGCCGTCCCAGGGGCACACCCATCTGCTTGGCGTAGTACGCCGCCAGGATATTGCCGAAGTTGCCGGTGGGGACGCAGACGTTGAGCTTATCCCCCTTCTCCAGCACTCCGTCCCTCATGAGGTCGCAGTAGGCGGAGACATAGTAGACGATCTGGGGCAGTACCCGGCCCCAGTTGATGGAGTTGGCCGAGGAGAGGAAGAACCCCCGCTGGGCCAGCTCCTCCCGCAGCTCCGGGTCGGAAAAGATCCGCTTCACTCCGGTCTGTGCGTCGTCAAAATTGCCCACCACGGAACAGACGCCCACGTTGGCGCCCTCCTGGGTGTTCATCTGAAGCTCCTGAATGGCGGAGACCCCGTCCTTGGGATAAAACACCAGGATACGGGTGCCCGCCACATCCTTGAAGCCCTCCAGGGCCCCCTTACCGGTATCGCCGGAGGTGGCCACCAGGATGCAGGCGGTTTTCCGCTCCCCCTCCTTCTGAAGGGCGGCGGTAAGCAGGTAGGGCAGCATTTGAAGGGCCAGATCCTTAAAGGCGCAGGTGGGCCCGTGCCACAGCTCCAGAGCATAGGTCGTCTCGTCCACCGTGCGGACCGGAGCCACCCGGGCGTCGTCGAACTTTTCCGGCCCGTAGGCACGGGAACAGAAGCCGGCCAGCTCAGAGGCGGAATAGCTGTCCAAATACATGCTCATCAGATAGACCGCCCGCTGCTGATAGGTCATGCTCTTGAGGGTGTTCAGGGCGTTTCCGGCCAGGGTCGGGATGGCCTCCGGGGTATAGAGGCCGCCGTCGGGCGCCAGACCATAGGCGATGGCCCCCGCCACCGGGGTCTTTCTCAGCTTGTCTCTGGTGCTTACATAGTACATACTTCTCTCACTACCCTCATCAAGTTATTGCAAAACAGGTCCCTAACCTGTTCCTCTCGATAATTCATCCGCAGGAGCCGCTGGGCCAGGGAATCGAGATCCTGGATGCCCCGGATGTCCCGGGGGGTGCTGGCGATCCCATCCCAGTCTCCCCCCAGGGAGACGTTTTTCTCTCCCCCCAGGGAAAACCAGTGCTCGATATGGGCCACCACTCTGTCCTGGTCCGGCTCCTCCCCCAGAAAATCGGGGCACATATTGAGCCCTGCCACTCCATGATTGCCTATTATGGCAGTAAATTGCGCGTCGGTCAAGTTCCGTTTGTGCCCGCAGAGAGCCCTGGCGTTGGAATGGCTGGCAATGACCGGCTTTTTCGCCAGGGCCATCACATCCCAGAAGCCCGGATCGGACAGGTGGGACACGTCCACCAGCATCCCAAGGGCCTGCATCCGCTCCACGAAGGCCCTTCCCTGTTCGGTGAGGCCCTTGCCGGCCCCCTCGGCGTTGCTGCCCGAGAGAGCGTTTTCGTAGTTCCAGGTCAGGTTCACCGCCCGGACGCCCAGCTCGCAGGCCCGCTCCAGCTTGTGGAGGTCACAGTCCAGCAGCTCGGCCCCCTCCACGGAGAGAAAGGCGGCGGCCCGCCCCTTTTTCCAGGCCGCCTCCGCCTCCTGGGCCGTCCGGCAGTGGACCACCAGGCCGGCGTTGGCCGACATCTCCCGGTGGAAGAGGGCGTACTCCTCCTGGAAGATCTGGAACAGCGGCTTGCTCCCGGCCTCCTCTTTTGAGGCGAAGATGGCAAAGAACTGGGCGTAATTCTCATACCTTCCCATCCGCTCCAGGTCCAAATGGCCCTCGTTTTTCCGAAATCCCCCTCCAGTTTCATAACAGCGGAGAATGGTATCACAGTGTCCGTCGAAAACTCTCATCAAAACGCGTCCTCTATATATTGGATTTTGGGCTGGCGGGTGGCGGTACCCTCCGGGGCGTAGACCTCCGCCACATCAAACCGAGGCTGGAGCCGGGTGGGGTTTTCCGCCAGATAGAGCTGGGCGGCAAGGCGCAGCTTCTCCTGCTTGCGCCGGTCCACCGCCTCCCGTGCCTGGGCAAAACGGGCATTCTTGCGCAGCTTGACCTCCACAAAACAGAGGTATCGCCCATCGGAGGCGATCAGGTCGATCTCCCCCATCCGGCAGTGCCAGCCGGCGGCCACAAGGTCAAAGCCCTTTCCACGCAGGTCCGCGGCCACCAAGGCCTCCCCCCAGCGGCCCAGGAGCCGCCGGTCCTCCCCGCTCACCAAACCCGCCCGGCCATGGGATGGCCCGGCTTGAATTCCACCAGATCCCAGAGGTTCCCATACAGGTCCCGAAAGACCGCCACAATGCCGTAGTCGGCCTCCTTGGGCGGGCGGACAAACTCCACCCCCTGGCTCAGCAGGTCTTGATAATCCCGCTGAAAATCGTCGGTCCCCAGGAAGAGAAAGACCCGGCCGCCGCACTGGTGGCCGATGAAAGGCTCCTGCTCCGGCTTGGAAGCCCGCGCCAGCAAAATGGTGGTCCCATTGGAACCGGGAGGCGCCACCACCACCCAGCGTTTGTCCTGCTCGGGCTGATAGGTGTCTTCCAAAAGCGTGAAGTGGAGCTTTCTCGTGTAGAACTCTATGGCCTCGTCGTAATCCCGGACCACCAGGGCAATATGTACCAAAGCCTGCATCAAGTCCCCGCCTCCCCGGCGTAAAATTTTTTCAAAAAGCTCCTGCGATGAATAGGGCTGGGCCCATATTTTTTGAGCATTTCATAATGGAGCTTGGTGGGGTAGCCCTTATGCCTCTCAAACCGGTATTCCGGGTACTGCCTCGCCATCTCCTCCATATACCGGTCCCGGCTCACCTTAGCCAAGATAGACGCCGCGGCAATGCTGGCGCTGCGGCTGTCCCCTTTCACGGCCGTTTCATGAGGCAAGGTAATCCCCTTGTCGCGGTTTCCGTCGATAAGGGCATAGTCCGGGGCGGGCTCCAGTGCCCGGATGGCCCGTTCCATAGCCAGGAGCCGGGCGTTTAGAATATTGATGTCGTCGATGGTCCCCTCATCCACCGAGGCCACCGACCAGGCCACCGCCTGGGCCTTGATCTCCTCAAACAGGACCTCCCGCCGTTTTGGGGTCACCTGCTTGGAATCGTTGAGCCACATCAGCTCCAGATGCCGGGGCAGAATGACGGCGGCGGCGTAGACCGGCCCGGCCAAGGGCCCGGCCCCCGCCTCATCGGCGCCGCAGACCAGACTGCGGCCCTGGGCCCAGCAGCGCTCCTCCAGCTCCCAGAGGTTCATTTTTCCATCTCCTGGGGCAGTTCCAGTGTAAAGTTACCTAGCTTGCCGCCTCTGAACTCATCCAACAGGATGCGGGCCATGCGCTCCGTGTCCGCCTCGCCCCCCGAAATGAGAAAGCCCCGCTTCCCAGCCCCCGCCTTCAAAAGCTCATAGCCGTAAGCCACGGCGTCCTGCTCCTCCTGCCGCCGGGGCAGCTCCAGCTTATACCGCTCCCGTAGGGCGTCCGGGTAGCGCCGGGCCAGGTCATCCATCAGGTGGCAGGCCAGGGTCTCCACGTCCATGATGTCGTCCTTCACCGCCCCGGTATAGGCCAGATGGCGGCCCACCCGCTCATCCTCAAACTTGGGCCAGAGGATACCCGGCGTGTCCAGCAGGGAGAGGCCGGCGTCCACCGTCACCCACTGCTTGCCCCGGGTGACGCCGGGCCGGTCCCCCGCCTTGGCGGATTTCCGCTTGGCCACCTGGTTGATAAAGGTGGACTTGCCCACGTTGGGCACCCCCACCACCATGGCCCGGACGGGGCGCCCGACCTGGCCCTTGGCCCGCCACCGCTCGATCTGCTCCCGCAGAAGCTCCTTGGAGACGGCGGAGAACCGGGAAACCCCTTTGCCCGTCTTGGCGTCAGTCTCAAGCACGGCGTGGCCCTGAGCCTGGAAGGCCTGGGCCCACGCCCGGTTCCCCGCCGGGTCGGCCTGGTCGGCCCGGTTAAGGACGATGAGCCGTGGCTTCGCGCCCACCAGGGCGTCGATGTCCGGGTTCCGGGAGGAGATGGGGATGCGGGCGTCCACGATTTCCGCCACCATATCCACCTGTCCCAGGTCGGCCTCGATCTGCCGCCGGGTCTTGGTCATATGGCCGGGATACCACTGAATATTCACTTCCCCCACGCTCCTTTGTCAACGCTCTGATTTGGACCCGCCCACCGGATGGGCGTATTTGATATATTATACACAACTTTTTGCCTTTTGAAAAGGCCGTTCACGGCCCAAGGAAACAAAAAAGGAGCGGTTTCCCGCTCCTTTTCCGTATGGTTCTTACAGCTTCTCCTTGAGCTTGGCGCCCTTGCCCACGCGGTCGCGCAGGAAGTAGAGCTTGGCCCGGCGGACCTTACCCTTGCGCACCAGCTCGATCTTCTCCACAGAGGGAGCGTGAAGGGGGAACACCTTCTCCACACCGACGCCGTAGGAAACGCGGCGCACGGTGATGCTCTCATCGATGCCGCCATGCTTCTTGGCGATCACGGTGCCCTCGAACACCTGGACACGCTCACGGCTGCCTTCCTTGATCTTCACGTGGACACGCACGGTGTCGCCCACGTTGGCCACAGGGGGCTCAGCCTTGACGTACTTGGCGGTAAAAGCCTGCATCAGATCCATTTGTTTTTCCTCCTAGTTTATAGGCGTTCATTCCGGCCTTTTCGCCATCCATTTTCCAGACGGCACCGCAGCGGAACACCCTTTATTGAGACTATGGTATTTTATCACAAGGATTTCTCCGATGCAAGCAAAATTTTCAGGATAGGATCTCTTTTTTAAAAGATTTCCGCCCGTTTGGCACGTCCTGCCATACCGGCCATCCAAAGGCCGGCGATAAGCAGCGTAAAATTCCGCCCTTCGCTCTCCCAGAGCAGGAGGGCCCCCACTGCCAGCAGCGCCGCCACCAGAGCCGCGGTACAGGCAGCCACCACCTGCTTTCCAAGCCGCTCCGACCACAGCAGTGTCAGCCCCGCTGCCAGAGCCCGCCCGCCGTCCAGCCATTGGACGGGCAGCAGGTTGAAGCAGGCCAGCCCCAGATTGAGCCCTGCAAACAGATAGAGCCGTTCTCCAAAGCCCAGCCGCGCCAGACGGGCCGTCCCCACGGCCAGCGCCAGATTGACAGCCGGACCGGCCAATGCCGCCGCCATCATTCTGCCCGGCGGCAGGGGGCGGGCGGCGGAAAGCCGCAGCTCCGCCCCGGCACAGGTCAGCCGGAGCTTGACGACCCGTCCGCCCAGCAGCCGGATAGCCGCCAGATGCCCCAGTTCATGAAGGGCGCAGGACATAAGCGCCCAAAGGACGATCCCCTCTCCATCCAAATAATAAAGGAGGGCGGCGCACAGCAGGAAGCCGCCCCCCACCTCCACCCGTCCCAGCGTCATGAACGAGTCTCAATATAATAGAGGGGCTCCAGGCGCACCCCGTTGATCTTGAGTTCAAAGTGGAGGTGGGGCCCCGTCACATGTCCGGTGGCCCCCGACTCAGCCACCTTATCCCCCGCCGCCACCGTCTGTCCCTGTTGGACGCACAGCTTGCTGCAATGGGCGTAGAAGGACGTCACCCCATTGGCATGCCTGATCTGGAGATACTTTCCGTAGACATCGCTCTCGCCGATATAGTCCACTGTCCCGTCGGCGAAAGCCTTCACCGTTGTGCCGGTATCCACGGCCAGATCCACGCCGCAATGGAATTTTTCTCCCCCGTCGATGGGATGCTCCCGCCAGCCGAAATCAGAGGACAGCACCCCCATCACCGGCGTCACCGTCTCCCCCACGTTGAGGGCATAGCGGTCCATCGTGGTGTTGTCCGGCAGAGTTGGGCCGGTATAGTCCACATGGACCACTGCCGGTTCCGGCTCAGGCTCCGGCTCGGCGGGGGCGCCGCTGGAGGACATGGGGTCTGCGTGGCCCCCCTCCGGCTCCAGGCCCATCAGGGCCATGACCGGAACCCCGTCCCGGCGGGACAGGGTCTCCAGAGACGACTGGTAGAGCGGCCCCTCCCTCCAGGATGCGGGAGCCGCCTTTTCCGTGGGCAGGAATACGTCGGTCCAAAGATCGTTCAGGGTCTCCCCCACCGGCTGGCCCGAGGCGATGGACCAGCCCAGGTCGGCAAACACGGCCTGGAAATCCATGTCGGCGCTGATGGCGGAGGACAAGTCGGCCCGCAGGCCCGCCAGCTTGTCCGCTCCCTTGGCAAAAAACACGGCCAAAAACAGCGCCAGACAGGCCGCCAGCTGTATGAGCCGCCGTTTCTCCCGCTCCCCCAGCTCCGCCCGCTTCCCTCTGCTTCTGCGATATACCCGCCGGCCTATCTCGGCCCGTCCCGCCGTCTTCTCCATACAAGTCCACCCCTTTAATCCTGGGACACTGTATGCGGCAGGCGGCGGCTTTATGTACTCAAACGTCGGGAGACTGTCCCATACACGAGACAGCCTCCTGCTTTCACCGCTTTTTTTCTCTGGGTTTCCCGCGGGGCTTCAAATCAATACTCTTCCGGTCCGCCGCTTCCTGAAGCAGGCCGGCGGCGTAAGCGGCCCGTTCCCTGCCGGTTTCTCCCTCCGGCACATTCCGGGTCAAAAGCTGTTCCAAAGCACGCTCCAGATCTTCCAGCTCCAAGAGATTGACGGCGAAGCAGAAAAAGCGCTTCTTTCGTCCGTCATTGTACTGATCCAGCAACAGCTTCAAAATCTCCGCTTTTCTGGTCTGGATATCACGGTAGGCATCCACACCGATTTTCCGGGCCGTTTCAAAATCTTTCCTCCTGTTTCTGTGGGAGGTAAAGGAATCGTATTCATCCAGCCCCTCGTATTTTCCGCAGGGGAAGCTGCCGCACTGAAAGCAGTAGGCCACGCCCCCATGCTCCATGCCGCACCTCGCGATGGCGCAGGATTGGTTCCCGGCTCCCCCGCCGCAGCCGGGGCAGTACTGATCCAACCGCATGGGGCATAGCCCACAATTCAGCCCGCACAGGGAAAACCACAAATCATCTCGTACAAACCCCTTCACGCCATCACCCCTTTGCTTCATCTTACTATATAAGAGTTAGGCCCGCAATCCCCAAAACGACG
This sequence comes from Pseudoflavonifractor phocaeensis, assembly GCF_038439875.1. NCBI lineage: Bacteria > Bacillati > Bacillota > Clostridia > Eubacteriales > Oscillospiraceae > Pseudoflavonifractor > Pseudoflavonifractor phocaeensis. The sequence goes on from NZ_JBCDMT010000004.1 coordinate 324,658, forward strand.
GGCCCCATTGTCAATTTGGCTTGACATTCCATTTGTTTGCCGGTATAATTACCCTTGCGTTTTAACGGGGTGTGGCGAAGCTTGGTATCGCGCTTGGTTCGGGACCAAGAGGCCGCGGGTTCGAATCCCGCCACTCCGACCATGCGGAGTGTCCTTATAGGATCTGAGTATCCTGTAATGGGCATTCCGCATTTTTTATTCCTAACATTATACTGCAATCCATGCCGGGGCGTAGCTCAATGCTACGCCTCGTCTTGTTTCCAGCAGAATATCCCGCTCGGGGATTTTGCGGCGATCCGGCACCTCAAACACGCCGATGCAGTTGTAATGGTTTGTCACCCGCTGATTGGTTACGCCGTCCTCCTAGACCACCGGATATACCTCAATGTGGTCTATCAGTTCGGCTACCATCGTCACGGCTCAAACGAGAGTAAAGAGCGGCTGTGCCAAAGGTAGTAGTTTTATTGCCCGACAGTTTCAAAATAGCCTCCTTCCTCGGGTGTCGGGCAATCAGTAATTCCAAGTATATTGTACCTCCGTTCCGACCCGTTGTTAAGGATGTCGCTGTTTTCCAGATCTGCCAGCAAAAGCTTTAAGAGAATGTCCTCCATCGTTTCTCCCAACCTCTTGTCCTTATAGACCGGGGTAACAATGAAAGTAATTTTGCCGACTTGATAGGTGTGCTGTTCCGGCATTGTACCTCCTTCCAAAATGAATAACAGACCAATGATCTGCCCACGGCGTTCTTTTCTTTTCTGCCGCCGCGCAGATAATAAAGCTATATAAACATGAAAAAGCCGACAACTACAGGGCAAGTTCCTGTGCTATCGGCTCTGCGTCAAAGCGACTGGCTCTTTGATTACCGATACCGTTTGCTGTTTTACATTCTCATAATTGGGGACTTCTTTCATCATACGATCATAGGGACTATTAGTAAAGTTCATATTCAAACTCCATGTGTTCAACCAAATCCCCCTCTCTTTCCCGATCTTGGGAAAGAGGGATGCTCTGGAGGATATGCTCTGTCACGCCGCCAGAAAATAGAACAGCCAGTGCAATCAGTCAAGGGCAAGCCGCCGCAAAGCGGCGGTGCTGATGCACCCTTGACAGACAGCCCCCGGCTATTCTAAACGATATACGGTGTTGGGGGATATACGGCCCAAGCCATGTAAAGGGAAAACGGTTTGGGACATTTTGTCCCGAAGCACATTCAATAATTGTGCTTGCAATCCCAAGAAAAATAACTTAAAATATATATTGCAAATTAACTTTTAGGTGGGATACGTGTGACTGAATACCCATATATGACATCCAATAATAAAATTTCCATGATTATCGAAAGCCTACAATCCGCCGCAAAACCCGCCAAATTTACACTCGATTTTTTGAGAAATATGGGATATACCAGCACAAATGATCGCGGTATCGTTCCTCTCTTTAAGAAGCTTGGATTTTTGACTGACGATAGTGTACCTACCGTATACTATATGACCAGTTGCGTGATAAAACAACCTACAAGAAGATCGTCGCTGCACGTATTCGTGAATTATATTCCGAATTATTTACTATAAATGTAGAAATTTATAAAGATAATGAAGCTAATATAAAAGGTGCGATTTCTCGTGTAACCGGTGGGGATGAAGATTCTGTAAAAAGGGTTTACAGTACATTTAAAGCTCTTTGCAATATCGCAGATTTTAGTCAATCTTCTATTGAAAGTACGCCAGCTGAAATGCCCGTCCAAGAACAGGTTGTCACCTCTCCTCAAGTAACTGTAGCCCCGTCTCCTAAAAGCACAGAGTTTCACTATAATATTCAAATTCATCTGCCTGCCACAACTGATATTTCAGTATATAATGCGATTTTCAAAAGCTTAAAAGATAACCTTATGCTTTGAGGACTAATGATGAGTGAACGTACAATTAAAGAATTTGTATTCAATGCGTTGTTGGCTCAAGATTCTTTCAATACATTAGAAAACGAGGGGATTTCTGTTTCTTCCTCAGGTGATTTTGTGCCAATTAGCCGAGTTGTAGAAAGAGACTTTAGCCCAAGGGTTTGGAATGATGCCACAAAGATGTCATCCGTTTACACGGCTCTTTATTGTATCGAAAATACTATTCGGAATTTTATTGTTGAACGTATGTCAGAACGTCACGGAATTGATTGGTGGGAACACACAGTGCCCAAAAAAATAAAAGATGCCGTTGTTGATCTAAAGAAAAAAGAAGAAAAGAATAAATACCATTCTAATCGTACTGGCAATGAAATTGGATATACTATGCTTGGGAATTTGGGCCAAATCATTATTGCAAATTGGAATGATTTTTCTGATATTGTGCCAAATCAAGCGTGGTTAATGTCTAGAATGGATGATTTAGAAATGTCCCGAAATATTATTATGCATACAGGAATTCTTCCTGCCGATGAAATAGACCGAATTGAAAGTATTGTCAGAGATTTGTTGAGACAGATTGGCTAATACCTTGAAATACTGATTGCCCATACCCGAATACCAACTTTGTGTTCAAATTTTTCTGAAACCCTATAATTACACTCTGACCACGGAAAAGACCGCTGACAAAAGCCAGCGGTCTTTTGTTATATTTGTATCTATGCGGATTTGTAAAGACAGCTATACTTCACACACCGCCCGCCAGGTATTCTTCCGCGAAATGGACCGCCACGGCACCGTCGGACACGGCGGTCACCACCTGCCGCAGCGCCTTGGTGCGCACGTCCCCCACGGCGAACACGCCCGGGACGCTAGTGCGGGTGGACTCGTCGGCCACCACATAGCCCGAGGGGTCCAGCTCGATTTTCCCCTTCACCAGCTCGGTGGCGGGCTTCCTCCCCACACTGACGAATACGCCGTCACAGGCCACGATGCTTTCCTCTTCGGTTTTCAGGTCCCGCAGCCGGACGCCCGTCACCTTTTCGTCGGACAGCAGCTCCGTCACCGCGCTGTTCCAGCGGAATTCCACATTTTTTGCCTCCATCAGGGGAGCGTGGTAAATTTTCGTGGCCCGCAGCGTGTCCCGCCGGTGGACGAGGATCACTTTCTCGCAGATACGGGAGAGGATGAGGGCATCCGCCGCGGCCGTATTGCCGCCCCCTACGACGACCACCGTTTTCCCCTTGTAGAACATGCCGTCACAAGCGGCGCAGTAGTTGACGCCTTTTCTCAGCAGCTCCCGCTCCCCGGCCAGGCCCAATTCCCTGGGGCTGGCCCCGGTGGCGAGCACCACCGTTTTGCCCCGCAGCGTCCCTTCACTGGTCTCCACGGCCTTTACCTGATTGGAAAAATCAAAGGACAGCACCTCTGTCGTCCGGCTCTCCACGCCGAACCGCTCTGCGCCCCGCCGCATTTTTTCACCCAGGGTGAAGCCGTCCACACCATCCTCAAAGCCGGGGTAATTGTCGATCTGCTCCGTCAGGGCCATCTGCCCCCCAACGGACAGCTTTTCCAGGACGATGGTATCAAGACCGGCTCTGGCCGCGTACAGTGCCGCCGTATATCCTCCGGGGCCGCCGCCCACAACGATCATGTCATAGATATGTCCGGACTCTTCCTGCCTGGTTTCCCGCTTGCTCAGAGATCCCCTGATAAAGTCTTCCAGCTGCGGCTTGGATTCCGGCGCCACGATAGAGTCCAGAAGCTGGCCGTTCTGATAGAGCAGCAGAGTGGGGACCACCTCAATCTGCTCTTCTTCCTCCAGTTCCGGCTCATCGTCGATATTGACCTGGCCAATGAGCAGAGTATCCTCATACTCCTTCGCAACCTGCTCCAGCGCCGGAGCCAGGCGGCGGCAATAGGTGCACCACGGCGCCCAGAACTCCACCAGCACAGGCTTGTCCGACTCGGCAATATATTTTTTATAGCTTTCATGATTCATTTGCAAAATCGCCATAGAGCACAACTCCTTTTTCTTTTGCTGTCTTTAATATATTCTCTTTTCGCCGGTTTTTCCGTGATATTATCACATAGATAAAAAAGACCGCCGTGGAGTTCTCCTCTCCACGGCGGTCTGTCTGAGCATTCGTATGTCTATCATTCTCCGCGAAGATATCAGCGGTAATGGTTTGGGATTCAGTTCAGGCCTTCCAAAGGCTGTGCAGATTGCAGTAGGCGTAGACGGCTTCCACCTCGTCTCCCTCACAAATGGAGAAGCATACCTTCGGGGGCTCGCCGGGCTTCAGGGCCTTGCGTTGATTGCCCTGCTTGGTCTGGAGCGACACCCACTCAATATAGTGCTCCGGGGTCATGGGATGCTCCACCGCGCCTACCGTGACATGGACCTTGCCCCCCTCCACCTGATAAACAGGCACGTGCTTTTCCTGGGCGGCGTCAGTGGTGCCGGGAATGATCTCCGTCATTTTCTGGCCGCAGCACATAACAGGCACGCCCTTGTCTCTGACCATCGCAATGATGTTTCCGCAGTGCTCGCAGATGTAGAATTTCTGTTCCATAGTGATACCTCCAAATTATTTTTATAAGCCGTCTTTTTTCAAGCGGACTATTTTATCTCGTTTGTTCGTGACTGCCGGGACTTCTCTGCCTGCGGGGATACTTGTTTCCCCACCTGCCGTCCCCGAATTACTTGAACACATATTTTCTTTTCTATTTTCCCTGTCAGAATAGCAACTTTTCTGTCATACGTCAATGGATAATTGACAGATACCTTGATACAACCTATAATAATGCGCGTTTAGGAGGTGCGGCCGAGTTGGATATCTCAAGTTATTTTCCGATCTGGGATCAAATGACGGCACAACAGCAGTCTATGCTTACCGGGTCCGCTGTCCGCCAGGATGTCAAAAAGGGCACGGTCATCCATAACGGGTCCACGGACTGCCTGGGCCTTTTGCTGATCTCCTCCGGTCAGCTCCGGGCGTACATCCTCTCAGACGAAGGCAGGGAGGTCACGATCTACCGGCTGTTTGAACGGGATGTCTGCCTGTTTTCCGCGTCCTGCATGATGCGGAGCATACAGTTTGAGATCACCATTGAGGCGGAGAAGGATTCTCAGTTTTGGGTCATCCCGGCGCAGGTCTACCAGCAGGTGATGGAGCAGTCGGCGCCGATGGCCAATTACACCAATGAGATCATGGCCTCACGGTTTTCCGAGGTCATGTGGCTCATTGAGCAGATCATGTGGAAGAGTTTTGACCGGCGGCTTGCCGCCTTCCTGCTGGAGGAAGCGGTCATTGAGGGGACAAACTGCCTGAAAATCACCCACGAGGTCATCGGCAATCACCTGGGCAACGCCCGGGAGGTGGTCACCCGGATGCTCCGCTATTTTCAAAACGAAGGCATGGTGAGCCTGGCCCGGGGGACTGTGGAAATCGTAGACACAAAACGGCTTGAACGACTGGCCGGCAAATAGGACACACAGGGTGAGGCCGCTGTTCCATCCGGCCGCTCACCTCACAGGAAAGCACTGGATGCTGCACAGGCGGCGCCTGGTGCTTTTCTTATTGCGATTGATACAGCTTCAACCCCACGAGGAGGCATCCGTCTATGTACGGGATGTTATGCTCATTGAGGTACTGAACAAGCGCCTCGCTGGAGGCTCCCGGCTGAATGACCACGCTCTTAAAAGCCTTTTGGCATTCCTGGAGCAGCGCCAGCCCCTTGTCCGCCCGGACGCACAGGTCGATAATGTCAATCTCGCCGGAGACGTCGTTGATGGACCGCAGTTCCTTCCCAACGCACTGGACCTGATAACCATGCTCCATCATCGCCCGCTTGATCTTGCTGGCGTACTTCTCCTCGTTCAGCGTATCTCCCACGATGACAAAGGATTTTTGTTCCATGACTTGCGGCAATTCCATTCTGTTCCCCCCCTGTTTTTCTTCCTGTGGTTTACGTGATCTGCAGGGAGCCCTTCGCCCCCATCAGCAGGCTCACCACATCGGGCGCGTTGATCAGCACATAGCGTTTGTCCATCTGCTCCGCCGTAAAGCCGTTGTGTTCCATGCAGGCGTTGCAGATACACACCTGACCACCCAGCCGCAGGAACTCCTCCAACTGGCCGCCCGCCTCCGGGAAGGGCGCTCCAATGTCCACCCCCTTCGCGGCGTCCGGCTGGCCCAGCGCCACGGCGTCGACCATGAGGATAATGCTGGCGCTGTGCCCCTGTTTCAGCGCGTTGACCCCCATGACCACCGCCACGGTCAGATTGTTCGGATTTTCCTTCCCCTCAAAAAGGGTGACCACAAAATCGGTTTGCTTCATTCCGCTCAACTCCTTAAATAACGTTAATATCCGCTGCCCGGCGCTCAAAGCATGGCGAGGATCTGCTGCTTGGGTCTGGCCCCCATGGCCTGGCTGACGATCTTTCCCTTCTTGATAACCATCAGCGTGGGAATACTGGTGATTTGAAACCGTGCGGCCAGCTCCCGCTCTTCATCCACATTGACCTTGCCCACCTTGATGTCGGTGCGCTCCCCGGCGATCTCCTCCACCAGCGGCCCGACCATCCGGCAGGGGCCGCACCAGGAAGCCCAGAAGTCTAGCAAGACGGGCTTATCGGAATCAATGACCTCGGCGTGAAAGTTGTTTTATGGATATGGATCGCAGACATGTTCTTGCCCTCCTGTTCCTTGTGTTTTCTGAATTTATAATACCTGACTTGCCTCAGGCTTTCCGTGACATTGTCACATTTAAGTAATCATGGCCCCAGTTCCTATGTACCCTCTGAGGGCCGCTGCCGTAAGCCGCTCCCACCTGGCATAAGGCCAGGCGGGAGCGGCCGGTTTATTCAGACGCCGTTTTCACTTTGCAAATCAGCTGCGTCATGGTCCCCATCGGGCAGTAGACACACCAGCTCCGGGGTTTAAACAGCATCATCGTCAGAAAGCCGAGGACGGTGGAGGTCAGCATGACGCTGTAAAAGCCAAAGGCGAATTGGGCCACGCCCGGATGAAACAAGGTTCCGTGGTATGCCCACTGCCAGGGCAGCTTAAAGGTCCACAGCAGCGTCACCACCTGCTTCAAATCTGCCGCGCCGGCAAAAACCAGATAGGTATTCCACAGCATAAGGAAGAACATAGCGAAAAAGAAGATCAGGAATCCATAGCGGAACCATTTGCTTTTCATCCATCCGGGGACATCTTTTTTACGGGACAGGCCAAACCGGCTGCCCAGCAGGCTGAAGAGCTGTCCCCGGCCGCAGTAGTGGTTGCAGTACGCCTTCGTCCCCTTAGTCACAGAGATGAGCAGCGGGATAAAAAAGCACAAGAGACCGGCCCAGGCAAATAAAATATTGAAAAACCCCAGGATCAGATAGGCCAGGGACACGATCCAAAGATAGTCATACCAACGCTTTTTCATATGGCCGCCTCCTGAAGGACAATCACGCTCGCGGGGCACTCTTTCATACATTTGCCGCAGCCCACGCACTTCTCCAGGTCCACCTGCGCCGCCACTCCCCGCCATATCTCAATGGCCCCCGTGGGGCATACCTTCTTGCAGCAGCCGCAGGCAACGCAGCAGTCCGTGTCAACAAAGGCCCTTCGCCCTTTTTTGATCTTGAGTTCCATACAAAACCTCCAAAACAGGATGAAAATAATATAGCACGGGGGCGGATACGCCTCTGTGATGATATCACCATTATAGAAAGCATCCAGGTTTCGGTGCCCTTCTGCCGCTGCCATTCCAACAGCTGCCTGATTGGGATGGTTTGGGGATTTTCATATTTGACACGCATCATTTTTTGACTTGGCCCTCCAAACCCGCTATACTGTTTCCAGAGGGGAGGCGTCTGCCTGTGTTGGATTTTCGGATGGAGACATTCTTGGAGGTCTGCCGCTGTCTCAACTATACCCGCGCGGCGGAAAGGCTGAACGTCACCCAGCCCGCCGTTACCCAGCACATCCAATATCTCCAGGAGCACTATGGAGCCAAACTTTTTACTTACCACAACAAACAGCTGGCCCTGACCGCCGAGGGGGCTATGCTGCGGGATGCCGCTGTCGCCATGCTCCATGACGAGGAAAAACTCAAGCGGGACTTTGCCGCCCGCCGGGAGGGGGCCCGCTCCCTCCGCTTCGGCGCCACGCTTACCATCGGAACCTATGCGCTTCCCCAGAGGCTTGCCGCGTATCTGAAGCGCCACCCCGAGGTCGACGTCCACTTTCTAGTGGAGAACACCCGGCTCCTGCTCCATGAGCTGGACGAGGGCCGCCTGGACTTTGCCCTGGTGGAGGGGTACTTTCACAAGGACGAATACGATTTCATTCCCTGGACCACGGAGCCCTACGTGTGCGTCTGCGCGGCGGAGCACCCCCTTCCTCCCGCGCCGCTTCACCTGGAGGACCTGTTCGGGGAAACCATCATCCTCCGAAACCCGGGCTCCGGCTCCCGGGAGGTGCTGGTGCGGGTGCTGGAGGAGCGCAACTTCCGCCCCGCCGATTTCCGCCACGTCATCGAAATCAGCGATCTGACCATCATCAAAGAATTGGTCAAGGCCGACTGCGGCATCACCTTTCTCTACCGCCGGGCGGCGGAGCGGGAGTTGGCCGCCGGGACCCTGCGGGAGGTGCCATTGTCCGATTTTCACGTGGAGCACGAATTCACCTTTCTCTGGAGAAAAGGCAGCGCCTTCGCGGCGGAATTCCGCCAATTCTTCTCTGAGCTGTGCGGAGCGCAATAAAGGAGATGCCCCGGGCAAAAAGCCCGGGGCATTTTTCTATCAATCACAAAATATTATTGGACAATAATAAACCCTAATTTTTCTTGATACTGGTCCTATGCTAGAATGAGCGTACCAAATCAGAAAAATGGGACTCATTGGAATTGATAAATATGGAGGTTTGCAGGATGGGCTATTGCCTGAACGCCGCCCAGGCCGACCAGGTTCTGAGCGCTTTGCGAAAAGACTACCGCGTATACGCCCCCAAGCGGTTCCCCAAACAGGGCCGCTATTCCGACACCGACGTGATCCGCTACGCCGAGGTAGAGCGGTTCGGGGACATCGTGTGGGAGGTCAAATCGGACTATCCCGCCAAGGAGGTCCTCTCCCCCATCCAGCAGGCCATCTTCTACTTCACAGAGGATGAGTACCGCGCCAGCAAGGGGCCCACCAAGCCCATCCTGATCCTGGCCCGGCCCTGCGACATCAACGCCCAGCACGTCCAGGCCAAAATCTACGCCGGAAATGGCGGGTACGACGACTTTTACTACCAGCGGATGCGGGAACAGGTCCATTTCGCCATGATGGAGTGCGGCGGCGGGGACGACACCTGCTTCTGCGTCTCCATGGGCACCAACAAAACCGACGACTACGCCCTGGCCCTCCGTTTCTCCCACGACGGCGTATCCGTCCAGGTGGCCGATCCCGCCTTCGCCCCCTACTTCGGCGGAATGCCCCAGGGGGAATACATACCCGCCTTCGTGGAGGAAAACGAGCTGAAGGTGGAGATCCCCGACCTCTCCGACAAGGCGGTGCGCCAGGCCCTGAAAAAGCACCCCATGTGGAAGGAGTTCGACAAGCGGTGCATCTCCTGCGGCAGCTGCACCGTGGCCTGCTCCACCTGCACCTGCTTCACCACCCGGGATGTCTGCTATGGCGACAACCCGGAGGTGGGCGAGCGCCGGCGGGTGGCCGCCTCCTGCCAAATCGCCGGCTTCGACCAGATGGCCGGGCAGAGGGAGTTCCGCTCCACCGCCGGGGACCGGATGCGCTACAAGGTGCTCCACAAGTTCCACGACTACAAAGCCCGCTTCGGGGACAGCCATATGTGCGTCGGCTGCGGCCGCTGCACCCACCGCTGCCCGGAGTTGATTTCCCTCTCCGCCACGGTGAATAAAGTCAACGCCGCCGTGGACGAGATCAAGGCCGATCTGGCCAAGGAAGGACGGTGAGCCCCATGAAAAATCCTGTTCAGCCGCAGCCCTGCACCATCCTCAGCGTGAAGAAGGAGAGCGCCCACGAGTGGACCTTCCGGGTGGCAACCGACGCCAAACCCCAGCACGGCCAGTTCATGCAGCTCTCCATCCCCAAGGTGGGGGAGGCCCCTATTTCCGTCTCCGCCCAGGGGGAGGGCTGGCTGGAGTTCACCATCCGCAGCGTGGGCAAGGTCACCAACGTGATCTTCCAGAAAGAGGCGGGGGACACCCTCTTCCTCCGGGGCCCCTACGGCAAGGGCTGGCCCCTGGATCAGTTCCGGGGCAAGCATCTGGTGGTCATCACCGGCGGCACCGGCCTGGCCCCCGTCCGCTCCCTGCTCCGGGCCTGCGCCGATGAGCCCGGCCTGGTGGAGGACGTCCACCTCATCTGCGGCTTTAAAAACGAGGAGGGCATCGTCTTTCAAAACGAGCTGGAGGAGTGGGAAAAGAAGTTCCACACCACCTACGCCCTGGACACCGACCACAAGGAGGGCTGGCGCACCGGCTTCGTCACCGAGTTTGTCAAGGAGATCCCCTTCCACCAGTTTGGCGGCAGCTACGCCGTCGTGGTGGTAGGCCCACCCCCCATGATGAAGTTCACCGGCCTGGAGCTGGTGAAGTGCGGGGCCGACCCGGACAAAATGTGGATGAGCTTCGAGCGGAAGATGTCCTGCGCGGTGGGCAAATGCGGCCACTGCCGCATCGACGAGGTCTATGTCTGCCTGGACGGGCCGGTGTTCCCCTACACCGTGGCCCGGGACCTGGTGGACTGAGGGAGGGGCAGAGAATGAATCACGACATCAATATCAAAAAGCTGCGGCTCAACTGCTTCCGCCAGTCCAAGGTCCCCGGCGAGTTCATGCTCCAGATGCGGGTCCCCGGCGGCATGGTGGACGCCAAGTACCTCTCCACCATCGAGCACATCGCCAAGACCTGGGGGGACGGAAACTTCCACTTCGGCACCCGCCAGACCTTCGACATCACCGGCATCAAATACGAGGACATCCCAGCCGTCAACGCCTATCTGAAGGACTATATCCAGGAGGTGGACGAGGAGCTGTGCGGCGTGGACATGGACACCGTGGCCCATGAGCCCCAGCCCTGGGACCCCAAGAGCGGTTACCCCACCATCGGCGCCCGGAACATCACCGCCTGTGTGGGCAACTACCACTGCATCTGCGGCAACTGCAACACCTTCGAGCTGGCCCGGAAGATCGAGCCCATCATCTTCCCCAGCCACTACCACATCAAGATCAATATCGCCGGCTGCCCCAACGACTGCAACAAGGCCCACCTGTGCGACTTCGGCATCATCGGCGTGGCCCGCATGACCTACCACCCCGAGCGGTGCATCGGCTGCGGGGCCTGCGTCACCGCCTGTGAGCACGGCGCCACCCGGGTCCTCTCCCTCAACCAGGACACCGGCAAGATCGAGAAGGACCCCTGCTGCTGCGTGGGCTGCGGCGAGTGCGTCCGGGCCTGCCCCGCCAGCGCATGGACCCGGCAGGAGGCCAAATTCTACCGGGTCATTTTGGGGGGACGTACCGGCCGCCAGACCCCCCGCACGGGCAAGATGTTCCTCAACTGGGCCACCGAGGACGTGGTGCTGGGAGTCCTCAAAAACTGGCAGAAGTTCTCCGCCTGGGTCATGGACTACAAGCCCGAGTACCTCCACGGCGGACACCTCATCGACCGGGCCGGATATAAAAAGTTCAAGGAGATCATTCTGGACGGGGTGGAACTCAACCCCGAGTGCCTGGTGGCCGAGGATATCTTCTGGCATGAGACGGAGTACCGCTCCAACTTCAACGTCAAACCCATGTCCATGCACCACTCCGCCGGGCCTGCCGGCGAATAACAGATCAGCGGCGCCGAGGTCCGGTCCGGCGGGACCGGGCCTCGGCGATTTTTTGTCGATTAGGAGGACCCCTCTGTGAAAAGAACCCTTCCCGCGCTCCTTGCGCTCCTGCTCCTGCTCTCCGGCTGCACCCCTCCCCCCTCCGCCACGTCGGCGGCCTCTCCTACCCCCTCGCCCACTGGGGCGGCGAACGCCCCCATCACCCTCACCGACTCCACGGGGCAGACCGTCGCCCTGGCGGCCCCGCCCAAAACCGTAGTTGGCCTCTCCTCTTCCATGGCCGAGATCTGGCTCCTGGCGGGGGGCATCCTGGCCGGGACCACCGACGACGCGGTGAACGAGCGGGGTCTGGACGTGGGAGACGCCGTCATCGTGGGTACCATCAAAAAGCCCTCGGTGGAAGCCATTCTGGCTCTGGAGCCGGACCTGGTCATCACCTCCGCCGATATCGAGGGCCATGTGGAGGCCGCCGCCCTCCTGACGGAAGGCGGCATCCCCTGTTACGCCGCCAAGGTGGAGCAGTTTTCCGATTATCTGAAGGTCTTAGAGGACTTCACCGCCCTCACCGGCCGGAAGGACCTCTACGAGCAAAACGGCATCGCCGTCCAGGGCCAGATCGACGGTCTGCGGGTCCGGGTCCCCGCCGGGGAGACGCCCCCTACCGCCCTCTACCTGCGGGCCTATTCCAGCGGGGTGAAGGTGAAGGCCCGGGACAACGTGGCCTGCGACATCCTGGCCGACGTGGGCGTGGTCAACGTGGCCGACGGCAACTCCGCCTTGGAGGAGCTGAGCATGGAGGCCATCGTGAGCGCCGACCCGGACTTCATCTTCGTGGTCACCATGGGGGACGAGCAGGCGGCCATCGACGAGCTGGACCGCACCCTCCGCTCCAACCCCGCCTGGGATGGCCTCTCCGCCGTCCAGGCCGGACATTTTTACATCCTGCCCAAAGAGCTGTTCCACTACAAGCCCAACGCGAAATGGGGAGAAGCCTATGAATACCTGCTCCACATCCTCTGGCCGGGGACTTACCCGGAAGCGTAACCCCCTCCTGCTGGCCCTGTGCCTGGCGGCCGCCTGCTGCCTGTTTCTCCTGTCCCTGTGCCTGGGCCCTTCCGGGGTGGGGCCGGATCAGGTTTTGGGCTGGATGCTGGGCCGTGAAATCGGAACGGCGGCGAAGAACATCCTGGCCTACGCCCGCCTGCCCCGGGCCGCCGCCGCCTGCCTGTGCGGCGGGGCTCTGGCCGTGTCCGGCCTCCTGCTCCAGGTGGCCCTGGGCAACGCCCTGGCCGCCCCCTCCACCATCGGCGTCAACGCCGGGGCCGGGTTCTTCGTGATCCTGTCCGGCGTTCTCTTCCCCCTCTCCCTCTCCGCCCGCACGGTTTCGGCCTTTCTGGGCGCGTTTCTCTCCGCCATGCTGGTTTACGGCCTGGCTAGGAGCACCGGCGGGAGCAGAATGACCATCGTCCTGGCCGGGGTCGCCATTACAAGCCTCCTCTCCGCCGCCAGCGACGCGCTGGTCACCTTCCGGCCCGAAGCGGTGATGGACCGCTCCAGCTTTTCCATCGGCGGCTTCGGCGGCGTGGTGATCCCCTCCTTCCGAAGCGTGCTCCCCCTCCTTCTCCTGGGCCTGGCCGGGGCAGTCCTCCTGTCAGGACGGCTGAACGTGCTGCTGCTGGGGGATGAGGTGGCCGCCTCCCTGGGGCTGCGGGTGGGACTGTGCCGGTTCCTGGCCCTTCTCTGCGCCGCCCTGCTGGCCGCCTGCGCCGTGAGCATCGGAGGGCTTTTGAGCTTTGTGGGCCTGCTGGTGCCCCACGCCCTCCGCTTTTTGCTGGGGAACGACTACCGCTGGCTCACCCCCTTTTCCGCCGTGGTGGGCGCCATCTTTCTGCTGCTGTGCGACACCCTGTCCCGGCTCCTCTTCGCACCCTATGAGCTGCCCGTGGGTATCCTGCTCTCTTTCCTGGGGGCCCCCTTCTTTCTGTGGCTCCTGCTGGGGCGCAAAAGGAGGCTGGCACTGTGATCGAGCTGGAACATATCTGCGTCTCCTACGGCGGCACCCCCGCCCTGTCGGACGTCACCACCGTCTTCCCCGACGGCGGGTTCACCTGCATCATCGGCCCCAACGGCGGGGGGAAGTCCACCCTTTTGCGGGCCATGGCGGGCCTGTCTCCCTACACCGGGACGGTCCGAGTGGGGGGCGTGGACCTGAGCGGCCTGTCCCGGAGGGCCCGGGCGGAGCAGCTGGCCTATCTCCCCCAGTCCCGGCCCATCCCCGATATCGACGTGCGCACCCTCATCTCCCACGGCCGGTTCCCCCACCTGGGCTTCTCCAAGACCCTCACCGCCAAAGACCGGACTCTCGTGGAAGAGGCGGCGGAGCGGACCGGCTGCGCCCCGCTGCTGGGTCGTCGGCTGAGAGAGCTGTCCGGCGGAGAGCGGCAGCGGGTCTACCTGGCCATGGTGGTGGCTCAGGACGCCCGCGCCATCCTGCTGGATGAGCCCTGCACCTACCTGGACATCCGCCACCAGCTGGAGCTGCTGGCATTGCTGGAGGATCTGCACCGCTCGGGCCGGACCATCATCATGGTGGCCCACGACCTGCCCCAGGCCTTCTCCTGCGCCGGCTCCCTCAAGCTGTTGGACGGCGGGATCCTGACGGCGGAGGGCCCTCCCTTCGAGCTGTGCGCCCATCCGGCCCTGAACCGTGCCTTCGGCGCCTCCGTCCGGCCGGACGACCGGCCAGACAGCCTCTACCGTTTCCGCACCGTCTCCATGCCCTGATCCATCGAAGGCCGCCGGGATAGCCCGGCGGCCTTCGATCTGTTTTCAGAACAAAACGCCTGTCATTCCGAAACCCATATTCCCCCTTTTTTATGATATATTTGGCAGGTTTATACCTTTCCTTCCCCATGCATTTATGGTACCATATGGAAAATGCGCCCTGCACTTCACAACTGAGAAAGCGAGCGATTTCCTATGGAAGAACACAGGCCTGCCCACGCCCCGTTTCCGGGTCTGGGCCTTCGGAGCATCAAGACCGCCCTGGCCGCCACTCTGACTGCGGTTTTGTATCTCTTTCTCCCTGGACGAAACCCCACCTTCGCCTGCATCGGCGCCGTGTTCGGCTTGGGCAGCGACATGGAGGACTCCTGGCGCAACGGCGGGAACCGCCTCATCGGCACCATTATCGGCGGCTTTCTGGGGCTGGGACTGTTTGAGCTGGAACACCGCGTAGCCCCGGAGGGAAACTACTATTTCCGTCTGCCGCTGCTGTTTCTCGGCGTCATCGTCCTGGTCACCCTGTCCGTCTTTTTCCGCTGGCCGGGGGCCGTACAGCCCGGGGGCGTGGTGCTGTGCATCATCCTTTTCAACACCCCGGCCAACCATATCGATTACGCCCTGGCCCGCATGCTGGACACCGGTGTGGGCGTCCTCATCTCCCTGCTGGTCAACCTCCTTCTCCCCCGCCGCCGGCTGGAGAAATGGCTCCGTTTGAAATCAAAGGAGGAACCGGCGGCGAAAGTGTGATATAATCCTTTTATCAAACCGCCGTCTTTTGCCGGCATCGGAGGAACATATGAAAAAAGAGACCGCCTATCCGGTGGAGCAGCCCGCTCTCCTTCTGGATTTTCTGTTGGAACATATCGGCAGCCAGTCCCGCAACAGCGTCAAGCACCTGCTCTCCCGGAGCCAGGTCTTGGTGGACGGCCGCCCCCAGACCAAGTTCGACCATCCCCTTGAGCCGGGCCAGCAGGTAACGGTCCTGCCCCAGTCCAGGGGCCCCGTGCTCCCCTTTCCCGTCCTCTACGAGGATGGGGGGCTGATCGTCATCCATAAGCCCGCCGGGCTTCTGTCCGTGTCCACCGAACGGGAGAAGCTCCGCACCGCCTACCGCATGACCAACGACTACCTCAGGGGGCGGGACGACCGGGCCCGGCTTTTTATCGTCCACCGGCTGGACCGGGACACCTCGGGGGTCCTCCTCTTCGCCAAGGACGAGGGGCTGAAGCGGTCCCTTCAGGATAACTGGAACGGCCTGGTCCAAAAGCGGGGCTACTGGGCCGTGGTGGAGGGAACCGACCTGCCCGACAGCGGCGCCTGCCGCTCTAAGCTCAAGGAGAACTCCCTCCATAAGGTATATTCCGCCAAGGGGGACGAGGGCAAGGAGGCCGTGACCACATATCATGTCCTGGCCCGGCGGAAGGAGTACGCCCTTTTGGACGTGGCGCTGGAGACCGGCCGGAAAAACCAGATCCGGGCCCACCTCTCGGAGCTGGGCCACCCGGTGGCGGGAGACAAAAAGTATGATGCCGCCACCGATCCCATCAAAAGGCTGGCCCTCCACGCCTACCAGCTCACTCTCTCCGATCCCAGAGACCACAAGACGCTCTCCTTTACCGCCCCGGTGCCCGACGGTTTTCGGAAATTGTTTCCCCGCCGCCGCTGGGCGGGAGAGGCCTGAATTTTTGAACTCTCCATTCTGTTTTCGCTGACTTTGCCTTTGATTTGTGCTATACTGGGAATCATCAAGAACTGGAACGGAGGGTTTTCCCAATGACAGACCTTCATTACTTACGCCTGCTGTCCCGCAGCTACCCCACCGCCCTCTCCGCCTCGGCGGAGATCATCAACCTGAACGCCATCTGCTGCCTGCCCAAGGGCACCGAGTACTTTTTCAGCGACCTCCATGGGGAGTATGACGCCTTCAGCTATCTGCTCTCCAGCGCCTCCGGCATCATCCGGGACAAGATCGAGGACCTCTTTTCCCGTTCCGTCTCCGTCAAGGAGCGGGAGGAATTGGCCATGCTCATCTATTCCCCCGCCGACACCCTGGCTCGCTTCCGCGGTGACCTGGACGACGAGGCCTATGATAACTGGTGCCGCATCGCCATCTACCGGCTGGTGCAGGTTTGTAAGGTAGTCTCCTCCAAATACACCCGTTCCAAGGTGCGTAAAAAGATCCCGCCCAACTTCTCCTATGTCATCGACGAGCTCCTCCACGCGGACACGGAGGAGAATAAGGAGCGCTACTACGAGGAGATCATCTGCTCCATCGTCACCACCGGCACCTCGGAGGCCTTTATCATCCAGTTCTGCTCCCTCATCCGGGAGTGCAGCGTGGACATGCTACATATCCTAGGCGACATCTTCGACCGCGGCCCCCACGCCGACCGCATCCTGGATGAGCTGCGCCGTTTCCACGACGTAGACATCCAGTGGGGCAACCACGACATCACCTGGATCGGCGCCTACCTGGGCAACCAGACCTGCGTGGCCAGCGTCCTGCGGCGGGGCGTGAGCTACAACAACTTCGACCAGCTGGAGGACGGCTACGGCATCAACCTGCGGCCTTTGTCCATGTTCGCCGCCGAGGTCTACCGGGACGACCCCTGTGAGCGCTTTGCCCCCCACATCCTGGACGAAAACGAATTCGACCCCGTGGACGCCGCCCTGGCCTCCAAGATGCACAAGGCCATGTTTATCATGGAGATGAAGCTGGAGGGGCAGCTGCTCCGCCGGCACCCGGAATACGGCCTGGAGGACCGGGTCCTCCTCTCCCACATCGACTTTTCCGCCGGGACCCTGGAGCTGGACGGCAGGACCTATCCTCTGCTGGACCGCTCCTTCCCCACCGTGGACCCCGCCGACCCTCTGAAGCTCTCAGAGGAGGAGCAAGAGCTGATGGACCGGCTCACCGCCTCTTTCCAGCACAGCAATCTGCTGGGCAAGCACATCCGGTTCCTCCTTTCCCACGGCGGGATGTACAAGGTGGTCAACGGCAACCTTCTCTATCACGGCTGTATCCCCATGACGGCGGACGGGGCCTTTGAGTCCATCTCTCTGGACGGCAAATACCTGTCGGGGCGGGCCTATCTGGATGCCCTGGACGCCAAGGTCCGGGCCGCCTTCTACGCCCCGGCCGGCTCCATGGAGCGGGAGAGCGCCGTGGACCTGTGCTGGTACCTTTGGATGGGACCCAAGTCCCCCCTCTTCGGCAAGAGCAAGATCGCCGCCTTTGAGCGCTATTTCATCGCCGAGCCGGAGACCCACGTAGAGATCTACAATCCCTACTACACCCAGGTCCAGCAGCGCGCCGTCTGCGAAATGATCCTGCGGGAATTTGGCCTGGACCCCGCCCACTCCCACATCGTCAACGGCCACGTCCCCGTCAAGGAACGGGAGGGCGAGAGCCCCATCCGGGGCGACGGGCTCCTCTTCGTCATTGACGGCGGTATCTCCAAGGCCTATCAGCGTCAGACCGGCTTCGGCGGCTACACCCTCATCTACAACTCCCACCATCTGGCCCTGGCCCAGCACAAGCCTTACAGCCAAATCAAAGACAATCCCCGCAACAGCGCCCCCAGTGTGCGCATCGTGGAGACCGTGCCCAAGCGGGTGCTGGTGGGCGATACCGATACCGGCGCCAAGCTCCGGGAACAGATCAGCTGCCTTCAGGACCTTCTCACCGCCTATCGGGAGGGCGTCATCAAGGAGCAGAATGAATAATGCAAGGGGGCGAGCCACAGCTCGCCCCCTTCTTTTTTCTACGTTATTCACAAAAGGTTTACATTACATTTATATAACATTACCAAAATCCCCTTGATTTTGACCTTGGAAGGGCCTATACTAAGGTCAGTACAAAAGAAAGGAGGAACTTCTATGACTTATGAGAACAAGCACCGCACGGGAGACGTGGACGACATGATCTTCTCCGGCGGGACCGTGATCCCCAGCCAGCGGTAACCAACAAAACATTCCACGGCAAAGAAGTAACCACACCTTGGTGCCAGGTGTGGCTTTTTTGTACCCTTTTTTCTTTCGTCTTTTTTAAGAAAAACGTCTGGATTTGATGATGGATTTGCGCCGGGGAACGTGTTATCCTGTTCCATAGAACACAGGAAAAGAGGTGACGCGAATGAAAGCCGGTAAAGAGCGGATCACATGGGGGGTGACCCTGGTGATCACGCTGGTCCTTTTGGCTCTTCTCGTCTTTCTCCTCTGGAGCTCCGGCTTTTTCGCCGCCATCGGCTCCCCAGGGGAGCTGCGCCGGTACATCGAACGTTTTACCCCCTATTCTCACTTCGTCTTTTTTGCCATCCAGCTGGCTTCGGTCATCCTGGCTCCCATCCCCAGTAACCTCACCGCAGCCGTGGGGGGCCTCCTCTTCGGCACCCTTCCGGCCTTCCTGCTCACCGCCGGGGCGGTCACTTTGGGCTCCGTCATCGTCTTTCAGCTGGGCCGGACCCTGGGCAGGCCCTTTGCCGAGCGGTTCATCAGCCGCCGGAATCTGGAGAAGTACGGCGAGGTCATCCGCCGCAAGCGGGATGTGTTCCTCTTTCTGGCCTTCCTCTTCCCCTTCTTCCCCGACGACCTCATCTGCATCATGGCGGGCCTCACCGACGTGCCCTTCCGCCGGTTCCTGGTCCTGGTGGCCGTCGCCCGGCCCTGGGGGCTGTTGGTGGCCTCAGCTCTGGGCGGTTCCGCCCTCTCCATCCCGCTGTGGGGCATGGTCCTGCTGGACCTCGGCGGACTGGCCCTGTTCCTCTGGGCCATGAAGTATGGCGACCG
The DNA here is from genome assembly GCF_038439875.1 of Pseudoflavonifractor phocaeensis. NCBI lineage: Bacteria > Bacillati > Bacillota > Clostridia > Eubacteriales > Oscillospiraceae > Pseudoflavonifractor > Pseudoflavonifractor phocaeensis. The sequence continues at coordinate 343,980 of NZ_JBCDMT010000004.1, forward strand.
GTTCGAGGAGGCCGTCCTCAGGCGCCTCAAAAAATGAATCACACCACTACGGGCCCGGCGGTATAATCCATACCGCCGGGCCTTACTGTCTCAAAACACAGCCCATAGAGGTCGGTCCCCCGGCATTCCAGCGCAAAAAGCCGCCGGGCCGCCTCGTCCAGCTCCCGCACATGGGCCGTCTTTGTCAGGACGGGCACCGCCGCCCGAACTTTCATCTCCCGCAGCAGGGCCTTTCCCCTGCCGTTCATCCCCAGCACCCGGAGATAGGAGGGCCCGCTGGGGCGGTCGGCGGCGGTCAGCCCCAAAAATGCCCACAGGGCCAGCCGCCGGATCCGGGCATGGGCGTACCGCTTGGTCTTCGCCAGCTCATAAAACTCCTCCAGGCTCCCGGCCTTTCCCGCCGCCCGCATCAGCCGGGCGGGCAGACCTTCCGCCGCCCCGCTGTCGGGAAGCCGGGAGAAGTCCCTCTCGTCCATCTGCCTCAGCCGGGCCAGGACCGCCCGCTGGATCCGCTCCATATCCGCCGTCCCGGCCCGCTCCAGCGCGGCCCGGATCCCCGGCGGCGTCCAGCGTTCCAGCTCCTCCCACCGCCCCTGCCCGGCCAGAGCCCGCAGCGTGGAGGCGGAGGCGAAACCATTTGCAGGGCAATCACTGTCATGGGAAATCCCTTGCCGAAAAATGGCCACGGCGGCCAGTCCTTTGCCCGCCGCCCGCAGGTATTCCACCCCCAGGCTGTCATTGGGGCTGTTCAGCAGCGACGCCTCTTTTCCCACGCAGCGCTGGGCGGCTTTTTGCCGGGCCGCCGCAAAGGAGATCCCCTTGTCCATCTCCACCCGCAGCGCGTCCCGGTATTCCTCCCCCTCCAGGACTTCCGCCAGATGTTTGAGGGCCGCCAGGTCGCCGCTCTCGCTTCCAAAGGAGATGGTATCCACCACGCCGGTAGCCTCCAGCGTGGCCACCGCCCCCCGGGCAAAGCCCTCGGCAGAGGAGATGGCCCAGGGCAGGGGCAGTTCCAGCACCAGATCGGCTCCCCCTGCCAGCGCCAGGGCCGCCCGGGTCCACTTGTCCGTCAGGGCGCACTCCCCCCGCTGGACCCAGCTGCCGGACATGACGCACACCACCGGCGTCTCCCCGCCCAAACGCCGGCGTGTCTCGGCGATGTGGTGGGCATGACCCAGGTGGAAGGGGTTATATTCCGCGACGATGCCCACTGCTTTCATGACTTTCCTCCAAATACGCCCACTCTTTCCGCGTTCTTTTGCACGGAAAAAGGAGTTGTTCTTTTTCCAAAAAGTGATACAATAAAAACGTTGAGTTTTTGTCCCTATCTTGTTAAGAATTTAACACATTTTTGATGGAATCACAAGTATCGGGAACATTTTTATTTTGAAGGAGAGAAGAACCAATGAAGATCCTCGTCATCAACGCCGGCAGCTCCTCCCTGAAGTATCAGCTCATGGACTCCGCCAGCCACGACGTGCTGGCCAAGGGCCTGTGCGAGCGCATCGGCATCGACGGCCGTCTGACCCACAAGGTCCCCTCCAAGGACCTGAAGAAGGAATTCGAGATCCCCATGCCCACCCACTCCGAGGCCATCGCCTCTGTGCTGGACGCCCTGGTCTCCCCCGAGCACGGCGTCATCAAGGACGTGAAGGAGATCGACGCCGTGGGCCACCGGGTGGTGCATGGTGGGGAGAAGTTTGCCGCCTCCGCCCTCATCACCGACGACGTGATGAAGGCCCTGGAAGAGTGCATCCCCCTGGCTCCTCTCCACAACCCCGCCAACATCACCGGTATCCAGGCCTGCCAGAAGGTCATGCCCGGCGTGCCCATGGTGGCCGTGTTCGATACTGCCTTCCATCAGACCATGCCCGAAAAGGCCTACCTCTATGCCCTTCCCTATGAGTATTACGAGAAGGACAAGGTCCGCCGTTACGGTTTCCACGGCACCTCCCACCGCTATGTCACCGCCCGGGCCGCCGCCATGCTGGGCAAGAAGGCCGAGGATGTGAAGATCATCACCTGCCACCTGGGCAACGGCTCCTCCGTGGCCGCCGTGGACGGCGGCAAGAGCGTGGACACCTCCATGGGCTTCACCCCCCTGGCCGGCCTGCCCATGGGCACCCGCTCCGGCGATCTGGACGCCGGCATCCTGGAGTACCTGATGACCAAGTACGGCATGGACATCAAAGAGATGCTGAACATCCTCAACAAGAAGTCCGGCGTGCTGGGCATCTCCGGTGTGTCCTCCGACTTCCGTGATCTGGAGGACGCCGCCAAGGGCGGCAACCACCGGGCCGAGCTGGCTTTGGAGAGCTTCCAGTACAACGTGAAGAAGCTCATCGGCGCCTATGCCGCCGCCATGGGCGGAGTGGATGCCATCGTCTTTACCGCCGGCGTGGGCGAGAACGACGCCGCCACCCGGATGGCCGTGGCCTCTGGCCTGGAGTTCATGGGCGTGAAGATGGATGCCGAAGCCAACAACACCCGGGGCAAGGAGACCGTTATCTCCGCCGCCGACTCCAAGGTGAAGGTCCTCCTCATCCCCACCGATGAAGAGCTGATGATCGCCACCGACACCGCCGAGATCGTGGGCAAGCATTGATCTGATATTAAATGCCAAAGGAGGGGCGCCCGTTAGGGCGCCCCTCCTTATTATTGTCTTGTACTTGGTTCTAAGAGCAGGATCGCTTATTGATTTTGAAGCGTTAAACCACGCCCTGGGCCAGCATGGCGTCCGCCACCTTGAGGAACCCGGCGACGTTGGCGCCCGCCACCAGATTGCCTTTCATACCGTACTCCTCGGCGGCCTGGGCGGCGCTGTGGTAGAGATTCACCATGATGCCGTGCAATCTTTCGTCCACCTCGTCAAAACTCCAGGACAGCCGCAGGGAGTTTTGGCTCATCTCCAGGCCGGAGGTGGCCACGCCGCCGGCGTTGGACGCCTTGGCAGGGGCGAACAGCAGTCCCGCCCCCTGGATCACGGCCACGGCCTCGGGGGTGCAGGGCATGTTGGCCCCCTCCACCACGGCGAAGCAGCCGTTGGCCACCAGAGCCTTGGCCCCCGCCGCATCCAGCTCGTTCTGGGTGGCGCAGGGCAGCGCCACGCCGCACTTCACATTCCAGATCCCGCCGCAGCCTTCCACGTACTTGGCGGTGGGAACATAGTCCAGGTAGGTCTTGATCCGCGCCCGCTTGACCTCCTTGATTTCCTGGATGATCCGGTAGTCGATGCCGTTCTCATCCACGATATAGCCCGAGGAATCGCTCATGGCCACCACGGTGGCCCCCAGCTGGACAGCCTTCTGGTTGGCGTAGGTGGCCACGTTGCCGGAGCCGGAGATGACCACCTTCTGGCCCTCGAAGGACTTCCCGGCGGCCTTGAGCATCTCCTCGGCAAAGTAGCAGATGCCGTAGCCGGTGGCCTCGGTCCGGGCCAGGGAGCCGCCGTAGTTCAGGCCCTTGCCGGTAAGGACTCCGGTGAACTCGTTGCGGATTCGTTTATACTGGCCGAAGAGGTAGCCGATCTCCCGGCCGCCCACGCCGATATCCCCGGCCGGCACGTCGGTGTCGGGCCCGATATGGCGCTGGAGCTCCGTCATAAAGGACTGGCAGAAGCGCATAACCTCCGCGTCCGACTTGCCCTTGGGGTCAAAATCGCTGCCCCCCTTGCCGCCGCCCATGGGAAGGGTGGTCAGGGCGTTTTTAAAGGTCTGCTCAAAGCCCAGGAATTTGATGATGGAGAGATTGACGCTGGGATGAAACCGCAGCCCGCCCTTATAGGGGCCAATGGCGGAGTTGAATTCCACCCGGTAGCCCCGGTTGACCCGGACCTTGCCGCTGTCATCCACCCAGGGCACCCGGAACTGGACGATCCGCTCCGGCTCTACCAGGCGCTCGATGATCCCCCACTTTTCCAGCTCGGGGCGGCGTTCCACCACAGGCTCCAGGGACTCCAAAACCTCCTGGACCGCCTGAAGGAATTCCGGCTCATGGGCGCTTTTTTTCTCCAGTGCCTCGTAGACACCTTTCAGGTACGGATTTTTCAACACCATAAGAATCTCTCCTTTACCTGGGGCGGGCAAAAAGGACTATCCCGCCAGATTTATCCCTGCCACTTTCATTTCGTCTGAAAGATTGTCCTCATTATACCCTTCAACACGGGAATGCGCAATAGAAATCTGCATCAACAGCATTCCAAAATTTCATATTTGAGGCTTTTCTCTCTTGTCGGCAATTACAAAAAGACCCGGCGGCAACACCGCCGGGTCTTTCTTATGTAGGTTATTTCCGTCCCGAAGCCGCGGCCGCCTTTTTCTCCAGCGTCTCGCTCCACAGCTTTTCCGCCGTGGGCTTCCAGCAGGCGGCGTACTGCTCACACTTGTCACAGAGGTGGTCGGCGCTCTCGGGAGACTGCATGTCGGTGGACTTGGCTCCCGTCTCCTTCACAAGCTGGCGCAGCCGCTCCGGATTCTCCAGCATGGGGCAGGGCCGGAGCATGTTGTCATTGAAGGGCTGGTTGTCGTGGTAGGCCATGAAAATCGGGCTCTTCAGCGCCTCCAGCAGTGTGCAGTCGTGGATATTGGCATTGGAATAATGAATGAACACGCAGGGATCCACGTCCCCGTTGGCGTTGATGTGCAGATACTCCCGCCCGCCGGCGATGCAGCCGCCGATGTACTCGGCGTCGTTTTGGAAGTCCAGCGTAAACAGGGCCTTGCTCCCCCGGAACTGGCGGATGCGGTGGTACACCATCTCCCGCTGCTCCGGGCTGGGCAGCAGGGACAGCGCCGCGTCGTTGCCCACGGGCATATAGTGGAAAAACCAGGTGAACAGGGCGCCCAGATCAATGAGCTGGTCGAAGAAAGCCTCGCTGGTGATGTCCTCGCAGTTGACGCTGGTATAGCAGGCCGAGATGCCGAAGGGCAGTTTGTGATCCTTCAGGAGGCGCATGGCGGTGGTGACCTTGTCATAGACGCCCTCGCCCCGCCGGCTGTCGTTGGCCTCCTCAAAGCCCTCCAGAGAGATGGCGGGAATAAAGTTCTTCACCCGCAGCAAATCCTGGCAGAAGGCCTCGTCGATAAGGGTCGCGTTGGTGAAGGAGAGGAATTCGCAGTCGGGGTGCATCTCACACAGCTTGATCAGGTCGGCCTTCCGCACCAAGGGCTCGCCGCCGGTATAGATGTACATGTAGATGCCCAGCTCTTTGCCCTGGCTGATGATGGAATCCATGTCCTCCAGCGTCAGGTTGAGCTTATTGCCGTACTCCGCCGCCCAGCATCCGGTGCAGTGGAGGTTGCAGGCCGACGTGGGGTCCAGCAACACCGCCCAGGGCACGTTGCAGTTCTCCCGCTGAGCCACCTCCTGCTGGATCCCGGTGCCCTTCAGGCTGGCGTTGACGATAAAGTTCCGGAAAAAGACCTTGCGCACCTCCGGGTCCAAATCGTACACCCGCAGAATGAGGTCATACCAGTTGTCCTTGTTCTGAATGGCGCTGCGCACGGCGCCCCGCTGGCCCTCGTACCAGCCGTCCGGAGAAAGACGGTCCACCAGTTCCATCAGCTTGGGAAGGTTCTCTTCCGGGTCTTTTTCCAGGTATCCCAAGGCCCCGTTAACCGCGGCGGCCAGAGCCGCCTGCTTGGCTTTATCCATTACTCCCATCGTATTCAGCTCCATTCTTTTTTCAGCGTGCCACTCTTGGTAATTTATGTATTGGACAGCATGTTGATAACCTTGCTTAATCATTATTATAACACAGTTTCAAAGAAAATCAACAGGTGTAGTTTAATTCTTTTTGATTCGTCATTTTCCGCGTTGTCCGACGGGGCAAACTATGGTACACTGAAAAGCGGTGATTTACATGATCAAGATACAAAATCTCTCCCTCCCCCTGGACTATACACCCGAGGATCTGGCCCGCAGGGCGGCGAAGCTGCTGGGGGTCTCCCCCGACTCCCTGGACAGGGTGCTCCTTCTGCGCCGCTCCGTGGACGCCCGGAAGAAGCAGGATGTGCGCTATGTGTGCGCAGTGGGGGTGGAGGCGGCGGATGAGGCCCGGCTGCTCTCCCGTATCCACGACCCCAATGTGTCCCTCTGGGCCCCTGAGCCCTATGTGTTCCCCCAGGTCCGCCGCGCCTCCCCCCTGCCCCCCGTGGTGGTGGGCATGGGCCCCGCGGGGCTGTTTGCCGCCCTGTTTCTGGCCCGGGCCGGGCTTGCCCCCATCGTCCTGGAGCGGGGACGCCCGGTGGAGGAGCGGGCGGCGGACGTGGAGCGCTTCTGGTCCGGCGGTCCCCTGGGCCCCGCCTCCAACGTCCAGTTCGGCGAAGGCGGCGCGGGCACCTTTTCCGACGGCAAGCTGAACACCGGCACCCATGATAGGCGCATCACTGCCGTCCTGGAGGAATTCGTAAAGCACGGCGCCCCGGAGGATATCCTCTGGCAGCAGAAACCCCACGTGGGCACCGACCTTCTCCGGGAGGTAGTGAAAAGCATCCGCCGGGAGCTCCTCGCCTTGGGGTGCGACGTCCGCTTCGGCCACCAACTCACCGGTCTGGAGATCCGGGACGGGCATCTCACCGGGATCCAGGTGACCGCCGGGGAAGGGCCTTACCGCCTGGACTGCGACGCCCTTGTCCTCTCTCCCGGCCACTCCGCCCGGGACACCTTCCGGATGCTTCAGGCGGCGGGGATCCCCATGGAGGCCAAGCCCTTCGCCATCGGCTGCCGGATCGAACACAGCCAGGAGGCCGTCTCGGCGGCCCAGTACGGCCCCGCCTGGGAAAAGCTCCCCCCGGCGGACTACAAGCTGTCCTGCCACCTGCCCGGCGGCCGCTCCGCCTTCACCTTCTGCGTCTGCCCCGGCGGCCAGGTGGTGGCCGCCGCCTCGGAGCAGGGGGGCGTGGTCACCAACGGCATGAGCCTGCGGGCCCGGGACGGGGCCAACATCAACGGCGGGTTCCTGGTGGGGGTCTCCCCCGCCGACTTCGGCCCCGGTGCCCTGGACGGCATCGCCTTCCAGGAGCGGTGGGAGCGTCTGGCCTTCTCCTCCTCCGGAGGTGCCTTCCTGGCCCCAGGGCAAAGTGTGGGGGATTTCCTGGCGGGCCGGGCCACTTCCTCCCTGTCAGGGATCTCCCCCACCTACCGCCCCGGCGTGGTCCCCGGCAGCCTGGAGGACTGTCTCCCCGGATACGTGACGGACACGCTCCGCGCCGCCCTGCCTGTCTTTGACCGCAAGCTTCACGGCTTCGCCGACCCTGCCGCCGTCATGACCGGGGTGGAGACCCGTTCCTCCTCCCCGGTGCGCCTCCCCCGGGACGAGGGGTTCCAGTCCCTCCTCCGGGGCCTCTACCCCTGCGGTGAGGGGGCCGGCTACGCCGGGGGCATCACCTCCGCCGCCGTGGACGGGATCCGGGTGGCCGAGGCGGTCTGCGCAAACTGATCCGTTTTCCCATCGATGTATAAAATCTCCCCTTGCTCCAGATTCTAGGAGCAAGGGGAGATTTTTCTACTCATTTTCTCTCCGTCATGGTAGGCTTTTTACTTGTCGAATATGGTCGAACTGCTGAAAGGAGAAAGAGAAATGAGCAGAAAGCAGTATGAACGGGGCATCTCTTATGATGACCAGCGCAACGTCTACTACCTCTACATGGACCTGGGCCGGGACGAGGACGGCCGGAGGCTGCGGCAATACCGCACCTTCCCCACCCTTACCGCCGCCCGAAAGGCCCGCAACGAATTCCTGGCAAAGAAGGCCCAGGCGGAAGCCATCATCCCGGTGGACATGACCCTGGACCAGTGGTTGGACGTCTGGATGGAAGAGATCATCATCCCCAACCGGGCGGAAACCACCGTGTACGGCTACCGGAAGATCATCGTCAACCACCTCTCCCCCGCCATGGGCCACATCCCCCTCCAAAAGGTCTCACCCAAGGATCTGCAGCGCTATTACGCCGAGCTGATGCGGGAAAAGGGGCTCTCCGCCAACACGGTGCGGCGGCACCACGACCTTCTCTCCGCCGCCCTGCACGCAGCCCTCCGGCAGGACTTGATCCCCCGCTGCCCCACCGAGCGGGTGGAGCCCCCCAGGGTCATCCCCAAGGAAACCCGGTACTATACCTCGGAAAACCTCAAGCGGCTCTATCAGCTGGTGGAGGGCCACTGGCTGGAGGTGGTGGTCCATCTGGCCGGAAGCCTGGGCCTGCGGCGGGAGGAGATCTGCGGCCTGCGCTGGGAGAGCGTGGATTTCCAGCTGCGGAAGATCCACATCCGGGCCGCCCGCACCGTGGCCGGGGCCCGGGTCATCGACAAGGAGACCAAGAACCGCTCCTCCGCCCGGGTCCTCCACATGGGGGACGACATCTACCGCCTGCTCCGCCAGGAGCGGGGCCGCCAGAACGAGCACAGGCTGGCCATGGGCCCCGCCTGGCCCAACAGCGGGCTGGTGGCCGTGGACAAAAGCGGCGTCCCCTTCTCCCCCAACTCCCTCTCCCTGGCCTTCACCAAGTTCATCCGCTCCCACGACGAGCTGCCGCCCCTCACCCTCCACGGCCTGCGGCACACCTTCGCCACCGTGGCCTCCGCCCAGGGCGCCCCCCTCTTCGACATTGGCAAAGCCCTGGGCCACTCCACCCCCGCCACCACGGGACGCATCTACACCCATCTGGTGGACCAGCTCCACACCGCCACGCTGGACAAGGTGGCCCAGGCCCTTAAATAAGAAAACACACTTTGCCCTCGGAAACAGGTCCCTCAGGCGTACAAAACGCCCCCGGGAACCTGTCCCGGGGGCGTTTTTTCTTCTGATTACAGCTCTTTCTTCCAAAGGCCGTGGAGATTGCAGAACTCGTAGGCGGCCACCGCCCGGTCTCCCGGGGCCAGGGCAAACACCGCGCGGGGCGGCTCCTCCGGCCGCAGGGCCCGCTGCTGGTAGCCCCGCTCCGTCTCCAGCACGATCCACTGGATATAGTGCTCGGGGATCATGGGGTGCTCCACCTCGCCCACCTTCACGGTGACCACGTCGCCCTCGGTCTCCACGACGGGGACGTGCTTCTCCGTGGCGGCGTCAACCACGCCGGGGACCAGCTCCTTCATGGGCTCTCCGCAGCAGATCACGGGCACTCCGGTATCCCGAAGGAAGGTAACGATGTTGCCGCAGTGGGCACAAATATAGAATTTCATGCTTGATTCCTCCTTATATATTTTCTGTCAGCGCTCTGACAGGGGTCTATATTCCCGGTGATTTCCCACATATTGATAGGCGGGCCGGATGATTTTACCCATATTGATGAGCTCCTCGATCCGATGGGCGCTCCAGCCCGCGATCCGGGCGATGGCAAAAATGGGGGTGTACAGCTCCAGCGGGAGGTCCAGCATGTGGTAGACAAAGCCGGAATAAAAGTCTACGTTGGCCGACACGCCCTTATACATTTTCCGCTCCCCCGAGATGACCTCGGGCCCCAGCCGTTCCACCAGGGAGTAAAGCTGATACTCTTCCTCCCGTCCCTTCTCGCTGGAGAGCTTCTCCACAAAGGCGCGCAGCAGGTTGGCCCGGGGATCGGAGATGGAATAGACGGCGTGGCCCATACCGTAGATGAGCCCGGCCTTGTCAAAGGCCTTCTTATCCAGCAAAGCCTGGAGATAGCGGCGCACCTCGTCCTCGTCCTTCCAGTCCCGCACCTGCTTTTTCAGGTCCTCAAACATCCGCACCACCTTGATGTTGGCGCCGCCGTGCCGGGGCCCCTTCAGGGAGGCCAGGGCGGCCGCCATGCAGGAATAAGTATCTGTCCCGGAGGAGGTCACCACGTGGGTGGTAAAGGTAGAGTTGTTGCCGCCGCCATGCTCGGCGTGGAGAATGAGGCAGATATCCAGCACGTGGGCTTCCCAATAGCTGTATTTGGAGTCTGGCCGGAGAAGGTGCAAAATATTCTCCGCCGTGGAAAGCTCCGGCCTGGGAGCGTGGATATAAAGGCTGCTGCCCCCCTTATACTGGTAGGCCTGATAGCCGTAGACCGACAGCAGCGGAAACACGGAAATTAGCTGAAGGCACTGGCGGGTCACGTTGGGCAGGGAGATGTCATCGGCCCGGTCGTCATAGGCGGCCAGATTGAGCACACTGCGGGCCAGGGAATTCATAATGTCCCCGCTGGGCGCTTTCAAGATCACGTCCCGCACAAAGTTGTTGGGCAGGGAGCGGTAATAGCCCAGCAGTTTTCGAAACTCCTCCAGCTCCCGGCTGTCGGGCAAATGGCCCATCATCAACAGATAGGCGCTCTCCTCAAACCCGAAGCGCCCCTCCTTCAGAGAGCCGGCCACCAGCTCCTCCACGTCGACGCCGCGGAAATAGAGCTTGCCCTCGCAGGGGACCTCGGTGCCGTCGGGGAGCTTGTCCTTGGCGTGGATGTCGGAGATTTCGGTCAGCCCCGCCAGGACGCCTTTGCCGTTCAGGTCTCTGAGCCCCCGCTTCACGTCATACTTTTCGTAGTCTCCCGCGTTGATGCGGCTGTGCTTCCTGGCGTCTGCCGATAAGGCCCGCACCTCCGGGATCAGGTCACAATAGTTGGGATTGCTTGCCATGCGCTCCCCTCCTTTAAATAAAGTTTGATTCGTGTTGAAAGAATACCACAAAGATGTTTCTAATTTATGAATACCGCTCCAAGATTTTACGCTTTTCGCAGCCGGAAAGAACGGGAAAAAGGACGGGCCTTCCAAAAAGGCCCGTCCTTTTTTCTTCTTATGCTACGAAAGCAGCAGCTTGTCGTCCGCCTCGGTGGAGCCGCTGACTTTGCTGAACATCTCCAGAAGTCCCTCCACGGTCAGCTTCTTTTTCTCCTCGCCGGCCACGTCGATGGCCACCCGGCCCTCATACATCATGATGAGCCGGTTTCCGTGGGCGATAGCGTCCCGCATATTATGGGTGATCATCAGGGTGGTCAGCTTGTCCCGCTGGATGATCCGCTCAGTGGTGTCCAGCACCTTGTCCGCCGTCTTGGGGTCCAGCGCGGCGGTGTGCTCGTCCAGGAGGAGGAGCTTGGGCTTTTTCAGCGTGGCCATCAGCAGGGTCAATGCCTGCCGCTGGCCGCCGGAGAGGAGGCCCACCTTAGAAGTCAGCCGGTCCTCCAGGCCCAGGTCCAGGGTCTTTAAAAGCTCCCTGTAACGTTCCCGCTCCTGCTTGGTGATGGCCCAGCCAAGCCCTCTGGGCTGGCCGCGGCGGGCGGCCAGAGCCAGGTTCTCCTCGATCTGCATGGTGGCGGCGGTACCCATCATGGGGTCCTGGAACACCCGGCCGATGAAGGGGGCCCGCTTGTGCTCGGGGAGCTTGGTCACGTCGGTGCCGTCGATGGTGATGGTGCCCTCATCCACCGGGTAGACGCCGGCTACGGCGTTCATCAGGGTGGACTTGCCCGCGCCGTTGCCGCCGATGACCGTGATAAAATCCCCGTCGCCCAGGGTCAGGCTCACGCCCCGGAGGGCCGCCTTTTCATTGACGGTCCCGGCGTTGAAGGTTTTCCAGATGTTCTTGATCTCAAGCATGGCGGGCCGCCTCCTTCTTCGCGGGCTTGGAGAAATACTTGCCCTTCCAATAGGGAATAGACAGGAATACAGCCACCACGGCAGCGGAGAGGAGCTTGAGGTAGTTGGAATTCATGCCCATGGAAAGCACCGCCTGGATGACGATATAATAGAGGATGCCGCCGATGGACACCGCCAGCAGCTTGAGGGCGAAATTGCGGAAAATGCTGCCGAAGGTCACCTCGCCGATGATGACGGCAGCCAGGCCGATGACGATGGCGCCCCGGCCCATATTGATTTCGCAAGCACTGCTGTACTGGACCATCAGCGCGCCGGACAGGGCCACCAGGCCGTTGGAGATGACCAGGCCCAGCACCTTGGTGAAGTCGGTGTTGATGCCCTGGGCCCGGGCCATGTTGGGGTTGGAGCCGGTGGCCCGGAGGGAGGAGCCCAGCTCCGTGCCGAAGAACCAGTAGAGCAGGGCAATAACGGCCACGGTGAACAGCCCCACCACGAAAATGGGGTGGCGGTAGAAGGGCCGGGTCCCCTTGGCCACGTCCTGCACAAAGCGCAGGGAAACCAGCAGGCTGTCCAGGGTCTCAGGGCTTGTGACGTTGATGGACACGCTGGCCTTCATCCCCATAATCGCCATATTCACGGAATAGAGGGCCAGCTGGGTCAGAATTCCAGACAGGATGGCGGGGATGCCGCACAAGGTATGGAGCAGTCCGGTGACCAGTCCGGCCAGCATACCCGCCAGCACCGCCGCCAGCAGGGCCACCCAGATGTTGAACCCGCCGGTGAAGAGCATGACGAAGACCGCGCCGCCGGTGCAGAAGGAGCCGTCCACGGTCAGATCGGCCACGTCCAGGATCTTATAGGTGATAAAGACGCCGATGGCCATAATGCCCCAAATAAGGCCCTGGGATACGGCGCCCGGCAATGCGTTGATAAAATCCAGCATAATCAGGATGTTCCCCCCATCAAAATAGAAGCGTATACAAATTAAGTATAGCAAGAAGCAGCGGAAAAGGGAAGCCCCTTTTCCGCTGCCGGAGGATCTTGAGGATTACTGCGCGGCAATGGCTTCGTAGCCGTCGGGGACCGTCAGGCCCAGGTCGGCACAGATGGCCTCGTTATACTTCTTGGTGAACTGGGGGGCGTATTCAATGGGCATCTCGGCCACGTTGGACTCGCCGGTGAGGATCTTGACGCACATCTTGCCGGTGGTCACACCCAGGTCGTAGTAACTGATGGACAGGGTGGCCACGCCGCAGCCGGCGCAGATACCCTCCTCACCGGTAAAGACGGGGATCTTGCCGTGGCAGATGTTGTCCACGATACCGGTGTTGTTGGCCACGGTATTGTCGGTGGGAACGTAGAGGATCTCACTGTTGTCGGCGGCCTTCTGGGTGACGGAGGCCATGTCGTTGGTATCGGAGAAGGAGTACTGGGTGCAGGTGAAGCCCAGGCCTTCCAAGGCCTTCTGGACCTCGTCCACCTGGTACTGGCTGTTGGGCTCGGCGGAGCAGTAGAGCAGGCCCACGGTCTGGGCGTCGGGGAACCACTCCTTGATCATGGCGGCCTGCTGGTCCAGGGGGGCCAGGTCGGAGGTGCCGGACACGTTGGTGCCCACGGTGCCGGTGAAGCCCTCGATGCCCAGGGCCACACCGTACTCGGTAACGGAGGTGCCCAGCACGGGGATATCGCCGGTGGCGGAGGCGGCGGCATTCAGGGCGGGGGTGGCGTTGGCCATGATCAAGTCCACGTTGGCGGAGACGAAGCCGTTAATGATGGTGGAACAGGTGGGGCTGTCGCCGGCGGCGTTGCCCTCCTTAAATTCCACCTGGCCAGGCAGGGCCTCCTCCACAGCGTCCTTAAAACCCTGGGTGGCGGCGTCCAGCGCCGGATGAGGGGCCAGCTGGCAGATGCCCACCACGTACTGGGCCGCGGCGGGAGCGCTCTCGGCGGCCGCGGACTCGGCGGGTTTGGACTCCTCAGGCGATTTGGTCTCAGTGGTCCCGCCGCCGCAGGCGGCCAGGGACAGGGTCAGAGCCACGGACAGCCCCAGCGCCATCAGTTTGCGATTCTTCATTTCATTTTCCTCCCATGTGCTTTAGCACTTTGTGGTGCTAAATTATATGCGTTATTATACTCACCTCCCCTTCAAATGTCAACCATGAAAATGCCTAAGATTTCATTGACGGGACAAGGCCCTTGGATTAAACTGGACAGGAAATCAAAACATCATCTTTGAAAAGAAGGAGCGGTACGGATGAAAACCATCGGCCTCATCGGCGGTATGAGCTGGGAGAGCACCGTCACTTACTATCAGATCATCAACCGTCTGGTCAAGGAAAAGCTGGGCGGGCTCCATTCGGCTCAGGTCCTTTTATACAGCGTGGATTTCCAGCCCATCGAGGAATGCCAGTCCCGAGGCGATTGGGAGCGGAGCGCCGAGCTCCTTTCCGACGCCGCCCTCCGCCTGGAAGGGGCGGGGGCCGACTTTATTTTGATCTGCACCAACACCATGCACAAGGTGGCCCCCCAGGTCCAAGCCAGGCTCCATGTGCCCCTCCTCCATATCGCCGACGCCACCGCCGGCGCTCTGAAGGCGGCTGGCATCGATACTGTGGCCCTCCTGGGCACGAAGTACACCATGTGTCAGGATTTTTATAAGGAGCGGCTTATCCAGGCCGGGGTCCGGGTCCTGATTCCCGAAGTGGCCGACATCGAATTGGTCAACCACGTCATCTTTGACGAGCTGTGTCTGGGCCGCCTTGAGGATGGATCAAAGCGGGAATTTCTCCGCATTATAGACGGCTTGTCCCGGCAGGGGGCCCAGGGGGTCATCCTGGGCTGCACCGAGATCGGCCTTCTCATCCAGCAGAGTGACACGGCTCTTCCCGTCTTTGACACCACCCTTATCCACGCCGCCCGGGCCGTGGAGCTGGCTTTGTCATAATGGACGGCGGCGCCCAAATCATCCTGGAGACGGACCGGCTCATCCTTCGGGAGATGTCCCAAGCTGATTTTCTGGACTTAAGCAAGATCCTTCAGGATGAGGAGGTCATGTACGCCTACGAGCACGCCTTCAACGGCGCCGAGGTGCAGGAATGGCTGGACCGGCAGCTCCAGCGCTATCGGGAATACGGCTTCGGGCTGTGGGCGGTGATTTTGAAGGAGACCGGCGAGATGATCGGCCAGTGCGGGCTCACCATGCAGGACAGCGGCAGGGGTTCCGTCCTGGAAGTGGGCTACCTGTTTCAAAAGGCTTTTTGGCACCACGGTTACGCCACTGAGGCCGCCGTCGCCTGCAAAGATTACGCCTTCACGGTCCTCAAAGCCACCGAGGTGTACTCCATCATCCGGGACAGCAACCTGCCCTCCCAGGCTGTGGCCAGGCGAAACGGGATGACAATCCACGGCACCCTGGTGAAGCATTACTACGGGATGGATATGCCCCACCTTCTCTTCTCTGTGGTACGGGAAAGCTGAGTTCCCTCTCCCCTGTTTCCATGGACTTTTCTCCCATATTGTGATACACTAATACAACCTGTGATTCCCTACCCTAGGAGGCATCCATTTGAAAACTGATATTTTGGGCGTCGGTATCGACGACCTTACGCTGGCTGAGGCGGTCGCCGCCGGTACGGCTTTGTCTGAGAGCGAAGGCTTCCATTACGCCGTCACTCCCAACCCCGAGTTTATCCTTGCCGCAAAAAAGGACGAGGCCTTCCGCCGGATCCTCAACGCCGCCGATCTGGCTCTGGCCGATGGGGTCGGTGTGGTGTACGCCGCCAAGATCCTGGGCCGCCCCCTCAAAGGGCGGGTGCCCGGCATCGATTTCGCCCAGGGGCTCCTCTCCCGCATGGCCCACACCGGGGCATCCCTCTTTCTCCTGGGGGCCAAGCCCGGCGTGGCGGAGCAGGCGGCCGAGAACCTGCGCAAGGCCCACCCCGGCCTTCTCATCTGCGGCACCCACGACGGATACTTTCAGGAGGACGCCCCGGTGGTGGAGGAGATCAAAGCCGCCAAGGCCGACGTCCTCTTCACCTGCCTGGGCGCTCCCAAGCAGGAGCATTGGATGGTCCAGTACGGCCCGGAGACGGGGGTCAAGCTGGCGGTGGGCCTGGGCGGCAGCCTGGACGTGTTCGCCGGGACCGTGGAGCGGGCCCCCGAGGCTTGGCGGAAAGCCGGAATGGAGTGGCTCTACCGCCTGTTGAAGGAACCCAGCCGCTTTGGCCGGATGGCCAAGCTTCCCCTGATCTTGGTGGACGCTATGGGCACCCGCCTGGGAGGGAAATGAGATGAAAAAAGGAACGCTCATCGTCTTTGAGGGTACCGACGGTTCAGGGAAATCCACCCAGTTCAAACTGCTGTGTGACCGCCTTCAGACCGGCGGCACCCCCTTCCGCCGCCTGATCTTCCCCCAGTACCAGGAGCCCTCCTCCGCCCTGCTCAAAATGTATTTGAACGGCGAGTTCGGCTCCCACCCCTCCGACGTGAACCCCTACGCCGCCTCCACCTTCTACGCCGTGGACCGGTACGCCGCCTGGAAAAAGGACTGGGGAGACGATTACCGGGCCGGGACCCTCATCCTCTCCGACCGGTACACCACCTCCAACGCCGTCCACCAGGGGGGCAAGGTCTCCCCGGCGGACCAGCCAGCCTTCTTCGACTGGCTCTTTGACTTCGAATACCACAAGCTGGGCCTGCCCGAACCGGACCTGGTTTTTTATCTGGACATGCCCACCCAAGAAGCTGTGCGCCTGCTCCGATCCCGGGAGGCCGAGACCAACACCAGGGGCGATATCCACGAGGTGGACCAGGACTACCTGACCCTCTGCCGCCAAACCGCCCTCCGGGCCGCCGAACACTACGGCTGGAAGAGGATCTCCTGCGTCGACGCCCAGGGCCGGGTCCGCTCCATAGCGGATATCCACCAAGAGATTTGGGCAGTTTTAGGGCAAAGTATTTCCACTTTACAGTGATGTGAGGAGGGACGTTTTATGGTATGTATCATGTTGGGTGAGGGGTTTGAGGAAGCCGAGGCCCTCATCACCGCCGACCTGCTCCGGCGGGCCGGGGTGGAGGTGGCGCTCACCAGTCTGACCGGCCAGGAGGTCACAAGCTCCCACGGCGTCACCGTCAAGGCCGACAAAACTTTGGCGGAGATCGACGTGGAGGGCTTGGAAATGCTGATCCTCCCCGGCGGCCTGGGCGGGGTGGAGTCCATTGAGATGGACCTTTTCGCCACGGCCCTCATCCAAAAGGTCTATGACAAGGGCATCTATCTGGCCGCCATCTGCGCCGCCCCCACCATCCTGGCGGGCATGGGCCTTCTGGACCGCCGCCGGGCGGTGTGCTATCCCGGTATGGAGGACCAGATGGGCTCCGCCGTATTCCAGAAAGGCACTCCCGTGGTGGTGGACGGCCGCATCATCACCGGAGAGGCCTGCGGCTCCACCTTCCTTTTCGGCCTCAAGCTGGTGGAGATCCTGAAGGGGAAAGCCGCCGCCGAGCAGGTGAGACATGCCGTCCACTATCACGGCTGAAAAGGCCGCTCTCCGTGCCTCTGTCAAGGAATTTTACAATACAGGTATCGACCGGCGAAAAAGCGACCATCTTTTATTGGAACGCTTTCTCTCCCTTCCCCAGGTAGAGGCCGCTCTCTCCCTTCTTCTGTTCTATGGCACGGGGACGGAGCCGGACACCGGCGCTCTACTGGAGCCCCTTCTCGCCCTCGGAAAGACCGTTGCCCTGCCCCGCTGCCTCCCCGGGCGGCGGATGGAGGCCCGGGTCTATCGGGGCAAAGAGCATCTCACGCCCGGCCCCTTCGGCATCCCGGAGCCGGACATGACTTGCCCCATCCTGGCCCGGGATGCCGCTGCCCTCATCCTCGTCCCCAACCTGCTGTGTGATAGGCGGGGCTACCGCCTGGGCCAGGGGGGTGGCTATTACGACCGCTATCTGGCCGGATTTCAGGGTTTTACCGTGGCCCTATGCCGGGACGCGCTGCTCCGGGACGAGATCCCCACCCAGCCCCACGACGTCCCCGTACAACTGGTGGTCACGGAGACCCGGAGCTTGTCCCCGGACCGTGCGGAGAGAAGCGGGGCTTTCGCCCCGCTTCCGATGTAGCTTTTCAGCAGCAGCCGTCGTTGCAGCCACAGCCGCAGTTGTTGTTGCAGCCACAGCCGCATCCGCCGCAGCCACAGCCGCACCCGCAGCTGTTGCCGCCCCAGCTACCGCCACCACAGCAGCAGCAGATGATGATGATGATCAGGATGATCCAGCAGCAGCCGCCGCCCCAACCGTTGTTACCACAGCACATAAAATCTTCACCTCATTGTTTATTTGGCGGCTGGCGGTTTTTTCCACCGTCGCCATCCGCAATATACTATGCGCCCCTCTCTTTTGTGGTTACGGGGCGGATGAGCCAAAATGTTAGGAGTTGACCCTATGCCTCAAGAATCTCGTGAACATGGGCCTCAGCAGCCCCGGCGCTCCGCCGGTTCGTCCCAGCCCAGGACAGCCCCCCGCCGCAGGCGGCGCAAGCGGATGAATCCCCTGCTCTACATCCTTACGGTCATCGCAGTGTCCGCCCTTCTGGCGGGCCTTGGCTGGATGTGGGCGGGCGACGTGCTGGCCCTGAACAAGGCCCCGGCCTCCGCCGTCATCACTGTGGAAAAGGACGCCTCTTTGAACGACGTGGCCGACCTTCTCCATGACAGCGGCCTCATCGACAACAAGCTGCTCTTCAAACTTTTCTGCGCCTTCACCAAGGTGGAACAGAAAAACAAGATCACCCCGGGCACCTACGAGCTGAACACCGACATGGACTATAACGCCCTCATCAACTCCATGTCCTCCAGCTCGGGCAGCCGGATGACCGCCTCCATCACCATCCCGGAGGGCTACACGCTGGATCAGATCTTCGCGCTCCTGGAGGAGCGGGGGGTCTCCACGGTGGAGACTCTGCAGGAGGTGGCCGCCAACCACGACTTCAAGTACTCCTTCCTTCAGGGTGTGCTGGAGCTGGGAGACTACCACCGGCTGGAAGGCTACCTCTTCCCCGACACCTATGAGTTCTATATGGGCGGCGGCGAGGACGAGGCCGTCCAGGTCCTCAACAAAATGATCCTCCGCTTTGACCAGCAGTTCACCGACGAGATGCGCCAAAAGGCCGCCGACATGGGCTATACCGTCCACCAGATGGTCACCATCGCCTCCCTCATTGAGAAGGAGACCGACGGCACCGACCAGGCCAAGATCGCCTCCGTCATTTATAACCGGCTCAACAACCCCAGCTACGAGACGGTGGGCTATCTCCAGATCGACGCGGCCATCGCCTACGTCACCGGACGGACCGTGACCCAGGCGGATTACCAGAATGTGGACAGCCCCTACAACACCTATCGGAACAAGGGCCTGCCTCCCGGCCCCATCGCAAGCCCCGGCATGGTCTCCATCAACGCCGCCTTCAACCCGGAGAACACCAAGAACTACTATTACGTGGTGGGCAGCGACGGCCTGCACCACTTTTTCCGCACCAACGCCGAGTTTGAAGCCTACAAGGCCACGCTGGGGAACTAATCATGGCGAAGAAACTGGAACTGCTCTCCCCCGCCGGCGACATGGAGCGGCTGAGAATGTCGGTGGCCTATGGGGCCGACGCGGTCTACCTGGCGGGCCGGCAATACGGCATGCGCTCCTTCGCCGGGAACTTCTCCCGGGACGAGCTGAAAGAGGCGGTGGACTTCTGCTCCGCCCATGGCGTGGCCATCCACGTCACCTGCAACACCATGCCCCGCAACGATGAGATCGACGCGCTGCCCGAGTACCTGGCATATCTCCAGGAGATCGGGGTCTCGGCTGTCATCGTAGGGGATGTGGGGGTTCTGTCTCTGGCCAAACGATACGCCCCCAAGGTAAAGGTCCACATCTCCACCCAGGCCAGCGTCACCAATTACCAGGCGGCCGCGGCCTGGCACGACCTGGGCGCCAGCCGGGTCATTCTGGCCCGGGAGCTCACCCTGGACGAGATATCCGCCATCCGGGCCAAAACGCCCCAGGCGTTGGAGCTGGAGGCCTTTGTCCACGGGGCCATGTGTGTCAGCTACTCCGGCCGGTGTGTCTTGTCCAACTATATGTCCGGCCGGGACGCCTCCCGGGGGGCCTGCGCCCAGCCCTGCCGCTACAAGTACGCCCTCATGGAGGAACAGCGTCCCGGCGAGTTTTTTCCCGTGGAGGAAGATGAGCGGGGCACCTATATCTTCAACTCCAAGGACATGCGCATGATCGACCATGTGCCTGAGCTCCTCGCCGCCGGGCTGGACAGCCTGAAGATCGAGGGGCGGGCCAAGAGCGCCTATTACGCCGCCGTGGTCACCGGCGCCTACCGCCACGCCGTGGACGCCGCCCTGGCCGGGGAGCCTCTGGACCCGGTCTGGCGTTCCGAGCTGGACAAAGTGAGCCACCGGCCTTACTCCGAGGGGTTTTACTACGGCCACCCCGAGCAGTACACCGGGGACGCCCGGTATCTCCGGGACTGGCAGGTCAGCGCCATCGTCACCTCCTGCGCCTCCGACGGCAGAGCCCTCCTCTCCCTGCGGAATAAATTCCAGCGGGGAGCGGCTTTGGAGCTGGTGGGGCCTGGGATCAAGCCTATTTCCTTTACAGCGGACGACCTGGCTGACGGCGACGGCGCGCCCCTGGAGGAAGCCCGCACGCCCCAGATGCCTCTGCGGCTCACCCTCCCCTGCCAGGCGCCCCCGCTCTCCATTCTCCGCCGGGAGGTGGTCAAGGGATGAAACGCCGTTACGACTATGACGTGCTCCGGGTCCTTTCCATGCTGGGGGTGGTCTACCTCCATACGGCGGCGGGCGCCCTTCGGAGCCTGGACTACGTCTCCCTGTGGAACTTCTCCAACCTTCTCGTGGCCTTTGCCACTCCGGCGGTGCCCCTCTTTTTCATGATGTCGGGCTCCCTCCTCCTCAGCGAGGAAAAGACCGCCGACCTCTCCCAGCTGTTCCGCCGCCGGATCCCCAAGGTCCTGGTGCCCCTTCTCTGCTGGTCCGCCCTCACCCTCCTTTACAGCGTGGTCCGGGGCAACGCAGCCGGGGCCCTGGAAAAGGCCCTGCGCCTGCTCAATACCCCCGTTTCGGTCCCCTACTGGTTCCTCTACGCCCTCATCCCCATGTATCTGCTCTCTCCCCTGCTGAAAAAGATGACGGACAATCTCTCCCAGTCCCATTGGACCTATATGATGGGGCTTTGGGTCATCCTCACCTTGGGTCTCTACACGGTCCGTTCCTTCGTCCCCGCCGCTTGGGAGCTGACCTTCACCGAGCACTGGACCCTGAATCTCAACATGGTGGGAGGCTATCTGGGCTATTTCCTCCTGGGGGCCTATCTGGAGCGGATCCAGCGGATCCCGCCGAAAAAGGTGCTGATCGGTGTCATCGCCGTCATGATCGCCGTCAGCGTCCTGGGCACCCGGTGGGATACCTACGCCCATATGATGTACTCCGACCGGTTCACCAATTATCTGACCCTCTTTACCATGATCCTCTCCTCCGCCATGTTCCTGCTGGCCAAGTCCTGCCTGCGGGGCAAGGAGGAGAAAGGAAAACTCCTTCCCATGCTGGCCGGGGTCTCCTTCTCGGTCTACCTGCTCCACCCCCTGGCCATCGGCGCCGGGGAAAAGCTGTGGACCCACTTCCTGGGCACCCTGGGCCCCGGCAATATCGGCCAACAGATTTTCTTCTATCTGGCGGTGACCCTTTTCTGCATCCTGGCGTCGGTGATCCTCTCCTCCATCCCCGGCATCTGCTACGCCTTCACCGGACAGACCTTCTCCGCCGCCTGCAAGAGCTCCAATTTGTTCGCGCTTTTTTCCCGTAAATAGAAGTAATCATAAAAAGAGCGGGGCCTTAAAAAGGCCCCGCTCTTTTTTGCCATTTATTCCCTCTTGGCCCCGCACTCGCCGCACTGCGCATCGTGCAGAGAAATGATGCCGCCGCAAACTGGGCAGGTATAGGCCTCCCTCTGCCCTTCCATGAAGGCGTCCAGTCCCTTTTCCCGCACAAATTTGCTGTTGCGCACCAAACTCACCCGGTATCTGGTACGATAGCTTTTCTCCAGATTTTTGATCAGCTTACAGGGAAAGACCCCGCATTGATAACAGCGCCGGACCCCTTTCTCCGCCGCACAGCTCTTGATTTTACACTTGCGGCAGTGATCCGGCTTTCCCTCGTCACCGTTCAGGCAGCCCGCGCAGGGCTTTTTATGACAGCAGTGCTTATAACAGACGAGGCAGTTCATCCCGCAGGGGGCGAACCAGCTCCCGTCAATCTTCCCCTCCGGCATTTTCAACCCGCTCCACCGCTTTCCATCACAAATCCTCTATGGTTTATTGATCATATCATAAGCGTCCGCCTCCCACAAGTCCGCCGCCCCTTGACAACCACCAAAATTGTGATACAATTATGGACGCAAAACCGCTGTGACGAAACCAATGACAGCCCGCGGCCTCAAGCGAGAGGGGGATGGTGTGAGCCCCTCGGTTTGCCCTGCCAGCGCCACTTCCGAGCGGCCCGGGAGACCGGGACGGCCCATCCCCGTTATCAGATGCCAATGAGATGCCTGTTCCAGGCAAATCAGGGTGGTACCGCGGAGGATACGCTTCGCCCCTGAATCCCCAGGGGCGAGGCGTTTTTTGTTTGCCCGCCCCAGAAAATTAGGAGGTAATTCCCATGGCACCCAAACAGTACGGCGTCAACGAGCTTCGAGAGATGTTCCTCAAGTTTTTTGAGACCAAGGGCCACCTGCGCCTGCCCAGCTTCTCCCTGATCCCCCAGAACGACGCCTCCCTGCTCCTCATCAACTCCGGCATGGCCCCCATGAAGCCCTGGTTCACCGGGGAACAGGAGCCCCCCCGCCACCGGGTCTGCACCTGCCAGAAGTGCATCCGCACCGGCGACATCGAGAACATCGGCCACACCGCCCGCCACGGCACCTATTTCGAGATGCTGGGCAACTTCTCTTTCGGCGACTACTTCAAGCGTGACGCCATCCACTGGGCCTGGGAGTTTTTGACCTCCCCCGAGTGGGTAGGCCTGGACCCCGACCGCCTCTATCCCTCCGTCTTTGCCGGAAACGAGACCACTCCCGCCGACGACGAGGCTTTCGAGATTTGGAACAAGGAAATCGGCATCCCCGCCGAGCGCATCTTCAAGTTCGGCAAGGAGGACAACTTCTGGGAGCACGGCTCCGGCCCCTGCGGCCCCTGCTCCGAGATTTACTATGACCGGGGCGAGAAGTACGGCTGCGGCCAGCCCGGCTGCACCGTGGGCTGTGAGTGCGACCGCTACATGGAAGTCTGGAACGTGGTCTTCTCCCAGTTCAACAACGACGGCGAGGGCCACTACGAGGAGCTCAAGCAGAAGAACATCGACACCGGCATGGGCCTGGAGCGGCTGGCTGTGGTGTGCCAGGACGTGGACTCCCTTTTCGACGTGGACACCGTCATGAACATCACCAAGAAGGTCACCGACATCACCGGCGCCAGCTACGGCCAGAGCAGGGAGCGTGACGTGTCCCTCCGGGTCATCACCGACCACATCCGCTCCGCCACCTTCATGATCTGCGACGGCGTCCTCCCCTCCAACGAGGGCCGGGGCTACGTCCTGCGCCGCCTTCTCCGCCGGGCCGCCCGCCACGGTAAGCTCTTGGGCGTCAACGAGCCCTTCCTCTTTGAGGTCTGCGCCACTGTCATCGGCGAGAACGAGGGCCACTACCCCGAACTGCGGGAGCGGCAGGACTATATCACCAAGGTGATCCGGGTGGAGGAGGAGAACTTTGCCCGCACCATCGACGGCGGCCTGCGGATCTTCAACGACATGCTGGAAGAGCACAAGGCCAAGGGCGAAAAGACTTTCTCCGGCACCGACGCCTTCAAGCTCTACGACACCTACGGCTTCCCCATCGACCTGACCACCGAGATGGTGGCCGAGCAGGGCATGGCCGTGGACGAGGCCGCCTTCCGACAGCTCATGCAGGAACAGAAGGAGCGGGCCCGCCGGGCCCGGGAGGCCCTGGGTGACCTGGGCTGGGCCGGCATCGAGTTCGGCAAGGATATGCCGGAGACCAAGTTCGTGGGCTACGACGCCGCCAACTTGGAAAACTGCCCGGGCAAAATTTTGGCCATCGTGGCCGAGGAGGAACTCCGGGACGGCGTTCTGGAGGGCGCCGACGCCATTCTGGTGCTGGACCAGACCCCCTTCTACGCCGAGATGGGCGGCCAGGTGGCCGACCAGGGCGTTATCACCTGCGGGGACGCCAGGTTCCAGGTCACCGACGTGCAGAAGAACAAGGGCGGCAAGTATATGCACTACGGCAAGGTCCTCTCCGGGGCCCTGAAGGTGGGTGACGCCGTCTCCTCCACGGTGGATGGGAAGCGCCGCAAGGCCATTCAGCGGGCCCACTCCGCCACCCATCTGCTGGATAAGGTCCTGCGCACCGTCCTGGGCGCCCACGTCCAGCAGGCCGGCTCCCTGGTGGAGCCCGACCGCCTGCGCTTCGACTTCACCCATTTCTCCGCCCTGACCCCTGAGGAGCTCTCCGAGGTCAGCCGTCAGGTGAACGAGGCCATCCTGGAGGGCTACGAGGTCCACACCGACGTGCTGCCCATCGAGGAGGCCAAGCAGCGGGGCGCCATCGCCCTCTTCGGGGAAAAGTACGGCGACACCGTCCGGGTGGTGGACATGGGCCACGGCTACTCCGTAGAGTTCTGCGGCGGCACCCATCTGGACAACACCGCCAAGGTGGGGGTCTTCCACATCGACAGCGAGTTCTCCGTGGCCTCCGGCGTCCGCCGGATCGAGGCCACCACCGGCCTTCTCACCCTGGAGACCCTCAACCGCAACCAGGACATGATCTTCGAGGCCGCCGCGGTCCTCAAGGCCAAGCCCTTTGAGATCCGGGAGCGGGCCCAGCAGACCATGGAGGAGGTCAAGACCCTCCGCCACACCGTGGAGGCCTTCCAGGCCAAAGAGGCGGTCAATGAGGCGGGCCACTTCCTCATGGGCGCCAAGGATGTGGGCGAGCTGAAGGTCCTCACCGGCACTCTCCCCGACGCCGACGCCGACCGCCTGCGCAAAATGGGCGACTTCCTCCGGGACAAAGCCCCCAACGTGGTGGCCGTCCTCTCCGCGGTCAACGGCGGCAAGATCACCTTCCTGGCGGTCTGCGGCAAGGACGCCATCACCAAGGGCATCAAGGCCGGCGACATCATCAAGTCGGTCACCGCCATCTGCGGCGGCAAGGGCGGCGGCAAGCCTGACTCCGCTATGGGCGGCGGCACCGACGTCCTCAAGCTGGACGACGCCCTGGCCACCGTGGACGACTTCGTGGCGGGAAAGCTGGGACTGTAAGATGCTGCCCCAGGACCCCTTTATCCTCCTCAGCTTTGTCAACACCCAGCTGAGGGACCGATTTCCTTCGCTGGAGGCCCTGTGCGACGACTACGGTATCACCTCCTCGGAGCTGACAGCCAAGCTGACAGCAGCGGGTTTTCGCTATGACAGGAGCCAAAATCAATTTCGATGAATGATCCTGGAGGGGGCCGCCCATGGGCGGCCCCCTCCTTTTGGATTGGTACTTGCCTTCTCCCCTTCCCTGGTATAAAATAGGGAAAACGGAAAGGGAGTGGTTTTCATGTTGATCGACTTCACCTCCATCCCGGTGACCACCATCCCCAATATGCGGGGCGGAGAAAAAGAATTTCGGGTCCATACGTACACGGACGATATGTGCCGAATCATGCGGGGTACGCTGATCCCCGGCGCCTCCATCGGGCTGCACACCCATGATACCAACAGCGAGATTATCTATATTCTGCGCGGCGCCGGAACCCTCATCTGCGACGGCGTGCGCGAGCCCGTGGCCGTCGGTTCCTGCCACTATTGCCCCAAGGGCCATGCCCACACCTTCATCAACGACGGCGACGAGGATCTGGAATTCTTCGCCGTGGTGCCGGAACAATAAGAAAGGAGCCCTCTTATGAACGACTGCCTGTTCTGCAAGATCATCGCCGGGGATATCCCCTCCAAAAAGGTATACGAGGACGACCTGTGCTACGCGTTCTATGATATCGACCCCCAGGCTCCCACCCACTTCCTGGTCATTCCCAAGGAGCATATCCAGTCAGTGTCCCAGGTCTCCGCGGCCAACCAGGCCACCGTGGGCCACATTTTCGCCGTCATCGCCAAGCTGGCCGGGGAACTGGGTCTGGAGAGCTACCGGGTGGTTTCCAACATCGGCGACCAGGCCGGTCAGAGCGTCCACCATCTGCATTTCCACGTTCTCTCGGGAAGGGACTTCACGTGGCCTCCCGGCTGATACCCAGAGACAGGAGCTTTTCCGCCGCCCGCTGGCTTGCCCGGGCGGCGGTCTTTCCCTGTCTGGGCAGTTGGCTACTGGTCCGCCTCTGGACCGCCCTTGGGGGCCGTCTCCCCGGTGTGGCCCTGGGGATTTTTGTCCTGGCCCTCTCCGCCCTTTTGATTGCGCTCTGCGCCAAATTTGACCTTGTGGAGCGGCTTTGCCTTCCCTTCCGCACCCTCCGGCAAAATGTGACGGCTGGAGGCATCGCCTTTCTATTGGGCGGATGCTTTGATATCAGCTACGCTATGCTGGAATCCGGGGGACTGCTCCTCGCCGCCCCTTTCCTCCGCCTCCTCTGCCATGCCGGGAGTGGCGTTGTCTTCGCCGTCATTGTTCTGGCCCTCATCCGGGCCGGAAAGGATCTTCTGGGGCTGGGGCGGGTGAGCTGGAGACAAATGCTGATCTTGTTCCTGGCCCTCAATGCCCTTACGGCCGTCTATGTTCTCACCTCCCGCACCGTCTACGTCTGGGACAACGCCGGATACTGGGCCATCGCCCGCGCTCTGGCGGCGGAGCCCTTCGGCTACGCCCATCTCCGGGGCATCCTGGAGACCACCCTCACCCTGGACTATAACCACCTGCTGGCCTTCCCCATCTCTCTTCTCATGCGCCTTTTGGGCGGCAGCAGGGCGGTGTTTGTGTTTGCCGTCTCCAACCTGTACACGCTCCCAGGCCTCTGGGGTCTGGCGGCGCTGGCGAAAGACAAGAAATGGGGCGGGCTCGCCCTGGCGGGACTTTTTCCCATGCTCACCTATATCGGTCTGGTGGGCTACGTGGATGTGGCCGCCGCGGGCCTGGGCATCTGGGCCTATGTCATCTACACCAGCGACCGGCCCGCCGTCAGCCGGGGTATTTTCACCGGAGCCCTGCTGGTGGGAACCTTCCTGCTGCGCCGGTACTTTTTCTTCTTTGCCGCCTCCTTCGGCGTGGCGGCCCTGGTGGTCAAGGTGATTTTCGAGCGCAAAAAATGGGCGGACTTCGCCGCCCTCTTTGCTTCCTGCGCCGTCTGTGCTCTCACCTTCACCTACCGTTTTCTACTGGACAAGGTGCTGGGCACCGATTACGGCGACCTCTACTCCGCCTACGACCTGGGCCTGAAGAGCGACGCCCTCCTCTTCTGCCGGTACTTCGGCCTGGCCCTGCTGGCGGTCTTTCTCCTCAGTGCCCTGGTATCCTTGGTCCAAAAAGAAGCCAGGCCAAAGCTGACCTTGGGGCTCGTTCAGCTGGCAGTCTGTTTCCTGGCCTTCGTCGCGGTCCAGTCCCACGGCCAGCAACACCTGCTCCTCTATCTGCCCACTCTGGCTCTGCTGGCCACCAACTGTATCCTTACCGCCGCCCCCCTCCTCTGCGCCCTCCTGGCGGCGGCGACCACGCTCAACTGTTTGATCCCAAAGGCCCAACCCGCCTCCATCGGAGAGATTGCCGCCCCGGATCTTCTCCCCTCTTTTACCGTCTACGGCCCCCGCCGCGCAGATATCGACGCTCTTCTGGCCCTGGCCGACTATGTGAACGCCCTGTCGGAAGAGGAGCCACACACGGCCGTGGTGCTGGCCTCCTCCTTCACCCTCAACACCGAGACCCTCACCAGCCTTTACGCCTCCCTGAACCTGCCGGAGCCGGAGACCCGGACCGTCATCCAGTACCACGGCACCGTGGACAAGCGGGATGCCTTCAACTGGAACACCGCCCAGGCCGACTACCTCATTGTGGGTGACCCGGTGCAGACCCACCTGGGGGAGGAAAACCAGGAAGTCCTGGCCCTTCTGGCTCACGACCTCTTGGAGCACACCGGCCCGGGCACGGCCTACGCCCCCCTGCCCGACACCTTTTTGCTGGAAAACGGCGCCCTTGTCCGCATTTACCAGCGCGTCCGGGACTGGACGGCGGAGGATTATTTCTCCATTTCCCGACGGCTCACCGCGCTCTACCCGGATTACGCCTCCCTCTACCAGGTGCCGGACTGGATCACTCCGTAAATGAAGAAGCCCCGTGAGCTGACGCTCACGGGGCTTCTTTTCTAGCGGTAAAACCGTAGCCGCTGTCCGCCGGGAACAAACCCCATTCGCCCGAGGATAGGCAGCAGGGCGGCGAGAAGGAAGCAGAGCATGGCGGTCTGCACCGGCAGCATTACCACGTTTTTGACCAGGCTGGTGGTCATGTAGTAAAGATATCCCTTGCTGTACAAAATGGCGCTCCACAGGGAGCCCAGCACCACGTTCAGGGCGTTGGTGCACAGTTTGGCCCAAAAGATCCGCACTACCGTTACCTTGGTCCGATAGAGGAACAGGGCATAGATCATAGTCCCCAGCATGGTGGTAAGGGCATAGCCCGGGAAATAGGCCCCGGTTGGATGGATAAAAAAGGAGATAGTGTCCTCGGCAAAGCCGAAAACCAGGGCCGTCACCGGTCCTCCCACCAAGCCGCATAAGCTCCGGGCCAAAAAGCCCCAGGTCACCCGGACCCCCCCGTCTCCGATGGGGATGGAGGGGATGTAGGACAGGGCCACGCAGGCGGCGATCATCAGGGCGGCAAAGGCCAGAACGCGGGGCTTTCGGAAATCGGCGGCCGCGGCGCGCCAATACCCGGCGGAAAAGGGTGAGGAATCCTGCGTTTCTTCCCAAATGGACATAAAAAGTCCTCCTTTGTGTATTCGGCAGTCCTTTCGGAAATACCGCACAGAGGAGGACGTATTCGCCGCCCTATGCGGCAGCGGGATGCGGGATCAGCACTGCGGCGTGTCTACGCACTTCGTCCGGCGGACAACTCCCCGTCCCGCCGGCACTCAACACGCTGATCCCTACTCTGCCTTTTCTGGAACCATGATACGCTATCCGCTCGGAAATAGCAAGCGGAAATATCAAAAGCGGCTTTGAAAACCGCCAAGGGCAAACATTTACCGCCCCATGACCCGCTGTTCCAGGTATTCCTGAAAGCGGGCGCAATCCGCCGCGTCCAGCACGGCGGGATGGGACATGATCCGCAGCGGGTGGGGCTCATTGCCCGGATGATAGGGCGGATGCCGGTGGTCGTAGGGGTTTTCCCGGAAGCCGCAGCGCTCATAAAACCCCTTCCGGCGGCGGGATATCTCGTCCGCCGGCGGGTCGATCTCCAGGATCACCGGCCCGACCCGATCCGCCAGCAGCGCCAGGGCCTTCTGCCCCAACCCCTGGCCCCGCACCGACGGCTCCATGCAGAAATGCTCCACATAGGAAAACGCCGGGGTATCCCAGTGGAGCAGCTCCCCCACAAACCGTCCGTCCTGAAAAATCAGGTCGAAGTGGTAGTCTCCGCACTCCAGCGCCGCCCTCTGAGACTGGGGCGTCCTCTGCTCGTGGTGGGGAAAGCTCTTTTCATAGAGCGCCCGGGCGGCTGGATACCACTCGTCCTGGCAGGAGAGCAGCCGTTTCCAATTCAGTTCAGACAAACTCGTTCACATCCTTATGCCCGCAGAAACCCCCGCTCCGCCAGCTCCTCATATCCGTAGAGGGCATTGAGCACCACCAGCAGGGCGTTGGGGCTCAAATGTTCCGGCAGATCCAGCGTTTTCAGCAGCTCCCGGCGCCGCTGGGCGGAGCCCTCCCCTCCGGAGAGCCCGGCGGCATAGAGGTCGGCCTTGGTGATGGCCCGTTTGGGGGGCGGCGTCTCTCCCGCCTCGTCCAGGAAGGTGGCCCCCGCCTGCCGGAGGGTCTGCTCCAGCACTTGGGGAGGCATCCCCTCCACTCCCAGCTTCCCCTCTTTGCCCGGCCGGCGCTTGCGCCTTTCCTTGCCGTAGCGGTCGGGGATATAGGCGTGCTTCACCAGGGCCGGGTCGATGGCCCCCTTAAGATAGTTCCGAATCACGAACCCCGCCCCGTCGGAGTCGGTGAGCATAATGAGCCCCCGGGCCTGGGCCAGCCGCCGCAGCAGCACCAGCCGCTCGGCGTCCTGGAAGATGGCAAAGCCGGAGGTCTCCAAAATCACGGTGTCCACCAGCTGGGAGAGGGTATTCTTGTCGTACCGCCCCTCCACCACAATGGCCTCTTTGATGCGAAACATCTTATTCCAGCCCCAGGGGCAGGATGCGGCAGTAGTCCTCCACCGTGCCGCCCTGCCGGAAGCACTCGATGATCTGCCGTCCCACCGGGTGAAGCTCCGGGGTGTCGTAAACCGCCAGCTCCCGGGCGAAGAAATCGTTCAATATCCTGGCCCCGGTGTCATAGCCCGCCGTCCCCAGCCGCTCCTGCAGCTCGGGGCGCAGGAATTTAGGGGACAAGTACTGTCCGTCCACCTTCATCTCCTTGAGGCTGTACCCCAGGATGGGGCACCGGGCGGGGACCAGCCGGTCCATGCGCATATTCACGCCGCCCCGGCGGGCCAGGTACTCCCGGGCGATCCACTCGGCGGAGAAGCCGATCTTGTAGATGCCGATATGCTGGTTGGGGATGAGCACGTACCGGGTGGCGGAGCAATCCATGATCTGCCCCAGCAGGAGGTTGGCCTGCTCCACCCGCTTACCGGTGGCAAAGGGCCAATAGGAGCCCACCCCCTCGCTGGCCAGGGGCGCGTCGGAGCTGATGCTGGGGTTATTGTATCCTCTGGGCGCCACCAGCCGCCACAGCCAGGCCAGGGCGGGGGGCAGGATGTGCATAAGCCCCACGATGCCGTAACTGGGCTTTTCCGCCGTGGCAGGGGGCATCCGCACCCCGAAGCTGCGCACGTCCACCTCCACCGGCGTCTTTACCACCCGGTCGATCATCCGGCGGGGGATGATGACCCTGGGGTTGGGGCAGGTGGAGCCGTCGGAGTCCAGGGCGTGTTCCCACAAAAGGCAGGTGGCCCGGGGCACCCCTTGGAGATTGAAGAAGATGAGGGGCTCTTTGGTGTGGATGGAGATGCGCTCATAGGTGGGGTCGCTGCCATACTCGGTGATGCCGTCCACCCGCACGAACCAGCCGTCCTCCCCGTCCGCCAGGGCCAGCTTGCCGTTGGCGGGCTGGAAGCTGGGGTGGCAGATGGCCATGTCGTCGGTGACCGGCTCGATAGTACAGGTATCGCTCATGCTGATATAGTGCCTGGTGCCGGTGACGGTGTTCTCCCCCACCAGCACCCGGCCGTCCTCCTCCCGGCGCACGTCCTGGAGCAGCTCGCTCTTGCCGCCGCCGGAGGCCCCCTCGTGCATCATCACCATCTCGTTTTCATAGGGGGTGATGATCCGGGCGGCGGAGGCGTGGGCGGTGACCCATCCCTCCTGCTCCCCGATGTCCAGCAGCACGCTGTAAACCCCCTTCTTGGCGGAGGGGCCGGGGTAGAGATTGTAGGAGAAGATCTCGTGGAGGCCCTCCTGCCGGCTATGTACCACCACCTGTTTGCCGTTGAAGCGGGTGTGCCGGAAGGGGGGCGCCACGTAAATGATGGCCCGGGGGGTGAAGCTCTCCACCTCCCGAATGTTGATAAATGCCTGGAGCTGGGAGAGGGCAAAGGCGAAAAAGGCGGCGTTTCGGGGGCACACCAGCACCGCTTCATAGCCGTAATCGTACCCGCCGGCCTTGAAGGGCACCAAAATAAGCTCCTGGGTGGCCAGCCAGCGCATGGTCTCTCCCCTCGCCTCGGAGAAGGGATAGCCATATACCTCCTCAAACCGGGGCTTGTCGGTGGGCAGCTCGTCGGCCACCCGCATGCTGTCCGGGTCCCGGCGGCGCATATAGTCCTCCGCGTAGTTCACCACCGCCCCGTTCCGGCAGCGGACCACGTTGGCCTCCTTCACCAGTTTTCCCTCGATCTCGTAGCCCACCTCGATCTTGTCGGTGCGCTTATTGCCGAAAATCAGCTCGAAAAGGGTCTCCTTGCTCTCGGGCACGATGACGCTGGGGCTGTGCTCCACCACCTGGGAGAGCTCCTCGGGAAAATGGAACCGTTCCATCAAAATATTCAAAATCCATGACCTCGCTTTCTGTCAAGACGCCTTTTTGGCCGCCAGCTCCAGGAGGAGCCCGGTAAGCAGCTCCTCGGCGTCGGCACCGGTGGACTTCATGGCCAGATCGATCTCCTCACAGCGGAGAACCGCCCTGCGGCACCACTCCAGGGAAAACTTCCGGGCCGACTGGACCAGCTTCTCCGCCGGGTAGGCCGACCGCAGGCTCCACAGCTCCATAAGCCACTTGGCCCCCTTGCCGTTCTCAATGGCCAGCCGGGCGGTGTAGAGCTGTCGGATCTGCCGCCCCAGAATGGACAGCAGCTTGATGGGGGCCTCCTGCATATGCAGGAGATCCCCCAAAACGGAGAAGGCCTTGTCGAAGTCCCCCGCGGCGATGGCGTCGGTGAGCTGGAACACCACCGCGTCCAGCTGGGGGGTGGCCACGGCGTCGATATCCCTCCGGGTGACCCGCTTTTCCTTGGCGTAGGAGCCGATCTTGCCGATCTCGGAGATGAGCCCCGTCATCAGATCCCCGCATAGGAAGATCAGATATCGGGCGTCGTCGGTGCTGATGTCGTGGCCCAGGGCCCGGAACCGCCGGGCGATCCAGTCGGTCAGATCCCCCTGGTCCTGGCGGGCGAAATCCACCACCCGGCCCTTTTCCTTGACGATCTTGGCCAGCTTCGCCCGGTTGTCCGCCTTGTATTCGATGACGTCGTAGACGAACACCAGGCACACGTAGTCGGGCAGGTCGGACAGGAGATCGGCCATGGCCTCCTTATCCCCCTTATAGATATCGTAGTCGGAGACCACCACCAGTGTGCGCTCGCTCATCATGGGCATGGCGTCCACCAGCTCCCGCAGTTTGTGGATGGAGAAATCCTTGGCCCCCAGCGTGTGAAAATTGAAGTCGTCCAGCCCCCCGGTGAGAAGAGCCTCCTTCATTTTTCCCAGGTAATACTCCCGGAGGTAGACTTCCTCGCCGTGAAGGATGTATAGGTTCCCGATGCTTCCGGCGGTGATATCCTTCTTCAGATCCCGATAGGCGGAATCATCTGTTTTTTTCTTGAAAGCCATGGCCTGCCTCCTCATGCCGCGCAGTGGTCTTAGTATAACATACTCACCCGGTTTTTGCAATCCGGGCATACATAACTTTCATAATACATGTTTGCTCTGCCAGGCCCCCGACCACCAGCGCCACAGGAACAGCACCGCCCGGATACACTCGTCCAGCGCCATGGCGATCCACAGCCCGGGAAGGCCCAGGCCAAACCGCACACCGAAGAGCCAGCTCCCGCCCACCCCCATGACCCAGGCGAAAATCACGCACAGGAGAATGGGGTAGCGGATATCTCCGCAGGCCTGGAGCACACGGCACATGGTCATGTTCACCGCCCGCCCCACCTCCAACGGGATCTCGATGAGCATAATGATCTTGGCCAGGGCAATGATGTCGGGGTCCCTGGTGAAAAGGGAGTAGACCGGCCCGGCGAAGAGGTAGAGCAGGATGGATACCGCCAGGGACACTCCGACGGAACCTAAGAGGGCCAGCCGCACGCTCTTTCTGGTGGCGGGTACGTCTCCCCCGCCCATGAGTCTGGCCACCACCACCTGGGCGGCCTGGGACAGCGCCGCGCCAAAGAGGTAAGTGACATTGGCAAACATATTGGCGTACACCCGGGTATTCACCACGAACTGGGCAAAGCGGTTGCAGATGGTCTGGATGCAGATTTGGGACAGGTTGTAGGACACCGATTCCCCGCCGGTTGGAATGCCGATGGCCAGCAGCCGCCCGAACTGCTCGGCCGGGAAAGGCCGCAGATCGCTCATCTTGACCACCGGTCCGAACTTCCGGCGGAAAAGGAGGGCGATGACCACCACCCCGATGAGTCGGGAGAGGTCGCTGGACACCGCCGCCCCCAGCACCCCCAGGGCGGGAACGGGCCCCAGGCCGTTGATGAGGACGGCGTTGCCCCCGATGTTCAGGCAGTTCATCAACACCGATATGAGCATGGTCTCCTTCATCATCTGGCTGCTGCGGAAAAAGGCGGTGAAGGTGAGGTAGACCGCCTGGAACACCATCCCCACCCCGATGACACGCATATAGCCGCAGGTTTTCTCAAAAATCTCCTCATGGACCCCCATGAGCCGGAAAATGCCGCCGCAGCCGAGAATAAGGATCAAACTCACCAGAAGCCCGAACACGATGTTGGTCACCAGGGCCACCGTATAGGTCCGGTTGACCTTGGCGGTGTCCTTGGCGCCGATGTACTGGGAAATCAGGATCATGGAGGCGGTACACACCACGGAGAATACCAGAAGCACCAGATTTGTCACCTGATTGGCGTTGCCGATGGCCCCCACTCCTCCGGGATCCCGCCAGCCCACCATGATCTGGTCGGCATTGCCTACCAGCATTTGGAGGAGCAGCTCAATAAAAATGGGCCAGCTCAGGGCCAAAATATTGTTTTCCCTCTTCTTCACGGGGGCACCCTCTCTCCAAAAAAACACATAGGGAAATTATAAAGGCTGGGATCAAAAACGCAAGCGTCATTCCGACTATAATTTCACCTGGCCGCCGCCCTCTTTTCCATCATAATACCGCCGCGGACCGCTCCCCTTGCCAAGCCCTCACCACTATGGTAGGATTAACTTCAACAAGGAGGAATGATGATGTACCAGCTCCGCGCCCGAGATCACGGCCTTACTGTCGGGGAACTCCCCACCGGCCCCCGGAATAAGCTCACCGACGTCCCCGGCGTCACCGTGGGACACTGCACCGTGGACACCCCCGAGCACAAGACCGGGGTCACGGTGGTCCTCCCTGGCCCGGAGAACCCTTTCGTCCACAAGCTGCCCGCCGCCGCCTTCGTGCTGAACGGCTTCGGCAAGACGGTCGGCCTTGTCCAGGTGGAGGAGCTGGGCACGCTGGAGACCCCCATCGCCCTTACCAACACCCTCAACGTGGGCCTGGTCCACGACGCCATGGTGGAGTACATGCTCACCCGCTGTGAGGCCGAGGGGGTCCCCCTGGCCTCGGTGAACCCCGTGGTCTGTGAGTGCAACGACGCCGGGCTCAACCACATCCAGCGCCGGGCGGTGGGCGCCGAGCAGGTATTCTCCGCCCTGGCCGCCGCCTCCCCTGATTTCGACGAAGGGGATGTGGGCGCCGGAACCGGCATGGTGTGCCACGGCCTCAAGGGCGGCGTGGGCTCCGCCTCCCGGATCCTGGAAATGGACGGCAGGCAGTATACTCTGGGGGCCCTGGTCCTGGCCAATCACGGAAGGCTCTGCGACCTCACCATCGGCGGAACAAAGGTGGGGGCCGCCATCGAGGCGGCCAAGGCCGCCAAGGCGTCCGACGTGGGCTCCTGTATCGTCCTTCTGGCCACCGACCTGCCTCTGGACAGCCGCCAGCTGGGCCGGGTGGCCCGCCGGGCCTCCGTGGGCCTGGCCCGCCTTGGCTCCTTTATCGGCCAGGGCAGCGGTGAAGTATTCTTGGCCTTCTCCACCGCCAATTCCTTTGACCCGAGAGAAAAGGCGGCCACCCGAACGGTGACCGCCTTCCATGAGAACAAATTGGATCTGCCCTTCCGCGCCGCCGCCGAGTGTACGGAGGAGGCCGTTCTGAACTGCCTCTTTACCGCCCACACCGTCACAGGCTGGAGCGGAAAAACCGTCTACGCCCTGCCCGACCTGTGGAGGCCGGGAACTTAGCCCAGCTTCTCCGTCAGCTCGTTCCAGAGCTCCAGAGCCCGGAATTTCACCAGATAGCCCTCGTCCTCCCCGGTGATCATCTTCACCTGGCCGTCGGAGAAGCTGCCCGCCCTCTGGGCCACCGTCTCGGTGACCGAGCCCAGGCACAGGGGCGGGAACACGACGCACCACCAGTTCCGGCCCTCTCCCTCCCCCAGGGTGATCTTCAGCGCGGTGTACCGCCCCGCGGGAAGGGAGAAATCCGTGTACCGCTTCGTGGGGAACCAGGCGTCCTGCTCCACCTGGGCGGTGACGGACACCGAATTCCCCGCCGCCTCCGCCCCGGCCCGGGCCAGCTCTTCCAGATGCTCGGCCAGGATGACCTGGGCCTGGGTCTGGTCGGTGATCCCCTCCAGCCAGGGCCCGGCCTCTTCCAGTACCGCGTCCCGCACCCGGAGCTTCACCATTTGATCCTCGGCGGAGTCGGAGGCGCCCACCACGTGGAGCCGCACCACCTGTTCGGTCAGCGCCGCCTGCTGGCCGGACAGCCAGGTCCCCATCAGAGAGGCAAAAGCCACGCCCAGCAGCAGGGCAAGCTCCCACCGGCGAAACCGGTTCTTTTTCTCATGTACCAAAATGGACACACCTTTCTATGTCAGGTGTGTCCATTTTTCCCTTTTATTGGAGTTTTAAACCAGCTTTCGTAAAATCGGTCCCCGTTTTCACCGCTCCGGCTGCTCTCGGTCCTTGGGCGGCCTGCAAAACTTTTTTGATCTGGGGTCGGAGGCCCCCATTGCGGCGTAGTTCTTTCTCGCCTCGGCCAGGGTCAAGCCGTGATTTTGGTCGCTGGGCTCCCCGTCCGAGCGGAGAAATAGGTCGACCTCCCAGGCGCACACGGGGCAGATATAGGCCAGGGCGTCCCCGTGGTTGGGGATGGTCAGGCATCCGCAGCAGGGGCAGGGGACATCCCCAACCACCTCTTGGGGCGCCGTCCTCTCCTCTTCCGCTCCACTTCCAGCCGTGGGAAGAAACAGCTTCTTTTCTCTGTTCACAACTATCCTCCTCCCATTTTTTCCAGTACTGTTCCGATGTCTCCATCCAGGCATACGCTCTGTGTCCGGATGGCCTCCGGGGCCCAGGCCTGCCCCTGGTTGACACAGATATGCCACGCCGAGGAATTGTCCGCCGTCATCCGCCAGAAGGGGTACTTGATGATACCGGGGGTGTTGTTCCCCACCCCCAGCTCCAGAAAGACGATCCTGCCCCTCAAGTGCCGGCGGAGGAAATCCCGGCAGCGCTCCTGGGCCGCGCGCCAGCCCTCGTCCTCCACAAACCGCCCGTCGCACCTCAGGTTCGGTATCATGGGCCCGCCGCACACTGGGCACCGGGGTACCAACTCCGGCGGCACCCGCAGGTCCCTCTGCTCCTTTACCATCCGCGCCACGGCCGCCCGGTTGTCGTAGGTCTTACCGTGGCAGGGCTTGGCGCATTGAAACAGCCCGTAATCCCCCTGGGTGTAAAAGAGCCGCTTTTTGTCGAAGCCCGCCCGCTGGAAGCAGTGGTCCACGTTGGTGGTAAGGATAAAGTAATCCTTTTTTCCCACCAGCTCCAGCAGGCGGCCGTAGACCGCTCCCCCGTCCTGGGCATAGCGGTTCCACCAGATATGGCGGCTCCAGTAGGCCCAGTATTCCTCCTGGGTGGGATAGGGATAAAACCCCGCCGAATACATGTCGGTAACGTGATAGCGGGCGATAAAGCCGGCGAAGTGTTCCTGGAACCGGGGCCCGCCATAGGTGAGCCCGGCGGAGGCGGACAGGCCGGACCCCGCCCCCACCACTACGGCCTCCGACCGTTCCAGGACTTCGGCCGCTTTCTCCAGCTCAGTACAAAAGTTCATGGTAGAGGGCCTCGTCCTCCTCTCGGAACACATCGAAGATCACCCGCTTGATGTTTGGATGCCGGGGCAGCAGCGTCCGGACCGTGTCCACAGCGATCCGGGCCGCCTCCCGGCCGGGAAAGCGGTACTCCCCGGTGGAGATACAGCAAAAGGCCACGCTTTCCCACCCCGCTCCTCCGGCGGCGTCCAGGCAGGCCCGGTAACAGCCAGCCAGCGCCTCCCGGTCCCCCCGGGCCACCTCCCTCTCCACAACGGGTCCCACCGTGTGGAGGACATACCGGGCAGGCAGATTGAACCCCGGCGTCACCTTGGCCCGCTCCGTGGGCTCCGGGTGGCCCTGGGCCTCCATCAGCTCCCGGCAGGCCAACCGGAGCTGGATCCCGGCGGCCGAGTGGATGGCGTTATCGATACAGCCGTGGTTGGGATAAAAGCACCCCAGCAGGGCCGGATTGGCGGCGTTGACGATGGCATCCGCCCCCAGCCGGGTGATGTCCCCCCGCCACAGGCACAGCCGGGGTTCCCCCGGCACGGCGGGCAGGCCGAGGACATCCACAACGCCCTTGGCCTCTCGCTCGGCGGACAGCAGAGCGTCCTGCCGTCCCAAAAAGCCCGGCCGCGGGGGCAGGGGCGGACGAAGGTTCATCAGCCCCCGGAGGAGCCGCCTTTGGGCTGTCTTCTCCTCCGGAAACCGCCCGGCCCACGCCCGGTACTCCGGCATCTCAGCCAGCAGCATTTCGTTGAGGACCCCGATCTCTTCCAGCCGCCCCATGGCCCGCGCCCCTTTTCCCGTTTTTATCCGAAGAAGAATCCGGCCGTCATGTCCAGATAGTTTTCCCCGCTGTACGCGCCGTACCGCTCCTGGACCGCCCGTTTGAATTCCTCAGCGCCGGAGCACCGCCCGGCAATATCCTTCAGTGTCCGAAGATAGGCGATCTTGGTCTCCACGTCCTTCAAATCCTCCGGGGTGTAGTGGGAGGTCAGCACCAGGGTGTAGCCCTTCGCCAGAAAGCCCTCCAGCTGGCCGATCAGCGCGTCGGCGTGACCCGCCCCCGCCACGATGGAGTGGCAGTCGTGGCCCAGCATATGGGTATACACCGTGTTGATCTCCGGGATCTCCACGTCAAAGGCCTCCTGCGTCGGGATCACCCGGAACCGGATCCCGCC
This sequence comes from Pseudoflavonifractor phocaeensis, assembly GCF_038439875.1. Taxonomy (NCBI): domain Bacteria; kingdom Bacillati; phylum Bacillota; class Clostridia; order Eubacteriales; family Oscillospiraceae; genus Pseudoflavonifractor; species Pseudoflavonifractor phocaeensis. Next base: position 382,586 of record NZ_JBCDMT010000004.1, read on the forward strand.
GATGGCCGCCTCCCCCTCCTCCAAAAAGTCGGTGACGGTATGGATGCTCCCGTCAAAATCGTCTCCATAGACCCCGGTGAAATTCTCGATCAGGGCTTTTCCCCCGCCGGAATGGCCGTATTCGTCGGCATTCCGGGTGGCGTACTTCCGGGTCCCCGGCAGGAATGAGGCCCCCGCCATATGGTAGGCCAGCAGCATCCCGGCCACGGTCAGCTCCCGCTCCTCCAGGTATTCCGCCAGCGCCCGGTTGCTGTCAAAGAAACAGGGCGACTCCAGGATGACCGCCTGCCCGGCTTTCTCCAGAACGAAAACTTCGTCGGCGATGGGGTCGTCGGTGCGGTAGGCGTGGAGCTTTACCGCGCCAAAATCGTAGACGTTCATCTCGCCCTTTTCCAGTTTGACGGTGGTGTAAGCGTTCTTGTTCATGTTTGGTTCCTCCTATGTGGGATCGTTTGCGGGGCCGCGGTCTTGCGGTCCTTGATCCCATCATAGCGGGGCTCTTTTCCAAAGTAAAGCAGGCACTTTTTTATTATCAGGTCACCTTTTTGTAACTGTTGCGAAGCTGTCCGGCCCGTGCTATGATAAGAAAAAAGGAGGTGTCCGCCATGCTGACCTGGGAAGAGCTGCCCCCCTGTCCGGTGGCCACCACCGTGCGGCTCATCGGCAACAAGTGGAAGCCCCTCATCATCCGGGATCTGATGGAGGGCACCAAACGGTTTGGTGAGTTCCGTAAGAGCATCCCCGGCATCAGCCAGAAGGCCCTGACGGAAAACCTCCGGGCCCTGGAGGAGGACGGTCTCATCCTCCGCACCGCATACCCGGAGGTGCCGCCACGGGTGGAGTACCGCCTCAGCGAGACCGGGGAGAGCCTCAAGCCTATTTTGGATGCCATGACGGCCTGGGGCACAGCTTATAAAAAACGGCTCTCCCAGGAGAGCTGAGTGCAGAAAAGACCGCCCAAACCAGGGCGGTCTTTCTCTTTGTCAAAGGGTCTGGGCCAAAAAGCTGTCGGGACACAGCGGGCGCACCGCCTCATGGGCCGCCCGGGCCACCTCCTCCCTGTCAAAAAGGCCGAAGACGGTGGGGCCGGTGCCGGTCATGCTGGCGCCCATCGCTCCGTTATGGAGCAGGACCTGCTTAAGCTCGTCCACCCGGTCCCTGCGGTGGCCGGGAAGCACGTCCTCAAAGACGTTGAAAAGCCTGTGGGCCACGCCGGGCAGGTCTCCCGACTCCAGCGCGGCAAGCATCCCGGCGGTGTCAGGATGACAGCGCAGCCGCTTCCCGTCCAGCCGGGCGAAAAGCTCCGGGGTGGAGACGGGAAAGCCTGGCTTGGCAATGACCACCCAGCAGCGCGGCAGGGCGGGCAGGGGCGTGACCACCTCTCCCCGGCCCTCAGCCAGGGCGGTGCCCCCCAGGACACAGTAGGGCACGTCGGAGCCCACTCCCGCCCCGATCTGGGCCAGCTTTTCCGGGGAAATATCCAGCTTCAGAAGGGTGTTGAGCCCCCGGAGGACGGCAGCGGCGTCGGAACTGCCCCCCGCCATGCCGGCGCAGACAGGCACCTTTTTGTCGATGGCGATGACCAGACGCCCGAAGTCCACCCCGGCGGCCTCCTGGAGTCTGAGGGCGGCCGCCGCGGCCAGGTTCCTGCCGTCCACCGGCAGAAAGCCCAGGTTTGTGGACAGGGCGACCCCCTCCCCCGGCGCTGTCTCCAGCGTGAGGGTGTCGGCAAGAGAGACCGACTGCATCACCATCCTCATCTCGTGGTAGCCGTCGTCCCGCTTTCCCAGCACATCCAGGGTCAGATTCAATTTGGCGGGCGCTTCCAGCGTGAGAGTACTCACCGCGGGCCTCCTCATGGGGCGCGTCACAAAATACGCGCCCTCTGTCTCGTTATCGGATCTTCCGGGCCTCTAAGTAAAACCGCTTATCGTTTGCCTCTCCCATGGAGAAGGTCTTGCGGGGCAGGACCCCGTCGTAAATGACCGTGGGAAACAGCTCTTCCTTCCCCATAGGGGGCAGGAGGAAGCCCATATTGCCGCCCCGCCGGCCCAGGTCCCGGGTCACATCGGCGCCGTGGATGTAGTCGATGCTGCCGCCGTGGTCCTTTACATAGCCGTCCAGGAAGGTCTGGAGGGTGCCGACGGGCAGCTGCTGCCTGGGATGGGGCACAGTGACGGCCCCCTCTCCCTCCGCCCAGATATAACGGAGGACGTGACCTTCCCCCTCGCCCTCATAGGCGCCCGGAAAATGCTGCAGCATTTCATTAAGCAAGTCTTTTCCCTTGACGCCAAACACCACCCGGTGGATGGGCTCAAATTCCAGGGAGTCGTCGTGAAGGTCAACCACTTCACACAGGGCCCAACGGGCGGGCAGGGCTGCCCACTCCTCGGGCTTTGTCAGCTTTTTCTGCCGCTCGTAGCACTCCTTGGCCGTGGCCAGGGAATGGTTTCCGTCACCCACGGCAAACTGGAGGACCGGAGTCCCGGGCGCCAGCCCGTAACGGGCCTGGAAAGCCTCGGGAGCAAAGAGAGCCTGGAAGGCGGAAGCCACCTGGGCCATGCTCCCGCTGTCCAGCCGCCAGCCGGCCACCCGGCCGCCGTCCTCCATCAGCTCGAACTCATAGAGCAACTCCATCCGGTCCTTGCGGAGGGCCAGAGGCTCGATGACCGTTTTCTGGGGGTCGTCACACAGGAGCATCACGTGGGGCAGCTCCACGGGGGCGTTCTTCCGCACCGCCACCCGGGGCGGGATGCGGCTCATCACGGTGCCCTCCGTGGCCCGGACAGCGGAGGCGGACCCCGGCTCGTAGTTGTACTGCTCCAGGTCCACCTTCCCCACCAGGCCCCGGCGGACTTTTCCGTTATGCAGGGTCCGCTCCACGTAGATGAGGGAACCCGTCAGCTCCCGGAAGCGGTCTTCCCGCAGATAGCGGGTCATGGTGTTGTTGATCTCCATGATGTCGGTCTCCACGTTGGGACCGTCCAGGCAGCTCTCCGGCAGGATGAGACGGAGCGTGGAGGGGGCGGACCCCACCCGCTCCTCCACCCGCTGCCAGTACTCGGGCTGGGAGGTATACTGGTCACAGGCCACCACGGCCCACTTGGTCAAGTCGCAGTCCTGGGGCAGCAGGATATCGGCCGGGCCGAAGCTCAAAGCCTGAAAATTGGCGTCCATAGCGGTCCCCCTCATTGATTTTTGAAACCGGCGTCTGCCGGAGAAACCTCTGTCAGGCCATGGCCCCTTTGATGGCGGCCAGGAGCTGGTCAAAGTCCTCGTAGGCGGCCAGCTCCGGGTGGTCCGCCTTGATCTGGTCGGTGCTCTTGAAGAGGAAGCCCGCCTTGCTGGCCTGGATCATGCCCAGATCGTTGTAGCTGTCCCCGGCGGCGATGGTCTGGTAGCCGATGGACTGCAGGGCCTTCACCGTGGTGAGCTTGGACTGGGGGCAGCGCATCTGAAACCCGGTGATCTCCCCACCCGGCGCCACCTCCAGGGTGTTGCAGAAGATGGTGGGCCAGCCCAGCTTTTCCATCAGGGGCTTGGCAAACTGCTCAAAGGTATCGCTCAAAATGATGACCTGAGTGATGGACCGCAGCTCGTCCAAAAATGCCTTGGCCCCGGGCAGAGGGTCGATCTTGGCGATGGTGGCCTGGATCTCCTTCAGGCCCAGGCCGTGCTCCTTTAGGATGCCCAGGCGGTAGTTCATCAGCTTGTTGTAGTCGGGCTCGTCCCGGGTGGTGCGCTTCAGCTCCGGGATGCCGCTGGCCTCGGCGAAGGCGATCCAGATCTCCGGGACCAGGACGCCCTCCATGTCCAGGCATGTCAGGTACATCAAAACTCTCCCCTTTCCCGTTTCTTTTTCAAGTTGGTGAGGAAGTTGTCCATCCGGGTGAGGGCCTCGGCGATATCCTTCATGGAGGTGGCGTAGCAGCAGCGGACGAAGCCCTCGCCGCCGGGTCCGAAGGCGGCGCCGGAGATGACGGCCACCTTCTCCTCCATCAGGAACCGCTCACAGAAGTCGTCGGAGGTAAGGCCCGTCCCACGGATGTCCGGGAAAACGTAGAAGGCCCCCCGGGGCTCGTGGCAGGGCAGACCGATGCGGCGCAGGCCTTCCACCAGATAGCGGCGGCGGCCGTCGTACTCGTCCCGCATCTTCTCGATGTCCACGTCCCCGTTCTGCATCGCCTCAATGGCGGCATACTGGCTGGTGGTGGGGGCGGACATGATGCCGTACTGGTGGAGCTTGAGCATCTCCTGGATGACGGGGGCGGGGCCGCAGACGTAGCCCATGCGCCAGCCGGTCATGGCGTGGGACTTGGAGAAGCCGTTGACCACGATGGTGCGCTCATAGAGCTCGGGGTGGTTGGCGGGAGAATAGTGGTGCTGGCCGTAGGTCAGCTCGGCGTAGATCTCATCGGAGAGAAGCATGATGTCGGTGCCCCGGAGGATGTCCGCCATCTGCTCATAGTCCTCTTTTTCCATGATGCCGCCGGTGGGGTTGTTGGGGAAGGGCACCACGACGATCTTCGTTCTGGGGGTGATGGCCTTTTTCAATGCCTGGGGCGTAAGCTTGAAGCCGTCCTCGGCGTAGGTCTCCACAAAGACCGGTTTGGCGCCGGTCATCGAGCACAGGGGACCATAGCAGACGAAGGAGGGCACGGGGATGATGACCTCGTCGCCGGGGTTCAGCAGGGCCCGCATGGCCATGTCGATGGCCTCGCTGCCGCCCACGGTGACGATGATCTCCTTGGCAAAGTCATATTTCAGATCAAAGCGCCGCTCCAGATAGGAGGCGATGTCCCGGCGCAGTCCGGCCATGCCGGCGTTGGATGTATACTTGGTGTGGCCCTTCTCCAAAGAGTAGATGCCCGCGTCCCGGATGTGCCAGGGGGTGACGAAATCGGGCTCGCCCACCCCCAGGGAGATGGCGTCCTTCATCTCCTCCAGGATGTCAAAAAAGCGGCGGATGCCGGAGGGCTGGACTTCCTTCACCCGCTCCGAGAGAATGTTTTCGTAGTTCACGTGAAGATCCACTCCTTCTCCTGCTCTTCCCGCTTTTCAAAGATCAGGTGGTTTTCCTTGTACTTGTGAAGGATAAAGTGGGTGGCGGTGCCGGTGACGTCCTCCAGGGGAGCCAGTTTATCGCCCACGAACTGGGCCACTTCCTTCAGCGTGCGGCCCGAGATGATAACGGTCAGATCGAAGGCCCCCGACATGAGGTACACGCTCTCCACCTCGTCGTACTGGTAGATGCGCTCCGCGATCCGGTCGAAGCCCTCCCCCCGCTGGGGGGTCACCTTGACCTCGATGAGGGCGGTGACGTTCTCCCTCTGGGTGCGGTCCCAATCCACCACGGCCTGATAGCCCAAAATCAGCTTTTCCGCCTCAAATTCCTTGACGGCGGCCTTGACCTCCTCCACCGTCATACCAGCCATAGAGGCCAGCTGCTCCGGGGTGAGGGTGCAGTCGCTTTCCAAAAGCTGCAACAGCTTCATGTTCGCCATTTCAAGTTCCTCCCATCCGTTAGATGATTTGATCTATTATAATGCCTGAGGGGCAGGAAAATCAACTGATGCGTTTTATTTTTTGTTTGCTCAACTTTTCTAAGATATTATTTCACTATTGACTTTCACAATATTAAATGTTATCTTTAATATTGTGAAAGTCACTCACTTGGAAAGGGGATGCCTCATGCCCATAGAAATACTTCCGGACTGGATGGCGGGGCTGGAGGAAGAGGACACTGCCTTTATCCGCAATTTCATTCTCTCCTCCGGCTCCCTCAAGGAAGTGGCCGCCCTGTACTCCGTCACCTATCCCACGGTGCGGCTGCGGCTGGACCGGCTCATCCAAAAGATCAAGCTTAGCGAGGATCAGGCTATGGACCCCTATGTGGCCCTGGTGAAGCGGCTGGCGGTAAACGACAAGCTGGATTTCGACACCGCCAAAATCTTGATCCAGGCCTATAAAAAACAAAAGGAGGAAACGTAAATGGCATTTGCTTTCAACACGATTTTTCTGCTGATACTCTACGTGGCCATCCCCACCGCCCTGCTCTGCGTGGTGGAATATTTCCTGGCCAAGGTGGAAAGCCCCTGGCCAGGCCGGGCTCTCCCCATCCTGGCCGTTATTTTTTCGGTGTGCGTCACTTTGATTTTGATCTTCAATCTGACCAACGTGTCCCTGTGGGCCGCGCTGGCCGGAGCGGCGCTGGGGCTGGTGGTCCTGAACATCCCCACCGTCCTCTACCTTGTGATCTACCGGAACACCCGAAAAAAATTCATTGAGAAAAAGAACATGGACCGGATGAACATCCAGGATCTATGACCCCTTCCACATCAATAGGTGTGGTCGCAGACCTCCCGGATCTTGGCCTGGATGGTTTTCAGATCCTCGAAGGTCTCCGGGCGCCGGCGGGGGTCCCGGAGCAGGGCGGCGGGATGGAAGAGGGCGATGCGGAGGATGCCGTCCTTCTCAAACCACTGGCCGTGCTCCCGGGTGATCTTGAAGTCCTCCTTGATGAACTTCATGGCGGCGATGCGGCCCAGGCAGATGATGATCTTGGGGCGGATCAGCTGGATCTGCCGCTCCAACCATTGGGCGCAGGCCTCCTGCTCGATGTTCAGGGGGTCCCGGTTCTGGGGCGGGCGGCACTTCACCATATTGCCGATGTAGATATTCTTTTTCCGGCTCAGGTCGATGATCTCCAGCATATCGTCCAGGAGCATGCCGCCCCGGCCCACGAAGGGGCGGCCGGTCAGGTCCTCCTGTTCCCCGGGGCCCTCGCCGATGCACATAACCTCAGCCTCCGGGTTCCCCTCTCCAAAGACCACGTTGGTGCGGGTGTCCGCCAGGCCGCAGCGGCGGCAGGCCAGACATTCCTCCCGCAGAGTATCCCATTCGTTCATATCTTTTTCTCCCCTTTTCCTGTTTTATGACCATTGTAACACACACGCCCCCCATTGAAAAGTTGGGATTCTGTGTAAATTCACCATTGTAATTCAAAAAAGTTCTGCGTATAATAGCTCCTAATAAAAGCGATGAAGGAGCCCGCCCCTCGGGCGTGCCGACAGAAAACGCGGGTCACCGGCTGAGAGCCCGCTTCGGCAAAGAGAGGACGCGCAACACTCCGGAGCCGGGGGTTCGAGGCCGCAGGGCGTCAGGGCTCCACGTCTTCCCACGTTACGGGAGAAGAGTGGCCGTCTCAAGGGCGAGGCGGCAAGCTCGGGTGGTACCGCGGAATTTTCCGTCCCGGAACTGTGTGCTTTGCACGCGGTTTCGGGACTTTTTTCGTCCCGGGCTCCATTCTTTCGGCCCCGTCTGGGAGGGCGGGACCGAGCCCTGAGGTGTCGCAAAATGAAAAACATGGATGGTACGTTGTCAGCGAGGGTCATGGCCCTCAAGGAGGCCGGGAGAAGGACCGGCAGGCAGGTCACGGTGCGGGGCATGGTCCACGCCCTGCGGGATATGGGAGGCATCACCTTTCTCACCCTGCGAGGGTCCGAGACGGTGCTTCAATGCGTGTGCGGAGAGGGGTTCGACCTCCAGGGCGTCACCGAGGAGTGTGCCGTGGAGCTGTCCGGACTGCTCCGCCAGGAGGCGAGGGCCCCAGGCGGCGTGGAACTGGCGGCGGAGGAGTTGAAGATCCTCTCCCGTCCCGCCGCCCCCCTGCCGGTGGCCGTGTCCAAGCGGAAGCTGAACCTGAATCTGGACACGGAGCTGGCCCTCCGGCCCGTGGGCCTTCGGAACCTGCGCCAGAGATCGGTGTTCCGGGTTCAGGAGGCCCTGGCCAGGGCCTTTCGGGAGACCCTTCACCAGCTGGGCTTCACCGAGATCCACACCCCCAAGATCGTCCACGCCGGGGCGGAGGGAGGCTCCAACATCTTCCGGCTGGACTACTTCGGCCGCAAGGCTTTTCTGGCCCAGTCCCCCCAGTTCTACAAGCAGATGATGGTGGGGGCCTACGAGCGGGTCTTTGAGATAGCGCCGGTCTTTCGAGCCGAGAAGCACTCCACCGCCCGGCATCTCAACGAGTATACCTCCATGGACCTGGAGATGGGCTTCCTCGACTCCTTTTACGACCTCATGGAGGTGGAGACCCTTTTTCTGCAAAAGGCCATGGCCCTGCTGGCCGAGGAATACGCCGGGGACGTTGCCCGCCTGGAGCTGGAGCTGCCCGATGCGGCCGCCATCCCCACCCTGCGCTTCGACGAGGCCAAGGGGCTGGCGGCGGAACGGTACGGCTACCGGATCCGGGACCCCTACGACCTGGAGCCGGAGGAGGAACAGTCCATCGGCCGGTACGCCAAAGAGGTGCTGGGCTCCGACTTCCTCTTCGTCACCCACTACCCCAGCAAAAAGCGGCCCTTCTACGCCATGGACGACCCGTCGGACCCCAAGTACACCCTCTCCTTCGACCTTCTCTTCCGGGGAATGGAGGTCACCACCGGGGGCCAGCGCATCCACGGCTACCAGGAGCAGATTGACAAGATGCTGGCCCGGGGGATGCACCCCGAGGAGTTCGAGAGCTACCTCATGATCCACAGGGCCGGGATGCCGCCCCACGGGGGGCTAGGCATCGGGCTGGAACGGCTCACCGCCCGGCTGTGCGGACTGGACAATGTGCGGCACGCCTGCCTCTTCCCCCGGGACCTGAGCCGGCTGGAGCCTTAAGGAGGTCAAATCATGAAAATCACAGAAGAAATGGTGGAATATATCTCCACCCTCTCCCGGCTCAAGCTGGAGGCCCTGGAGCAGGCCAAAATGGCCGGGGAGCTGGAGACCATCGTCTCCTATATGGACATCCTCAACCGCCTGGACACGGCGGAGGTGGAGCCCCTGAGCCACATGTTTCCGGTGAAGAACGTGACCCGCCCCGATGAGGTCCAGCCCTCCTTCCCCAGGGCCGACCTGCTCTGGAACGCGCCGGGCCGGGATGAGGAGACCTTCCTGGTCCCAAAGGCGGTGGACTGAGATGGGACTTTGTGAGCTCACCGCCCTGGAGCTGGGCGCGGCCTTGAGACAGGGCCAGGTCTCCCCCGCCGAGGTTTTGGAGGCCGCCAAAGCCCGCATCCGCTCCTGCCAGAGTGAAAACAACGCCTTTATCACGGTGACGGCGGATCAGGCCGCCCCCGCGTCCGCCTCCTCTCCCCTGTCCGGGGTGCCCATGGCCCTGAAGGACAACATCTGCACCAAGGGGGTCATGACCTCATGCGCCTCCAAGATCCTGGGGGGCTTCCAGCCGCCCTACGACGCCACGGTGGCGGAAAGGCTCCGCCAGGCCGGGGCGGTGTGCCTGGGCAAGCTGAACATGGACGAGTTCGCCATGGGGAGCACCTCGGAGACCTCCTTCTACGGCCCGGTGCGCAACCCCTGGGACCTGTCCCGGGCCCCCGGCGGCTCCTCCGGCGGGGCGGCGGCTGCCGTGGCCGCGGGCGAGGTGTGGTACGCCATTGGCTCAGACACCGGCGGCTCCATCCGCCAGCCGGCGGCCTACTGCGGCGTCACCGGCATGAAGCCCACCTACGGCACCGTCAGCCGGTACGGCCTGATCGCCTACGCCTCCTCCTTGGACCAGATGGGCCCCATCGCCCGCTCCGCCACCGACTGCGCCGCCGTGCTGGACATCATCCAGGGACAGGACAAACGGGACGGCACCAGCCTGGCCGGTGATTACGGCCGCCTGCTGGAGGGCCTCACCGGCGACGTGCGGGGGCTGAGGGTGGGCCTTCCGGCGGAGTGCTTCGGAGACGGGCTGGACCCCGAGGTCAAGGACGCCGTGCTGGCCGTGGCCGGGGTGCTGAAAAGCCGGGGGGCCGTGGTGGAGGAGTGCTCCCTGCCGGTGATGGACTACGTGGTGCCCGCCTACTATATCATCGCCTGCGCCGAGGCCTCCTCCAACCTGTCCCGGTTCGACGGGGTGAAATACGGCTGGCGGGCCGAGGGCTACGAGGACCTGACAGACCTCTACCGCAAGACCCGCACGGAGGGCTTCGGCAGTGAGGTGAAGCGGCGCATCCTGCTGGGCACCTTTGTCCTCTCCACCGGGTACTATGACGCCTACTATAAAAAGGCCCTTCAGGTGAAGGCCCTCATCAAGCAGGCCTATGACGAGGCCTTCCAGCGCTACGACCTTCTGCTGACGCCGATAGCCCCCACCACCGCCCCCAAGCTGGGGGAAAGCCTCCGCGATCCGCTGAAGATGTACCTCTCCGACATCTACACCGTCCCCCTCAACTTGGCGGGCCTGCCGGGGATCTCTGTGCCCTGCGGCTTCGACAGCCGGGGGCTTCCAATCGGGGCCCAGCTCATCGGCCCTCCCCTGGGAGACCGGGCCGTCCTCAACGCCGCCCACGGATTTCAGCTGGAGACGGACTATCATAAGCGGCATCCGAGGGAATACCCGCTCCGTCAGCCTGGGGCTGACATCTCTCCCCAAGAGGGAACCGGCACGGAAGGGGTGATTTGAATGACCTGGGAAACTGTGATTGGTCTGGAAACCCACGTGGAACTGGCTACGAAAACGAAAATCTTCTGCGGCTGCACCACCGCCTTCGGCGGGGAGTCCAACACCCACTGCTGCCCCGTGTGCACCGGGATGCCGGGCACCCTGCCCGTCCTCAACGAGAAGGTGCTGGAATTCGCCGTCAAAACAGGCCTGTCCCTGGAGGGAGAGATCACCCGCTCCTGCAAGTTCGACCGGAAGAACTATTTTTATCCCGACCTGCCCAAGGCCTACCAGATCAGCCAGCTCTACCTCCCCATCGTCCGCCGCGGGAAAATGCCCATCCGCACACCCTCCGGGATTGAAAAGGTCATCCGCATCCACGAACTCCACATGGAGGAGGACGCGGGCAAACTGGTCCACGACCCCTGGCTGGACGAGACCCGGTGCGACTACAACCGCTGCGGGGTCCCCCTCATTGAGATCGTCACCGAGCCGGATTTCCGCTGCGCCGAGGAGGTCATCGCCTATCTGGAGAAACTCAGGTCCACCCTGCAATACCTGGGGGTATCCGACTGCAAGATGCAGGAGGGCTCCCTCCGCTGCGACGTGAACCTCTCGGTCCGTCCCGCCGGGAGCCGGGAGCTGGGCACCCGGACCGAGATGAAGAACCTGGCCTCCTTCAAGGCCATCGCCCGGGCCATCGCCTATGAGGCCAGACGGCAGGTGGAGCTGATCGAGGAGGGCGGGCGGGTGACCCAGGAGACCCGCCGGTGGGACGAGAACAAGGACGCCACCTTCGCCATGCGCTCCAAGGAAAACGCCCAGGACTACCGCTACTTCCCCGAGCCGGACATCCCGCCGCTGGAACTCAGCGAGGCTTATTTGGAGGGGCTCCGGGGCCAGCTGCCTGAGCTGGCCGAAGAAAAGATGGCCCGCTATCAAACCGACTATGGCCTGCCGGAATACGACACCCAGATGATCACCTCCCAAAAGGCCCTGGCGGACTTTTTTGAGGCCTGCGTGGCCCTGGGCTCCGATCCCAAGCAGACCGCCAACTGGATCATGGGCCAGGTGCTTGGCCAGCTCTCCGCCAAGGGGATCGAGGCCAGGGAGATGCACCTGACGCCCCCCACCCTCTCCCGGCTTATCCAGCTCGTGAAGGAGGGCAGGCTCAACCGGAACACCGCCGTGAAGGTATTTGAGGCCGTTTTCGACAGCGACGGGGATGTGGACGCGTATGTGAAGGCCCACGCTCTGGAGCAGATCAGCGACCCCGGTCTGCTGGTGGCGGCGGTGGAGACCGCTTTTGCCGCCAATCCCCAATCCATCCTCGACTTCAAGGCCGGGAAAAAGAAGGCCCTCGGCTTCCTGGTGGGGCAGGTCATGCGGGAGATGAAGGGCAAGGCGGACCCCAGGGCCGTCAACGAGGCCGTGCTGGAAAAGCTGGAGAAAAGTTAGGTTGTTTTTAAGGGGGAGACGCTTTGCGTCTCCCCCTTTTTACCGGCATGGCCCGTACAGCGCCGCCCAGCCCCCCGACGCCCGAAAACCGTCTTGCTTTCAATGTCGCTTCATGATAGACTGTGAGTACAAAAAATGATGGAGGCTGTCTATGTACGAGAAATTGCGGCAGGAAATCTGCGACATTTGCCATCTCCTCTACGACCGGGGCTACGTGGTGTCCAACGACGGCAACGTCTCCGCCCGGACGGAGGGGGGCACCATCCTCATCACCCCCTCCGGCGTGGGCAAGGGCCGGATGACCCCCGATATGCTGGTGGAGACCGACCTGGACGGACACATCCTCTCCGGGGACCGGCATCCCTCCTCCGAGAGCAAGATGCACTGGATGGTTTACCGGGAGCGGAGCGACGTGAACGCCGTGGTCCACGCCCATCCCCCCATGTCCACCGCCTTTGCCGTCTGCCGCCGCCCCTTGAAGGAAAAGTATCTGGCGGAGCTGGTGGTGGGGCTGGGTGAGGTGCCGGTGACCGAATTCGCCATGCTCTCCACCGATGAGGTGCCCAATTCAGTGAAACCCTTCGTCCGGGACCACTCCGCCGTGCTGCTGGCCAATCACGGCGCCCTGGCCTGGGGGCCCTCCCTTCTCTCCGCCTTCGACCGGATGGAGACGGTGGAGCAGACCGCCAAGGTCTACTACTACGTGGGCCAGATGGGCGGCGGCGTGGAGATGACCGAAGAACAGGCCGACACCTTGAAATCCATGACCGGCTTTTACCAAAAGCTGGCCCAGAAGCGGGAGGATTGACATGGCGCAGACAGCGGATGAGCTCATCACCGCCCTGGGGCTGGTGCCTCTGGAGGACGAGGGGGGCTGGCACAGGTGCCTGTGGCGGGCGGAGGACGACGTCACCGTCAGCGCCATCTACTACCTTTTAAAAAAGGGGGAGCGGTCCCGCTGGCATCAGCTCAAGTCCAACGAGATCTGGACCTGGCACGCCGGCGGCAGCCTGGAAATGACCTTAGGCGGGGACGGCCCGGTCCCCGTGGAGGGGACAAAGCAGGTTTTCGGCCCCCGGATCGGGGTGGACCAGGGCTTCCTCGCCGTGGCTCCCGCCCATCAGTGGCAGACCACCCACGTGGTGGACGGCGATTTCGCCCTGGTTTCCTGCGTGGTCTCCCCCGCCTTCCGGCCGGAGGACTGCTATCTTCCCCATCCGCCCATCGAAGAGGATCTCAGATAAAATAAGGAGGGGTTTTTATGGACTTTTCTCTCAGCGGCAAGGTGGCCGTGGTCACCGGCGTCAGCCGGGGCCTGGGCCGGGCTATGGCCCTCGCTCTGGCCGAAGCCGGCGCCGACATCGTTGGCGTGGGCTTTCACGGCATGGGCTCCACCAAGGCGGAAGTGGAGGCGCTGGGCCGCCGGGCCGTGGAGATCACCCACGACCTGGGGAACAGCGCCGCCGCCCCCGAACTGGCCCAAATGTGCATCGCCGCCTTCGGCAGGGTGGATATCCTGGTCAACAACGCCGGTATCATCCGCCTCTCCAACGCCGAGGATCACACCGCGGAGGACTTCGATGCCGTGATGGAGGTCAACCTCCGCTCCCTCTTCCTCCTCACCCGGGACATCGCCAGGCAGATGATTGCCCTGGGGGGCGGCAAGATCATCAACACCTGCTCCGTCCAGTCCTGCCGGGGCGGCTCCGGGGACGCGGCCTATGTGGCCAGCAAGCACGCCGTCCACGGCTTGACCCGGGCCTGGGCCAACGAGTGGGGCAAGTACCACATCAACGTCAACGCCATCGCTCCGGGCTACATGGTCACCGACAATACCGCCAAGCTTCGCACCAAACCGGAGGCCGTGGCCCAGATCGACGCCCAGATCCCCATGGGCCGGTGGGGCGTGCCGGAGGATCTGATGGGCCCGGTGGTTTTCCTGGCCTCTTCCGCCTCCGACTACGTCAACGGCCACCTGCTTGTGGTGGACGGAGGATACCTGAACTGCTGAACGAAATGGAATGATAAGGAGTGAGCCCCATGTCCGAAGAACTGACCAAAGTGACCCACATTGACAACGTGCGGCTGGGAGACGACGAGCGCAGCGTGGTCATCATCGACCAGACCCAGCTGCCCAACCGCACCGAGTACCTGACCCTGCGCACCGTCCAGGAGATGTATGACGCCATCAAGCTACTGAAGGTGCGGGGGGCCCCTGCCATCGGCATCTGCGCCGGATATTGTATGTACGCCCTGGCCCGGCAGATCGACACCGATGACTTCGACTATTTCGTCACCACCTTCTGCCGCTACAAGGACTACTTAAATTCCTCCCGGCCCACCGCCGTCAACCTGAGCTGGGCCCTGAACCGGATGGACCGGGTGCTGGACCGGGGCCAGGGGGACGAGGACCTGGGGGACGTGCTGGACGCCCTGGGCGACGAGTGCCGGGCCATCCACCGGGAGGACATCGAAATGTGCCGGGCCATCTCCGAATACGGCCTCTCCCTCCTGAAGGACGGCGACGGCCTGCTCACCCACTGCAACGCCGGGCCTCTGGCCACCTCCCGCTACGGTACCGCCCTGGGCCCCATGTTCCTGGGCAAGGAAAAGGGCATGGAGTTCCACGTCTTTTCCGACGAGACCCGCCCCCTCCTCCAGGGGGCCCGGCTCACCTCCTACGAGCTTCAGAAGGCGGGCATCGACGTGACCCTTATCTGCGACAACATGGCCTCCATCGTCATGAAGAACGGCTGGATCAACGCCTGCCTGGTGGGCTGTGACCGCATCGCCGCCAACGGGGACGCCGCCAACAAGATCGGCACCTCCGGCGTGGCCATCCTGGCCAAGCACTACGGCATCCCCTTCTATGTGCTGGGCCCCACCTCCACCATCGACATGTCCTGCGCCACCGGTGACGATATCGAGATCGAGCTCAGGGACCCGGAGGAGATCAAGAACAAGTTCTACGCCGAGCCCCAGGCTTTGGCGGAGGTCAAGTGCTACAATCCCGCCTTCGACGTCACCGACCACAGCCTCATCACCGCCATCGTCACGGAAAAGGGCATCTGCTACCCCCCCTTCAGCGACAGTCTGGCGGCCCTCTTTGCCGGGGACAAGTAAAAACCGGTTGGAGAAACTGACACATTTTTGTAAAATACGGGCTTGTTATTTTTGCCGAAACTTAGTATGATTAAGGATATACTTGGACCGTCTTTCTGGTCCATGTATGGATTGCCAAATTTAAGGAGGAACTAGAATGAAATTGAGCAAGAAAATCCCCGCGCTGGGCCTGACCCTTGCCATGGCCCTCTCCCTGGCCGCCTGCGGCGGCAACGCCACCGAGTCCAAAGCGCCCGAGGAGAGCAAGGCCGCCGAGAGCACCGCCGTCTCCGAGGCCCCCAAGGCCGAGGGTCTGAAGATCGCCATCTGCACCAGCCCCAACACCGTGGATGACGGCTCCTTCAACGAGGATAACTACGACGGCATCCTGGCCTTCATCGCCAGCCGGGACAACATCGACACCGTGACCCCCGTCCAGGAGCCCACCGGCGACCCCGCCGCCGCCGCCCAGACCGTCAGCGATATCGTGGCTGACTACGACATCCTGGTCTGCACCGGCTTCCAGTTCGCCGGCATCGCTACCATCGCCCAGGACAACCCCGACAAGTCCTTCATCCTGGTGGACTCCTTCCCCTCCGCCGACGGCGCCGACGTAGAGGTTGAGAATGTCTACGCCATGCAGTTCGCCGAGCAGGAGGGCGGCTTCTTCGCCGGCATCTCCGCCGCCATGGAAACCCAGACCGGCAAGGTGGCCGTGGTCAACGGCGTGGCTTACCCCTCCAACGTCAACTATCAGTTCGGCTTCGAGTCCGGCGTGAATTACGCCAATAAGAACCTGGGCACCAAGGCTGAGATCGTGGAGATCGCCTCCTACGCCGGCACCGACGTCACCAACGCCAACGTGGGCGGCAACTACACCGGCAACTTCGGCGACGAGGCCATGGGCAAGGTCGTGGGCCAGGCCCTCATCCAGCAGGGCTGCGACATCATCTTCGTAGCCGCCGGCGCTTCCGGCAACGGCGTGTTCACCGCCGCCAAGGAGGCCGGCAACGTGAAGGTCATCGGCTGCGACGTGGACCAGTACGACGACGGCGCCAACGGCTCCGACAACATCATTCTCACCTCCGCGCTGAAGAACATGGCCGTCAACGTGGAGCGCCAGCTCAACGCCATCGTGGACGGCACCTTCAAGGGCGGCAACTACACCCTGCATGCCGACACTGACTCCACCGGCTACGTCTCCGAGGCCGGCCGCCAGCAGCTCTCCGAGGACACTCTGAAGGCCTTGGCCGACGTCTATCCCCTGGTGAAGGACGGCACTATCGTGCCCGCCTCCAACTTCAACGGCAACACTCCCGAGGAGTTCCCCGGGCTGTAAGCCGCACGTTTCAGCGTTTTCCGCTTTTATGAGGACGGGGCGCTCCGTTTGTATCTTAAAACTACTGACGGAGCGCCCCGCTCTTTTTCAAGGGTCACGAGCCCTTGAGGAGGACACCGGGTCCGGCGTCTTCCTCAAAGGTCCGCGAGAAGGAGGCAACGAAATGGCAAACGACGAATACATCGTGGAAATGCGCCACATCACCAAACGTTTCCCCGGCATCGTCGCCAACGACGACATTTCCTTGGGCATCAAAAAGGGTGAGATCTTTGCCCTGCTGGGCGAGAACGGCGCAGGAAAGTCCACCCTCATGAGCATGCTCTTCGGCATGTACGAGCCCGACGAGGGTGAGATTTGGATCCGGGGCAAGCGGGAGCACATCTCCTCCCCCAACCACGCCACCAAGCTGAACATTGGCATGGTCCATCAGCACTTCAAGCTGGTGAGCAACTACACCATCGCCGAGAACATCATCCTGGGGATCGAGCCCAAGCGGCTCATGGGTATCGTCCCTGTGGTGGACATCAAGGGGACCAACGAGAAGGTCGCCGCCCTGTCCAAGCAGTACGGTCTGGAGGTGGACCCCACCGCCAAGATCGAGGACGTGAATGTCTCCACCCAGCAGCGGGTGGAGATCCTGAAGATGCTCTACCGGGAGGCGGAGATCCTCATTTTCGATGAGCCCACCGCCGTCCTGACGCCCCAGGAGATCGACTTCCTCCTCCAAATCATCCGGGGACTCCGGGATCAGGGCAAGACCATCATTCTCATCACCCACAAGCTGGAGGAGATCAAGCAGGTGGCCGACCGGTGCGCCATCCTGAACCGGGGCAAGCTCATCGACGTGCTGGACGTAGCGGCCACCTCCACCCAGACCATGGCCAACCTGATGGTGGGCCGGGAGGTGGATTTCGTCGTGGACAAGATCCCCGCCAACCCGGGGGCCGAAGTGCTGAAAGTGGAGCATCTGACCGTGCACAATGCCAACGGCTTCCCTGTCGTAAAGGATGTATCCTTTACCATACGGGCGGGGGAGGTCTTTGCCATTGCCGGCGTCTCCGGAAACGGCCAGACCGAGATCGCCGACGCCGTCACCGGGATGCTGGAGGCCGCCGAGGGGACCATTACCCTGGACGGGCAGGACATCACCCACGCCACGGTGCGGGAGCGTACCGACCTGGGCATCTCCTACATCCCCGAGGACCGGCAGTCGGTGGGTCTGGTGCTGGACTTTCCCCTCTCCGACAACCTGGCGCTGAAAAACTACTATAAGCCCCCCTTCTGCGAGAAGGGCATTTTGAACCCCGCCGCCTTTGACGAGTATGGCGAAAAGCTCATCGGCGACTACGACGTGCGCTCCGGCCAGGGCATCCACACCGTCACCCGCTCCATGTCCGGCGGCAACCAACAGAAAGCCATCATTGCCCGGGAGATCGAGCTGGACTCCAAGCTGATGATCTTTGTCCAGCCCACCCGGGGCCTGGACATCGGCGCCATTGAGAACATCCACCGCCAAATTCTGGCGGAGCGGGACAAGGGACGGGCCATCCTCCTCATCTCCCTGGAGCTGGACGAGATCATGGGCCTGGCCGACACCATCGGCGTTATCTTCTCCGGTGAGATGCTGAAGATCGCGCCCGCCGACACCATGACCACCAACGAGGTTGGCCAGTACATGATGGGGGTGAAGCAGGCATGAAGAAACAAAACTGGTTCCTCACCCTCATGGGGGACAGCAAACGGCAGAAATTCACCATCCCCATCTTGGCCATCCTTCTGAGCCTGCTGGCCGGGGCCGTGGTCTACCTGGTGCTGGGCAAGAACCCCATCACCGCCTATCTCAGTTACCTCCAGGGCTCAGGGCTGATCCCCAAGGCCAATTACGCCGCGAAAAAGAGCATGCTCACCGACCTGATGAGCCTCCTGAACGCCTGGACGCCCATGCTTTTCGCCTCCCTGTCCGTGGCCGTGGCCATGCGCTCGGGGCTCTTCAATATCGGTGTCTCCGGCCAGATGATGGCCGCCGGGCTGATCGCTACCGTCACGGTGGGCTACTCCTCCTTCCCCGCCGGAGTGGCCAAGCCCCTGGTAGTCCTCATCAGTGCCCTGGTGGGCGCCCTGGTGGCCTCCCTCATTGGCTTCCTCAAATACAAGTGGAATATCAATGAGGTGGTCTCGGCCATCATGATCAACTATATCGTACGCTATTCCGTCAGCTTTTGTATCAAGAAATTCATGGCCGACCCTGTCTCCCGGCAGTCCAGGGCCATCAACGCCTCCGCCCGTCTGTCCCTGATGGATACCGAGATCGGCGGGCTGAAAATGGACATCCCCCTGGGCATCATCCTGGCCATCATCGCCGTATTCCTGGTCCGTTTCCTCTTCAACAAAATGAAGCTCGGCTTTGAGTTCCGCACCATCGGGGCCAACCCCAGGGCCGCCAAATACGCCGGCATCAACGTGGGCCGGAACCTCATCATCACCATGGCTCTCTCCGGGGCCCTAGCCGGACTGGCGGGCGCCACCTACTTCCTGGGCTACTACGGCTCCATCCAGCCCGACACCCTCATCTCCACCGGCTTCGACGCCATCGCCGTGTCCATCCTGGGCAACTCCAGCCCCATCGGCATTCTCCTGTCCTCCTTCCTCATCACGGTCATCGACAAGGGGAGCACCTACATGAGTTCCACCGTGGGGGTGCGGCAGGAGATCGGCTCCCTCATCACCGGGCTGATCCTGCTCTTTGCCGCCTGCGGCGCCTTCTTCAGCTATCTCATCGACCGGGGCCGTCAAAAGGCGGCAGACGCCCAGACCAAGGCCGACGGAAAGGAGGAGCGCGTATGAACACCATCAATACCCTCATCATCGACGGTCTCTCCTTCGCCCTCCCCCTCTTTATCATGGCCATCGGAGGCATCTACTCCGAGCGCAGCGGCGTGACCAACCTGGCCATCGAGGGCCTTCAGGGCTTCGGCGCCTTTACGGGCGCTCTGGCCGCCACCCTCCTCTCCGGCTTTTTCGCCGCCAGCAGCCAGATGCCTATGTTCCTGGCCATGCTCTTCGCCATGCTGGGCGGCATGGTCTACTCCATGATCCACGCCGTGCTGTGTGTGCGGTTCAAGGCCGACCAGGTCATCAGCGGCGTGGTCATCAACATCTTGGCCATGGCTCTCACCACCTTCCTCACCAGCCAGCTGAACGCCTCGGTTTTCGGCGCCCCCTCCAACAAATTCGTGCTGGGCACCTCGGTGCGCTTTTCCATCCCCGGGCTGTCCTCCATCCCGGTGCTGGGGGCTTTTTTCACCAACCTCTACCCCTTTGAGATCGTCATCATTGTGGTGGCCCTCCTGGCCTGGTACTTCCTCTACAAGACCCCCTTCGGGATGCACCTGCGGGCCTGCGGCGACAATCCCCACGCCGTGGACGCCGCGGGCGTGGAGGTGGGCCGGGTCCGCTTCGCCGCCGTCATGGTGTCGGGCGCCCTCTCCGGCCTGGGCGGCATCTGCTTCGCCTACTCCATCTCCGCCCAGTTCTCCCCCTCCATCTATATGGGTTACGGCTATCTGGCCATCGCCGCCCTCATCTTCGGCAACTGGCAGATCATGCCCACCCTGTGGGCCTGCCTCATCTTCGGCTTTGCCCGGTCCGCCGGCTTTGCCCTGACTCAGGCCCTTGGCCTGGCCGCCGCCTTCTCCGACCTCTTTATGACCCTGCCCTACATCATCACCCTCCTGCTGCTCATCTTCTTCTCCAAGAGCAACCGTGCCCCCCGGGCCCTGGGCGAGATCTACGATAAGGGCAAGCGGTGATCACGTTTTTTCTTTACCAATATAGGAGCTGATTTTCCAGTCAGCCGTAATGATTTAAGGAGTGAACCGCATGAACAAAAAAGCTTCCCGTGTCCTCAGCGTCTCCCTGGCCACCGCCCTGACTGCCACCCTGGTCATTCCCGCCGCAGCCGACCTGATTAAAAAAGATCTGTCGGTGGACGCCGGTCTCTCCGTCTACGTGGACGGCAAGAAGCAGGAACTCAGGGACGCGGGCGGAGCCGCCGTGGACGTTTTCGCCGCCGACGGCACCACTTACCTCCCCGTCCGGGCCATGTCCAACGCCTTGGGCGCCCAGGTGAGCTACGACGCGGAAAATTACCGGGTCTACGTGGACACTGCACCTGTGGACGAGAAGGCCGCCGACTATCTCAAGGCGTACTTCGGCGTCGAGCCCATGACCGGCACCGTCTCCGCCGATGTTTTCAACGCCGCTCTGGTCAAAATCTTCGGCGAGGACGCCAAGACCGCCGTGGGCGCCGGCCTGACCGTGGCGCAGGCTGTAAAGGCCGCGGTGGAAAGTTGCGGGCTCAGGGAGCTGGCCCTCACTTATTCCGCGGAAAAATCCGCTGCCTCCACCGCCGGCGCCGGAAAAATCGAGGCCGGCTGCCTCCCCTATGTGGCCGCCGCCCTGGACACCTCCCTGGCCTCCGGTACCTGGTCCTTCGACTCCGGCCTCACCGGCGAGGTCGCCGCTCAGCTCCTCATGAACGCCGTGAATATCGCCGGCAAGGGCCGCAACTATCTGGGCAACGTCAGCGATCCCGACATTTATCAGAAGCTCCAATCCGCCTATTCCTCCTTCACCCTTTTCGACGACGGGACCCTCAAGGACTTGGGAGACACCCTTCTGTTTGACGGGGCCATCACCGGTTACAATCTGAAATATGACGGATACGACGCCAAATTCCTGCCTGAATATACCATGACCTATGTGAACAGCGACATCCTGCACGGGATCCAGCTTATCGCCCTGCTCAACGCCGCCGGACTGGACGCCAAGGTCCAGCTGGAGCCCAAGTCCTCCATGTGGCTCAACACCGACTACGAGGATAAGACTGATCCCGAGGCCCAGGATGGCGGAGTGGCAGTCGTAGGAAGCGCCAATGACAAAAAGGATTTTTACGGTCTTGTGGTCTCCGCTCTGGAATATGACATGCAGCTGGAGTTCGACACCATAGCCGACAAAGAGGCCTTTGACGCCATCGTGGAGCAGTACGCCAAAAAGTATAAGGTCAACCAAAACGAGGACGGGACCTTTACCCCCTCTCTCATCCGCAACAGTGAGTGGCACCCGGTCTACACCTCCGACGTCCCGGTGTCCACCGGAGATTTCCAGCACATCAGGGACAACGTGATTCACAGCGGTTCTTACACCCTCCACTCCAACTCCCTCGCTGACCAGACCGCCTCTATCACGGCGGCGGTCAAAAAAGCGGCCCCCGAGCTGGAGACTCAGGTCAATGACCTCTACTGCTGCGCCGCCTTCTACCGCTATCTCACCGCCAGCCGTGAGGACTGACCTTTAACCTATAAGACCATATTCCCCGCCGGCGCGGCCGGCTTCTCATTGTTTTGAAAAGGAAAGGAGCTAAACGCATGAACAAGAAAACTTCCCGTATCCTCAGCGTCTCCCTGGCTACCGCTCTGACGGCCACCCTGGTCGTCCCCGCCCTCGCCGACAATCTGGTTCGTAAGAATCTCGAGGTGGACAGCGGACTTGGCCTTTACGTGGACGGCAAGGCTGTCACCCCCACCGATGCCGCCGGAAAAACCGTGGATATCTTTGCTGCCGACGGCACCACTTACCTTCCCGTCCGTGCCATGTCCAACGCCCTGGGCGCCCAGGTGGGATACGACGCCGAGAATTACCGGGTGTACGTGGACACCGCCCCCGTAGACGAGAAGGCCGCCGATTACCTCAAGGAGTACTTCGGCATCGAGCCCATGACCGGTACCGTCTCCGCCGCCGTCTTCAATGCCGCCCTGGTTAAGGTGTTCGGTGAGGACGCCGTAAAGATGAATGGCGACCGCCTGAGCGCCGCCGTCCAGGCCGCCGTGGAAAACTGTGGGCTGAAGGAACTGGCCGCGGTCTATTCCGCCGAGAAGATGCAGGCCTCCACCGCCGGTATCGCCAAGGTCCCCGCGGACGACGACGAGTGGCGCTGTGTCGCCGCCGCCCTGGACACCTCCCTGGCCTCCGGCATCTGGGACTTCACCGCCCTGCTGGACGGTGAGACCGCCACCCAGCTCCTCATGAATGCCGTGAACATTGCCGGCAAGGGCCGCAACTATCTGGGCAACGCCAGCGACCCCGACATTTATCAGAAGCTCCAGTCCGCCTGGGCCACCTTCGGCAACTTTGACGACGAGAAGCTGTCCAAGCTGGGCGCTGATCTGGTTATTGCCGGGGCCTCCACCGGCTACAACCTGAAGTACGACGGCTACAATGCCAACTTCCTGCCCGAGTACACCCTTCAGTACGGCCACAGCGATATCACCCACGCGATCCAGCTCATCGCCCTGCTCAACAGCGAGGGCATCGACGCCAAGGTGGCTATGGAGCCTAAGACCTCCATCTATGAGTACCTGACCGAGTGGGGCACTCCCAGCGATCCCACCCCCACCTATGAGGTCAAGGCTATCGAGGGCGGCCGCTATCTCTGCTACGCCACCGAGTATGATATGAAGCTGGAGTTCGATACCGTGGCCGACAAGGAGGCCTTTGACGGTCTCATCGGCAAGTATGCCAAGAAGTGGGACAGCAACACTGATGGTGACGGCAATCCCACCGAGCCCCTGCTGGCCGGCGCCTGGTGGCAGCCTTTGTACACCTCCACCGTCCCCATGAAGGACACTGAGAACTATACCCTCATCAAGGACAACGTGGTCCACAACGGCCCCTATACCATCCACCCCTTCTCCACTGTGGACAACACCGGCGCCATCGCCAAGGTGGTCAAGGAGGAGGCTCCCGACCTGAGCGTGGAACTGGTGGACCTCTACGTCAACAAAGCCTTTTACAACTACCTCACTGATACCGACCATCAGTAAGATCGAAAACTAAAAGGTCCCGGACACCTTAGGTGTCCGGGACCTTTTTTATACCCACTTCTCCGCCACCAGGATATCCATGCAGTGCTGATGAGGCACCCCGCTGCTGTCACAGTCGAATATGACCTCCTCCATCCGCTGAAAGCGCCAGTCGGCGTACAGCTCCGCCAGCTCCCCCGAACGCCATAATGTGGCGGGAGACTCCTCATCCGGGGCCGCCGGGAGAAAGGGCTTGGAGACAAAAACGTTGAGTGCGTGGAGCCCGCCGGGCGCCGTGTGATCCTGGTAATGCTCCATCATTTCACGACGCCGCTCCGGGCCCAGGTAATGGAGCGTCCCTGAGGCGAAGATTACATCAAAGACTCCTTCCGGCTGTACGTCCAGCAGGTCGGCCTGGAAGAAGTCCACTTCCACCCCCGCCGCCAGCGCCCGGCGGCGGGCCTTGTCGAGCCCGCGCTCTGACAGATCGAATGCTGTGACGGAATAACCGCAGCGGGCAAAGAAAACCGCGTCCTTCCCCTCCCCACATCCCAGATCCAGCAGCCGCAGCGGCCGAACCGGAGGCCGAAGGCGCAGGACATCGTAACACAGCTCATTGGGGGCCGAGCCCCAGTAGTAGTCCTCTCCCCCGTACCGGCCCTCATAGGCCGTACTGCGCCGGGGAGACGGCACATGCCCCAGCAGACCATCCACGCTCACGCCAAGCTGGCCGGCTAAGGCGGCGATCAGAGACAGGTCGGGCAGAGATTGGTTGTTTTCCCATTTCGACACCGCTTGAGGCGAGACGCTGAGCCGCTCGGCCAGCTCTTCCTGGGTCAGACCCAGGGCCCGCCGCAGACGGGCAACATTCTTCGCGAAGGCTTCCAAAGGGCCTCCCTCCTTTTCTTTCAGCCTACCATCCCGCTTTCTGAAAGTCAATCAACCTTCCCGGGGACCATGGGGCGAAACTCCACCGGCGGTTGTATCTGTCCCGCATAAAAAAGCGCCCCACCCGTTCGGACGGATGAGGCGCTGATCTGGTTTATCCGTAAAAGGCGTGGCCGCCTATAACAGCGATGGTTGCTTTATTCCGGGAGGCCCAGCAGGACTTCCCCGCCCCGTTGAACCAGTAGGCGCCGGGGACCACGTTGGCTCCCTCCAGGCACAGCCGGGCCGCCAGGATGGATTCGGCGTTGGGCTCATAGCTGGCGGCGCCGGGGAACTGGCCGGGCTGGTAGACCACCTCATAGACCGTATTGGGAAACGAGGGACTGTTCACCCGGTTCATAATCACATTTCCCACGGCGATTTTGCCCGCCAATGGCTGATAGCCGCTCTCATGGGTGATGACACGGGCCATCAGGTCCAGGGTGGCGTCGTCATAGGGCCTGGCCTCGGCGGTCAGGGGGACACCGCCGGAGCAGAGCTCCACCCGGTCGTTCCAGCCGATCCAGGCCCCCAGGGCAACAGCCAGGG
This sequence comes from Pseudoflavonifractor phocaeensis, assembly GCF_038439875.1. Classification (NCBI taxonomy): domain Bacteria; kingdom Bacillati; phylum Bacillota; class Clostridia; order Eubacteriales; family Oscillospiraceae; genus Pseudoflavonifractor; species Pseudoflavonifractor phocaeensis. The sequence goes on from NZ_JBCDMT010000004.1 coordinate 407,268, forward strand.
TCCTGGCGGGCACATAGATGGTCCCATCCGGGTCCGCCTTGATGCCGTCCGGGATGTAGAGGTAACGGTCGTTGACCACCAGGTAATGGTCGTAAGCCCGGGCGGTCATAGTGAAGTCAGCCGCCGTGGCCACGAACTGGCCATCTTCCCAGTTAATCTGGGCGTCGGGCCGGATGGCCAGGGTGCCCGCGTAAAACGGAAGGTAGGAAGTCCCGTCATAGATCGTGGCCGAAAGCCCCTCGGCCACCTCTCCATTCAGCGTCACCTCCACGGTCGCCGGGGTCTCTTCCGCGAAAGCCGGGGTGCTGAGCCCCAGCAGAAGGGTCAGGCAGAGCAGTGCGTGAGTGATCCGCTTGTTCAAGGTCGATTCGCTCCTCACTGTTTCCGTTTGGAAACCTTTTGTTACCATATTGTAACCTATTTCCCTGCCGATTGCAACCCTTTTTCGTCGAGGGAGCCAGTACCCTTATTCAGAAACGCTATGAGAGCGGGGCGGTAAACGGGAGCCCCTGTGCTCCGACAATGAGGCGTAATGATCCCGCAGAAAATCGGCTTGGGAATACCCACGGCCTGGAGGATATCCCGCAGACCGGCCCCCTTCCATCCCCGCTGGGACAGCTTTTCCAGCACTGCGGACAGCAGGTTCCGCCCTTCCGAACCCGGAACGCTAAAAAGGGACCGCCCGGCTACGGCCGGGCGGTCCCTCTATTTGAAATCGGCTCCTTACTGGGGATTAAGGGTGTAGTTGGGGGCTTCCTTGGTGATATAGATATCGTGGGGATGGGACTCCTTGAGGCCCGCGGAGGTGATCTGCATGAACTGGGCCTTCTCCTGAAGGTCCTGAATGGTGGCGCAGCCGCAGTAGCCCATACCGGCCCGCAGACCGCCCATCATCTGATAGATGGTGTCGGAGGCGGTTCCCTTGTAGGGGACACGGCCCTCCACGCCCTCGGGAACCAGCTTCTTGTTGTTCTCCTGGAAGTAGCGGTCCCTGGAACCCTTGGCCATGGCGCCCAGAGAGCCCATGCCGCGGTAGACCTTGAACTGGCGGCCCTGGTACACCTCGGTATCCCCAGGGGACTCCTCACAGCCGGCCAGCAGGGAGCCCAGCATGACCACGTCGCCGCCCGCGGCAATGGCCTTGGCGATGTCGCCCGAATACTTGATGCCGCCGTCGGCGATGATGGGCACGCCGTACTCCTTGGCTACCCGGGCCGCGTCGTAGACGGCGGTGATCTGGGGCACGCCGATACCGGCCACCACACGGGTGGTACAGATGGAGCCGGGTCCGATGCCCACCTTCACGCAGTCGGCCCCCGCCTCGATGAGGGCGCGGGTGCCCTCCGCGGTGGCCACGTTGCCGGCGATAAGCTGGGTGTCGGGATAGAGGGCCTTGATGCGCTTGACACACTCGATGATGTTATGGCTGTGTCCATGGGCGGAATCCAGCACCAGCACGTCAGCACCGGCGTCCACCAGGGCGCTCACCCGGTCCATCACGTCGCCGGTGACGCCGATGGCGGCGCCCACCAGGAGCCGGCCCTTCTCGTCACGGGCGGAGTTGGGATAGACCTGGGCCTTTTCGATGTCCTTGATGGTGATGAGGCCCTTGAGCCGGAAATCGTCATCCACCAGGGGCAGCTTCTCGATCTTGTGCTTGCGGAGGATCTCTTTGGCCTCCTCCAGGGTGATGCCCTCTTTGGCCGTCACCAGCTTGTCCTTGGTCATGACGTTGTCGATGAGTTGGGTCATGTCCACCTCAAACTTCATGTCCCGGTTGGTGATGATGCCGATGAGCTTCCCGTTGTCGCAGATGGGCACGCCGGAGATACGGTATTTGGCCATCAGCTCGTCGGCCTCGGCCAGGGTGTGGCCCGGAGCCAGCCAGAAGGGGTTGGTGATGACCCCGTTCTCACTGCGCTTGACCATATCCACCTGCTCGGCCTGGGCCCCGATGGACATATTCTTGTGGATAATGCCGATACCGCCCTCCCGGGCGATGGCGATGGCCATGCGGGACTCCGTGACGGTATCCATGGCGGAACTCATAAGGGGGATGTTGAGGACGATCTTCTTCGTCAGGTGGGTGTGCAGGTCGATGTCGGCCGGGAGCACATCGCTCTCAGCGGGGATCAGCAGCACATCGTCAAAGGTCAAGCCCTGTTTGAGGAACTTCTGGGCGGCGTCCGTGTTGACCATAATGCATCTCCTTTTCTCTATCCGAAAATTTTATCTATTTTATCCTTCCTGGGGTAGGTTGTCAAGAGTCAAAGCGGCATCGAAGCGCTCTTTTCCCTCGCTCCCCCGCCCGGCCACATACCAGGTGTCGCCCTCCCGGCCGCCCCGTAGCTCGATGCTCTCCCCGGCCAGACATTCGGCCAGATAGCACAGCTGGAGGGAGGAGACGAACCTGCCCTTTCCGGCCTGCTCCAGCTTCAGGGCGTCACAGGCAAAATCGGCGTATTTCACGTTGTTCACATGGCCGTTCACATCGGTGTCGGAGTAGCGCATGATCCGCTCCTCCATAAGCTCCAGCCCCGCCGGCACTTTCAGCTTGTGGAGGGTATCGCTCCGGCAGAGGGAGCCGCCGGTGGTGCCCTCAAACTCGCTGACCTCGGAGAGATGGAAGAGCTTGTGGGTATCCAGGTCGGCCAGCACCCAGGCGGACAATGCCTGGCCCACCTTTTCCTCCCCCACGGTGAGGTCGAACTCCCGGTACATCATGGCCGCCCGGCCGCCCCGGTGCCAGGTCTTTACCGTCACCGGCTCGTCCCAGCGGAGGGGACGGAGCAGGTCATAGCGGATGCGGGCCAGCATCCAGAAGGCGTGGTAGCGCTCGATAGTCTCCTCCCGGGAAACGTGAAGCCGGCAGGCCGCCTGAGTGGCCGCCTCCTGAAGATAGCCCAGAAGGGCGGAGGGGCGGCAGTGTCCGAACAGGTCCAAATCCCGGGAGTCCACCCGGTAGGTCTCCTCGCAGAAAACGTCCATCACGCCTCCTCCTTTCCGCCGATGAGAAGGGTGTACTTACAGCACAAGTCCTCCAGATCGTCGTCGGTGGCGGCGGGGATACGGAGCTTGGCGCCGCAGTCGGCGCAGGTGAGCTCCACAGCACTGTAATGTACTTTCACTTTATACCTATGAGAGCCACAGCCGCAGGAGATCCCCTCCCGCTGGGCGATGTCCTTGAGCTCTCCCAGGATCTCCGTCATCACCGCCTCGTTGAGGAAGGTCCCCTCTCCCTCCTCCGGCTTTTCCCCCAGCTGGGCGGCGGCCTCCTCCAGGCGGCGGAGGGCCTGAAAGACCGGTCCTTCCTCTCCCACGTAACAGCAGTCAAGGCCAGTCGCCTTACAGGAAAAGGCCAGGGCCTTCTCGTGGAGAAGGGCGTCGGCGGAACAGCGGATATGGTGGTCATGCCCGCAATACAGACAGGGGACGGTCAGATCGGCGTGGTTGGCCTCCATCTCCACCAAAAGGGCGGAGCCCCCGCAGGGACAGGGCAGCCGGTTGGGTGCGGCGGCCAGTTGAAAAACCGTGCGGTCCACCACTACGCTCTGCCTGCACTTGGGGCAGAGATATGCTATCGTGCGTTTTGGCTCTTCTGTCATCTTGTCTCACCATTTTCTCCGGCATACTGATAGGCGATGCGAGGGGTTCCATCCCAGACGTGGACGATGCCGCACTTTTGAAAACCGTATTTCTCCAAAAGATGCTGCATGGTGTGGTTGTCGCTGTGGGTGTCCGCCCGGATGTTGGGGATGAGTCCCCGGCAGAAGTCCAGACATCGGGGGAAAAGGCCCTTTCTGCTTCCGTCCCCCGCCAGGCGGTGGATGGTCCCATAGGGCTCGCCGCTCTTCCAGTCCCCTTCTTCGATGACAGTGTAGGTAGGATCGTCCCCAATCATGAAGGCAAATACCCCGTGGATGTCCCCTTCCTCCTCAAAGACGTAGAGCCGGTCCGCCTGGATATCCTCTTCCAGGAGTTCCCGCTGGGGATATCCGTCCACCCATTGGGTCGGATTTCCGCTTTGGACCATATACCGCCGGGCGGCGGCGTACACGTCCAGAATCTTGTCCAGGTCTTCTGCCGCAGCCATTCTGATCACAGGGATCCCCTCTTTTGTACCAGGATTTTCATTGTATTTAGTTTAACACACCCCGCCCAAAGTGTAAACGGCGGCGGCGACGAAAAATCAGAGGCCCCGCGGTTATTTTCCGCTCTTTTCGCTCAAACTAACCCCACTACTTTGCAGAAAGCACAGGTGATACCATGCCGACAAAAAAATTGGGCAGTCAAACCGTGGCCCTGGCTTCTCCCCCGTCCATCATCGGCCATGCCAACGTGGTGGGCAAGAAAGAGGGGGAGGGCCCCCTGGCCGACAGCTTCGACCATATCGAGCAGGACGACACCTTCGGGGAAAAGAGCTGGGAGAAATCCGAGACCGCCATGCAGAAGATGGCCCTGGCCTCCGCCCTGGACAAGGCGGGGCAGGCGGCCTCCAACCTGGATTACCTCTTCGCGGGGGACCTTCTGAACCAGTGCATCGGCTCCTCCTTCGCCGTACGGGGCCAGGATGTGCCCTTCTTCGGCCTCTACGGGGCCTGCTCTACCATGGGGGAGGGGTTGTCCCTGGCCGCCATGCTCATCGACGGAGGCTTCGCCCAGTTCACCGGGGTGGTGACCTCCTCCCATTTCTGTACCGCCGAACGGCAGTACCGCACCCCCCTGGAGTACGGCGGACAGCGGACACCCACCGCCCAATGGACGGTGACCGGCGCTGGCGCCGTTATCCTGGCCAAAGACGGCCCCGGGCCCTATATCACCCACGTGACCACGGGAAAAGTGGTGGACAAGGGCATCAAGGACGCCAACAACATGGGGGCGGCCATGGCTCCCGCGGCCTATGCCACCCTCACCGCCCACCTCCAGGACACGGGCCGCAAGCCCTCCTTCTACGACCTCATCGTCACAGGCGACCTGGGCGCGCTGGGAAAGGATATCATCCGCGATTTCTTCCACAAGGACGGCATGGAACTGGCCAACTATGACGACTGCGGCACCATGATCTTCGACCTCAAAAAGCAGGACGTCCACTGCGGCGGCTCCGGCTGCGGCTGTTCCGCCAGTGTGCTGACGGGCTACCTGCTCAACGGCATGCGGGCCGGGCGGTGGAAGAACATCCTCTTCTGCCCCACCGGAGCCCTCCTCTCCCCCACCTCCACCCAGCAGGGCGAGAGCATCCCCTCCATCTGCCACGCCGTGGCCATCTCTACCAGCAAATAGAAAGGACGGTCGGATATGGACATCTTTTGGGAATACGCCAGAGCGTTTCTGTGCGGCGGGGTGCTGTGCCTGGTCGGACAGATCCTCATCGACAAGACCACCCTCACCCCCGCCCGCATCCTGGTGACCTACGTTGTCTCCGGCGTGGTGCTGGGCGGGCTGGGCCTCTACAAATACGTGGTGGAATTCGGCGGCGCCGGGGCCACCGTGCCCCTCACCGGCTTCGGCTACCTGCTGGCCAAGGGGGTGCGGAAGGCCGTGGCGGAGCACGGGCTTCTGGGCGCCCTCTCCGGCGGGGTCACGGCGGCGGCAGCCGGCATCACGGCGGCCATCTTCTTCGGCTATCTGGTGGCCCTCATCTTCAAGCCCAAGTCCAAGTCTTAACGCCGGGGACCGCCTGACGCCTCCTGTCCGCCGCAATAGCTTTCGTAGAGGCTGGTGAGGAGCTGGAGGTGGACCCGCTCGTCCTCCGCGATCCGAAGCAGGTTGGCCGCCACGTTCCCGTCCGAAATCCAGCGGGCCTGCTGCTCATATTTTCGAATGCTGGTCCGCTCCTCCTCGATGGCGTACTGGAGGGACTGGTCCAGACGCCTGGGGTAGCGCAGATATTCCGGCGTCCAGTACCGCAGCCGTCCCTGAAAGGGGCTCCACAGCCGGGGGTCCTCCCCCAGCTGACGGGCCAGTTCGGAAAAGATGGCCAGGTGGCGCATCTCCACAACGGAGATGTGATGAAAGCACTCGGCCACCTCCTGCCGTCCCGCTGTGGTAAACTGACCGTAGAGATAGAGCCCCACCGCGCTCATTTCCGACACACCGCCCCCCACGTTGGACAAGATCGCCAGGCCATAGCGCCGGTTCCTTCCCTCCGCGCGTACCTCGGGGTAAGGGGCCTGGGCTGTATAACGGACTTCACAGGGCACCTCTTCCATGTTCACCCTCCTCGCTTCCGATTCTTTTCTAAGCTATGCCCGGTGCCCTTTGTCCCATGTTAATATAATTTTAAAAATTATATTACGAGTTTCTATTGATTATTTTTTCCATTTCAGTTATACTAAGCCCATCAAAGGAAAGATCAGGTGAGCGGTATATGGAATCAATGGCGTACAGTTACGAAGGATTTGACCGGCCCGGCCGGAAGGCTAAGCCTAAGGGAGAGCAGGGCCGCAACCCCTATGACGGCCTGCGGCCCTGGTCGGCCATCACCCACGGCGTGGGCGCCGTGCTGGCGGTCATCGGCACCGTTCTGCTGCTGGTACGGGCGGTGCGCCTGGAGCTGGACATGTGGCACGTGGTCTCCTTCGCCATCTATGGACTTTCCATGATCGGCCTCTATACCGCCAGCACCCTCTACCACTGCTTAAATACCAAAGTGGCCGGGCGCATCGCCCTTCGAAAATACGACCACTGCTCCATCAGCCTTCTCATCGCCGGGAGCTACACCCCCATCTGCCTCACCGTGCTGCGGACCGAGGGGGCCTGGGGCTGGGCCATCTTCGGCGTCATCTGGGCCATGGCCGTGGCGGCCTGCTCTCTGTCCCTGCTGTGGATCAACTCCCCCCGCTGGCTCACCTCCGGGGTCTATCTTATCATGGGCTGGCTGGCCGTCTTTGCCCTCTATCCCCTGTCCCGCACCATGCCGGCGGCGGGGATGTTCTGGCTGGTGCTGGGCGGCGTGGTGTACACCGTGGGAGGCGTCCTTTACGCCGTCAAATGGCCCGGCCGGGACAATCCCAGGTTCGGCTGCCACGAGATCTTCCATCTGTTCATCCTGGCGGGGAGCATCTGCCACTTCCTCCTGATGTACCAAGTGATCGCCTTCGTGTAACGGGCAAACAGAAAGGGACAGCCGAAAAGGCTGTCCCTTTTTTGCTTTGGATCACCCTCAGCCCTGGGTATAGCTGCCCTGGATGAGGAAGGTGGCGGAGGAGGATACCGTGACGGCCTGCGCGTCGGCGGTGGCCATGTAGAGATGATTAACGGTGAGGGCGCCGGTTCCGGCCAAAGTCTCCCCCCCGGTCAGATCCACCAGAGCGGCGGTACTGGAGGCGGTGCCGGAGCGGAGCAGAAACTGGGTCCCGGCGGAGAGGGTCAGCGTCTTCCCCTCGGAGACATCCACCGCGGCAAAGGAGGTCTGCCCGCCCCCTGCGGCCTCCTGGAGCTTTTTGGTCAGCTCCGCCTCCCGGGTGTCCAGTTTTTTGTCCACCTGCTTCATAATTTCGGGCACGGCGGTGTCGTTGAGATAGCTCAGGGTCACCAGGGGATCGGATTGGCTGCCCTGGGTCCCGGCGGCCAGGGCCACCCCGGCGATGGTGCCGGTCACCAGAAGGACACAGGCCAGACGGCTCGTCCATTTGTTCCGCTTCATTGTTTTCCTCCTATGTATCACTGTTTCAGGCGGCTGGGGTCGGGGCGCGCGGGCTCCCACGGCCCTTCCCCAAGCCACGTTCAAACCAACTGTCTGGGACGCAGGCCGAAGCTGACTGCGATGGCCCCGTCTACCTTTTGCATCTGCTCCTCATCCAGCCGGCCCATATACTCTCTCAGCCGCTTTTTGTCCAAGGTCCTGATCTGCTCTAGCAGCACCACGGAATCTTTGGGCAGGCCATAGGTGTTGGCCGAGAGTTCGATGTGGGTCGGCAGACGGGCTTTCCCGGTCTGGGAGGTGATGGCGGCGGCGATGACGGTGGGGCTGTGGCGGTTGCCGGTGTCGTTCTGGATAATGAGGACCGGCCTCACGCCCCCCTGTTCACTGCCCACCACCGGGCTCAGATCGGCGTAATAAATGTCTCCACGTCTGACGATGCTGTCCACAAAGGCTCACTCTCCGCGGTTCAAAGTTTCCGGGGAACGGGGCGAGGTGCCCGATCCGGCGGTCACTATGATTTTCCCACGGGACGGCGGGATTTATACTTCCGTCTGGATGATTCTCACAAAGACGGAAAAGCCCGCCGTCTGTCCGGCGCTATCCTCCCCGGCCCATTTTACGCAGAGAGCCTTCCTTTGGTGTCAATACAGATAGATCCTGGGGACCCGTTTGTTCACGTCGCACAGCAGTTCGTACTGGATGGTCCCGGCCAGCCGGGCGGCATCCTCCACAGGGACGTGGGGGCCATAGATCTCGGCCTCGTCCCCTGGGCGGACCTGGGGCAGATGGGTGGCGTCCACCATGCACATGTCCATGCAGATCCGGCCCACCACCGGTGCCTTCTCCCCCTGGAGAAAGACCTCCAGCGCGTCGGAACAGCGGCGGGGCAGGCCGTCGCCGTAGCCGATAGCCAGGGCGGCCAGGCGGGTCTCCCGCTCCAGCACATGGGTGCATCCGTAGCTCACCGGCGTCCCGGCGGGCACCGTCTTTACGGAGACCACCCGGGCCTTCAAGGTCATCACCGGCAGCAGGCCCGGACCGTCCAGGCCCTCGCAGGCGGGGTCGGGGTAATGCCCGTACAGGGCCACGCCGGGCCGGACCATGTCCAGATAGGTACAGGGATAGTTTAACACGGCGGCGCTGGCGGCGCAATGGCGGATGGGAAATTCCACGCCCCGGGCCTTCAGCTTGTCCAGCAGGTCCAGAAACCGTGTAAACTGGAGCATGGTGTACTCCTCGTTCCGGTCGGCGTCGGCAAAGTGGGTGAAAATCCCCTCCCAAACAAGGCCGGGCAGGGCGTGAAGGGCCGCCATGGTATCGAAGGTCTCTTCCATGTGTCCCTCATCGCAGAGGAAGCCCAGCCGGGACATGCCGGTGTCCGCCTTCATGTGGACAGTGATGGTCTTGCCCAGCTTCCCCGCCGCGTGGGAGAGGGCTTGGGCCGTCTCCACATCGAACACGGTCTGGGTCAGATGGTAGCCCATCAGCTCTCCCGCCCAGGCCGGGTCGGTATAGCCCAGGATGAGGATGGGGGCCTTGACCCCGGCCTCACGCAGTTCGATGGCCTCATCCAGGCTGGCCACCGCCAGGTACTCCGCCCCCAGCTTCTCCAGGCGCAGTGCCACGGGGGCGGCACCATGCCCGTAGGCGTCGGCCTTCACCACGCCCACGAACCTGCACCCCGCGGGCAGCATGGCCCGCAGGGTGAAATAGTTGTGCTCCAGATTTTTCAGGTCGATCTCCGCCCAGACGCGGCGCTCTTCCGTATTCATCCCCATCACGCTTTCCATTTGATTTCTCCCGCCGGGAAACGGCCTTACGCCGCCGGTCCCGACATGGTGAAGCCGGACACCTCGCAGGCGATGACGGTGAAGCCGTCCGAGCTGATCTCCCCCCGGACCAGGGCGGCGGTGTCCGGCTGGAACCAGAGCTGGGCCTCCGTGCCCTGGCCGGGGTCCTTCTCCGGGTCTCGGCAGGTGACGTGGAGCCGCTCCTCCCCGTCCCAGTCCTCCAGCACGCACTCGGCCATAAAACCCTCCTGGGCATAGGCCAGCAGAGCGGGCACCGCGTCCACGGGGGTGAGGCCGTCGGCGTTCAGCTCCCCGGTCTCCACCATCACCCCGTCATATTCCAGGGCGGTCTCCCCCTGGGAAATATGGGCGGTGAGGCCCGCCACGCTCTCCGGCGACGTAAGGGTGAGCAACGTCTCCCCCTCCCGGGCCCAGGTCACGTCCACCCCGTAGGTGTAGACCCGCTGGCCGTAGTCCGCGGTGAGCTCCATATGCCCGGCGCAGGCCGTCATCTCCAAATATTTGGCCCGCACGTCCAGGGCCATTGTCTCCGCCCCGCTCTCCCCGGTGGCTCCGCCGCAGGCGGATAGGGGGAGGACGAGGGTCATCATCAGTGCGCAAAGGCGTTTGCGCACGCTGACCACTCCTTAAAAATGTTTTGTCGTCAGGGGGATCTTATGGATCAGGTCGGTGGGGCTCATACTGTACTCGCCGAACTCCTCCGCCGCCAGGTCCCCCGCCTGGCCGTGAAGGCACACCGCCGCGGGCACCGCCTGGCGGATGGTGAGGCCCTGGGCCATGAGGGAGACGATCATCCCGGCCAGGATGTCCCCGCTCCCCCCCTTGGCCATGCCCGGGTTGCCCGTGGTGTTGACATAGGCGTTGCCGTCGGGGAAGGCGGTGATGGTCCGGTGGCCCTTGAGGACCAGAACACAGCCGTGCTCCGCGGCAAAGGCCCGGGCCACCCCCAGCCGGTCCCCGGAGGACAGGTCCCCGCCCAGCCGGGCAAACTCCCCATCGTGGGGGGTGAGCACGGTGGCGAATCCCCGGCGGGCGTCCAACACATCTATATGCCCCTCCAGGGCGTTTATGCCGTCGGCGTCCAGCACCAGGGGCCGCTCGGTGTGGGCCAGGATGTGCCGGACCACGGCGGCGGTGGAGTTGTTCCGGCCCAGGCCGGGGCCGATGAGAGCCACGTCACTGGAATTGACACGGTTGAGGGCCGCCTCACAGGAGTCCAAGGAGAGGGCCCCGTCCTTTCCCGCCGGGAGGGGCCGGGGCATGGCCACCTCCAGCTTTCCCGCCACCACCGGCCAGATGGGGGCCGGCACCTCCAAAGAGACCAGGCCCGCCCCGGAGCGGACCGCCGCCATGGCGGAGAGGACAGGGGCCCCGGTGTAGCCCACGCTGCCCCCCAGGATGCAGACCCGGCCGAAGCTCCCCTTGTGGGCGTCTCTGGCCCGGTGGGGCAGCTCCAGCTCCTCCGGCGATACCGACCAGAGATCCCACTCCAAGACCTGGGTCAGCTTTTCCGGGATGCCGATGTCGGCCACGGTGAGTTCCCCGGTGCAGATCTGCCCCTGGCCCACGAAGTGGCCCACTTTGGGATAGGTAAAGGTGACGGTCTCGGCGGCCTCCACGGCCACTCCAAGGATCCGGCCGGTGTCAGCTTCCACCCCGCTGGGGATATCGGCGGAGATCACCGGGATGCCGGAGGAATTCATCATGTGGACGGCGGTGGCGCAGTCCCCCTCCACCGCCCGTCTCAGACCGATGCCGAAGAGGGCGTCGAGAAAGACCCCCGCCCGGAGGGCCCAGGCGGCGAAGTCGGGGTCGGCGTCGGAAAAGGGCTCCAGCCGGACTCCGGCCTGGGCCAGCCTGGCCTCCATGGCCCGGCAGTCCCCGGTCATATTGTCCCGGTCCCCCACCAGTACGGCCCGGACCTCCACACCCGCCTCTTTCAGAAGCCGGGCTGCGGCCGCGCCGTCCCCGCCGTTGTTCCCCGTGCCGCAGAATACCACGGCCCGGGGGACGTTCTGCTTATGTAAATACACCATGGCCCGGTCAGCCAGGGCGGCGGCGGCATTCTCCATCAGAGTCAGGGACGCGATGCCCTCCCCCTCTATGGCCTCACGGTCCAGTTCTCTCATCCGCTCGGCAGTGGCGATACGCATGATCCAGACGTCCCCTTTCCATTCGACAGCGTTCACGAACGCTCACGGCCTACATTATAGGCCCTTTGCCCTCCCGCGTCAATTTGAAGTTGCCGGTCCAGCCCCCTCAGCGCGCCAGTTCTTTTTCAATCAGATGATTGGCGATCTCAAAGGCTTTGATCCTTCTTTGGGCCAACGTGATCTGGGACCTGTACCGCGCCGGGTCCCCCTTCGATTCCAGGGTTTTGACGGTCTCCCTCAATTTGTGCAGCGTGGAATCGATCTGTCTTTTGGCTTCCATCAGCTCTTCCTTCGATAGTTCCATCTTTTCCTCCCCCGGCTCTGTTTTGCCGGGGTAATTGTATCACGGTGGGAGGCCGCTCCGCAACAGATCCAGTTGGGAATGCCGGGAGCCTGACCACAGACGTCACCGAAAAAAGGGAGCGGGAATCAACACTTGCTTTTTTCTTCTGTTTGTGATATAAAAGTCCTTGTGTAAACGCTGTGAACGGGAAAATAGCGCCGTACCGCCAGTCAGAGAGGGCCGCCCACCGGCTGAGAGGGGCCTATGGCAAGGAAGCGCTTGGTTCGCCCGGGAGCGGCCGCGGAGACGCGGACGGCGGCAGGCCGTTAGTCCTGTATAAGCGCGCACGCTGGCCGTGCGAACGCGGGTGGTACCGCGGAAGGTTTGCCTTTCGTCCCGATCTTTCGGGAGGAAGGGCTTTTTTATTGCTCCGCGATAGAAACGGGATCCCCGCAGCCAAAAAGCAGCCTCCGCCCCGCCCCACTTGCTTTTTATCAAAAATGCCGCAAAGGAGAATCATAGCCATGAAGGAAACACTGGAACGCATCCGCCGGGAGGCCCTGGAAGCGCTGGAACAGACCGGCGCCGCCCAGGAGCTTGACGCCCTGCGGATCAAGTACCTGGGCAAAAAGGGAGAGCTCACCGCCGTCCTCAAGCAGATGGGCGGGTTGTCCGCGGAGGAGCGGCCCGTCATCGGCCAGCTGGCAAACGACGTCCGCGCCGCCCTGGAGCAGGCTTTGGAGACCCAGGCCCGGAAGCTGGAGGGGGCCGCGCTGGAGGCCCGGCTGAAGCTGGAGGCGGTAGACGTCACCATCCCCGGCAAGGCCGTGCCCCAGGGACATCAGCATCCCATGAACGTGGCTCTGGACGAGATCAAGGACATCTTCGTGGGCATGGGCTTTACCGTGCTGGACGGGCCCGAGGTGGAGCTGGCGGTCTACAACTTCGACAAGCTCAATGCCGAGGAGGGCCACCCCTCCCGGGACTGGTCGGACACCTTCTATTTCGACGCCGACAGCCGGGTGATGCTCCGCTCCCAGACCTCTCCCATGCAGGTGCGGGCCATGGAGACCATGCCCCTTCCCATCCGCATCATCGCCCCCGGCCGGGTGTACCGCAAGGACGAGGTGGATGCCACCCACTCCCCCATGTTCCACCAGGTGGAGGGCATGGTCATCGACAAGGGGGTCACCATGGCCGATTTGAAGGGCACCTTGAATACCGTGGTCAAGCAACTCTACGGCGAGCAGACTGTCACCCGGTTCCGCCCCCACCACTTCCCCTTCACCGAGCCCTCCTGCGAGATGGACGTGCAGTGCCACAAGTGCGGCGGCGTGGGCTGCCCCACCTGCAAGGGCGAGGGCTGGATCGAGCTGCTGGGTGCGGGCATGGTCCATCCCAAGGTGCTGAAGATGGCCGGCATCGACCCCGAGGTATACTCCGGCTGGGCCTTTGGCATCGGCCTGGAGCGCACCGCCATGCGCCGGTTCAAGATCGACGACCTGCGGCTCATTTTTGAAAATGACGTCCGGTTCCTGGAACAGTTTTAAGAAAGGAGGCCACACGAAATGAATCTTTCCCGTGAATGGCTCAACGAATTTGTAAAAGTGGACGCCTCCGACAAGGAATTTGCCGAGGCGATGACCCTGTCCGGCTCCAAGGTGGAGCTCACCCAGGTCCCCGGTGAGGAGATCCGGAACGTGGTGGTGGGCAGGGTCCTGTCCCTGGTGCGCCACCCCGATTCCGACCACATGTGGATCTGCCAGATCGACGTGGGGGAGGCCGAGCCCATCCAGATCGTCACCGGCGCCCAAAACCTCCACGAGGGGGACCTGGTCCCCGTGGCCAAGCACAACTCCTACCTGCCCGGCGGCGTCCACATCACCAAGGGCAAACTCCGGGGGGAGCCCTCCAACGGCATGCTCTGCTCCTACAAGGAGCTGAACATGACCGACCACGACTGGCCCTGGTCCGTGGTGGACGGCATTTTCATCCTGGACAGCGACCCCGACCTGAAAGCCATGGGCCTGAAGCCGGGGGACGACATCCACGCCCCCCTGGGCCTGGACGACCACGTGGTGGAGTTCGAGATCACCCCCAACCGTCCCGACTGCCTGTCCGCCATCGGCCTGGCCCGGGAGGCCGCGGCCACCTTCGGCGGGGAGCTGAAGCTCCACGCCCCCGTAGTGAAGGGCGGCGGCCCCGGTGAGCTGGCCGAGCTGCTGGACGTGGAGACCCCCGATCCCGAGCTGTGCCCCCGCTACACCGCCCGGATGGTCCGCAACGTGAAGATCGCCCCCTCCCCCCTCTGGATGCGCAGACGGCTGCGGGCCATGGGGGTCCGGCCCATCAACAATATCGTTGACATCACCAACTACGTCATGCTGGAGTACGGCCAGCCCATGCACGCCTTTGATTACCGCTATGTGAAGGGCGGCAGGATCATCGTCCGCCGGGCCAGGGACGGCGAGGAGCTGACCACCCTGGACGGCAGCCTCCGCAAGCTCAACTCCAACATGCTGGTCATCGCCGACGAGCACAGGGCCGTTGGCCTGGCGGGCATCATGGGCGGAGAGAACAGCGAGATCGTGGACGACACGGTGGACGTGGTGTTCGAGTCGGCCAACTTTGACGGCACCTGCATCCGCAAAGGCGCCCTGGCCCTGGGCATGCGGACCGAGGCCAGCGCCAAATTTGAAAAGGGTCTGGACCCCATGAACACCCTCCCCGCCGTGGGCCGGGCCTGCGAGCTAGTGGAGCTGCTGGGCGCCGGCGAGGTGGTGGACGGAGTCATCGACATCCTCAACCACGTGCCCCAGCCCACCGTTTTGAAGCTGGAGCCTGAAAAGATCAACGCCCTGCTGGGCACCGATGTATCCGAAGACGAGATGAAAGCCATCCTAACCAAGCTGGACTTCCAGGTGGAGGGAGATCAGGTCACCGTCCCCTCCTGGCGGGGCGACGTGGAGGCCATGGCCGACCTGGCCGAGGAGGTGGCCCGGTTCCACGGGTACAACAAGATCCCCGTCACCCTCATGCGGGGCACCACCACCAAGGGCGGCTACTCCCCCGAGCAAAAGCTGGAGCGGAAGCTGGGCCAGGTGTGCCGGGGCGCCGGATACGACGAGATCATCACCTACTCCTTCATCTCCCCCGCTTACTATGACAAGATCAACTGGAAGGCCGACGACCCCCGCCGGGACTCCATGAAGATCATGAATCCCCTGGGGGAGGACACCTCCATCATGCGCACCACCATCCTCCCCTCCATGCTGGAGATCCTGGCCCGGAACTACAACTTCCGCAACAAGGATGTGAAGCTCTACGAACTGGGCCGGATCTATCTGCCCGGCGGCGAGGAGGGCCTGGCCCGGGAGAAAAAGATGCTGGCTCTGGGCGCCCTGGGCGGAGACATGGACTTTTTCGCCCTCAAGGGCATGGTGGAAACCCTGCTCTCCAGCGTCCGGGCTTCGGGCGTGCGCTTTGAAGCTGTCAACGACACCCCCTCCTACCACCCCGGCCGCTGCGCCAGGGTCATGGCGGGGGACACCGCCGTGGGTGTATTCGGCCAGATCCATCCCCTGGTGGCCCAAAACTACGGCGTGGACACCGAGCTCTACTGCGCTGAGCTGTCCATGGAGGCTTTGGAGGCTGTCCAGGGCCCCGATCCCACCTACACCCCCCTGCCCAAGTTCCCTGCCGTTACCCGGGACATCGCCGTGGTGTGCGGCGAGGCGGTGACTGTGGGCGATCTGGAAGCCTGCATCCGCAGGGGGGCCAAGGGCCTTCTCAAGGAGGCCGCCTTCTTCGACATCTACCGGGGCAAGGGCGTGCCCGAGGGCAAGAAGAGCGTCGCCTTCAATCTCATCCTCCGCTCCGACGAACGCAGCCTGACGGCGGAAGAGGCGGACGAGGATGTAAAGAGCATTTTGACCGCTTTGGAAACGGAACTGGGCGCCACCCTTCGGTAAGATGTTTCGATAAAATGAAGCTTTCATAAATTTTCCCCGTTTTCCCTTTACAGCGGCGTGTTTTTCGAGTACAATTTGAACAGTAATCAACGGGAGGTGTGACCCATATGGACGATTTGGACTTTACCAGGAAATTTAATATTTGCTATGAGAAGGATCAGGAGATCAAGGCCATTCTGACCTCTGTCTACGACTCCCTCAAGCAAAAGGGCTATGACCCCATCAACCAGATCGTGGGATACATCCTCTCGGAGGATCCGACCTATATCACCAACTACAACAACGCCCGCGCCCTGATCCGCAAGCTGGACCGGGACGAGCTGCTCCAAGAGCTGGTGAAGCAATATCTCTCCGAGTGAGAGTGATTCTGGTGAAAAAGGCGCGCTCCATGGGAGCGCGCCTTTTTTGAAGGCAGGTGTGAAAATGGATGGGACAAAGCTGAAATACTGGGCGGCTTTTTTCATGCTGCTGGACCATGCCGCTGTTCTGCTCCTCCCATACGGTACGCTCTATGTCCTCTTTCGTCTGGCGGGGCGGCTGGCCTTTCCCATCTTCGCCTGGCTGGCCGCCGAGGGGTTCCGCAAGACCAGGGACCGGAAAAAATATCTCGCCCGCCTGGGGCTCTTCGCCCTCATCAGCGAGGGGCCTTATCTGCTGGCCTTCTGGAACGGCGGAGTGATCTGCCCGGTCCTGTTCACCTTTTTCCTGGCTCTGGGGGCCATGGCTCTTTTTGAGAAGCTCCGGGAGAGCCTGCCCCTCCCCACCGCCCTGCTCCCCCTGCTGGGCGCCATGATCCTGGGGGAGCTTTTGGGGGCCGACTACGGCTTTTTAGGGGTCCTGCTGGTGGCCGGGCTCTACCTTCTGGATGAGGACCGGAAGCATAAATTCATCCTCCTGGGGCTTTGGAGCGCCGTCAATTATCTGATTTGGACTCCGCTTCCCAGCCTGCTGGCCCGGCTCCCCGCCGGGGTCTATACCCCCCACTTCTGGGATGTGGTGTCCCGGTCTCTGCGGGCGGACCTTCCCATTATGGCCCTCTACGCCCTAGCCGCCTGTCTCTCCATGTTGCTGCTACGGCGGTACAACGGGACCCGGGGCAGCGGTCACAAGTGGTTTTTCTATTGGTTCTATCCCCTCCACATCCTGGCCCTCTATCTGCTGTCCCTTCCCCTGCGGTGACCTGGCGTATATTTCCACCTTCCGGCGGGTATACTCCGCTGTGAGGTGAAGTCGATATGTCATCCGTAGCTCCTTCCATCCGCGCGAAATTTGACTCCATGCCCCCGGAACTCCAGCAGGCCGTCCTCAGCATGGATGTTCAACTGGAGACGATGAACGATCTGATGTCCTGCCTGGAACGGATCATCGCCGAGGGCGAGAAGCAGTAAGCGCCATTTGAAGAGAGGCGGCACAGCCCAGGGCTGTGCCGCCTCTCTTTTGGTTCATCCCACCAGCCGGGCTTCCAGCCAGGTGAGCATGTCGGCGTAGACCTCCTGCCGGTTCACCTCGTTCAAGATCTCATGCCGGGCGCCGGGGTAGAGCTTCATGGACACATCGGTACAGCCCGCCGCCTGGAAGAGGCGGTATACCTTCTCCACGCCCTTCCCCTGTCCGCCCACCGGATCGTCGTCTCCGGAGAAGAGGGCCACAGGGGTGGTCTTGTCCATCCGGGCCAGGTTTTTCGGGTCCCCGATGTATTGAAGCCCCTCCATCATGGCGTGGAACATCCCCGCGGTGGGGACAAAGCGGCACAGCGGGTCGGCCACATAGGCGTCCACCACGGCGGTGTCCCGGCTGATCCAGTCCGCCGAGGTGCGGTTGGGCTTGAATTTCCCATTATAGGCCCCCAGGGAGAGGGCGGTGATCAATTTGCTCACGTGGCCCGGCCCCTGAAGGGAGCAGAGAAGGCCGGAGATGCCCTTCCCAAAGGCCACCAGGCCGGGAGTCTCCTGCCCGGTGCCCGAGAGGATGCAGCCGTCCACCGTGCCGGGGTAGTCGATGAGGTAGGTCCGGGCCTGGAAAGAGCCCATGGAGTGGCCCAGGAGGAAGTAGGGCAGGCCGGGCCACTCCTCCCCCGCCCACACCCGCAGGGCCCGGACGTCCCGGTTCACGGTGCGCCAGCCGTCCTTGTCCGGGAACCGGCCGTATTCCCCGGCCCCGGCGGCGGTCCGGCCATGGCCCAGGTGGTCGTGGCCCACCACGGTATAGCCGTGGGCGTTCAGATAGGCGGCAAAGGGGGCGTAGCGCTCCACGTACTCGGAGATGCCGTGGACGATCTGCACCACCGCCCGGGCCTCCCCGTCGGCGGGCCAGACCACGGCATGGACAGCGTGGACCCCGTCGGCGGAGGGGAAGGTGAAGTCCCTTTGTTTTCCCATGGAATTCTTCCTCCATCTATGCTATAATCTTACCATCAGTTTAGCGGCAAAGGGCTTTGCCGTCAATAGACAAAGCGGGCCGGGTGTCGCCCCGGCCCTGAGAAGGGATGGATCCTATGAACGTCGTCGAGCGCTTTTTGAAGTATGTCTCCTTCGACACCCAATCCAGCGAGACCTCCGACACCTGCCCCTCCACCGCCAAGCAGATGATCCTGGGGGCCGAGCTGGCCTCCGAGCTGGCCCAAATGGGCCTTCAGAACGCCCACATGGACCCGG
This sequence comes from Pseudoflavonifractor phocaeensis, assembly GCF_038439875.1. NCBI lineage: Bacteria > Bacillati > Bacillota > Clostridia > Eubacteriales > Oscillospiraceae > Pseudoflavonifractor > Pseudoflavonifractor phocaeensis. Next base: position 425,785 of record NZ_JBCDMT010000004.1, read on the forward strand.
ACGGCTATGTCTACGGCTGGCTCCCCGCCACGCCGGGCTGTGAGGGGGTCCCCTGCCTGGGCCTTATCGCCCACATGGACACCGCCCCTGCCTTCTCCGGCACCAACGTGAAGCCCCGGATCGTGGACTACCAGGGCGGCGACGTGGTGCTGGATGCCGAAAAGGACATCCGCATCCGCCCCGAGGAGGACGAGGCCTTGTCCCACTATGTGGGCAAGCAGCTTATCGTCACCGACGGCTCCACCCTCTTGGGGGCCGACGACAAGGCGGGGGTGGCCGAGATCTTCTCCGCCATGGAATATCTGGCCGCCCACCCCGAGCTCAAGCACGGACGCATCGCCGTGGGCATCACCCCCGACGAGGAGGTGGGCCGGGGAGCCGACAAGTTCGACATCGCCGGCTTCGGCGCCGCCGTGGCCTACACGGTGGACGGCGGCGAGCTGGGGGAAATCGAGTACGAGAACTTCAACGCCGCGGCGGCCACCGTCACCGTCCACGGCCTCAACATCCACCCCGGCTCCGCCAAAAACCGGATGAAAAACGCCCTTCTCATAGCCATGGAGTTCAACGCCATGCTCCCCCCGGCGGAGATCCCCGCCCACACCGAGGGCTACGAGGGCTTCTACCACCTGGAGCATATGGCGGGGGACGAGACCACCGCCGTGCTGGAGTACATCATCCGGGACCACAGCAGGGAGAAATTTGAGGCCCGGAAGGCCGCCGTGGAGCGCATCGCCGCCTATCTCAACGACAAATACGGCGCGGGCACGGTGGAGCTGGCCCTCCGGGACCAGTACTACAACATGAAGGCCCAGATCGAGCCCCATATGTACCTCATCCACCGGGCCAAGGCCGCCTTCCGCAAGGCGGGGGTGGAACCCCGGGAGGTGGCCATCCGGGGGGGCACCGACGGCGCGCGGCTGTCCTATGAGGGGCTCCCCTGCCCCAACCTGTCCACCGGCGGGCTCAACTTCCACGGCCGGCAGGAGTATATCCCCGTGGAATCCCTGGAGAAGATGGTGGAGGTGCTCCTCCACCTGGTCCAGGCCGAGGAGCGGTAACAAAAGCGTCAGCCATCCCTCCCCTTCAAATACTCCTCCAGGCAGACCCCCGTCTCATAGATTTCCCGGGCCGCGTCCTTTCCCACGTAGCGGTAGTGCCACGGCTCGTAGATGATGCCGGTGAGTTTCCGCTTGTCGTTGGGGTAGCGGAGGATGAAGCCGTATTTCCAACTGTTCTCCAGGAGCCATTTTTGAACGGCGGTTTTCTCCTGGCTCTCGTTCAAGTTTTGGTTGTCCAGGTCCACCAGGTCCACCGCCAGCCCCAGCTGATGCTCGCTGGTGCCGGGCACGGCCACCACCTTTCCGGCCTCCGCTCTGGCGTCGGCCTCCGACAGCCCCAGAGCCAGCTGCTTGTCCAGCTGGTTGGCGTACAGCGCCTCCTGCTTCTCCCGGGAGCGGTAAGCGGAGCAGATGACGGGCGACAGGCCCTCCGCCCGGCAGGCGTCCATCATGGCCTGGAGGTCTGGGTAGCAGCGTTCATCCACATAGGACCCGTTTTTGAGCTGTGTCAGCGGCACTTCATAGCCGTCGGGGAGCGGGTTCCAGGGATTGACCAGCGTCAGCCGCCAGTCCCCGGCGGCAGTATCCTTTTTTTCGACCGGCGGCGGAAACTCGGCTGATGGGGCCTGCGTGACTGCCGACGGCTGGGCCATTGTCTCATCGGGTACTATGGCAAGCGTCTCAAGGGCCCGCCCCGCGCCCATGAGCAGAAGCCCCATCGCCAGCGCTCCCGCCAGAAAAAGTCCATTCCGCCGCCGGGCGCGCCTTCTTCGGCGGGTTCGCCCCCTGGCTCGTCCATCGCTTTTGCACATGCAAACACCCTCCTATTCTGTCGTTATCAACAGAATAGGAGGGTGTTCCCTCTTTCCGGCAACCGGGCGGCATCAAAACGCCCTCAAAGGTTGAAATAGAGCCACTCACCCCGCAGACGCAGGGGGAGGCTGTGGACCACCTCCCCGCCGTCCGTCTCCCGAAGCAAAGCCACGGTGTAGTCGCCGTCCTCCGCCCCCAGCGACAGCCTTACGTTTTCCGCCGGGTAGTGCAGACGAAGAAAGTCCGCCAAATTTACGGCCGCCTCCTGAAAGACGGGCTCTACCGTGGCCATATAGGTTTTTTTCTCCGTCACGGAGGGGCCCAGCCGCCCCTGAAGGGCCACCAGCTTTCCACTCTGGTCATCCAGCCACAGCACCTCGTCCATGCCCTTGGAATCGCTCCACACACAGCGCCAAAAAACGCCGGACCCGCCGACGTCCTTGTTTGTCATCAATACCGGCGTCACTTCCGGGACTTCATAGACCTTTCTGCCCGCCGTCAGCTCCCACATGATCCAAACGGCGGTGTCCTCCACCTCCGCCCGCTTCCTGTACTCCCCCTCGGACAGCTCCACCTGGGTATTACTGACGGCGAACAGCTCTAAGGTCTCAAAAAAATCCCCCTCCCGGTTCAGCGTCAGGGACACGGCGGAATTTTCCCGTTGGACGACCTCCTGCTCCAGCCTCCTGTCCAGGGCCAGAGCGGCCAGGCGGGGCATAAAAAAGCCGGTTCCCAAAAGGACGGCCGTGCAGAGGACGGGAAGCCATTTCACAAACCGCCTCATACCGCGCCTCCTCTCAGCTCCACAATGACCGTGGTCCCCTCTCCCAGAACGCTCTCAAAGCGCAAACTTCCGCCGTGGACCGCGGCGATCTCCTCGCACAGCGCCAAGCCCAGCCCGGCGCCCCCCTGCGCCCGGGCCCGGGCTTTATCCACCCGGTAAAACGCCTCCGTCAGGTGTTCCAGCGCTGGGGGCGGGATGCCCCGGCCGCTGTCCCTTATCGTGATTCGGCAGCCATCCGGGAGCATCACCGCCTGGGTATGGATCCTGCCCCCCTGCCCCTCCATTGCCTTGCGGGCGTTGTCCCAGAGGTTGACCAGCAGCGACTTGACAAGGTCGGGCTCCAGGAGGCAGGCCCCAGCCTCACACGCGCAGGTCAAGGCGACCCCCTGCTTGGCATAAATCGGGCCCAGGTGGGCCGCCAGCCCTTGGATAAGGGCTGCGGGCTCCATGGGCGCCAGGGCGGCGCTCCCTTTTTTCACAACGAGCAGGTCCAGCAGCTTTCCTGAAAGTGTCTCCAGCCGTTTCCCCTCGGCCACGATGTAGTTGGCGGCCTCGGTCTGCTCGTCCGCTGTCAAGGTCTGCCCCCGGAGCAGGTCGGCGTAGCCGATGATGGAGGTCATGGGTGTCTTGACCTCGTGGGCGAAGCTGCCCATGAACCGCTCCTGGCGGTCCGCCGCATCCTTCAGCTCACCAATCTTTTCCTCCAACGCCTGGGCCATCGCGTTAAAATCCTGGGCCACCAGCCCGACCTCATCCTTGGTAAGGATGCGGGCCCGGCTGGACAGCTCCCCCCCGGCGATGGCGCGGGACGCCTCCGACAGCCGAACCAGCGGTGCGGTGAGCACCCGGGCCACGCTGTATGAGAGCAGGGCGCAGGATACCGCCATCAGCAGGAAAACCCACTGATAGGTTCTCTGCTGGACCCTCCGCGCCTCAAAGAGGGAGGAAATATCCCGGGCCATGTCCAGATAGAGCGTCTCGCTGCCGGCCTCCAGCGCCCCGGACAAGATCAAGGCCTGCCCGCCCCGGAACGCGGGCTCGTATCGAATGGTACAGCCGCCGGGGGCCGGGGGCTGGCCGGTCCCGGTAAGGCCGGAGGCATTGTATTCATAGATGGGCTGGGACGCCGTGTAAAGCCGCAGCGCCGTCCAGGCCCCGGCGTTCTGCCCGGAGAGCTGTTCCAGGGTGCGGGCGAGGTCCGCGTCCTCCGACCGGCCGTTCACCCGGTCCACGATTTGCAGGGTCCCCAGCACCATCCGGTATGCGTTATAGGCCGCGGAGCGCTCCCGCTCCAGGGAATCCTGAAACGATAGGCCAATCAAAAGGCTGCCCCCCGCCCCAAAGAGGACGGAGAGCAGGCCCACCATGCACAGCGTGATTTTCCATCGAAATTTCATCTCATACCTCCAGGCGGTATCCCACCTTGTTCACCGCCCGCAGCCGGTCCTCCCAGCCCACTTTCTTTCTCAAACGCTGGACATGGAGGTCCACCGTCTTGCTGCCGTACTGGTACTCCTCCCCCCAGACCCGCTCATAGATGGTCTCCCGGTAGAGGGCCCGCCGGGGGTTTTGGGCAAAGAGGAGCAGGAGGTCATATTCCTTGGGAGTCAGCTCCACGGGCTCCCCGCCCCGGCTCACCCGCATGGCGTAGGTGTCGATTTCCAGTTCTCCCACCCGCAAAATGGCCTCGTTTTTGTGATAGCGGCGCAGCACCACGTCCACCCGGGCCAGGAGCTCCACGATTTCAAAGGGCTTGACGATGTAATCCTCCGCCCCTGCCCGAAGGCCCTTCACCCGGTCCGCCACCGCGTTTTTCGCCGTGATGAAGATGACAGGTATCTCCATGGGGCGGATGTATTCCATCAGCTCAAAGCCGTCGATCTCCGGCAGCATCACGTCCAGCAAAATCAGGTTATACCGGCCTCTCTCCAGCTCGTCGGCGGCCGCCTCGCCGTCATAGGCACAGGTACAGGCATAGCCCTCCTTGGTCAGACTGAGACGGAGCAAATTGGAGATTGGCCTCTCATCCTCCACGATCAAAATCCGAATCAAAGCGGTGCCCTCCCTTTCTCTCCGTCAGATTACATCCCTTTGGCATCAAAACGGCAAAGGAACAGGTTTATTTTAGAGGAATCGGCGGGAAATAGCAAGCGGCCCCATCCGTATGGATGGGGCCGCTTTTTCAGCAGATCAGTCCGCCAGCAGGTTCATCTCGGTCTCGGGGTCGAAGAGGTGGATGAGCTCGGGCCGGAAGGTGAAATTCACCTTCACCCCGTAGGGGATACCGCCCCGGTGCTCGGCGGGCAGGTCGGTGGTGGGGACCCGGAGAACCACGTCCTTCTCCCCCGCCGTCACGTGGAGGTAGACCTCGCTGCCCATCATCTCGGACACGTCCACCGTGCCGGACACCGTGTTAGGGGAGGACTCTTTGGCGAAGGAGATATGTTCCGGGCGGATGCCCACCTTCACGGCCTTCTCGCCCACGCCCTTCCCCGCCAGCGCCTTGCTGATCTCAGCGGAAAGGGGCATCACGGCGTCGGCCACGGCGATCTCATATACGTCCCCCCGCTTGGTCAGCTTCCCGTCAAAGAAGTTCATCTGCGGGGTGCCGATGAAGCCCGCCACGAAGATGTTCACGGGCCGGTCAAAGACCTCCTGGGGCGTGCCGATCTGCATGATAAAGCCGTCCTTCATAATGACGATGCGGTCGCCCAGGGTCATGGCCTCGGTCTGGTCGTGGGTGACATAGACGAAGGTGGTGTCGATGCGCTGCCTAAGCTTGATGATCTCGGCCCGCATCTGGTTGCGCAGCTTGGCGTCCAGGTTGGAGAGGGGTTCGTCCATCAGGAATACCTTGGGGTTGCGGACGATGGCCCGGCCAATGGCAACCCGCTGACGCTGGCCGCCGGACAGGGCCTTGGGCTTGCGGTCCAAATACTGGGTGATGTCCAGGATCTCGGCGGCCTCCCGCACCTTCTGATCGATCTCCTCCTTGGGCATTTTACGCAGCTTCAGGGCGAAGGCCATGTTCTCATACACGGTCATGTGGGGATACAAAGCGTAGCTCTGGAAGACCATGGCGATGTCCCGGTCCTTGGGCTCCACGTCGTTCATCCGCTTGCCGTCGATGAGCAGCTCGCCCTCGCTGATCTCCTCCAGCCCGGCCACCATCCGCAGGGTGGTGGACTTTCCGCAGCCGGAGGGACCCACCAGGACGATGAACTCCTTGTCGGCAATCTCCAGATTGAAGTCGTGGACGGCAGTCACCTTGTTGTCGTAGATCTTCTTCACGTTTTTCAAAGTCACAGTTGCCATGTACTTGAGCCGTAGGGGCAATGCCTCCGCAAATACCCCCTTGCCCGTGAAGAGCGAACCTTCACGGACGTCACGGCAGGTCTCCACACTGCCGCGCCGCCGGCCCGGCGGGTTTGGTCTCCTCCTTTTTTACGGCGCCCGGCGGACTATGTGGTAGGAGTAGCCCGCCGGGGCCTAATTGTCGCTCAGAGCTGTCCGAAGGCCACCTCACCGTGGAAAAGGACGGCCCGCAGGGTCAAATCGGGGTTCAGGACGGCGGCGTTGGCCTCCTTGCCCACGTCCAGGCTGCCCACCCGGTCATAGATGCCCAAGGCCTTGGCCGGGTTCACCGCCGCCGCGGTCACGGCGTCCTTCAGGGGGATGCCGAAGGAGACGGCGGTGGTCATGCATTTCATCAGATCGGTGACGGAGCCGGCGATGGTGCCGTCGGCCAGGGTGGCCAGGCTCCCCCGGACCGTCACGTCCTGACCTCCCAGGGTATAGGCCCCGTCGGACATCCCGGCGGCCCGCATGGTGTCGCTGATGAGGATGACCCGGTCCGCCCCAAAGAGTTTAAAGACGGCGCGCACCATGGAGGGATGGATGTGGACCCCGTCGCAGATCAGCTCCACCATGCAGTCAGAGTCGGCGGCCGCCCCCACGGGGCCGGGGTCCCGGTGGGCGAAGGGGTTCATGGCGTTAAAGAGATGGGTGGCCTCTCTGGCCCCCGCGTCAAAGGCCGCCAGGGCTTGGTCGTAATCGCAGGCTGTGTGGGCCACGCTGACCACCACCTCGTCCTTCACCCTTTGGATGAACTCGAGGGCGCCGGGCAGTTCGGGGGCCACCGAGACCAGCTTCACAAGATCGCCGGACTCCTTTTTCAAGCGCAGCAGCAGCTCCGCGTCCGGGTTTCGAAGCCAGGCCCCGTTCTGGGCCCCCTTCTTCTTCTCGGAGAGGAAGGGGCCCTCCAGATTCACGCCCACCAGGTCGGCGCCGCCCCCGGCGTTCTTCTTGTGGGCGGCCGCGGTGCGGCAGATGGCCACCAGCTGGGGCTCGTCCAGCGTCATGCCCGCGGGGCAGATCTGGGTGACGCCCCGGCTGAGCTCATAGTCCGCCATGGTCTGGAGTCCGGCGGCGTCGGCGTCGGAAAAGTCGGCGCCCCGGCAGCCGTGGAAGTGGAGGTCGGTAAGACCGGGAATGACCCAGCAGCCGGACAGGTCCACCCCTTCCCCGTCGCAGCGGGAAACGATCTTCCCCTCCCAAATGGACAGCTCACGGTTGTTAAAACCTTTCAGCGGGTCAAAGACCCGGGCACCGGTCAGCCGCATACTTCCACCCCCGCGGCGATCACTTTGCCCAGGGCCGCCCGGTCCGCCACCAGGGTCACGCTGCGGTGAAGCTGGAGGATGGAGGCGGGCACCTCGGGCGTGATGGGACCGCAAACCGTGTTGTAGACGGCTTCGGCCTTGTCCTCCCCGCTGGCCACCACCAGAATGCGCCGGGCGTCCATGATGTAGCCGATGCCCATGGTGATGGCCTGGCGGGGCACCTCGTCAATGGAGGCGAAGAACCGGGCGTTGGCCTCGATGGTGCTCTGGGTCAGGTCCACTACGTGGGTCTCCTTCACGAAGGAGGGGCCGGGCTCGTTGAAGCCAATGTGGCCGTTGCGGCCCAAGCCGAGAAGCTGGATGTCGGTCCTGCCCACCGTGTCCCGGAGAGCGTCGTAGCGGACGCACTCGGCCTTGGGATCGGCGGCCAGGCCGTCGGGCACATTGGTGTTCTCCGGCAGGACGTCGATGTGGTCGAAGAGGTTGTGGCGCATGAACCAGCGGTAGCTTTGATCGTGGGTGGGAGCCAGGCCCTTATACTCGTCCAGGTTCACGGTATGGACCCGGGCAAAGCTCAGCTCCCCCCGCTGGTACTTGGCGATGAGCTCCTGATAGAGCCCCACGGGGGTGGAGCCGGTGGCCAGACCCAGCACGCACTCCGGCTTCAGAAAGACCTGGGCGGCCAGGATGTCCGCCGCCCGGCGGCTCATGTGGTCATAGTTTTCCGTCAGATAGATCTGCATTTTTCTCAATCCTCGCCTTCGAGTCGGTCAGCAGTATTTGGCAATGGCGGCGTCGATCATGGCCGCGCTCTCCTCGACCACAGCATTGTCGCTGTCGATGAGGCCGGGCAGGGGCTTGCGGACCGTACCGCACTCCACACCCCGCTTTTTCAGGATGGCCTTCATAATGGCGTACAGGTTGCCGTGGCCATCGCACATCTTGTAAATGATGCGGCAGATCTCGTTCTGCACGGCGGCGGCCTGGGCCACCTGGCCTGCATACAGGAGGTCCTTGGCCTTGAGGAACAGCTCGGGCATGACGGCGTAGGTGCCGCCGATGCCGCCGGTGGCCCCCATGGCCAGGCCGGAGACGAACTGCTCGTCGGGGCCGTTCATCACCACGAAATCCGCCCCGCCCTGGTCTTTCCACATCTGGATGTCCTGGGTGGGCATGGAGGAGTTCTTCACGCCGATGACCCGGGGATTCTTCCGCATCTCGTCCAGCAGCGCCGGGGTGAGAGCCACCCCCGCCAACTGGGGGATGTTGTAGATGATGAAGCCGGTGTTGGGGGCGGCGGCGGAGATGTCGTTCCAGTACTCCGCGATGCCGTAGGGCGGCAGGTGGAAGTAGATGGGCGGGATGGCGGCGATGGCGTCCACCCCCAGGGATTCCGCGTGGCGGGCCAAGTCCTGGGAGTCGGCGGTGTTGTTGCAGGCCACGTGGGCGATGATGGTCATTTTTCCGCCCACCTCGGCCATGACGTTCTCCAGCACCACCTTGCGCTCAGCCACGCTCTGATAGATGCACTCGCCGGAGGAGCCCCCCACATAGAGGCCCTGGACGCCTTTCTCCAGCAGATAGCGGGCCAGCTTGCGCACCCGCTCCGGGGAGATCTCCCCTTTCTCGTCGTAGCAGGCGTAAAACGCGGGGATCACGCCCTGAAACTTTTTGATATCCATTTCTCTCAAACTCCTATCCAGGTCACCGAGATCAGCCCTTCACGGCTCCCATAGTGATCCCTTGTGTGAAATATTTCTGGAAAACGAGGAACACGATGATAATCGGCACAGCGGCCAGGGTGGCGCCCGCCATGAGAAGGCCGGTATCGATGGTGGTTTCGGCCTGGAGGGTGGCGATGCCCAGGGAGATGGTGGCGTTGTTGTTGGTACTGAGCATGATCAACTGCATGAAGTAGTCGTTCCAGGAATTGATAAAGGTAAAGATGGCCAGGGCGCCGATGCCCGGTTTGATGATAGGCAGGACGATGGTGGTGAAGGTCCTGATCTCGCTGGAGCCGTCCACCCGGGCCGCTTCCAGGATCTCGCCGGGGATGCTCTCGGCGAACTGCTTCATCAGGAACACGCCGAAGGGCCAGCCCACCGTGGGGAAAATGACCGCCCAAAGGGTGTTGTACAGGCGCAGGTCGGCCATCTCCCGCAGCAGGGGGATGAGGATGACCTGCTTGGGCAGGGCCATGGCACAGACGATGAGACCGAAGAGGATGGCCCGGCCGCGGAACCGCTTTTTGGCCAGGGCGTAACCCGCCATGGCGGCGGTGACGCAGGTGAGGATCATGGCCACCACGGCCATGAACACGGTGTTGAGCAGCCACCGGAACGCCGCGGGCACCACGGGGCCGGTGGAGAAAATGACGGGGAGCCCATCCTTGGAAAAATACTGGCTGAAGGGAATGGCCAGCTCCCACAGGGGCGCCGTGCGCTTTTTAAACAGGTTTTGGAAGTTGGTGGTCACCCACTCCGTGGGGAACATCACCGGCTTGGGGTTATAGATATCGGCCCCCGGCTTGAAGGCGCCGGTGATGATCCAATAGAGGGGAAAGAGGAACAAGAACGCCAAGAGGATCAAGAGGATCACGGAGGCCACCTTGTAGACCTTGCCCGACATATTACTGCTTCTCATTTCTCCACCCCCTTACTTTTCTTTCGCCAGACGGAACTGCACGGCAGACAGGATGGCGATAAAGATGGCCAATACCACGCCCATGGCGTTGGCGTAGCCAAAGTGGCCGTTGGTCTCGGTGAGCTTGAATGCGGTGTAGTAGATGTAGTACATCACCGTATTGGTGCCCGAGCCGCCCTGGGTCAACAGCTGGATCAGGGCGAAGCACTGGAAGGAGTTGATGGTGGTGATGACCAGAATGTACAGGGTGGTGGGCATCATCTGGGGCCACTTGATCTTCCAGAATACCTGGAAGTCGGTGGCGCCGTCCACCTTGGCCGCCTCCACCAGGGATTGGTCCACGTTGCCCAGAGCGGAGACGTAGAGGACGATGGGCTGTCCCACGGAGGTGGTGAACAGGATGAGGATGATGCACCAGATGGCCCAGCGGGAATCACCCAGGAAGTTGATGTTCTTGTCGATGATCCCCGCCCCCTTGAGGACGGCGTTAAAGATGCCGGTATAGTTATCGTACATCCATTTCCAGACCACCGTGACCGCCACCGAGCCGGTGACCACGGGGAGATAGAAGATACAGCGGAAGGCCGAGAGCACCGGGCCCTTGAGCTTATAAATGGCCGAGGAGACCCACAGGGAAAAGGCGCATACGGTGGGCACGCTGACCACCACAATGAGGAAGGTATTGAGCAGCGCCTCCCGGAAGGTCTCGTCGCCCCACAGCCGGATGTAATTGGTCAGGCCTGTAAAGTGAACCGCGCTCTCGCGCATGTTGGCGTCAGTAAGGCTGTTGAAGATACAGATGAACATGGGGATAATGACAAAACCCACAAAGAAAATGAGACTGGGCAGCATAAACAGATAGCCGTTGATATTTTCCCGGCGCTGCAGTGCCCGGCTCATGGCGGGCTGGGATTGTTTTGCCAAAATGAACACCCCTCTCTTTTCTTAGGATAAAGGGAAGCCCCTTCCCCGCGCATGCGCGGGGAAGGGGCGCGCGATCCCCCTCGAAACGTCAGATGTTTGTGGGGTAATTATTTCGCGGCAGCGTTGGCCTCTTCGGCATAGCTGGCCACGGTCGTGGCGATGTCGGCGCCCTCGCCTACCTTCTGGAGCATGTTCCACCAGGAGGTACGGGCCTGGGCCCAGCCCTTGGTGACCTGATAGTAGTCGCCCAGCTGGGGCATCAAGACCTGATACTGGTCCATGATGGGCTCGTCGGCCCACATGGTGGTCAGGTCGACGCCGCCGGCGGTGGAGCGGACGGGGAAGTAGTTGGCGGTCTTGACCGCGTCCACGGTGTGCTCGGAGTTGGCCATGTACTCGATGAAGGTCTTGGCGGCGTCGATCTTGGCGGGATCGCCGTTATCGAAGATGCCGAAGCCCCAGATGCCGCCCTGCAGCTTGGACTCGCCGGTCTCGGAGGGGAAGGACATAAAGACGATGTCGTCGCCGGTGACGGTCTTCTCGGCGCCGGTGTCGGCGGAGTTGGGGTTGAGCTGCTGGGCAATGTTCCAGCAGAAGGCCATCTTCAGCACGCCCTGATAGAACTTGGTGATCTCGTCGCCGCCGGCCAGGGAGGCGTCAAAGGCGATGCCGTCCATGCTCTTGAGCTGCTCCAGGGCCTTCACGTTCAGAGGATCGTCCCAGGTGTACTTGGTGTGCTCAGCGTCGGTGAAGGTGCCGCCGTAGAGGTTATTGACCAGGGCGCGGGTGCCCTGGTCACCGCCCTGCCCGGCGCAGTATACGGCGCCGACGGTCTCACCGTAGTGGTCATACAAGGCCTGGACGGCCTTGATGAAGTTCTCGGTGGTCCAGGTGTGGGTCTCCAGATCCAAGTACTGGTCGGCACCGGCCTCCTTAAAGGCGTTCAGGTTGACGGCCATGCAGTGGGCGGTCATGACCAGAGGATACTCATAGACGGAGCCGTCGGCGGCGGTGCAGGCGTCCAGAACGGAGGCCTGGATCTCGCTGCGGTCGGTGTCGGTCAGCATGTCGCTGAGGTCCACCATGTAGCCGCTGGCACCCCAGTTGGCCACCAGGCGCTCGGGGCCCTCCATCACCAGGTCGGGGGCGCTCTTGGCGGTGATGGCGGAGTTCACCTTGTCGTCGCCGTCGGCGTAGGCCAGGTACTCCACCTTGACGGTGATGCCGGTGTCCTCTTTGAAGGCGTCGGTGAGGGTCTTGACGGCCTCCTCCTTGCCCCAGTTGCCGATGGGATAGGTCCACAGGGTGATTTCGGTGGCGCCGGCGGCCGCGCCGCCGTTGTCGGTCTCCGCGGCCTTGCTCTCGGCAGGGGGCTCGCTGGTGGTGGTCCCGCCGCCGCAGGCGGCCAGGCCGAAGGTCATGCTGAGGGCGAGCAAGAGCGCAGATGTCTTCCGCATGTTCATTGTAATATCCTCCTCAAATTCGACAATTCGGGAACCGGGCTCCCCGGCCCTGTTGTATAAATTGTACAGTCGGGCGTTTCATTTGTCAATATGATTTTGAAATAAATTTTATTCTTTTTGGAATTCTGCAAATTTCCTTCATCCGTAGCCGCATCCAGGATCAGATGTGCCGCTCGGAGAGGACCTCCGCCACCATCTCCCTGCGGGCCGTACAGCCCTCGATATCCCGGCGGCAGACCTCGCTGAAGAGCACGTCCACCAGAAAGAGCTGGGCGATGCGGGCCGCGATGGACCCCAGCTGAAGGGGGCCCTCCCGGGAGCCGCACTGAAGCACCACGTCGGCGGCGGCGGCGCCGGGTGATTTGGGGAACCGGGTGATCAGGATGCTGCTGGCCCCCCGGTCCCGGACGATCTTCAGGTTGTCCACCAGCTCCTGGGTGGAGCCGGAGTAGGAGAAATAAATCACCACGTCTCCCTCCACCAGTTGGGAAGCGGCGATGGCCTGGAGGTGGGAATCCCACACCGCGGTAAAATTGGGCCGGGCGGTGGAGAAGAGATGGGCGCAGGACTGGGCCAGGATCATGGACCCCCCCTGGCCGAAGCACAGCACCCGCCCCGCCGCGGCCAGCAGGTCGGCGGCGGCCGTGATGGCCTCCGGCCGGATCAGCTCCAAGGTCTGGGTCATGGCGTCCAGGTCGGCGCTGTACACCTTCCGGCACACGTCCCCGATGCTGTCCTCGGGTAGCACCTCCCCCGCCAGGGGGTTGGACGTGGCCCGTCCCGCGGTGGAGTTGGCCACCGCCAGCTTGAAGGCGTTATAGCCCTTGAAGCCCAGCCGCTTGCAGAAGCGGGAGATGGTGGCCTCCGCCACCCCCGCCTCCTCAGCCAGCTCCGAGATGGACATATACTGGGTCTTCTGCTGGTGGCGGGAGGCATAGTCCGCCACCTTTTTTTCCGCGCTGGTCAGCTGGTAGTATTCCGAGTCGATCTTGGTGAATACGTTGCCCATCGGCATAAGCTTACCCTTTCCCTTTCTCCAGGAGCTCCCCCAACATCTGGTCGCACATGCTCAGCATGCGTGGCAGATGGAAGGGGCCCTTGAACGTGCTGCCCTTGCAGGGAGGCTCCGTGGGCTTGCCGTCCCGGCGCAGGTAGCCATACCACTCCCCAAACTCAGGGTCGGAGAAATGGCTCTTGCAGTAGTCCAGGGTCTTTTCAAACCAGTCCAGATACTTTTCCTCCCCCGTGTCCCGGTAGAGCATCAGGCTGGCAATCAAAATCTCGTCGTGGGGCCACCACAGCTTCATGTCGTGCTCGTAAGCTTCGGGGGGGCGGCCCAGGCAGTCGATGAAGTACAAAAGCCCGCCGTATTCGTGGTCCCAACCCGCCTCGATGGCCTGGTCAAAGACCTGTTGGGCCTTTTTGTGGAGCTCCCGGTCCCCCCGGCGGTTGGCGTCCTCCATGAGGAACCAGCTGCACTCGATGTCGTGGCCCGGATTCACCACCCGGCCCTCGGTCACGTCGCCCCGGAACTCGCCGTTGGGGCCTACGCTCTCCAGGGTGCACTTCATCTCGGGCTTGAAGTGGTAGCGGAAGATCTCATCCACACACTGGGCGGCCCGTTGGGTGTAAAGGGCTTCCTGTTCCGGGTCCACCCGGCGCAGGACGGAGGTGATGTTCAGATAGATCATGGGGTTGGCCAGCGCCCGGCCCGACCGGGTCTCCGGGATGGTCTTGGGCCCCAGGCCGGTGGGGTCCTTGATGAGGCCGTTGTTCAGCTCCCAGATGAGATCATAAGCGGCCCGGGCCCGCCCCAGGCAGACGGTTTCCCCGGTGACACCGTAATACTCGGCGTTGGCGATGGCGTAGAAGCCCTCGGAGAAGCAGTAGCGGCGCTGGCGCAGGGGGTTGCCCTCCCCGGTAACCGTAAAGTACATCCGGTTGCCGGCCTCCCGGTTGATGCAGTGGGCCTCCATGAAGTCCAGGCAGCTTTTGCTGGCGGCGAGCCACTCCTCCCGCACGCCGTAGAGATGGCACAGATAGGCGAAGGTCCAGGCGCACCGGCCCTGCATCCACACGCTCTTGTCCGTGGAGAAGATCTTCCCCTCCCGGTCCAGGCAGGTATACACCCCGCCGTTCACCGGGTCCATCCCGTTTTTCAGCCAGAAGTTCACACAGCGGTCCAGCTCTTCCCGGATCCACGTCTGATGGCTTTGCAGCCGGGCTGTATCCATATCGATTCCACCTTTCCATATTCCGGGGAAATATGCCCCTACTGTCTCCATCATAATCACACGGGAGTTCCACGTCAAGCAAAGAAAGAAAATTATTTTCAAAATTATGAAAAACTGCTTGACAGATTTCAAAAAACTGATAGCCTATAAGCGAAGAAACCTTTTCTTTGTGAAGTACCCACAAAAAGGCCGGGGCGGTCCGCCTCCAGCCTTGTCATCATTTTGGATTGGGAGGGCTTATCATGAAGCATCTTGGCATCGAAGTCCCTGTAAAGAACGTCCCCGAGCTGGACAAGGGATTTATCCCCCTGGGCAAGTTCAACCAGGCCTTTCTGAAGGACGCGAACAAGCCCCTGGACCTGGCCGTGGAGCGTTCCGGCGGGCAGGTGGCCGTCTATCACACGAGGATCCACGGTACCCCCGAGATGGCCCAGGCCGACGCCTATTACGTGGAGCGGGTCATCAAGACCATGCTGTGGCTTTACGGCGGCTTCAAGGTCTACATCAGCGGTGACGAGGCCGTCTGCCGGAAGATGCAGGAGATCTATTCCGCCAAAGGCCAGCAGGCCTTTGACTTCGACTATATGGCCAACGTCTACGAGCAGCCTTTCCAGGTGGTGTTCTGCGACCAGGTCCCCCAGGAGAAGGGGGACCCCAAGGCCATCGGCCGCCACCTGGAGGGCTGCCGCATCGGCTTCGATGCCGGCGGGTCGGACCGGAAGGTGTCCGCCGTCATCGACGGCGAGCCGGTGTTCTCTGAGGAGGTGGTCTGGTTCCCCAAGACCAACTCCGACCCCGACTACCACTATGAGGGCATCGTGGCCGCCCTCAAGTCCGCCGCCGAGCACATGCCCCGGGTGGACGCGGTGGGCGTCTCCTCCGCCGGGGTATACATCGACAACCGCACCATGAACGCCTCCCTCTTCCTCAAGGTGCCCAAGGACCAGTTCGACGCCAAGGTAAAGGACATCTACATCCGGGCCATCCGGGATACCTTCGGCGACGTGCCCTACGCCGTGTGCAACGACGGCGACGTCTCCGCCCTGGCGGGGGCCATGAACCTGGGGGAGAACAACGTGCTGGGCATCGCCATGGGCACCAGCGAGGCCGTGGGCTTCGTGGACCCCAACGGCTGCATCACCGGCTGGCTCAATGAGCTGGCCTTCGTCCCCGTGGACGCCTCCCCCGCCGCCATGCGGGACGAGTGGTCGGGGGACATCGGCTGCGGGGTGAAGTACTTCTCCCAGGATTCCGTCATCAAGCTGGCCCCCGCCGCCGGCATCAACCTCTCCCCCGACCTCTCCCCCGCCGAGAAGCTGAAGGAGGTCCAAAAGCTGATGGACATCCCCGGCTCCCCCGCCGAGGCCATCTACCGCTCCATCGGCGTCTACCTGGGCCACTCCCTGGCCCTCTACCACCATTACTACGGCTTCAAGCACGTGCTGCTGCTGGGCCGGGTCATGTCCGGCCGGGGCGGTGACATCATTCTGGACACCGCCAAGGCAGTGCTGGCCGACGAGTACCCCGAGGTGGCCGGGCTCATCTCTCCCACCCTCCCCGACGAAAAGTCCCGCCGGGTGGGCCAGTCCGTGGCCGCCGCCTCCCTGCCCGAGCTGAAAAAGTGAGGAATCCGTCATGAGGAAGCACATCGTCTGCCTGGGGGACTCCAACACCCACGGCTACTGCGCCGACCCCAATGACTGCGCCGACGGGGCCCTGCTGCGCTTCAACGAGGAGGAGCGCTGGACCTGCCTGCTGCAAAAGGCCCTGGGTGAGGATTACCTGGTGGTGGAGGAGGGCCTCTCCGGCCGCACCACCGTCTTTGACGACCCCCTCTATGAGCACCTCTCCGCCCTAGACTATATTTACCCCTGTCTGAAAAGCCATGAGCCGGTGTCCCTCCTGGTCATCATGCTGGGCACCAACGACACCAAGGAGCGCTTCAACGTCAACCCCTTCGCCATCGGGCTGGGGATGCGCCGCTTGGTCCAGAAAGCCCAGGGGGTGGACTGCTGGGGCCCGGCTGGGACCCCCAACATCCTGATCGTGGCCCCGCCCATCATCGGCGAGGGGGTCCTCACCTCCCCTGTGGCCGACGAGATGGGGACCATGGGCACCACCTGCGTGGAAAAATCCCGCCGGGTACCCGGGGAGTTCCGCCGGGTGGCCGCCGAGATCGGCTGTCATTTCCTGGACGCCAACGAGCTGGGCTGTGAGTTCAACCAGATCGATTTCATGCACCTGACCCGCCGGGGCCACGCCACGCTGGCCAAGGGCCTCGCCGGGCTTATCCCGACGCTTACCTGATCGAAAAGAAACCGTGCCTGCGGGATATCCCGCAGGCACGGTTTTTATCATCTGGGCTCGTATGGCAACACCGGTAAAAGAGACTCTCCATGGCAAGGCGGAAAACAGCGCCGGGAGCCCCCTCTGCCAACTCACTCCCCCTGCCCCTCCATGAGGGGCCTGAAGATCCGTTCCAAAAGAAAAGAGGACAACAGCGCTCCGACGGCGGGCACCACCAGCACCGGGAACACGAAGTTCACGCACAGCAGGATGGCGCCCAGGCTCAGGACCCCCAGCAGCATGGTGGTGGGCAGATGGGCCGCGGCCAGCCGCAGGGAGACGGAGATCAGCCCACCCACGCCAAAAGTGAACCGGGACAGGACGGGAAAATAATAGCTCATGGAGCCCACCAGGAAAACCGCCGCCACACAGAAGGCTCCGTACACCGCAACCCCGGCCGGCTCCGCCAAGGCAAAGGCCAGGAGCCTGCCCCGGAGAAACCACAGCAGCGCCCCCTCCGCCAACACGGTCAGAGTGGCCAGCGCTCCCACCTTGAAGTTCAGCCGAAAGGAGGACAGATACCGGCTGTACGGGCTGGTCTCCTCCTGGCGCAGGCATTTCACCGAGACGTCATAAAGGGCCGCGGTGGCAGGGCCCAGCGTGAAAAGGGGCAGGCTGGTGGCCAGCCACATGAGGCTGAGCATCAATACGTCCGCCAGTTTCCCCAGGGGATGGAACACGATATTGTCCGGATCGAAGATTCTTCCCGCCATATGTTTGGCTCCTTTGCAGCATGGGCTTTGCGCCGATTGGCCTTATTGTAGCCCATTCCGAACAAAAGGTCAAACCCCCGGCCTGTCTCTCCCCTTTTCCAGTGTTTTCATGTAGGCCTCCATCTTTTCGATGTCCTCCATGCTCATGGAATAGATCTGGTCGACGGTCTTTTTATGGGAAAATAGCTCTTTCCGGGCCAGCGTCTCCAGCCATTCCTGATACTCCGTTTCCAAATATTCGTCCACCGCTTCCTTCCCCATGCTGTTCAGCGCGCGGTACTTCTGCATGTGGTTCATCTCCGGCTCCCGGATGATTCGAAGGTTCTGCTGGCCGGAAAATTCATCCAACGGGATATCCAATCCCCTGGATATGGCCAGCATCACATCCCAGGTCGGGTTCTTTGTCTGTCCGCAGACTAAGCGAATGATGGTCGACATAGGGATTTGAGTCAAATCAGAAATATCCGCGTTGGTTAGACTCCGCTCTTGTTTCACTTGTTTCAGCCTCAATGCAATCATCCTCTATGCCTCCAAAACACAACATATGTTATCATTCATGCTTCAATACCGCCATATTTGGGTATTGAACAAATGTCAACTTATGGATAAAATGAAGAAGTTCCAAAAAATGTGTTAGTCCCACTGACAAAATACTATATCACATTTTTTAGGAATTAGGAAGTCAAATTTGGCACAATGTTACCACAGGAGGAAATTTTATGTTGAAAGAGCAGAGATCTGATCTCCAGGAAATCTTTCCGACATGGAGGGACCGTTCGAGTGGAGCAGGCTGTATGGATCTGGCTGCCGGCAGAGTGTTCTACCAAGTGATCTGCACGCAGGTGGAGGCTGAGCCGGCCGGCCGGCGCCAGACCTACGGGCTCCAGTGTCTATGGAGACAGCCGGGTATCACGGCCGTCCTGGACACCGTTCCGGATATCTCCGGCCGCTTAAGCTTCGTCACAGAGCTGGCCGGGCTGTTTAACAGCAATGGCCTGTCTCATCTGCATTTCAGAGATGCCGTGCTGGATAGCCTCTGCCAGCTTTGAGATCATAAAAAAGCCCTGGAATAATACATTCCAGGACTTTTTCCGTATCGCGCAATCCCCCGCCCTATTTCCGGGCGGTTTTCAACCGGGCCAGTGCCCGGGCCAAGGCGGCCTGGGAGCTGTGGTACTCCTGAAGGCTCTCTTTTTGACGCAGGCGCTCTTCCGCCCGCTGGCGGGCGGCCTCGGCCCGCTTGAGGTCGATCTCCTCCGGCCGCTCGGCGGCGGCCACCAGCAGGATGGCGTAATCGGGCATGATCTCGGCAAACCCGCTGCTGACGGAGGCCAAGTTCCACTGCCCCCTCGTCTTATATTTCAGCTCCCCCGGCTCAATGGCCGTCACCACCGGCTCGTGGCCCGGCTGGACCCCGTACTGGCCGTCCAGGATGGGCAGGATCATGGCTTCGGCCGGGCCCACGTAAAACTGGCGGTCGGGGGTGAGGATCTCTAGTGTAAAGGTATCCGCCATCACACCGCCCCCAGTTTGGCCGCTTTCTCCTTGACTTCGGCGGCGGTGCCCACCATGCTGAAGGCGGCCTCGGGATACTGGTCCAGCTCCCCGCCCAAAATGGCCTCGAAGCTGGACAGGGTGTCCTCCAGCTTGACATAGCGGCCCTGGAGCCCGGTGAAGGGCTCGGCCACGGCGAAGGGCTGGGAGAAAAACTGCTGGATGCGCCGGGCCCGCTCCACCACCCGTTTGTCGCCCTCGGAGAGCTCCTCCATCCCCAGGATGGCGATGATGTCCTGAAGCTCCCGGTAGCGCTGCAAGAGCTCCTGGACGCCGCGGGCCACCTTATAGTGCCGCTGGCCCACCACGTCCGGCTCCAGGATGCGGGAGGTGGACTCCAGGGGGTCCACGGCGGGGTAGATGCCCATCTCCACAATCTTCCGGGAGAGGACGGTGGTAGCGTCCAAGTGGGCGAAGGTGGTGGCGGGGGCCGGGTCGGTGAGGTCGTCGGCAGGGACATAGACCGCCTGGACGGAGGTGATTGCCCCATCCTTGGTGGAGGTGATGCGCTCCTGGAGGGCCCCCATCTCCTGGGCCAGGGTGGGCTGATAGCCCACGGCGGAGGGCATCCGGCCCATGAGGGCGGAGACCTCGCTTCCCGCCTGGACATAGCGGAAAATATTATCGATGAAGAGGAGGACGTTCCGCTTTTCCTGGTCCCGGAAGTACTCGGCCATGGTCAGGCCGGTGAGGGCCACCCGCATCCGGGCGCCGGGGGGCTCGTTCATCTGGCCGAATACCAGGGCGGTCTTTTCCAGCACCCCGGACTCGGTCATCTCGTGCCACAGGTCGCTGCCCTCCCGGGTGCGCTCCCCCACGCCGGTGAAGATGGAGTAGCCGCCGTGCTCGGTGGCGATGTTGTGGATCAACTCCTGGATGAGGACGGTCTTGCCCACCCCGGCGCCGCCGAAGAGGCCGATCTTGCCGCCCCGGGCATAGGGGGCCAGCAAGTCGATGACCTTGATGCCGGTCTCCAGCACATCCACCACGGGACGCTGGTCCTGGAACCGGGGTGGCTGGCGGTGGATGGACCAGGTCTCCTCCGCGTCCACCTCCCCCTTCTCGTCGATGGGCTCCCCCAGGACGTTGAACATCCGGCCCAGGGTCTTTTCCCCCACGGGGACGGAGATGGGGGCGCCGGTATCGGTGACCTCCATGCCCCGGCCCAGCCCCTCGCTGGGGGAGAGGGTGAAGCAGCGGACGGTGCCGTCCCCCACAAACTGGTGGGCCTCCATGACGGAGGTCCCGGCTGGGGTGTCCACGGTGAGGGCGTTTTTCAGCTCCGGCAGGCCCCCCTCGGGAAATTCCACGTCCACCACGGGGCCAAGGACCTGGACGATTTTTCCTTTTGACATAAAATCACGCCTTTCTGCGCGGGGAAAGGTTCCCCTCATCCGTCACGGCTTCGCCGTGCCGCCTTCCCCCAGGGGAAGGCCACCGGGCGAAGCCGTTCCCGGCGGGGACCGCCGCGGTTACTGGTCCTCCGCCGCTGCGCCTCCCACGATCTCGGAAATCTCCTGGGTGATGGCGCTCTGGCGCGCCCGGTTATAGGTCAGGTTCAAATCCTTGAGCAGTTTCCTGGCGTTTTCCGTGGCCGAGTCCATAGCCGTCATCCGGGCGTTCTGCTCACTGCAATAGGACTCCACCAGGGCGCCGAAGATCATTCCCTTCAAGTAGCCGGGGACGATCTGGTCCAGCACCACGCTCTCCGACGGGAGGTAGGCCACCGTCTTGGTGTAGTGCTCCGAGGGCCGCCGCTGCCAGGGAAAGAGGTCCCGCTCCAGGGGCAGGAGCTTGGTGCATACCGGCTCCAGCCGCAGGGGATTCACCATTTTGGTATAGACGATCCACACCTCGTCCAGCTGGCCGTTCAAAAAGAGGTCCACAAAGGTGTTGCCGATCTCCCTGGCCCGGGCCATGGTGGGGTCCTGGGCCGTATAGAGGAACTCCCCGTCGATGGGGATCCCCTTCCCCGAAAAATAGGCCCGGCCCATCTGCCCGATGACGAACAGCGTGGGCGCCCGCTGGGCGCACATGGACTCCTCCGCCAATTTGAGGACGTTGTGGTTGTAAGCCCCCGCCAATCCCTTGTCACCGGTGATCACGATATAGCCCACCTGCCGCCCCGCCTTGTCCGCCCGCTGGTCGAAATAAGCGTGGTGGATGTCCGGGGAGTGGTGGAGGATGTCGGAGATGGTGGAGGAGATCTTTTCAAAGTAGGGCAGCGTGTCCTCCAGCTGTTTCCGGGCCTTGCGCAGGCTGGAGGAGGCGATGAGGTACATGGCGTTTGTGATCTTCAGGGTCTCTTCCACGCTTTTGATGTGGTCCCGGACCTCTTTCATCCCTGCCATGTGGGGCTCACCTGCTTTTTATATTCCTCCAGGGCGGCGCGGACGGCCTCGATGGATGGCCCGGAGAGGTCCCCGCTTTGGCCGATGGCCTCCATCACGTCCCCATGGGCGGTCTCCAGCTGGTCGGCGAAATCCCGGGTGAACTCCGCCACCCGGTCCATGGGCACGTCGGACAGCAGCCCGTTGGTGGAAATGTAAAGGATAACCGCCTGCCGGGCCACGCTCATGGGATGGTACAAGGGCTGCTTCAGCACCTCCAGCAGCCTGCGGCCGTGGTCCAAGGACTGCTGGGTGCTTTTGTCCAGGTCGGAGGAAAACTGGGTAAAGACTTCCAGTTCCCGAAACCGGGCCAGGTCAATGCGCAGGGTGCCCGCGCTTTTCTTGATGGCCCTGGTCTGGGCCGCGCCCCCCACCCGGGAGACGGACAGGCCCACGTTGACGGCGGGTCGCTGGCCGGAGAAAAAGAGGTCGGTCTCCAGATAGATCTGCCCGTCGGTGATGGAAATGACGTTGGTGGGGATGTAGGCCGACACGTCCCCCGCCAGGGTCTCGATGATGGGCAGGGCGGTCATGGAGCCGCCGCCGTATTCCTTAGTCAGGCGGCAGGAGCGCTCCAGCAGCCGGGAGTGAAGGTAGAACACGTCGCCGGGATAGGCCTCCCGCCCGGGAGAACGCTTCAGGAGCAGGGACAGGGTCCGGTAGGCCACCGCGTGCTTGGACAGGTCGTCGTAGACGATGAGCACGTCCCGGCCCTTGCTCATGAAATACTCGCCGATGGCGGCCCCGGCGTAGGGGGCCACGTACTGGAGGGGGGCCGGGTCGCTGGCGCTGGCCGAGACGATGATGGAGTAGTCCATGGCCCCGTGGGCCTCCAGGGTATCCCGCACCCGGGCCACGGAGCTGGCCTTCTGGCCGATGGCCACGTAGATGCAGACCATGTCCTGCCCCTGCTGGTTCAGGATTGCGTCTACGGCGATGGCCGTCTTGCCCGTCTGCCGGTCGCCGATAATCAGCTCCCGCTGGCCCCGGCCGATGGGCACCATGGCGTCGATGGCCAGGATGCCCGTCTGCATGGGGACGGTGACGGGCTCCCTCGTCACCACCCCGCTGGCCTCCCGCTCGATGGGGCGGGTCTCAACAGCTCCGATGGGGCCGCCGCCGTCGATGGGGGCCCCCAGGGCGTCCACCACCCGGCCCACCATGCCGTCTCCCACGGGGATCCCGGCGGGTTTCCCGGTTCGCTTGACCAGGGAGCCCTCCTTCAATCCGGCCTCCCCGCCCAGTAGGGCGCAGCCCACGGTGTCCCGCTTTAGATCCAGCACCATGCCCCGGACCCCGGTCTCAAACTCCACCAGCTCGCCGTACACCGCCCGGTCCAGGCCGTGGACGGTGGCGATGCCGTCGCCCACCTCCAGCACGGTGCCGGTCTCGGCCCGGCCGCCCCGGGCGTCGTAATGTTCGATCTCCTCCCGAAGGACGGAGACGATCTCTTCCGCGCGTGCCTTCATACCTCTCGCCTGCCTTCCAGCCGCCGCTCCAGGGCCGTGAGCCGTCCCCGGACGCTTTGGTCATATCTCACGCCGTCCATCTCCAGAATGAACCCGCCGATCAAGGCCGGGTCCAGCCGGATGTCCAGCTCCACGTCGGACTTATGGTGGAGCCGGGCCATCTTTGCCCGCAGCCGCCGCCGCTGGTCCGGGTCCGGGACCCGGGCGCAGGTCATGAGGCAGCGGCCCATCCCCCGCTCGGCCAGGGCCAGGGCGTGGAACTCCTCCAGGATCTCGGGTAGCAGGGCCATGCGGCCCTTGTCACACAGGAGGTCAAAAAAGTGGAGCAGAGGTTCCGGGACATCGGCCAGCACCCGGGCAAGGACCCGCTTTTTTGCCTCCGGGCGGATGGTGGGGTCGGTGCAGACCCCCCACAGCTCCGCCGAGCCGGTGAGGAGACCGGCGGCGGCCCGGATGGTCTCCTCCTCCGGACAGAGCGGATAGAGGGCCTGGGCATAGCGGGCGGCGAGCTCCTTCATGTCCCGTCACCCGTCCCGGCCAGGAAGTCCTCCACAAGGGCCCGGTCCGCGTCCCCGTCCAGCTCCTTCCCCGCCACCTTGGCGGCGCACAGGAGCGCCAGGGAGGCCACCTCCCCCCGGGCCCCCTGGAGCATCTCCTCCCGCTCCTGGCGGACCCTCTGCCGGGCCTCGTCGGTCACTCTGCCCGCGTCGTCCCGGGCCTTGGCCAGGATGGCCTCATACTCCCGCTGGCCCCGGTCCCTGGCCTGGGCCACCAGCCGGGCGGCCTCCTGCCCGGCCTGGGCCAGGCGGAGGTCATATTCCTCCAGCTTGGCCTGGGATGCCTGCTCCTTGGCCGCCGCCCCTGCCAGACCGTCCTCGATCTCCTTCTGGCGGGACTCGATCATGGCCGTCACCGGGGCCCAGAGAAATTTTTTCAACAGGATGTAGAGAACGAGGAGGTTGACCACCGTCCAGAGCATCCCGGTCAGACTGATATTGAGCATACTGCCCGCCCTCTTTCCCTTGGATTATTTCAGGAAGATCAGGGCCAGGGCCGTGATGAAGCCGTAAATGGCGGTGGCTTCGGCCAGGGCGGCGCCCAAAATAAAGGTACTTCTGATCTGTCCCGCCGCCTCGGGCTGGCGGGCGATGGCCTCTGAGGTCTTGCCGGTGGCAAGGCCGATCCCCACGCCGGCGCCGATGCCGGTAAAGACTGCGATGGCCGCTCCGATCACTGTAAGCATAATAAATTCCTCCTAAATTCTATTCATCTTGAATGGCTTCCCCCAAAAAGAGGGTGGTCAGGAACACGAACACCAGGGTTTGGATCAGCCCGTCGAACACGTCGAAGTACAGGCTGAAGGGGATGGGAACGATGGCCGGGGCCATGACCTTGATCATCTCCATGATGACGAAGGAGGCCAGCACGTTGCCGAAGAGCCGCATACACAGCGACAGGGGGCGGATGGCCACCTCCATCAGGTTGATGGGCAGCAGCACGGGGCTGGGCTCGGCGAACTTTTTCAGCCCGCCCTTCAGCCCCCTGCAGCGGAACTGGCCGCCGTAGATGAGGGCCATGCTCATCAGGGCCAGGGCCGCCGTGATGGTCAGATCCCGGGTGGGGGGTGCCAGGCCGAACAGCCCGCTGAGGTTGGCCGCCGTGATGTACAGCGCCACGGTGCCGATCCAGGGGGCGAAGGGCCGCCAATGCTCCCCCAGATTCTCCTTACAGAAGTCGTTGAGAAAGCTCACACCCATCTCCAGCACCGTCTGCGCCTTCCCGGGGACCCGCCGCAGGCGGCGGGTCAACAGCACCGAGGCCAGCACCAGCGCCGCCATGATGATCCAGGTCACCACCACCGACTCCGGCACTTGGAACAGCCCAAAGACCGAGACGGACGGAGTTCCTCCCAGATCCTCGGTCAGGGCTTGCTTGAGGGCATCCAATCGGCATCATCTCCCTTGCAGTGCTCCATTCTAAGCACTTCTCTCCGGCTTGGGTAGCCTTTTGAAAGTTAAAAAAATAAAACCTTCCCAGGCCCGTCCCGCGGGTAATGCTTGCCCCCGCCCGCCATCCGCATTATAATAGCGGTGGATCGTGCCAAAAGAATCGGGGGGAACGATATGAGACAGCGCAGAGCCTCCATCCGCGCCCAGATTTTCGGCGTCAACCTGCTGGCCATCTCCCTCACCGTCCTGCTGGCCCTGGGGGCCACCCTTTTTCTCACCCTGCGGCAGGAAAAACAGGTGCTTGACCGCAACCTGATGAACTCCGCCCAGGTGATCTCCCGGGTGCCCGCGGTAGCCCGGGACCTGGCCGGAGGCGCCCCCACCGCCGAGCTCTGGGACTTCCTGGACTCCGCCACCGCCCAGATCAGCGACATCGACGTGATCGTGGTGGCGGATACCCACTCTGTCCAGTACTACTACCCGGACCGCTCATACATCGGCCGGCCCTACGCCGGTTCAGACCAGGCCCGGGTCCTCGCCGGAGAGGGGGCTTTCACCTCCGACGACACCGGGGTCTCCGGGGCCGAGCGGTGCGCCTACGCCCCGGTACTGGGCCCCGGGGGAGACCTGCTGGGCTTTGTCATGGTGGGGGTCAACCTCCGCAGCCGGTCCCAGTCGGTCCTCCACACGGCCCTGTCCTTCCTCCTTATCGCCGCAATCACGGTGGCCCTGGGGACACTTTTGTCCGCCAAGCTCTCCAAACGCATCCGGGACTCCCTCATGGGCTACGAGCCGGAGGCCTTTTCCCTCCTCTTCCACCAGCGAGAGGACATTCTGGAGGCACTGGAGGAGGGAATCCTGGCCATTGACCGGGACCAGAAGATCATCTTCATCAACCAGGCCGCCACGGATATGCTGGGCCTCCCCCCGGACAGCGCCGTGGGAAAGCCTCTTCACACCGTCTATCCCCGCTCCACCCTGGACCGGGTCCTCACCAGCCGGCAGTCGGAATACAACATCCCCCTGCGCTCTCTCAAGCGGGTGCGTGTGCTGGCCGACCGAATGCCCATCTGGGAGGCCGGGCAGGTGGTGGGAGCGGTGGCCATCTTCCGCAACCGCACCGAGGTGACCCGCCTGGCCGAGGACCTGACCGGCGTGCGCCATATGGTGGAGGCCATGCGGGCCTATACCCATGAATTCATGAACAAACTCCACGTCATTCTGGGCCTCATCCAGATCGGCCAGACCGACAAGGCGGAAGAATACATCCTGGACGTGACCAGCATCCAGCGCCAGGCCGTGGGCTCTATCCTGGAGCGCATTCAGGACCCGTCGGTGGCCGCCCTGCTGGTGGGCAAGACCAGCCGATGCGCCGAGCTGGGCATCCGCCTGACCCTGGGCCCCGGCAGCGCGTTGTCCGCCGACCAGGACTATCTGCCCCCGGACGCCTACGTCACCATTCTGGGCAACCTCATCGAAAACGCCGTGGACGCCCTGAACCAGACCGTCCGGGGCGTCAAGGAAATCACCGTCAGCCTCCGAGAGGAGCCGGGAGGCCTGCTCATCTGCGTGGAGGACACGGGGCCGGGGCTGAATCCCGAGGTGGCCTCCTCCCTGTTCCAGCCCGGGGTCTCCACGAAGGGGCGGGGCCGGGGCACCGGCCTCTCCCTCGTCCATGAAGTGGTGGAGGCCTACCAGGGGGACATCCGGGCCGAGTCGGAGCCCGGGGTAGGCACCTCCTTCTTTGTCAGCTTCCGAAAGGAGTGAGTTTTTGTACCGCGTCGTCATCGTCGAGGATAACCCCATGGTCTCCATGCTGAACCGGACCTACACGCAGCGGGACAGCCGGTTCCAGGTGGAGCGGGAGTTCAGCAACGGCCGGGACGCCCTGGCCTGGCTGACCACCCATCCGGCGGATCTGCTGATCCTGGATGTGTACATGCCGGTCTTTACCGGCCTGGACCTGCTGCGGGAGCTGCGGGCCCAGGGCTCTACAGTGGACGCCGTCATGGTGACCGCCGCCCATGAGCGGGAGACTTTGGACGCTCTCATGAAACTGGGCGTCACTGATTATCTGGTCAAGCCTTTCACCGCCGAGCGCTTTCAGCAAGCTCTGGAGGGCTTTGTCCAGCGCCGGGAGGCCATGGATCACCTGGAGCGGGTCAGCCAGTCGGACATCGATAAGCTCCTCTTCTCCTCCCCCGCCTCTGAGGCCGCCCCCAAAGGGCTTCAGGAAAAGACCCTGGCGCTTCTGCGGCAGGCGTTGGGCCAGGCCGGCGGGGAGCTGACCTGCGAAGAGCTGGGCGCCAAGGCCGGAGTCTCCGCGGTGACGGCCCGGCGGTATCTCAATTACATGGTCCAGAAGGGCCAGGTCTTGGACCACATGAACTACGACACCGGCGGGCGGCCCTGTATGGTATACCGCTTGGTTCCAAATGGGAGGGAATAAAAGTCCATCCCGTCTTTTGTCAAAATGTTCGGTTTGATAAATTTTCTTTTGAATGAGGGATTTTTGATGAAAAAATGATATACAAAGTTGTCATGGTTGCGACGGCTACGCCCATGCAATTCAATATCTTCTTTCCCGTCTTTACCTTTTTTGTTACGCAGTAGAACGTCGTTTTCGAGGGTAAAGGTATAAACACCTTGCCTTATCAAAACTGCGTCCGCAAAGCCGCATAAATCAAGCGCTTTTTAACCCCACTGCGTAACGCCGTACCCATAATTTTAGTGAGCGCAAGCGGTTTGTCCGTTTGCACCCGCTTGTCTGCCAAAAAGCAAAAACGAAAAAAGCTGTCAAGGACGCGAAGCGCGAAGTTTATCCTTGACAGCTTTTTTCGTTTTTGTTATTTCACATATGTACGCTTAAGCAACTAACCATGCGTCCACGCAATTTTGGATCCTATCTCGCCAATCATTTTCATCGGCCGCATTTTCTCCCTCTTGAATAACAACATCAAGAAAATGTCGCACCTCTATCGGCGTCGGCTGCGCTCTGTAATTATACGAATTTTCAACAAGTCGCATAAACTGATCCAGTTCAAGTGGAATGATTTTTGACTTCCCGCCATACAGCTCGATAGATAAATGATTTAATCCATAAAAATGTGCTAATGTGGCTGCATTGATTGTTGGAGCAATAAACAAACAATAAGTATCTTTTCCAGATTTCTTTTTAAGCTGCCCGTAGTGTCGCGCTACAGGTTCTCCCTCTGCTTCGTATTGCCGTTGTCCAGACTGCATAGTGACTTCGACAGACAGCGCATAATCTGTATAGTCACATTCAATATCCGGCATATTACCCGATGCAGTAGAGAGAGGCTGCCCAATATCATCAAACTTAAAATTGCCTTTAATATCACCACCATTAAGCATTGTCATTGCGCGCCATGTATTATATTCAAGCATAAGCGGTGCATCATAGTATTCATCAGACACAATCTCGTTAAATGTATCAATAATTTCTGAATATAGGGCATACGACTTGATTTCGGCAACCTGTTCATGGATAACATTTTCTCTGTGTCGTGCAGCAATTTCATCACGCAAATCTTTTAGGGCTTCAATATCAAAATCGAGCAATTCTCGCTTTGTATAATCGCTCATACGCATTATAGTATCAACGATATTATCCTTATTGTCCGTATACAGCGCAGGAATACTTGTCGAAAACAGATATGCCTTATAATTCGGTGTATCATTGACAAAAACAGGATTTCGGTCAATGGAACTCAAAATAAAATCTACTTCTCGTACTTTATCATCAAAAACCGATATAGTCCTACTCCTATGTGCAATAGAAATAAGCCCTGTATATCTCAAATATCTAAAACACGCATCGGCATAATCGCGTAAATTGCTCTTTTGGGTTTTAATAAATTTGCGGAGGCTTGCATCTTGTGTTTCTCTTGTCCGCGTTTTTCCAGCGGCTATCCTATCGCTATATATTTCCAAAATAGCAGTTGTCCAAACCTCATTCACAAAGCGCTTATATTCCCCTCTGTGCTGTTCCTTTTCCTGCCTAAAATTAAGAATTTCCGCTTTGACGCTGTCATAATTTCGATAGTCAGTCATTTGAACCGCAAAAATCTTTAATTCGTCAAATGTCAGATAGCCCAAATCACGCACTAGTCTCAATATTTCTAAATACGGACGAACACAAAATGTTCCGTTGATTTTGGGATTTTCTGTGTGATAAGGCGACGGCAGTTGAAATTTCAATAGCTGCCGCAAGAAAACTTCCTGTGGACGGTTTCCAAATATGAAAGCCTTTCCTGCGTCTGTTAAAGCAATATTAGGTTGTAGATCGACAAAGCCTAATGCTTTAGGGGCGCGGTTAATTCTATCACGAGCACTAAATGCTTTATCTGACGGGGATCCCACACCCTCAAAAAAACTGCTTGACGCTAATTCGTCAATAAATTGCTCCTGCGTTGTTTTATTCCACTTTTTCCCCTCAAACTTCTCATGCAGTAAGCCTATTTCGGGTATCATTTTGGTAGGGGTGCGAGGCGATGTGGTAAAAAACAAAACCTTATTATCAAGCCTTGCCATACAATCGCCTCCTTAATAATTTTTCACAACAATGTGCATTTTATCGTTTTTGAAACGATTTCTTATATTGACAGCATAGTTTTTATAATACTCATCAAAAACAAATTCGCCGTACAATTCTTCTGTCAATGGAGTTTTTCCTATAACCATTAACGCTCTACAAGGCAGATTTCTAAAGTCAGCCGCCAAGCGGCGGTGCTCTGCTTCATCAAACCCATTCATCATATCGACGTTTCCATAATCGTTAAAAACACAATCATATGGTGGGTCAAGAAATATGAAATCATCTTCCTGTGCCATTTCAAATATCTGGCTGTAATCAAGAGTAAATAATTCTGCACCTTGTAAAAGGTCGCTATGCTGCTGTGTTATCAATCGTGTATTGAGGTTAGGGTAACGTCCAAACGGAACATTGTATTCGCCGTTATTATTATACCGTATCATACCGGAATAGGCCGTTTTGTTGATGAAAAAATACAACACGCCATCTAAATACGTATCATCGGGGTGATTAAACAAATCCCGCATATGGTAATACAAGGTTTCGTTTTCGTTAGGAACGCGCATCTCTGGCCTCTGAAGTTTTAATTTTTTGTATTCCGTTTGATTTTTTTCATAAGTCTTTTGTATAGTATCAAGTTGTTCTCGCATCAATGGGTATTGATTTTTTAGTTGTGTATAGAACGTCATAAGCCGCTCGTTTACATCATTTAGGATTGCATTGTCTGGCTCAAGGTAAAAATAGACAGCGCCACCACCAAAAAAAGGCTCAATATATCGGTTAAAATCATCGGGTATGTATTGGAGAAAGCGCGGAATTTCACGCGATTTACCACCACGATATTTTAATACAGGATTCATCGGTTACACCTCGCTTTCAAATGAATATACCTATACATTATTATTTTAGCAAAAAGGCTAAAATAATTCAAGTACAATAGCAAAAGCCGTCCCATGTTTTTATCTGAATTGTACTTGCTCGTTTTAGACCACCCAACCTCTCTTTCTCCTCTGTGAAAAAGTAAGGTTCTTTTTCTTTTTGTTTGGCAGAACCGCGCTGTTCCTTTTATAGGTACCCGCTTTCTTTTTTGCCGGAAACCACAAATAGACCCAAAAGCATTTTGATGGGTTAGAAAACCGCTAAAAAGTTATAAAAAAACCCCGGAATCGTTAAATTCCGAGGCTTTCTTGGTACGGCTGGAGGGACTCGAACCCCCGACCTACTGGTTCGTAGCCAGTCACTCTATCCAGCTGAGCTACAGCCGCATACCGTCTCACCGACAGCTTATTAATATTAGCATAGTGAGCGGCAAAATGCAAGTTCTTTTTTCCAAAAGAATCAAAATTTTTTAGGCTCCTGACCTTGGGCAAAGTCCACCGATCTGCCCCCGCCCAGGAGCAGAACGGCGCGCTCCGCCAGCCGAGGCACCGCCATCAAAAATCCTCGCCGTCCATATCGAAGGGCGGCAGATCACGGCTTTGAGGGATGGCGTCCCCCTCAAATTCCAGCTCCTCGGGCACCGGCTCGGAAATGGGCGGAGCGTCGGGGGCCAGATCCACCATGCCCTGCTTGTACTGCATCTCCTGCCACTGGTCCTTGGTGATCAACACCTGCCGGGGCTTGGAACCCTCGAAAGGACCGACAATCCCTTTCTCCTCCATCTGGTCCACCAGCCGGGCGGCCCTGGAATAACCCAGCTTCAGCCGCCGCTGGAGCATGGAGACGGAGGCCATGCCCGTCTCCACCACCACCTCGATAGCAGAGGGGAGCAGCTCGTCGTAGGCGTCGTCCACGTCCTCGGGGGCAGAGCCGCCCACACCCTTGCTCCCCTTCTCGTTGCCCGCCACGTTCTGCTCGATCTCGTGAAGGACAGCCTCGTCGTACTGGGCCGAGCCGCTCTCCTTCACAAACTCCACTACGCTGGCCACCTCTTCGTCGGAGATGAGGCAGCCCTGGACCCGGGTGGGCTTGCCGGAGCCCAGGGGGAAGTAGAGCATGTCCCCCCGGCCCACCAGCTTTTCCGCACCGGTCTGATCCAGAATGATGCGGGACTCCAGGGAGGAGGCCACGGCGAAGGCGATGCGGGAGGGGATGTTGGCCTTCATCAGGCCGGTGATCACGTCGGCGGAGGGCCGCTGGGTGGCGATGATAAGGTGCATCCCGGCGGCGCGGCCCATCTGGGCCACCCGGCAGATGGACTCCTCCACCTCCTTGGCGGCCACCAGCATCAAGTCGGCCAGCTCGTCGATGACCACCACCACCTGGGGCATTTTGGTCATTCCCTCTGTTTTGACGGCCATGGAATTGTAAGACGCCAAATCCCGGACCCCCACCTCGGAGAAGGCCCGGTAGCGCTTCATCATCTCGGTGACCGCCCACTGGAGGGCCCCGGCGGCCTTCTTGGGGTCGGTGACCACGGGGATGAGCAGATGGGGGATGCCGTTGTAGATGCCCAGCTCCACCATCTTGGGGTCCACCATGATGAGGCGGACCTCCTCGGGGGTGGCCTTATAGAGGAGGGAGATAATGAGGGAGTTGGTGCACACCGACTTACCGGA
Source organism: Pseudoflavonifractor phocaeensis (assembly GCF_038439875.1). NCBI lineage: Bacteria > Bacillati > Bacillota > Clostridia > Eubacteriales > Oscillospiraceae > Pseudoflavonifractor > Pseudoflavonifractor phocaeensis. The sequence goes on from NZ_JBCDMT010000004.1 coordinate 457,863, forward strand.
GCCGGTAGTACCGGCGATGAGCAGGTGGGGCAGCTTGGCGATGTTGCCCACGATGCAGTTGCCGCCGATGTCCTTGCCCAGGGCGAAGGCCACCTTGGAGCTGTGGTCCCGGAACTGCTTGGAGTCGATGACGTCGTGGATCTGCACCGGGGAGACCAGCTTGTTGGGCACCTCGATGCCCACCATGGAGATCTTGTCGGGAATAGGGGCGATGCGCACGCCGGAGGCCCCCAGGGCCAGTGCGATGTCGTCGGCCAGGTTGGTGAGCTTATTGAGGCGCACACCCTGGTCCAGCTCCAATTCATACCGGGTGACCGAGGGGCCCCGGGTGACGTTGACGATGCTGGCGTCGATGCCAAAGGAGTGGATGGTGTCGGTGAGCCGGGTCTGGTTGGCCCGCAGTTCCCCGGACACCCCGGCGGAATCGGTCTCCTCCCCCTCCCGCAGAAGGGACACGGGGGGATATTGATAGGCGGGGGCGGCCTGACTCAATGCCTCGGCCACCTCCTGGGTGACCTGGGCGGCCGCCTCGGCGGCGTCCCCCTTCTTCAGCTTGGGCACCGCCGGCTCCCGGACGATCTCGGGCATAGCGGGGGCTGGTTCAGCGGGTTTGGACACCTGCTCCAGGATCTCCTCCTTGGGCAGCGGGAAGGGCTCGGGGGGCGTCACCGGGGGCACGGGGGGCTCCTGAGCGGCGGCGGGCTCCTCGGGCTGGGCGGCGGCGCCGGTGAGAAGCTGGTCAGGGGTGGGCACCTTGGGCCTGCGGTCAAACAGGCCCTTCTTCACCGGCTCCGGCTCGCTCTGAGGCTCCTCCTGGGGCCTTGGGCCGTCGTCCACGGGGATGTCGATGGCAGGGCGGCGCTTCTCCCGCTGGATGGGGGCGGGGCGGCTCTGCTTGGGGGCGGGCTCCGGCTCGGGGAGCTCTTCCTCCTCATACTCCGGATGGGGCCGGTCCTTGAACCAGTCCAGGATATCCACGGGGGTGATCCGGCAGGCCCCCATCAGCAGGCCCGCCACGGCCAGGACAAAGATGATCCCGGCGCCGATCTTGCTGAACACGGCGATGAGGGCCTGGGACAGCAACCCGGAGATCACACCGCCGGAGGCCAGGGCCTTCCCCTCCGTCCAGAGGGTGCCGAAGAGCTTGATGTCCCAGACATAATTCCCTTTGGCCAGCAGCATATGGAGGAAACCGCCGGCCAGGACGGGCATCAGCATGGCGCACCATACCCGCAGCCGCACGGGGCGGCCCCGGTGGAAGGCCAGAATGGCGCTGGAGACGAGAAGGGCCGGGGGCAGAAGCCAATAGCCATATCCGATGAGCCCCTTCATCGTACCGCAGAAAAAGTCAATGAAAATGGCCTCCACCTGAAAATAACCCAAAGCGGAAAAAACAGCCAGCAGCAGGCATACCAGCGCTCCGATCTCCCGGCGGATGGGCTTCACCTCCGGGGCCTTCTTCCGGCTGGAACCGCTCCTGGAGCCCCCCGAACGGCTGGAGGAGCCGGAGGGTTTCCGGGTATTGGCACTGGTCTTCTTTTGTGTGGTGGCCATGGTCATCAAATCCTTTCAGGGGTGGTAAAGTCGATCTTTTGTACAGGGCTTGTCCGCCGCCAGGGGAGCCCAGGCACAGGCTCCCTATGCGGCCCAGGCTGGCGGGCTTATTTCACCAAAAATCCCGCCACAAGGGACACCAGGCCCACCGCCCAGCAGTAGTAGGCGAAGGCGCCGAACTTGCCTTTGTCGGCCAGCAGGTTGACCAGGCGGATAGCGAAATAACCCACTACCCCGGCCACCACCATGCCGACGACGCAATAGGGCAGGATGGCCGGATCCAGCCCCACCTCCAAAGCGTCCTTCAGCTCCAGGAGGGTGGCGCCGAAAACGGCGGGCAGGGACATGAGAAAGGAGAACCGGACGGCGAAGGTGCGGTCGTAGCCCCGGAGCATCCCGGCGGAAATGGTCATGCCGGAGCGGGAGATGCCGGGGAGGGTCCCCACCGCCTGGGCACAGCCCACCAGCACCGCGTCCGCCAGGGTGGCGGTGCGGGCGGTCTTGCGGCCCCGGGCAAACCGGTCGGAAAAAAAGAGCAGGAAGCCGGTGGCGATCAGCGCCAGGGAGACAAAGACCACGTTCCCGGTGGCCGCCTCAATGAGGCCCTTCACCGGGAGCACCACGAACAGGGGCAGGGTGGCCACAATGATGAGGAGGACCATCCGCCGGGCGGGCGGGGTCTGGGCTCTCTGCCGGGTTCCCCGGCGGGAAAAGAGGTCGCCGATGGCCAGGAAAAACTCCCGGATCATGTCGACGATATCATGCCAGTAGTAGATGAATACCGAGACCAGCGTGCCGAAGTGGAGCATGACGGTGAAGAAAAGCTGGGTGGACTCGAAGTCCTCCATGCCGAAGAAATGCTGGAACAGGGCCAGATGGCCGGAGCTGGAGATGGGCAGGAACTCCGCGATGCCCTGCAAAACGCCCATCAGGACGGACGATAAATATGTCAATTTGTTTCCCTCCAAAATCAGTATCATCCCCGGCGCAATCCGCAGAATAGGCGGCGGTTTCAAAAAGCGGGGAGACATGGGCCCATGCCATTTCCGCCGCCGAAGGACCGCTGGTCATTTCGCGCGCTGCTCCGGATAGGACATACGTATTTATATTAACACAATCCCTCCGGTATTTCCAGAATCTTTTTACGGCAGAGAAAAAGCGGGGGTCATCCCCCGCTCTCCTCTTCCCGGGGCTCTTCCGGCCCCGTTTCCTTTTTCCGCGCCTCGATCTGCCCGTGCAGACACTCCAGAGCGTCGGACAGCCCTCCCAAACGGTCGATCAGGCCCAGGGACACCGCCTCTTCCCCGTAGAGCACGCTGCCGATGTCCCCCGTCAGCTCCCCGGTATTGAGCATCAGCTTGATAAAATCCTCCCGCTTGACCCCGCTGTTGCGGGTGACGAACTGCAGGATCCGCTCCTGGGTCCGCTCGAAATAGTGAAACATCTGGCTCACTCCGATGACCGTCCCGCTCAGCCGCACCGGGTGGATGGTCATGGCCGCCGATGGGGCGATGAAGGAGGTTTTGGCCGCCACCGCGAGCGGCACCCCAATAGAGTGGCCGCCCCCCAGCACCAGAGACACCGTGGGCTTCTTCATTCCGGCGATCATCTCCGCGATGCCGAGCCCCGCCTCGATGTCTCCTCCCACCGTGTTGAGGAGCACCAGCAGGCCGTCCACCTCGTCGCTCTCCTCGATCAGGGCCAGCAGGGGCAGCACGTGCTCGTACTTGGTGGTCTTGGCCGTGGGCGGCAGCAGTTGGTGGCCCTCCACCTGCCCCACGATGGTCAGCGTATGGATGGTTCCCCGCCGGGTCTTGATCAGCGAGGAGCCGAACTCCTCGATATCCCGCCGCTCTTCCTGGCGCTGTTCCTGTTCTTCCATGGTATCCCTCCCTTTCTGCCAGTATGTGCCGCGGGGCGGCCCTTTACTCAACAAAAATACAACCTGTATTCCTGATTTCGGGCCAGGACGCCATGCCTTTGGGGCATATCCGTAAAAGGGTTCGAAAACCCCTGTTTCTCTCCTTTTTCAGAACTTAATTTTCTGCTCGAAATTTGACATAACGAAGGCGGATAATTCATTCTACAAAAAGTTATTCACATTTCCCACCGACTTTTCCACCGCCTCTCCCCCACGCTATCCCAGTAGTTTTTCCACTTTTCCACAATCTTTTCCACACCAGGAAGGCCTATGTTCCACTATTCTTATACGGCCGGTTTAGTATACATAACTTGCAATTTAAACGCTTTTTAATAAATAACACAGCCCGGACCGCGGAACTGTGTCCACGGCCCGGGCCAATATCTCCATATTTAGGATTTTCCACTGTTTTTTCTGGCGCGTTTGTTCTCGTCCAGCTTCTCCTTGAGCTGTTTCCCCATACGCTTTACGCTCTCCAGCGCGTCCGAACGGCCGGCGGCGGCGGTCATGTGGCTGTAATGGGCCCGGAACCGGCGGCTGAGGCGCTCGGTGTGGGCCATCAGCTCGTCGTAACGGGCCTTGAGGGCCCGGCTGGCCTCATCCAGGTCATCGGGAAGCAGATCGTCCAGCCGGTCGGAGAAGTTGGAGCGGGCCTCCTCCAGATAGTCGGAAAGCTCCGCCCGGCCCAGGTGGGCTTGGACCCGCAGCTCGTCCCCGGCCTGCTGGAGCTTGGCCAGGAGCTGGCTGGTGCGGGCCAGCTGATAGATGGTGGCGGTGGTGTCGGCAACAAGGATGCCCAGCAGCACCCCGTCCAGGATGTACCGGGGAATGAGGGGGATGCGGTCCAGCTGTCCCGCCACCAGGGGGTGGACAAAATAGAGGACCAGGAAGGACAACACGCCCCACATCAGACACACCCAAAGGCAGATGCGCCCCTTGATGTTGAACTTATACATGCTGTAATCCCAGTACTTGACATGGGTGGTGGTCTCCAGGAACCAGCCCACGAAGTACTCCCAGGCCGACATGCACACGGTGGCCACCAAATAGAAAAGCACGGGGCTGTCCATGAGAGGCTGGAACCAGCAAATCATCATCAGCACCCCCACCCCGTAGATGGGGCACATGGGGCCGTACAGAAAACCCCGGGGGACGAACCGCCGCTCCAGGACGGAGCAGTACACTGTCTCCATACACCAGCCCAGGCAGGAATAGACGATAAAATAGAGGAAGGCCAGACTGATGGGGAGGCCAAAAACGATCGGTTCTGACATGGATTCACTCCTCAGGTTCACTGGGGACGGCCAAAGCCTCCAGCACATCATTATAGACCCGCTCCGGGCGGGCTCGGAAGCTCTCGATCAGCCGCTCCGCCTGGGCCTTGGACGGGCAGAGCAGCTCGATGGTGAGAAGATTGCCCCCGTCGTCGTCCAGGGTCATCCGGGCCACTACGGAGCCGTCTCCGTTGACCCGGGTCTCCCCCCGGACCTGGGCGTTGCGGCGCAGGGCGGCGTTCACCGGGGCCAGGTCCCGGTTGCACCGGCGGCGCACGGAATAGGGCAGACTGCTCTCACAGGCAGCGGAGTTGGCCCGCCCCTTCTCCGTGATGGCATACCGGTCCTCCTCCAGCTCCAGGTGCCCGCTCTCCACCAGCTCGGCCGTGGCCTCGGCGAAGGCGAAGTAGTCCACCCCCTCGTGGCGCATCACCAGGTCGGTGAGGACGTCGAAGTCCACCGGGCCGGCCAGCCGGGACACCAGATAGAGCTCCAGCATCTTGATATCCAGTTTGTCGTGGATGAAACCGTATTGGGCCATAGAAGGTTACTCCTTTGTCTTCGCCTTTGCCTCGGCTTCGGCCTTGGCCTCCGCCTCCTGGGCGGCCTTGATGGCGGCCTGGGCCTCTTTTTCCGCCCGGTAGTTGGCCAGCTCCCCTGGGGTGATGGGGCTGATAACGATGGTAATGATCCGCTTTTCGTCGTCCCCCACCGAGACATAGACCCGGCTGTTGGGGCTGTACCGGGTCAGCTCGTCGTGGATCCCCTGCTCATGCTGGCTGGTCAGGCGGTTGATCTCCCAGATGATCTGGTCGCACTCCTCGTTGGCCAGCACCGCCAGGAAGGTGCCGGCGTAGTTGGAGGCCCCCTTGCGGATATCCTGCTCGTCGTCCAGGCACCAGGTGATGACCACCTCCGTGAGCTTCCCCTCCTCACTGGCGGTGAGGGTGACCCAGTGGCGCTTGTCCTGGGGGACGTATCCCGCCCCGTAAATATAAGCGGGCAGGGCCATGGTGCCGGTCTGATAGGTGGCCAGGGACACGTTGTCCAGCAGCTCCTCCGGCGTGCAGGACCAGCAGCCCTCCTCCACCGTCACGGGGATGGGGGAGAACTTGGGCCGCTCCGGCTTCTTGTCCTCCTGCTTTTTCTTTTTGCGCATGGTAAGGAAGTAGACCACCGCCAGAAGAAGCAGTATCATCAAAATTGGGGGCATAAGGAACACCTCGTTCATTCGAAATTTTAGTACATTATGACATTATAACGGCAATTCCCCGGAAAGGCAAGCAAATCGAAAGGGGCTCTCCCGCCGCTTGACAGCCCCGCGCCCCGGGGGGTATGATGGCTCTGATAAGGAGGGAATTCCCATGTCCCGAAAAACACTGTCCCTGGCCCTCGCCCTGGTCCTCCTGCTCTCCGCCTGTGGGAAAGGCCCCGAGGCCGGGACCTCCCCGTCCCCCGCCCCCCCGTCCCCGGCGGCTTCTCCCACGCCGGAGCCGGAGCCCACCCCATACGACGGCCCGGTAAACCCCCTCACCGGCCTTCCGCTGGAGCACGGCTCCCCCGACGACCGGCCCGTGGCCATCATGCTCAACAACCTGAAGAAAGCCCTGCCCCAGCTTGGGGTCTCTCAGGCCGATATCATCTATGAGGTGCTGGCCGAGGGCGGCATCACCCGGATGCTGGGGGTCTACCAGAGCGTGGAGGGTGTGGGCACCATCGGCTCGGTGCGCTCCTCCCGGCCCTATTACCTGGAGCTGGCCCTGGGGCACGACGCCGTCTATCTCCACGCCGGAGGCAGTCCCGACGCGTACAGCAAAATCAAATCCTGGGGCGTCACCGCCCTGGACTGCGTCAACGGCCCCTACGAGGGCACCCTCTTCTGGCGGGACCAGTGGCGGCGGAAAAACCTGGGGTATGAGCACAGCGTGGTCACCTCCGGGGAGGCCATCACCACTCTCTTCCCCTCCTACTCCTTCCGCCAGCAGCACCAGGAGGGCTATACTTATGACATGGCCTTCGCCGAAAACGGCGCCCCGGGCGGGGAGGCGGCCCAGAGCGTCACCGTCCCCTTCTCCGACTATAAAACGGGCCTTTTCACCTATGACGCCGACACCGGGCTTTACCTGGTCTCCGAATACGGCCAGCCCTATGTGGACGGCAACAGCGGTGAGCAGGTGGGGGTGACCAACCTGCTCATCCTGAAGACCCGGTGCGCCAACATCCCTGGGGATGAGTACGGACGCATCACGGTGGACCTCACCGGGGGCGAGGGCTGGTTCGCCTGCGGGGGCCAGTATGTCCCCATCCGCTGGGAAAAGGGTTTCCCCAACGGCCAACTGCGCTACTGCACCGCCGACGGCGCCCCCCTGGTCCTGGGGCAGGGCCGCAGCTATGTGTGCGTCGTCCCCCTCAACAGTAACGCAACATTTTCGTAAGGCACTTTTGCTTGCCAGGAAAGGAGACGGCTCTCATGCCCATCTATATCGATCAGGGTGACATCACCCAGTTCCACGCCGACGCCATCGTCAACGCCGCCAACACCTCCCTTCTGGGCGGCGGAGGGGTGGACGGGGCCATCCACCGGGAAGCGGGCCCCGAACTGCTGGCCGAGTGCCGCACCCTGGGCGGCTGTGCCACCGGCGAGGCCAAGCTCACCAAAGGCTACCGCCTCCCCGCCCGCTTTGTCATCCACACTCCCGGCCCCGTGTGGCACGGCGGGGATCAGAACGAGGACGCCCTTCTGGCCAGCTGCTACCGCAGCAGCCTTCTGCTGGCCGACGCCCACGGCTGTGAGACGGTGGCCTTCCCCTCCATCAGCACCGGGGCCTACCACTTCCCCATCCGCCGGGCGGCCCCCATCGCCCTGGCCGCCCTGCGGGAGGCCCTGGACGAATGCCGGCACGTGCAGGAGGTCACCATCGTCTGCCACTCCGAGCCCGATTGGGCCGTCTATGACCATGCCCTGAGGGCGCTGGAGGAGCGCGGATGACCAGGGTCCTTTTTGTGTGTCACGGCAGGATTTAACCGGAATCCATGAAATGATTGGTACTCCTCATGTTTTTCGTAAATGCACTTCGATTTTACTACCATTTTACTACTTTAGAGCCTTGGCACGATACAAAGGCTATACCAATCATGTAAAGGGGTGTACGCCACTTGCTGGCGTACACCCCTTAATAACCGCAAAGCCCAGCCCGCTCCCCCTGTCAATGGCGGCACATGTGCCGTTTATCTCGACCATTGACAGGGGGAGCGGGCTGGGCTATTTCAGGATTGCATTACTTATCTTGCTCTAAAAGAGTGTCAATCATGTTCATGACACTATTGCGTGCATTGCTTCTTAATTGACGGTATTTTTCAATCAATATCGCCTCATCGGCGTTTAAGTCAAAAGGTTGCACAGATTCGATTTTGTGTCTAATTTCTGTGTTGCCTACAAGATAATCAATGGAGGTTTCAAAAAAATCCGCTAGTAGTTTTAAGGTCTGAATGTCCGGCTCATAAAATCCATGTTCATATCTGTGAATATTCTGTTGATTGGTTTGTATTTTTTCAGCCAGCTTTTGTTGGCTAATTCCTTTTTCTTCTCGTAACGCTTTTAATCTCTCCATTTTTACATCCACCACCTTTGTATTAATTTTAACAAGATAACCGTGTTATTACTAAAAGCGGCTACTTGTCATTGACAACACATAAAGCGTGTTATAGAATACAAGGTAAGAGAATGTGAAACTGGAGAGGTGCGATTCCCATGCTAAAAGATATTCCATATAGCGTATTGATGCAGGACAAGCGGGCATACGAAATTATGCTGCTGCGTGACCAATACGACAACACATTTACAGATATTGCGAAAGAGTTTGAAATATCTGTTGTACGGGCAGTACAAATATATAGGAAACAAAAGTTTAGGCAAAAAAGCCTATATATCACTCATATTTCAATAGCACTTGGACATGGAAGTACGGCACAAGTAAGAAAGATTTTTGATGAAGCCTATGAATGTTATCAGGATACCGCATACGCCTGTGCGTATTTCGAGAAAAAGTATAAAGGCATTTTGACGGAGTACAGAGACGGGGAACCAGGTATGCCGATAAAATTTCTTAAAAACATGCCACCATTTAAGCCTCAACTAAGCAAAAAAACCGTTGCCTGTATTGTTGAAATGCGGGAGGTTGAAAAAGCGTCGTTTGCCACAATCGCAAAAGAATTGCGCATGACAAGGGCGAAAGCAAAGCGTACATATGAGTTGTTTTACCACAAGAAGGTGATGGCACTAATAGAGGCGTTGCTGGAAAAGGCGACAAGTAGCGAGGAAAAAAGAGCGATATGGGATGGTTGCTTTAAGGGCAATAAATCCTCCAAAAGACGTTATGATATGCTTATTGAAGAACAAGCCACCAATGACTGACAGCGAACTGGCTTGGCGACTGCCAATGCACAAGATATGGGAATGTTTACAGTTTATTAACCGATATATGGTGTATATATGGTATGTTATGATAGCCAGGTAACAAATGATGAATTGCTAAACCAAAAATGACTGTGCAGCCGCCCAAAGCGGCAAACAACCAACGCCGTTTTACACGGCCTACGAGACAGGGCGCAAGCCGCCCACAACCTAAACACAGGGGGAAAGAGGTTGCTGTACTCGGCCCCGTAACCTGTGGGAATGACTGTGGGGACACGCAAGCCGTGTTCCCATGAACTAACTTTCGTGAACGGGCTTTGCGTCGGAGGTGGATTTCAGATAATCTATTTGAAAGAATCCACCTGACGATTTTCACGGAAGGAGGTGGTGCTATGGAAAAGCATACTGTTTTGTTGCCGCTCCATAGAGACCATGAGTATAAACCACAAAGCGCCACCTCCGGCAAAAAGTCCACATAAGGTTTCTCTAATACTTGGCGACTGCTTTGACTTCTCAACAGTCAGAGCAAAGCCTTGAAAGAGAACTTAGACTATGCAAGTACCTCAACAACCAGTTGAATCTGCGGGGGATAACCTCCGCAGATCTGGCAAAGAAAGCTGATGTTTCCAAAGCGACTATCAGCCGCATGACGAATTTCGCTTATAAAGGGAAGCGGCACCGCCCGACACTCCCGGTCATGCTGAAGGTATCTCTTGCGCTGGTGCAGACCCCGGAGGAAAGGCGGGAACTATTTTACCTGGCGTTCCCCGAATATTTCATCTGGGAGGAAGCGGCAGAGAAGGGATACACCGTCATGCAGACCAATGAGTTGTTACATGAGCGGGGCCTCCCCCTTCTGTAAGCGAACAAAGCAATCACGAGAAACCGACGCCCTATACAGCATAGGGGCGTCGGTTTTTCATGTTATAAACGGTTTCACGCGTGCAACCAATTTTTAGCCTCTTGGCGTTATCATAAAGGCACACAAGGACTTGTGACCTATCACCAGCGGCACAACGGCCATGCGCCGCCCACCAAAGAAAGGATAACGCTATGAAAATTACTGACCTTATCATTGACCCCAAGAGCCTGGGGAACAAGCTGTGGCTGGTGGATGTGACCCCGGCCTACGAGTACAAGGACAACCGCCGCACCGATACTGTCACCGGCTACCGCTATGCCGTCGCCATGCCGGAAAAGGGCCTGGACAAAATCAACGTGAGAATCGACGGCAAGCAGCTCATGGAGGCCCCGGACGGCTTTGCGGAGGTGCGCTTCGAGGGCCTGGAGGTATTCATCTACTGGAGCCAGGGACAGCCCCAGGTGGGGGCCAAAGCCACGGGAATCCAGTTGGTGAACACTAAGACGTAAGACACCGGGCGGCGCTGGGGAGGCAGCCGGGGATAAGAGATTTTTCCTCAAGAAAAATATCCCCCGGCGGCAGCGCCAGCGCCGCCCCCCTGCCATAAGGGGGAGTACTACCCCTTATGGCTTACATGTATCGTGTATCGCCAATTTTTGGATAATGGAGGCTCACATGGGAACCAATATGCAAGCCCGCAAATGGGCCTTGGTCATCAACAACCCATTAGAGGCCGGACTTGACCATAGCGCCATTACGGAGCTCTTACAAAAATTTGCTCCCGCCTATTACTGTATGTCTGACGAAATCGCAAAGACGGGGACTTATCACACGCACGTTTTCCTGTATGCTCCCTCGCCCGTCCGCTTCTCCACCATCAAGAACCGATTCCCTACGGCCCACATCGAAAAGGCATATGGGAGCGCCAGGGACAACCGGGCGTATATCCGCAAGGAGGGCAAATGGGCGGACACGGACAAGGCGGAAACCTCTGTGGCGGGGACGTTCCAGGAGTGGGGCGACCTCCCCGCCGAAAAGGAGGAACAGGCCCCGCAGATGTTCCGCCTTGTCCAGAATATCCGGGCGGGACTGTCCACCACGGAAATCATAGACGATTCGCCCAATCTGGCCTTTCGCATTCGGGAAATCGACCTGCTGCGGCAGACCTTGACGGCGGAGAAGTACGCCGTGGAAAACAGGCCCTTGGAGGTGTCCTATCTCTATGGAAGCAGCGGGGCGGGAAAGACACGGGGAATCTACGAGCGGCACGACCCCCGGAGCGTTTGCCGCATTACCAACTACCGGGCCGCACGGGGAATCTCCTTTGACGGCTACAACGGGCAGGACGTGCTGGTGTTCGAGGAGTTCAGCGGGCAAATCCCCATAGAAGACATGCTCAACTACCTGGACATTTACCCCCTCTACCTCCCGGCCCGGTACAGTGACCGGGTGGCCTGTTACACCACGGTCTACATCACGTCCAACATGCCGCTGGAAAAGCAGTATCACACGGAACAGTGGGACAGGCCGGAGACTTGGCGGGCCTTTCTCCGGCGAATCCATACCGTGATAGAGTACCTCCCCGACGGCTCCACCATCATCAAGAAGAAAGGGGGCTTCCCCTATGACCCGAACCGATAAAGACCATATCAACAAGCGGACGGAAAACCGCCACCTGCTCCGGCGCATGAAAACCGGGCTTACGGCGGTAAAGGACACTCCATACAAGGGGCTGCTCCTAGGGGCCTACCTGACGGGCGCTGTGCTGGTGTGGCTGTTCCGGGGGCACCTGTTCAGCCTGGACAACTACGGCATGTTCTCGCCCGTCCTGGAAGCGGTCATCAACCTCCTGCTCCCCCTCTACTCCGTGGGCGGCCTGCTCGCCCTGCTGGTACTCCTGGGCACGCCCTGGGGCGGCAGGGAGGCCAGGGAGGGCTTGCAGCGGGTGGGCCTCACCAACCACGCCGGGGAAGCGCCCGTCCTCCTCTCCAAATATGCGGATGGAGACAACCCACGGCTGACGGTGTGGGAGTTCGACCCCTGCGGAATCCCATTGAAGGAGTGGGAGGACAAGCGGGCCAGGGTGGAAACGGCCCTGGACAGTATCATAGCAAAGATGGAGTGGGGAGAGGGGCGGAAAATCATCCGTGTCTATGCCGTACCCGCCGCAAGCGATCTGCCCGCCCTGCTCCCCTGGAAAGACAAATACCTGTCCCCGGACAACTTCGTGCTGGTGCTGGGTGAAAGCCTCCTGGGGCCTGTGACGGTCAATCTCGCCCACATCCCCCATGTACTGCTGGGCGGCTCCACGGGGAGCGGCAAGAGCGTCCTGTTGAAGCTGCTGCTCATGCAGGCGCTGCGCAAGGGGGCGGAGGTCTACATAGCCGACTTCAAGGGCGGCGTGGACTTCCCCAAAGCGTGGCACGGGAAATGCCACATGGTTTTCCGGGAGGATGACTTACTCTATGTCCTGGGCCAGCTTACGGCGGTCTTGGAGTACCGCAAGGGGCGTTTGGCGGAAACCGGGTGCCCCAACATCGACGCATACAACGAGGCCACGGGAGACGGCTTGCCCCGGCTGGTGTTCGCCTGTGACGAGGTGGCGGAGCTTCTGGACAGGACGGGGATGGACAAGGAACAGAAAGAGCGGGCAAGCCAAATCGAAAGCAAGCTGGCCCTGATTGCCAGACAGGGGCGGGCCTTTGGAATCCACCTGATTCTTGCCACCCAGCGCCCGGACGCTACCATTATTCCGGGCCAGATACGCAACAACCTGGATTTCCGGGTCTGCGGCAGGGCGGACAGCGTGCTATCTCAAATCATCCTGGATAGCACCGCCGCAGCCGACCAAATACCCAAAGACGCAAGGGGCCGCTTCTTGCTCCATGACGGAACCGTTTTCCAGGGTTACTGGTTCGACGGGGACGGTATTTGATGGGCGGTGACAGCATGGCAATATCCGCCGAAGTCCCCATTAAAGACAAGTTCTGTCTCACCATCGAGGAAGCGGCGGACTATTTCAACATTGGAGAAAAGAAGCTGCGCAAGCTCGTATCGGAACATCTCAATTCTGATTTTGTCATTCAAAACGGGGTGAAATACCTTATCAAACGCAAGCGTTTTGAAACCTTTTTGAATGAAATATCCGCAATTTAACTGCAAAATAATGTGGAAATAGGGCTTTCGGCATGGTATAATATATATGTATCGTGCCGAGGCTCTTTTCTGCATAGAAAGGAGCGCAGAAGAATGAACAAAAGACGAGATAACAAAAATCGTGTTCTTCGCAGCGGAGAGAGCCAACGCAAAGACGGACGGTATGCGTACAAATACACCGATATGACAGGCCAGACACAATTTGTTTATAGCTGGAAACTGGAAACGGCGGACAAGCTGCCGGAGGGTAAGCGGGACTGTCTCTCCCTGCGGGAAAAGGAAAAGCAGATACTGCGGGATATAAACGACCAAATCGTTCCCCGTGGTGGAGAAATGACCGTTTTAGAGCTGGTGCAAAAATACATCCTGCAAAAAATGGGTGTCCGCCACAATACGGAGGCAGGCTATAAAACAGTTGTGAACATCTTGAAAAAAGAAAAGTTTGGCGGTATGAGAATCGACCGTGTGAAAATTTCAGACGCCAAATGCTGGCTGATACAGTTGCAGAAGAATGGGCGGGGGTACAGTAGTATTCACTCCATTCGTGGCGTATTGCGGCCCGCCTTTCAAATGGCCGTTGACGATGATTTGATACGCAAAAATCCGTTTGAATTCCAGCTTGCCACGGTGATTGTAAACGACAGTGTGACAAGAGAGGCAATTTCCAGAAAACAAGAGCGGGCGTTTCTCGATTTTATCCAGAACGACAAGCATTTCTGCCAATACTATGACGGTATCTATATCCTGTTCAAGACCGGGCTGCGTATCTCTGAATTTGTGGGGCTGACACTTTCCGACCTGGATATGAAAAACTGCACAATCGACGTCAACCACCAGTTGCAGCGCAAGAGCAACATGGAGTACATCATCGAAGAACCAAAGACAAGCAACGGGACAAGGGTGCTTCCCATGACCGATGATGTGTACGCTTGTTTCGAGCGAATCATAGCCAGCAGGAAGAAACCAAAGGTTGAGCCGATGATTGGCGGCAAGTGTGGCTTTTTGTACCTGGACAAAAACGGTATGCCCATGGTGGCCCTGCACTGGGAGAAATATTTTCAGCATATCTGCCAGAAGTACAACAAGATTTATAAAGTGGAAATGCCAAAAGTCACCCCGCACGTTTGCCGTCATACATACTGTTCCAACATGGCGAAAAGCGGTATGAATCCCAAGACCCTGCAATATTTGATGGGCCATTCCGATATTGGCGTCACCTTGAACACCTACACACATATAGGCTACGACGACGCCAAAGAGGAACTGAAACGGGTCGTAAATGGTGAGTAGTAAAACCGCAAATCGGCCCCTGTTTTACTACTTTTCATACTACTTTTGCCGGACAGAATGTGCGAATTTACGCCAGGATATGCCAGATACGACGGTGGCAGGAGAACTGGACAAAACGCAAGGAATCAAGGAATACCAGCGTTTTCAAGGAGTTTTTGATAGATGGTTAAAATCCTTTTCGTGTGCCACGGCAATATCTGCCGCTCCCCCATGGCTGAGAGCGTGATGATCCACCTTGTAAAGGAAAACGGCCTTGCAGAAATCGAGGTGTCTTCTGCCGCCACCAGCACGGAGGAGATCGGGAATGGGGTCCACCCCGGCACCCGGCGGGTCCTGGCCGCCCACGGCATCCCCCTGGTCCCCCACCGGGCCCGGCAGATGACCCGGCGGGACGCCGGCCTTTACGACCTGCTCATCGGCATGGATGCCGCCAACCTGCGGGGCATGGCCCGCATCGCGGGAAGCGGGGAAAAGATTCACCGTCTCCTGGACTGGAGCGACAGCCCCAGGGACATCGCCGACCCCTGGTACACCGGGGATTTTGAGGCCACCTTTTCTGACGTCTGGGAGGGGTGCAGTCAACTGTTGAAAACGCTGACACCGCATTGAACGGGCGGGGCTGCTGCCCCGCCCGTTTTATTTTGTGGAAGTGTCATGGTTTTCATATAAAATTTCTCCCTTTTTCCCCCTGCGTTCGGCTAAGTTCATTGCTATTTTTACCACACTTTGCTATACTGATTTAAATATACTTCAAACAGGATTTGGATACAGGGCAAGTCAAAATGATGGGCGCCGCAGGCGGGACAGAGGGATGAGTAGGATGATCACAAAAAAGAAGATCCTCGTGGTGGAAGACAACGCGATCAATCGGATGATGCTGGAGGAGATCCTGTCTCCCGAATATACCATGCTGGAGGCGGAAAACGGCCAGGAGGCCCTCTCCGTCCTGGAGCGGGAGCAGGACACGGTCTCCCTCATCCTGCTGGACATCGTCATGCCCGTCATGGACGGCTACACCTTCCTGTCCATCGTCAAGGCCGACCCCGTCCTCTCCTCCATCCCCGTCATCGTGACCACCAACAGCGACAGCGAGGAGGACGAGGTCACCGCCCTGTCCCACGGCGCCACGGATTTCGTCATCAAGCCCTATAAGCCCCAGATCATCCTGCACCGGATCGCCAGCATCATCAGCCTGCGGGAGACGGCCGCCATGATCAACCTGGTCCAGTACGACCGGCTGACCCAGCTGTACAGCAAGGAGTTTTTCTATCAAAAGGTGCGGGAGGCCTTCGCCCAGCACCCGGAGCAGCGCTATGACCTTCTGTGCTCCGACATCGAAAATTTCAAATTGGTCAATGACGTCTTTGGCCTCCCTGCGGGTGACAAGCTCCTGTGCGACCTGGCGGACCTGCTTTTGCGGCACGCGGGGCATCACGGGATCTGCGGCCGGATCCAGGCCGACCAGTTTGTCTGCCTGCTGGAGCGGGACTGGGATTATACCGACGATATGTTTATCGAATCCGCCGAGGAGATCAACGCCCTGTCCAAGCCCATGACCGTGGTCATCAAATGGGGGATCTATCCCATCGAGGACAAGAGCCTCTCCGTCGAGCAGATGTGTGACCGGGCCATTTTGGCGGCCCACAGCATCAAGGGCCAGTACGGCAAATACTTCGCCACCTATGACGACGCCCTCCGCGGCAAGCTGCTGCGCCAGCAGGCCATCACGGACAATATGGAATCGGCTCTGGCCGGTGGTCAGTTCGAGGTCTACCTGCAACCCAAATACCGCATCGCCGACGAGCGCCTGGCCGGGGCGGAGGCCCTGGTGCGCTGGAACCACCCCGAGTGGGGCCTGCAGCTTCCCGGCGAGTTCATCCCGCTCTTTGAAAAGAACGGCTTTATCACAAAGCTGGACCAGTACATCTGGGACCGGGCCTGCGCCATCCTTCGGGATTGGGACGACCGTGGCCTGCCCCCCATCTCCATCTCGGTGAATGTGTCCCGGGCCGACATCTACAACGCCGACCTGGCCGATATCCTGACCCATACGGTGGAGAAATACGGCCTGCCCCCCTCCCGCCTCCATCTGGAGATCACGGAGAGCGCCTATACGGAAAACCCCAGCCAGATCATCCTCACGGTGAGCCGGTTGCGGGAGCTGGGCTTCATCATCGAAATGGACGACTTCGGCAGCGGCTACTCCTCCCTGAATATGCTCAACGAGATGCCCATCGACGTTTTGAAGCTGGACATGAAATTCATCCAGAATGAGACGGCCAAGCCGCAAAGCCAGGGGGCCCTGCGCTTCATCATGGCTCTGGCCCGCTGGATGCATTTGGACGTGGTGGCCGAGGGGGTGGAGACCCGCAGCCAGCTGGAGCGCCTGCGGGAGATCGGCTGCGACTACGTGCAGGGTTACTACTTTGCCAAGCCCATGCCCTGCGGAGAGTTCCAGGAGCTTTTGAAAAAGCAGGAGGAGATCGCCGCCCTCGAACTGGAAGAGGCGTGGAAGTCCAAGGACGAGCTGCCCGAGCGGGTGCTCCTGGTGGTGGACGAGGATCCCCAGTACCGCGCCGCGGTCCGCGGCACCTTTGAGGACCAGTTCCAAATCGCCGAGGCGGAGAATGAGACCGCGGCCATGGACTGCCTGAACCGGCACAAGGGCAAGCTGGCGGCCGTCATCCTGAGCATGACCCTGCCCGGGGTGGGAGATCCCACGCTGCTCCAGACCCTCCTACGGGAGCGGTCGGTTTGGGAGGTCCCCATCATTGCCACCGGCCCCGCCGGCTCCTCCTGCGAACTGACAGCCCTTCAGCTGGGCGCCAATGATTTTGAAAGTAAGCCCCATCAACAGGAGAGCCTCCGGCGGCGGACCCTGCGGGTGATCCAGAACGCCGCAGCCTGGCGGCGGGAGCGCGCGCTCCGGGACGAGGCTTTTCGGGACTACCTGACCGGGCTCCTGAACCGCCGGGGGCTGGACGCCGCCGCCGCCTCCCTGCGGATGGAGGACACCCCTATCGCGGTCTACCTCTTCGATCTGGACCACCTCAAGGAGATCAACGACACCTTCGGACACCAGGAGGGGGACCAGATCATCAAGACCTTCAGTGACCTATTGCGCTCCCATACCAGAGAGGGGGACTTTCTCTGCCGTCTGGGCGGGGACGAGTTTGTCGCGGTCATCAAACGGATGAGCTCGGAGGCAACCGCCCTGAAAAAGGGCGAGGAGATCTGCAGGGCGGTCCAGCAGGACTGCCGCAGCGGCAGGATCCAGGCCACCTGCTCCGCCGGGCTCGTCCTTTGGGACGGGGCGGGCACAATGGCCGAGGCTGTGGATCAGGCCGACCAAGCGCTGTACCGCGCCAAGGCCAACCACAAGGGCGGATGCTGCCTATGGAAAGGATGAGTCATATGCGGGAGCAAACGGCGGCCATGGAGGTCATCCAGGCCTTTTTAGGCGCCTGGTTCCAGCGGCGCGACGCGGACGGGGCGGCGGCCCTCCTGACGGAGGACGTGGGCTTCGTAGGCACCGGCGAGCGGGAATCCGCCCAGGGCAGGGATGAGATGGCCGCCTACATCCGGCAGGATATCCGGGAGATCCCGGAGCCCTTTCAGATGGAGCTCCTCCCTCTCCAGGCACAACGGCTGGGTGAGCGCATGTGCAATTACACCGTGGAGCTGAAGCTGAAGAACAGCTACTACACCTGGCGCCTGCGGGGCTTCTTCATCCTGGAGGAGACCGGCGGGGACTGGCGGATCAAAAGCCTCCATGTCGCCGAGCCCAGCCAGAACCAGAAGGGCGGGGAGCATTACCCCCAGGCTCTTGTTTTGGAACACATCGCCCAGACCCGGCAGGAGTTGCTCAACGATTCCCTGGCCGGCGGAATGATGGGCGGCTATCTGGAGGAGGGCTTCCCCTATTACTTCGTCAACCGAAGGATGCTGGACTACCTGGGCTACCGGGACGAGGCGGATTTTGTTTCCGACATCGGCGGCCTGATCACCAACTGCATGCACCCCGACGACCGGGCCCAGGTGGACACAGCCGTGGACGAGCAGCTCTCCCAGCGGAACGAGTACGTCGTAGAGTACCGGATGAAGAAAAAAGACGGGTCGTACATCTGGGTCCACGACACCGGGCGGACCGTGACCGCCGAGGACGGCCGAAAGGCCATCCTCTCGGTCTGCATCGATATCACGGATGTCAAGCAGCTTCAGGAGCGGGTCAAGGAGCGCTATGAGCAGGAGCTGACCTACTTTGCGGAACTGTCCACCACCGAAGGGAGCATCCAGGGAGCCATCAACGTCACCAAGGACCGGATGGAAAGCTATTTGTCCACCTCGGACGTGGCCATCGCCGAAGTGGGAGATACCTATACGGATACCATTGAATGGCTGGCCGCCTCCGCGATCGACCCCGCCTATGGGGAAACCATCCGCGGAACCCTGGACCGGGCCAAGGTCCTGCGCGACTACGCAGCCGGAAAGACGGACTACCACTTTGAATTTCTGCGCAGGCGCAACGGCGGCGGCTCTTTCTGGAGCCGTACCAGCTTCCGCACCTGCCTGAACCCGGAGGCCGACGACATCATCGCGTTTTTTTACACGGAGGACGTTACGGAGCAAAAGCTCCAGGAATTCCTGCTGAAGCGGATCGCCCGGCTGGACTACGACGTCATTGCCGAGATCGACCTGGTGCAGGGCGACTATCACACGGTGGCCCGGGACCAGGCACAGGAGGGGACCATCCCGCCCCGGGGAGATTTTCAGACGGAGATCCGCAATGTGGCCGCCCGGGTCATGAACGAGCGGGACCAGGACACCTTCCTGCATTATCTGGACTTTTCATATATGAAGGACCGGCTGGCCCGGCAGGATTCCTACAACTTCATCCTGGAGATGCGGCAGGCGGGAGAGCTCCGGGTCAAACGGTTCCAGGTCTTTTACATCGACAAGGAGATGGGCCGGGCCTGCATGACCCGCACCGACGTCACCGACGTGGTCCGCCAGGAGCAGAAGCAGAAGGCGGAGCTGGCCTCCGCCCTGGCGGCGGCCGAGCAGGCCAGCGCCGCCAAGTCGGACTTCCTCTCCCGCATGAGCCATGAGATCCGCACCCCCATGAACGCTATCATCGGCATGAGCACCATCGCGGCCCAGTCCATCGGCGACGACGACCAGGTGGCGGACTGCCTCTCCAAGATCGGCATCTCCTCCCGGTTCCTCCTCTCCCTCATCAACGACATTCTGGACATGAGCCGGATCGAGAGCGGCAAAATGCTGCTCAAGAACGAGCGGATCCCCACCGAGGAGTTTCTGACCGGGCTCAACTCCATCTGCTACGCCCAGGCCGTGGCCAAGGACGTGGAATACGAGTGCATCGTGGACCCGGTGCTGGACGATTACTATATCGGCGACGCCATGAAGCTCCAGCAGGTCCTGCTCAACATCCTCTCCAACGCCATCAAGTTCACCCCGGAGGGGGGCAAGGTCACCTTCTCCGCCGCCCAGCACAAGCGGGGGAAAGACAGCACTACCCTGCGCTTCATCGTCAACGACACGGGGGTGGGCATGAGCGAGGAATTTTTGCCCCACATCTTCGAGCCTTTCTCCCAGGAGTCCACCGGGACCACCGCCCTCTTCGGCGGTACGGGTCTGGGCCTTGCCATCTCCAAAAACATCGTGGATATGATGGGCGGAAAGATCACGGTGCGCTCCATCCGGGGCCTGGGCACCGAGTTCACTGTGGATGTGAAGCTGGGCATCTCCGAGGAGGAAAAGCAGCGCCGCCACCCCAAAAAGCACGATTACAACTTCTCCCACTTAAAGACCCTGGTGGTGGACGACGACGTGGCCGTCTGCGAAAGCGCGGTGGTCACCCTCCACGAGATGGGGATGGCTGCCGAATGGGTGGACAGCGGCCCCAAGGCCATCGACCGGGTCAAGAGCCTGTGGGACCAAAACAAATATTACGACCTGATCCTGATCGACTGGAAGATGCCGGGGATGGACGGCATCGAGACCGCCCGGCACATCCGAAAGATCGTGGGACCGGAGGTCACCATCATCATCATGACGGCCTACGACTGGGTCACCATCGAGCACGAGGCCAAGCTGGCGGGCGTCAACCTGCTGATGAGCAAGCCCATGTTCAAGTCCACCCTGGTTTCCGCCTTCTCCAAAGCGCTTGGGGAAAAGGAAGAGGAGGCCGCGGCGCCCGCAGCCGAGTATGATTTTACAGGCAAGCGGGTGCTTTTGGTGGAGGACAACGCCATCAACACGGAGGTGGCCACCATGCTCCTGAAAAGCAGGGGCTTCCAGGTGGACACGGCGCAGAACGGCCTGCGCGCGCTGGAGCTGTTCAGCAAAAGCACACAAGGGTATTATGACGCGATCCTGATGGACATCCGGATGCCCCAGATGGATGGACTGACGGCGGCCAACAACATCCGCCATCTCACCAACGGAGACGCCAGGACCGTCCCCATCATCGCCATGACCGCCAACGCCTTTGACGACGACATTGAAAAGAGCAAGGCCGCGGGCATGAACGCCCACCTGGCCAAGCCAATCGAGCCGGACCGGCTTTATCAAACCCTGTTTGACTTCATTTTCGGAAAGGAAGATTGACGGATGGGACGGTTTGAAGAGGCCTTCGGGGCCTATGGAGGAGACTACAAGATCACCATGGAGCGCTTTATGGGAAATGAGGCGCTGTATATCAGACTGCTGGGGATGCTGTTCCAGGATGAAAACCTGGACCTCCTGGGCCGGGCCCTGGATTCCGGGGACCTTTCCGGCGCCTTCTCGGCGGCCCACACCCTGAAGGGAGTCGCCGCGAACCTGGGGCTGACGCCCCTTTACAAGGCGGTGGGCGCCATGGTGGAGCCGCTGCGCACAGGAGAACCCCGGACCGACTATCCCCTGATGTACCAAACCGTCACGGCCGAATTCCAGAGGGCGAGAGAGCTCTGGACGCTTTTGAAGGAAGGCGAGACGATGTGAGGGAAACGGACGGACTCTCCAAGGACCAGTTCATCTCCTCGCTGGAACAGGAATTGACCGACACCAGCGAAAAGATGCAGAACATCATCAACGCCATCCCAGGCGGCGTCGCCATCTACAAGGTCTCGGACATCTTTGAGACCGTCTACTTCTCCGACGGTGTCCCGGAGCTGTCAGGGTATACCGTGGAGGAATACCGCACACTGATCCAGGGTGACGCGGCACAGCTGACCTATCCCGAGGACACCGCCATGGTGACCGGAAAGCTCCGGGAGGCCATCCGGGACCACACGGTGGCGGACTTCGAGTTCCGCAAGCTGCACCGGGACGGCAGCGTGGTCTGGGTCCATATCCAGGCCAAACAGATCGGCGAGGAGGACGGCTTTCCCCTGATCCAGTGCGTCTTCCACAACATCTCCACCCTCAAGGACACCCAGCTGCAGCTGAGCCACCTGGTCAACGCCATCCCCGGCGGCATCGCCAGCTACCGTATTGAGGGGCAGCGCTCCATCCCCCTCTTCTATTCCGACGGCGTACCCGCCCTCTCGGGACACACCCGGGAGGAGTATGCCCAGCTGACCCGGCACAGCGCTTTGGATACGGTATATGAGCCGGACCGGCCCCGGGTGCTGGCGGCGTCGAGGGGCGCCATCGCCAGCGGCGAGCCCCTGGACCTCTCCTACCGGGTGCGCCACAAGGACGGCAGCCTCATCTGGCTCCACCTCAGCGGCCGCCGGATGGGGCCTTTGTCGGGACCCATCGTGTTTTACACCGTGATCACCGGCATGTCCCCGGAGGCCCGGCTGTTCCAGTCCATCGCCAACGAGGCGGCGGACGGCATCTATGTGATTGACCAGGAGAGCTACGAGCTGCTCTACGTCAACGAGTCCAGGGAGCTCTTCTCCAGCCGCCCTCACCGGGTGGGGGATAAATGCTACGCGGCCCTGCACGGCAGAAGCACCCCATGTCCCTTCTGCACGCTGGGGAAGGGCCGGGACGAGGACCAGGAATATGAGATCGCGGTGGAGGGGACGGACCGGTTCTATACCTCCCATTTCCGCAGGACCGACTGGAACGGGATCCCCGCCTACATCCAGTCCATCCGCGACATCACCGAGGAGGTCCACCTCCGCCAGGAAAAGGAACGGCTGGACATGGATTTCCGGACGGTGATGGAAAACCTGCCCGGCGGCATCTCCGTGATCCGCTGTGATCCGGACGGCGCCATGACGCCGGAGTTCATCTCCAACGGATTCGCCGCCATGACCCACATAACCTTGGAAGAGGCGAAAAAGCTGTACGAAAACAACGTCTTTGGTGGGATCCACCCCGAGGACGTCGCCGAAAACCGCGAAAAGCTCCTGGCGTATATGGAGCGCGGCTCAGGCCACTGTGAGCTTACCGCCCGGTTCAGGCGGGGCGACGGTGGTTATGTCTGGGTCAAGGACACCCTCTCGGTCCGGCAGGCCCCGGACGGGACCCGCAGGATCTACTCCATCTATACCGACATCAGCAAAGCGGTGGAGGAAAAGGAGGCCCTGCGCCGCCAGTATGAAGAGCTGATCTTCCAGCACTACCGCAAGCCCGGCCCGGACACCCTGGTGCTGGGCCACTGCAACATCTCCCAGAGCCGGATCCTGGAGATCAGCGATCAGACGGACTCCGGCCTGCTGGAAACCTTCGGCTCCAACCGGATGGACTTTTTCACCGGCCTCGCCGGCCTGGTGGTGGAGGAGGCGGACCGGCAGGCCTTCCTGGACACCTTCCTGGACGGCCCCTCTCTGGAGGCCTACCGCCGCAACGAGACGGAAAAGTCCCTGACCTGTTTCATCCGGCTGCCGAAGGACGAGCACGGCCGCTACGTCCAGTTCAAGGTGAATATGATAGAGGCCCCCGACACCGGCGACGTTACCGGCATCCTGACGGTGACGGACGTGACGGAGCAGACCATCTCCGACCGCATCCTGCACCAGCTCACTGTGACCAGCTATGACTATGTCATCGACCTGGACTTCAGCAAGGACCACTATACGGTATTAGTCTGCAACAAAAACGCCTGCTGCCCGCCTCCGGCCCAAGGCTCCCACTCCGAGCGCGCGGCCGAGATGGCCCGCACAAGGATCGTGCCCAGGGACAAGGCGCAGTATGAGGCCAATCTCCGGCCGGAGGAGATCCGCCGCCGGCTGACGGAGGACGGCCCCTATACCTTCTCTTACTCCCTGACCGACGAGGGCGGCAGCATTCACAATAAAAACATGACTGTCTCGGCCATCGACCTGCGCCTGGGCCGGGTCTGTCTGGTGTGCGCCGACATCACCGACTCGGTGCGGGAGCAGCGGGGCCTGCTGAATATGATCGCCTACACCTTCGAACTGGCGGGCTTCATCGACCTCAACAGCGGCCGCTTCACCCTCTATACCAGGCAGTCCGTGCTGGAGAACCTGCCTCCCCATACGGTGGAGGATTACGACTCCTCCGTCGGAGAGTTTGCCAGCCAATACGGCCTGGAGGAAAACAAAGAGGAGGCCCTGGAGCAGTTCCGGCTGAAAACCATCCTGGCCAGGCTGGCTGAGCGGCCCGCGGGCTACGACTTTGTCTTTCCCTACCGGTCGTCGAAAAGCGGCCTTCGGTATAAGCAGGTCAACGTCCTGTGGGGCGATGACAGCCACCGGACTGTCTGCCTGGTGCGGGCCGACGTGACTGACATCCTGGCGGCGGAACGGGAGACCAAGGAGGCGTTGAAAAACGCGCTGGCTCAAGCGGAGGAGGCCAACCAAGCCAAGAGCGACTTCCTCTCCGCCATGAGCCACGACATCCGCACCCCCATGAACGCCATCATGGGGATGACGGCTCTGGCGGTGGCCCACCTGGACGACCAGACGCGGGTGGCGGACTACCTGCAAAAAATCTCCCTCGCCTCCAAGCACCTGCTCAGCCTGATCAACGACGTGCTGGACATGAGCAAGATCGAACGGGCCAAGATCACATTGAACCATATGTCCATCTTTCTGCCTGAGCTGATGGACCAGCTCTCCGCCATTATGACCCCCCAGGCCCGGGTGGCCGGGCTGGACTTCGCCATCCGCACCGGGCAGGTGGAGCACCCCCGCTTCCGGGGAGACGCCCTGCGCCTGAACCAGATCCTGCTCAACCTGCTCTCCAACGCCGTCAAGTTTACCCCCGAGGGCGGGCGGGTGGAATTCCTGGTGGAGGAGATCCCGCCGGACAGCGGCCCGGGCCGCGCCCGATACCGCTTTACCGTCCGGGATACCGGCGTAGGCATGTCGGAGGACTTTCTCGCCCACCTCTTTGACCCCTTCACACGCAGCGCCGCCGTGGCCCATATCGAGGGGACAGGGCTGGGCCTGAGCATTACCAAGGGATTGGTGGACCTGATGGGCGGACGGATCACTGTGGAGAGCGGCCCGGGCCGCGGCTCCACCTTCCGCGTGGAGCTGGAATTCGAGGCCGCGGCCGAGGAGGCTGAGCCCCGATCCAGCGCCGGAAATCCGGCTGCCCCCGGAGGCTGCTACGGCCTGAAGGGCCGGATGTTCCTGGTTGCCGAGGACAACAGCATCAACGCCGAGATCCTCAAAGAACTGCTTTTGATGGAAGGGGCCGACTCCGTGGTCAAAACGGATGGAGCCCAGGCCCTCCGTGCCTTCCAAGAGGCTCCTCCGGGGACCTACGACGCCATCCTGATGGACATCCAGATGCCGGTGATGAACGGTTACGAGACGACCCGTGCCGTCCGGGCCCTCCCCCGTCCCGACGCGGCCGTCATCCCCATCGTCGCCATGACCGCCAATGCCTTCGCAGAGGACGTACAGGCCTCCCAGGCCGCCGGCATGACCGCCCATCTGGCCAAGCCCATCGACGTGGATATGTTGCGCGCCACCCTGGGAAAAGTGCTGGGTGGTCTATAACACAAAAAAGAAGGCGGGGCATTGCCCCGCCTTCTCACCATTTGGGGAGGGCTCCCTCCGTCCGGAGGGGCAGCTCCCCAAAGATCCTAGCCGCCAACGCCCGGTATTCTCCGGGGTCGGTGGTTTTTCTCAGCTTTTTTTCGATTTTTTCCGCCCCCTCAAAGAGGCAGATGTGGTAAAACCAGATTTCTTTCATCCGGCACAGGGCGTTGCGCTCGCTTTGAAAGGCAACGCAATAGCTCTCATACAGCTCGTCATGATACTGTTTCAGTGTCTCCCGGTCCGCGGAGGGACCTCCCTGGATCCGGCGCACCAGTGCCGGATCGGCCACCAGCCCCCGGCCCAGCATCGCCGCCGGGGTATCCGGGAACCGGGACTGAAAGGCGGAAAAATTGGCCGCCGTGGTCAGATCGCCGTTGTAGCACACCGGGGCCTTGCTCTGGGCCAGAGGAAGTGTAAAGGCATCCAGCCTTGCGGGAAGGCGGTAGAAGTCCTCCCGCACCCGGACGTGGACCGTGAGCTCCGCAATAGGATAGCGGTTGAAGATTTCCAGCAGGCTGGGAAATTCCCCCTCCTCCCTCATCCCAAGGCGGGTCTTGACGGAGACCGCCACCGGAGTCTTGGCAAATATTTCATCGAAAAACCGCTCCAGGCCCTCCGGGTCAGCCAGCATCCCGCTCCCCTTCCCCTTCGCCACCACCGTTCCGGAGGGACAGCCCAAGTTCAGGTTGACCTCCCGGTATCCCAGGTCGGCCAGCGCCCGGGCCGCCCACAGGAAGTCCTCGGGCCGCTTGGTTAGGAGCTGGGGCACCACATTCAAGCCCCTGTTTTCCTCGGGCCGCACATCCTTTACCTTTTTCCCGGTGAAGCGGCCGTCCTGGGTCGGAGACAAAAAGGGGGTAAAGTACCGGTCCAGGCCCGGAAAATACTTGTGGTGGATGTTTCGGAAGGTGTAGTCCGTAACGCCCTCCATAGGGGCAAAATAAAACTTCATCCTCTTCCCCCCTCCTTCTCCCTCAGCGTGAAGCGCAGCCGGACGGGGTTATGATCGGAATATAGGAACCCGTTGTCCACGGTCTCCAGCTCCAAAATCTCCACGTTGTCCGACAGAAGGAACCCGTCCACCATGGTCACAAAGCTGACCCCCGCCTCGTAGGGGGCGTCGGCGTTGCGGCAGGAGGGGGCCAGGCTTTCGATCTCTGCCTGGCCCAGCCGGTCCCAGGCCACGCTGATCCCTTTGGGCAGAAGCTCCTTGGGAAAGGGCTTGGCCCAGTTTTCGGCGCTGGCGTCCGTCCCAAAGACCGCCGGAGAATCCCCCAGCAAGTCCTGGTTGAAGTCTCCCCCGCACACCACGTAGTTGCCCGCCGCCACATCCTGTTCCAGATCCCCGCTCAGCATGGCGATCTGGGCCTTTACGATGCTCTCATCCTCCGTATAGGCGGAGAGGTGGACGTTGTAGACCGCCAGCTCCTTCCCGTCGTCCACCGGGATCCGGGTGACCACATAGCAGCGGTCCAGGTCGATGAACTTATAGAGAGAGGTGCTGACGGGAAGGCTCCGCCGCAGCGCGCCGGTCATTTCCAGCCGGGAAAAGGTGGACAGGCCTGACAGAGACGCTCCATGGGGCTGTGTCAGGGGATAAAAGAGGTAGGCTGAGTGGTAATTCACCCCATGGTTGACGGCGTACTCCCCCATCGCCTTCCGGAACAGCTCATGCTCGTCCACCTGATAGCTCCGGGTGGAGCCCCGGTCCACCTCCTGGAGCAGGACCAGGTCCGGATTGTCCCGCTCCAGAAGGGCGATATCTCCTCCGATGTTTTCCCGCACCGCCGCCTCGCTCATGGCCCGGGCGTATTTTCCGCCGTCCATGAAGAAGCTGTAATCATCGGAGTAGGCGCCGAACCCCACATTATAGGTGACGGCGGTATAGGTTTCCCCCACCCTTGCCGTGACCCCCTCGGTCTGGGCGGTGTTCTCCACCTCCACCACCTGGCGGTCCTCGATCCGGTCGTAGGTCAGCAGCAAATAGGCGGCATACCCTCCCACCAGGGCAGCCAGCAGCAACAACAGCACCAACAGGATTTTCCCAATTCTCTTCCACATCATAACATCCTCCCTCCAAACCCAAACGGCCATGGGAGCATTAACCGTCGGTGAATATGATTCATTTTTCCTGCTATGTAAAGTGAAATACCTTTTCCACCAGTGTCCCCACCGTCAATGCTCCTGAAATCCTTAAAACTCCATTTGTAATGAGCATATAGAAAACGAAAAAAATCCTTGAAATCACTGTAAATGCAGTGTTTTCAAGGACTTTTCCCATGGTACGCCCGGAGGGACTCGAACCCCCAACATTCAGAACCGGAATCCGTACTCTAAAATCCTTAAAGCTATTGCGCCCCAGCGGTATTTACTCACCCTATATACTCATTCCCAGCACCTTTCCCAGCAGTGCCATCTAAAAGTGAAATTCCCTCGTGCATAGGCCTTGCGTCTTTATGCGTATAGATGTTGGCCGTGGTCTGAATATCCGAATGCCCCATCAGCTCTTTTGCCACGTTGATGGCAACCCCGGCGCCCTCCAGGTCGGTGCAAAACGTGTGCCGCAAACAGTAGGGCACCAAATCCTCCGCCACCACCGATTTCACCACCTTGTTCCGGTAGAGCTCCGCCCCCATGGCGACGTCCAACTCCCGCTTGAACCCTGTCCACAGCCGCCGCAGGCTGTTCTCGTTCTGCCGCCCGCCGCTCTGGGTGGGAAACACCGGCTCAAACCCACGCTTCCCCTTTCCCGCCTCCCGCAGGCGCGGAAGCAGCGCCGCGTGGATGGGGATGTCCCGCACCCCCGCCGCGGTCTTTGGCCCCTTGACGCGCCCGCTGCCGCTTTCCTTGGCGGCGTGGACGTGAATCTCGTTGTTCTCAAAATCCACGTCCGCCCAGCTCAGCGCCGCCGTCTCCCCGGGGCGCATCCCGGTGTACAGCAGCGTCAATATCCACAGCCCCGCCCGGTGCGTCTGCGCCAGCTTCAGGATCGCCGCGCGCTCCTCCCCGGTGATGGACCGCCTGCCCCCCTGCCTGGCGGCGGGTAGCTCCAACAGCTCCGCCGGGTCCCAGGTGATCAGCCTGGACTGCCTGGCCCGCCGGAACATCTCCTTGAGCACGATGCGGATCTTTTTCACGTGGGAAATGCTCTTGCCCGCCTCACCGTTCAAAATCTCCTGGAGGTGGACGTCCTTCACATCCTTGAGCTTCAGATGTCCGATCCGGGGCCTGATGTACCCGTTATATTTCTCGTCGTACATCCCCAGACTCTTGGCGGTGAGCCCCTTGGGGTCCTTGTACAGCGCCTTCCACTTGTGGTACCAGGCGTCCACCGTCATGTTCCCCCCGACGGTCTCCTCCCCCCGCTTGGCGGCGGCGAGCTTGTCGGCCAGCTTGGTGAGCGCCTCCAGCTCATCCACGCCGGTGGCCTCATACTGCTTGCCGTGAAACCGGGCAGTCTTTCTCACCGGTCCGTCGTCCTTCTTCTTGGCCATCGTTCGCTCACCTCCTCAAGAAACATATCGCATAATCCATTGTCAGCCAATGGGCGCGAAAATCACGACCTCCCCCGGGGCACTTCCCACACCGATCACCACCATGTAAGCTGCAGACCCATTATAAGAATATACCGTGGGTGAACTCACAATCGCGCCTTCCTTAAAGGCGGTAGTGGCTGCATCGTCATAGGTCATTCCGGCGCTTTCCAGAACGTCTATGTATGTCTCTACCATGTCGAAGGAATCTGTGATGTAGGTGGCGAAAATCGACGTTTCATCGGTAAAGTAGCTCGGCGTTATCCCATTGACTTTACCAAAATCGGGAATCCACGGTGCGGCGCTGTATCCATTCCTGACCGCAGACGGGGTCGTCGGGGTTGGCGCCGGCGTGGCCACTGGAGCCGGTGACGCTGTTGGGACAGGCGTTGGTACCGGCGTCGAAACAGGTGTGGGCGTAGCTGTCGGTGTTGTTACCCAACTGGTTCCATCCCATGTTTTCTTCTCATCCAAAATGACAGTGTTCGTGCTTGCGTCCCAGTGCACATTCATGTTCAGCGCGTTCCCTACCGCCCGGACCGGTAGATAAGTGGTCCCGTTGATGGCGAACGGTTCCACTGCGTTCCCGTTGGCATCCGTAGGCGTAACAAACTGGCCGTTGATGTAGAGCTTGATGTCGTTGTAGTCCAGCTCCGCCGTCCGTTTCCCCACAGTAGCGACGGCGGTGCCCACCAGGGAAAAAATCAACACTGAGACGACCACGCCGGAGATAAAGCCCTTCGTTCTCTCTTTTTTCATGATAATGTTTCCTCCCCTTCTAGCAATTACCCACTATTTCTCATTTGGTTCAGGCGTTCCTTTAACCGTGCTGACTCCATCGAACGCTCATGTTCCCGCGCCATCGTCAGAGGCGGATCGCAGACGCTACACGGCTCATAGCCACGTCTGTCCGCTGCCTCAACGTTATAGATCAAGAAGCTGTCACTGTTCGCAATCGTAGAACACCTGTATGTATGATATTTTTCCCCGGTGGGCGTCACAATGACAGCATGTTTTCTCCAGAAGTAGAGCTCTCCAGAATATTTCAAATCAAAAAGTTCGTTCTCAGCTTCACTTTTCCGTTGATTCAACACCTGATTTACTGATCTTAACCGATCTATTTCAGCACTGTACTGGGTCTGCTCCTCCCGCAAGTTTACGACAGTATATCCAAGCACCCCGCATCCAACTCCCAGCCCCATGCACAGCACCGCCAAAAGCGCACAGACCCACACCGGTGCGCCCTTTCTTTTCGTCGCTTCCTGGGGCTCCTGGACGGCTTTCCCGGTCCGTTCCGCCTCCGTCTCCTCCTGGATCTGTGCCAACAAATCAAGGCTGGATTCCTCAACTTTTGCGAGCGCGGTCTCTTTTGTCGGTACGGTGGGCGCATCAGTCGCCGCCGATAACGGCGTTTCCTGCACAGCTTGTTCGACCGCCGCTTCCGTCGGGGTCTCCTCCTCTTCCTGTTCATCGACCATCCAAGAAGGGTTTTCCTTCAGAAGTCCCTTTTCTCTGAGCTTCCACCGCATGAACCAGTTAACCAGGAAAACCGTGATGAGCCCGCCAGGGACCACCGTCGCCTCTTCCGGCCCAAGCTGGCCGTTCATAATCAGCCCCATGGCGATCAACAGCGCCAGCCCATACCCCACCAGATAGGCCAGAAACGAAAATCCCCAAACGGCCCCCTTGCTAATCCTCCGCTTGCGGTACATAAGGACCAACCCCGGCACGATCATCATACACAGCGCGCCAATGAAGAAAATCAGCATAGATACCCCTCCCGGCACTCGTTTTCGCCCAAACTATTTAAAAGCATCCCCCAATGTATAAGCACAGTTGCCATCCAGCCCCGGTCCTTCACTCACACATCCCCCAAATGGTAGGTACAACGCCCTCCATCCGGTACTTCGCAAGCGGAACGTCCACTCCCATATAGGCGGCGGCGTCCGTGATAGACCGCTCCAAAAAGGGCTGGAGCTCTTCATCCTCAAACAGCAGGTCCAACGCGAACCGGTTTGCCTCCGTTTCGATCCTCCCCACAGAAAACATTGTGTTCTTCCGCAGAAAGGGGGTGTTCACATCGGAGTGAAGGATCGCATGGCCCAGCTCATGGGCACAGGCAAAGGTAGCCTCGTACCCATCCAGCTCTTCGTTGATATGGATAAACTTCTGCCGGTAACATTTGTTGTAGTATCCTTGGATGCTCCCCAACGGCTCGTAAAGCACCACGATGCCCAGCGATGCCGCCAACTCGAAAGGGTTCCGGGTATCCAATATTCGACATAGCTTTTCGGCAATCGCTCTGGTGACCATACTTACTCCTTTTTATACTTCTTAGGCGTATACTTCTGCTTGGCCAGCGCCTTCCCCATCTCCAGACTGTTTTGGATCGACTTGGCCAGCAGCTCCCGTGTGCTCTGGTCAAGAGCCTCGCCCAAAAAGGAAATCCCGTCTTGCCCCTGCTCCAAATCCCCCAATACGGCCTCCAGCCGCTTGGCAATATCCCGCTCGTCCTTCCCAGTGAAGGCGGGCGTTTCTTTTTGCCCACTGAGAATTTCATTAATTGATTTACCAAAATAGGCCGACATCTTTTCCAAGGCATCCGCACTTGGTTTTTCAGTTTTTGTGGCCTTCCACTTTGCAGCAAGCGAACGACTCACACCCATTTCCCTGCATGCTCTTCCCGGTTTAACACCCTTTTGCGCACATAGTTCCTCGAAGCGGTCAAAAAACATAAAAAGAGCCTCCTATTTTTGTACATAGCATACAAAGATTACTCACGTAAGCAGAAAGCTCTTGAATTGATTACGATAGCGTGCTATTATAAGCTCACAGGTTGATCTTCGTAATCATTCAGAGTAATCATTTGTGATTGGCTGGTACCATCATAATATCACTTAAGATTACGTAGGTCAACAAAAATGTAGAAGGAGGTAATCTTTTGTATGCCTGCACAATGGACTGGTGATCTGGTTGGTGAAATGCACCGAAAAGGCGTCACCAAAAAGCAGCTATCCCAAGAGGTGGGATGGAATCCCAAATATCTCAGCGTTGTTCTGAACGGGCACCGGCAGCCCAAAGACGCGGAACGGAAACTGCATGCCGCCCTTTTGCGCCTTGAAATCAAGCGGGAGCGAAGCGCTCATGGCCTCTCCCCTGATCTCTTCGCTTTGGTCGAGCAATACCGGACAGTCTCACCTAATTACGCCGCCGAGCTGGAAGCGCTCCTTGATCCCGATGGATCTTATCATTTTGTATAAAGCCCTTCCCTGAAAGGAGATTTTTTCATGTCCACCAAATCCGCTAAGGTCATCCAGGTCATCCAGACTATGACCACCGTCGGCGCAGGCACCAGCTCAGACCCAAACCGTGTCATTCTGCAGTTCTGGTCCTTGGAAGGGGAGCTTCTTGCGGTCAATGACCCGGTCAGTCCGGATGCTTCGCCGCCGCCTTTTCCCTGTCCGTCTCCATAATGGCCTTGTAGAGTTCTTCTTCATCATGCCGGGCGACATACCACTTATCCATCAGCAATTCAATCAGCCGCAGAAGCTGTTCGGCCTCCTCCGGCTCCACGTCGATGATAAGGTCCACGTCCTTCTCCATATGCGCGCCAATGTTCCCGATTTTCCGCACCGCGTCGATGGCCGCCCATTGGGCCGGCGGCACCCGGTCCTTGATGGCATCAATCTCCTGGTAGAGATTAGGTTTGTCTTTCTCTCCATAAAAATCCCGAATCATCCCCTGGAGGCACCGCCGCGCCAAAGTGGCGGACGCCTTGGGGCTCTTATTCAAAATGGAGTAGGCCTCCTCATAGTCCCTGCGGATACCCTCCGGCACATACTCCGGGAACTGGACCGCACTGCTTTCAGGACAGATTTGGACCATCCGCCCCTTTACTTTCGTCCCACATCCATACGCGACCGTCGATACCCGTTCACACTCCGGGCACCGGAGCATGTGGACATCCCAGCCCCACTCCTCATCATTACGGCCTAGACCTCGGCCCGTTATCACAAATCTTGTATAGTCGACCTGGTGCGTCTCATGAATATCCGGCACTGCGGACCCACAAAACGGACATTTGAATCCTGCCATTTTTATCACCTCACCCACATCCTAACACTTTGTGACAATATCTTCAAGAAAAGGAGTGACCCCCCATGTCCATCCGCACCGCCTCCCCCCTCCCCGGCGTGGAGGTGAACACCCTGGGCGAGGTCTACCGCGTCTCTCCGGACGGCAAACGCACCCTCGCCACCCTCTACAAGGTCAACGGCTACCGCATGGTGAGCCTCCCGGACGGGAGCCGGGAGTACGTCCACCGCCTGGTGGCGAAAGCCTTCCTGCCCAACCCGGAAAACAAGCCCGAGGTCAACCACCTGGACGGCAACCCCTCCAACAACCGTCTGGAAAACCTGGAGTGGACCACCCGCAGCGAGAACGCCCAGCACGCCTTCCGCACCGGCCTCATCAACCCCTACCAGCGCTCCGCCCCCTGCAAAGCCTGCGGGGCACTCACCAGGGCCAAGGACGGCATCTGTCCCGCCTGTAAGCCCCGGCTCAGGAAGGTGGCCCGGGACGCCGACAAGGCCGCCGCCGCCCACGACCAGGCCGCCCACCTCATGACCGGCGGCCTCACCCAGCGGCAGGCCGAATACCTCTCCCTCCGCTCCCAGGGCCTTTCCTACGCCGACATCGCCCGTCTCCGCGGCGTCTCCCGCCAGTGCGTCCAGGACGCCATCCAGAAAATGGAGCGGTACATGACCGCCCCCGGGCGGTGCCTCTACCCTGTCCTGGACCGGGAGCTCCGCCGCAGGAAAATCAAGCGGGGCGAATTGGCCAAGCTCCTCTTCCTGTCCCCCTCCTGCCTCTCCAACCGCCTCCTCCATACCGGCCTTCCCTACCGGGACTGCCTCACCATCCGGGACGCCTACTTCCCCACCTGGACCCTGGAGGAGCTCTTCGCCTCCCCTCCGTCCTACCCTGATGCTACCACAACCGCTGTCCCATAAACCGGACTCACCCAGAAAGGAGGCATTTTCCATGACACCCCAACAAGCCGCCCGCAAGGAGAAGCGGGACATCCTCCGCGCCCTCTACGGCGGCATGATGACCCTGGCCGACCTGACCCATGAGCTGGGCTATACCGACCCCAAGTCCGCCCGCCGCTGGGTGGAGGATACCGGCCTGCCCGCCACGGCCTTCGGCGGCCGGAAAAAATACGACACCGACGAGGTGGCCCGCGTCCTGGTGGACCGCCGCGGTATGGCCTGAGAAAGGAGAAGCCAAACCATGCGTTATATCCCAAAACACCTCTCCCGAGAGGAAAAGCGCCTCCAGCAGAAGGCGGAAGCCTGGATCAAGGGGCTGGCCGTATTGGCCCTGATCCTCTGCGTGGGCATCGCCCTGGGGTGGCTGCTGTGACCCCGCTCCGCCGTTCCCCGCAGGCCGTAGGGGCGGATACCATCCGCCCGCCGTCCTATCCCCACGTCCCCGGACGGCACTCTATCCACACGCCCCCCGGCGGCATAGCCGCCCGGCCACCGCTAAAAATGAGCCACCGGCTCATTTTCTTAACGCTATGGCTCATTCCCTGCATCGAGCTCTTGGACATAAAAAACGCCGCCCCCGGTGGTAACGACACCGAGGACGGCAAAGCAGAAAAAAATCCGCCTTCATTATAAGGCACGGAAAGGAACCTGTCAAATGCTGAAAAATCCCCTCCGGGACATCCAGGACGATCCCCCCGCGCTCAACTGCCCCGAGTGCGGCGGTGAGGTGTGGCCCGGCCAATCTACTTACTTTCTCTACGGCCGCATGGTCTGCGTGGAGTGCTTCAAAAAGGAGATCTCCTACCAGATGGAAAACGATCCCCGCGGCCTGGCCCTGGAGCTGGGCATCGATATGGAACAGGTCTCCTGACCCGTTCCTCCACCCCCATTCAAAAGAAAGAAGGTATCACCATGGGCATCCCCGTTCTCATCCTCGGCGAATCCGGCTCCGGCAAATCCGCCTCCCTGCGCAGCTTCTCCCCCGACGAGGTAGGCGTCTTTAACGTGGCCTCCAAGCCCCTTCCCTTCCGCAAACCCCTCAAAATGGTCAACTCCGCCACCTACGCCGACATCGCCAAGGGCCTGTCCGCCCCCAAGCTGAAAACCTACGTCATCGACGACAGCCAGTACCTTCTGGCCTTCGAGTTCTTCGACCGGGCCCAGGAGACCGGCTACAACAAGTTCACCGACATCGCCCTCAACTTCCGCAACC
Source organism: Pseudoflavonifractor phocaeensis (assembly GCF_038439875.1). Classification (NCBI taxonomy): domain Bacteria; kingdom Bacillati; phylum Bacillota; class Clostridia; order Eubacteriales; family Oscillospiraceae; genus Pseudoflavonifractor; species Pseudoflavonifractor phocaeensis. The sequence continues at coordinate 493,104 of NZ_JBCDMT010000004.1, forward strand.
TCATCCAGTTCGTCATCACCAAGACGCCCCCGGACCGCATCGTCTACTTCCTCCACCACACCGAAAAGCGGGACGACGGCACCCTCAAGGCCAAGACCATCGGCCGGATGCTGGACGAAAAGCTCACCGTGGAGGGCCTCTTCTCCATCGTCCTCCTCTGCCGCTCCACCAAGGACCGCCACTATTTCGTCACCCAGTCGGAGGGCTATTCCACCGCCAAGTCCCCCATGGACATGTTCCCGCCGGAGATCGACAACGACCTCAAGGCGGTGGACGACGCCATCCGCGCCTACTACGACCTGAACAAGGAGGAGATCAAACAATGAGACATGTCGATTGGACCGGCGTCCAGGCCGTGGAGGGCTTCGACGCCCCCACCCCCGGGGCCTACATCGCCCGTATCGCCTCCGTCACCGACGTGGAGGAAAAAGAGTACCTCAAACTCGAGTGGGACTTCGCCGAGGGCCAGTACAAGGGCTATAACAAGGACACCTTCACCCGGGCGGGCTTCTGGCCCACCCCTCTCATCCGCTCCTACAAGGACTCCGCCCTGGGCTTCTTCAAGGCCTTCAAGACCGCCGTGGAGGCGTCCAACCCCGGCTATATCTTCGACGACCAGAACCCCCACGCCCTGGCCGGCAAGCTGATGGGCCTGGTTTTGGGCGAGGAGGGCTACATCAAAACCAACGGAACCCCCGGCAGGCGTCTCTACGTGGCCCAGACCCGCTCCCTGGAGGCCATCCAGACCGGGGACTTCAAGGTGCCCGAGTTCCGTCCGGCCAAATCCAAGCCCGCCGCCCCGGCCTCCTGGGCCGCCCCCGGCGGTTTCCCTGAATCCGACGAGGACGGGGACCTTCCGTTTTAAACGGTTCCGGGAGTATCACGTCGGAGCAAGCTTCATATCCCTTGCCTCGGCGCAAGCGCCAAGGCTCACTCATTTCGCTGCTCCTCCTCTCCCCACAAAGCCGGATGGCTTTGTGGGGACCCCGGCGGGAACAGGCGCAGACGGCGGGGCGTGCCCCGTGCTGTGCGCCGATGACCTCGTCGGCGCAAGCTGCGTATCGCTCCCCCCGCCCTGCGGGCAGGGCTCGTTCACTCCGCTGCTCCTCCTCTCCCCAACGAAACCTTCGGTTTCGCCGGGGGCCCCTCTCCCCCCTTCCTCCTTCCCCCCATACCCCCTATTCTCTATCCCCCTATAACCCCCCTTTCTCCTCCTCCTTCACCGAGAGAAGGGGGAGAAGGGATCAGAACCACCTACCGTAAGAAAGGGCCGCCATGACGAAAGACGACATCGAAAAGCTGTGGGCCCTGCTGGCCCTCTACCGCCCCAATGACCGCCACCTCCAGGATGAAAAGCTGAAAAGCCTATGGCTGCTCACCCTGGAACCCTACGCCCCGGCGGACGTGAAGGCCGCGGTGGCCGGGTACTTCCGGGAGAAAAAGTTCTGGCCGGACGTCACGGACATCGCTGTGCTCTGCCCGCCACCCCCGGAACCGCCGAGGACAGCCGCCCCCAAGGGTAAGCCGGACCTCATCCTGGAAGGCCTCCGGGGTCTATGGGAAAAGATCCTGCCCCAGCGCAAGGCCGCAGGTCTCCCCGCAACCTGGAGCGAGGCCCAGGCGAAGGGGCTTACATACCGCCGGTGGTGGGAATTGCTGGAGGCCCACGGGGTGGGCTTCCCAGAACTGGAGGTTTTGACATGATCGAATTTACCGTCCCCGGCCTTCACGGGAAGGACCGGCCACGGATGACCAAGGGAGGCCACGTCTACACCCCGAAAGCCACCGAGGATTTTGAGGACAAGGTGCAGTGGCACTTCCGCCGGGCCATCCACGGCCCCGTCGTCCCCCTGGAGGGACCGGTATCCGTCACCATCAAGGCCTACCACCCCATCCCCAGGAGCGCCTCCAAGTATAAACGGGAGGCCATGCTCTCCGGGGACCTGGTGCCACTCACAAAGCCTGATGCGGACAATGTCCTGAAGCTCGTCCTGGACGCTCTCAACGGCCTGGCCTACCAGGACGACAAGCAGGTGACCCGCCTGCGCTACCAAAAGCTCTACGCCCTGGAGCCCGCCGTCTATGTCCGAGTGGAGGAGGCGACTCCATGACCCGTTGCAAAGGCTGCAAATACCAGGCGGCACCCCACAGCGGCCACCTGTGTGATTACGCCGCCCTGACCGGCCACTCCAGAGGCGGCACCGTGGACGACTGCGCCGTCCGCCAGCCCGGCAAGCGGGAATACAAGCCCCAGCAGATCATCATTGTGCCATCTTCCAGCACACCGCGGACCGCCAGACTCAAAAACGCCGGGGGCCGCAAGGTGACCATGGACGAGACAATGGCCCGCATCCTATATGACATGGGACAAAACGATAACCAGATCGCCCGCTCAATCGGTGTCAGCGCCACCTGCATCATCAAGTGGCGAAGAAGGAACCGCTTGGAGGCGAACGCCCGCCCGGGCCGACCTGCAAAGGAGGAAACAGTATGAACGAGCTCACTTATCAGCAGATGCTTGATTTTAAAAGGCCCACT